>JBKQWE010000051.1:0-52130 GCA_052139675.1 Candidatus Brocadiia bacterium
ACCGGTGCAACCGGTCGAAGAACTCGGGGTTCCATCGGGTCAGGTCGTATTTCGGCAAGCCGTCCGACGCCTGCCCAGGGCCCGTCCGCAGGAACGGCGCGATGTAGTCGGTGGATTCAGGCTTGCACGTCGAATACGGATTGCACGCACTCTGGAATTCCCGGAACAGCAGGAACAGGCGCGTCAGGGTCTGCGATTTGTCCGCCGCGTCCGCGACGTAACGCTCAAACCGGAACGGCCGGTTGAGCACGGCGCCGTAATGCTCGGTGGCGGTGACCAGCACCAGCGGCTTGCCGCGGAACTCGAATATCTTCGGGTTTTCCGGGTGGAGTCGAATGGGCGGATTGGCCGGTGATGTCATGAGTCGCTCACATTAAGGTGTTTGGGGAAATTTGGTCGAAGGCCGTCGTCCGATCGTCTTCCGGCGACCCGAGGCCGCCGGAACGCCCCGCTGGCAAACACGCGCAGGAGCGCCGGGTGGCGCGCGAGCAGGTCGAGGCGTTTGATGAGCATGCGCGCCGTGCGCCGCATCAACCAGGGGTTCAAGGTGTCGTACATGCGTTGCACGCCTTGCTCCAACTCTTCCCCCGTCATGAGCTTAGGCTGAAAGACAGCGTGGTCCCATCCGAAGCGGTTGCGCCCGGCGGGCAGCAGCCGGCCTTCCTGCCCCAGTTGCGCATAGAGCGACGTGCCGGGATAGGGCGTCAGGATATAAAGATGCGCCTCGTCCACTTCGATGTGGCGGATCATCTCGATGGTGCGGTCAAAGCAGTCCGAATCGTCCGTATCGAAGCCGAGGATGAAGAACCCCGTCACCAGGATGCCGCGCGCATGAAGTCCGGCGACCATGGCGCGATAGTCCTCGACGCGGTTGTGCGCGACGTGCGCCCACTCCAGCGACCGAGGATTGGCGCTCTGAAAGCCGATTTGGACATTGAAACAGCCAGCCTGCGCCATGGCGTCGAGTAACTCCTCGTCGCTCCCGACATTGGTCGGCATCTGAAGGGAGAAAGTCTTGCGGTGAGCGGCAACGGTCCTGAAAATGTCCATCGCATAGGCGCGGTCGGCGAAAAGGTTGTCGTCCACGAAGAAGACCATCTTCTGTTTCAGCCGGCGCAGTTCCTCGCCGACCAGTTCCGGCCCGCGCTTGCGGTAGCCGTGCCAGGGCATGGAAGGCAGATAGCAGTAGCGGCAGGCGTTCGGGCACCCGCGCGTGGCCTGCAGGCAGGCGAACCACGCCGGCTCTGCGAGCAGGTCGCGCCTTGGGAACGGAACGTCGTCCATGTCCGTGGGACGCGGCGCTGTGTAGATGCGTTCCAGGCGCCCCCGTTCGGCGTCCTGCAGGACGGTCTTCCACAGGTACTCCGCCTCGCCGACAACCACCGCATGGGCATGCTCCGAGCACTCTTTCGGCAACAGCGTTGGATGCACGCCGCCCAGGACGACTTTGGCGCCGTTCCGGGCGAACCGCCGGGCCAGGCCGTAGACGCGTTCCGAGGTGAACGTCGTGGCGGTGATGCCCACCAGGTCGAAGCGTTCCTCCGCGGGAATGGCGTCCCAGTCGCCATCCACAATCCGCACATCGTGTCCTTCGCTCAGGGCCGCCAGGATCCCGAGCGACAAGGGCGTAAACCGCACGTGCTCCAGGTAGCGGTAGGGCCCCTCATGGTCGAACCACTGCGGCTTGATCAACAGGATTCGCATGAGACCCTGCGCTCTCTTACAGGAAACTGCTCCAAGGCGTCGTGGTCTTGACGTAGAAGAGGAAGCGTCCCAGTTGCGCCGTCTGGGCCGTTTCAAGGCAGGACCGGGTCCGCGAATCGGAAGGCTCGAAGAAACAGGTCGGGTCCTCGCCTTCCACATCGCCGGAATGGTAGAAGGCTTGCGCCCTGCAGCCGCCGCACGTCTGGCGATAGCGGCAGCGTCCGCACTTGCCCTTGAGTCCCGCGCGGCTGCGCAGGGCCGCGAAGAGCGGGGCATCCCGGATGATCTCCGACAACCGTTCCGACCGGACATTGCCGCAGACGCAGGAACTGTCCAGCAGGTGGACGCACGGCGCCACCTGGCCCTCGGCGCTCACGGCGGCGAAACTGCGAGCCGCCTGGCAGCCGACTCCGGCGATCCGGAGGCTGAAATGACTCGCTCCGGCCTGTATCAGATCCGGAGAGCCGAAGAAAGGCGTGAAGGAGATGGAGGAAAGCGGGTTCCCCGTCAGCGCCGGGTGAATGGTTCCTTCCATGTCAGCCCGGTCCGCCATCAGGTGACGGAAAGCCCCTCCGGCGCCGCGCGGAACAAAGGGGGAACGAAGCATGGGAACATTCCTTTTCCGCAGGAACTTCACCGTTTCCGGCAGCGTCGCCAGGTTGCCCTTGGAGACCGTCACAATGAAAAAGAACGGCGCGCGCTTCTTCTCGCAGAGTTCCGCGGCGCGCCATACGATCTCGGGCGCGTCGTCTCGGCCGGAGCAGTTGGTGCCCGCGTCGAGCGAATTGAGCGACAAGGCAAAGACCACCTTTCCGCCGGTCGCCCCGGCGGCTTCCCGGATAGCGTCCGTCTCCACCAGAAGCCGTCCGTTCGTGTTGATGAAGCTCCAGATGCCCAGCTTGCCCGCGTATTCCAGGAGTTCATACGCATCCGGTCGCAGGAGGTGCTCGCCGCCGGAGAAGGCGATCGCCGCGTTCGAGGAAATCGCCGACACCTCGTCGAGCACCCGGGCCTTGGCCTCCTCGGTGCTCATCTCCGTCCCATCGGCCACGGATTCGCGCCTCGTCATGCAGTAAGAACAGCGCAGGTTGCACCGGCGTGTCGTTTCAAAGTAACAAAGAAAAAAGTTGTCGCTGACGCTCACTACGCACCTCCGCCGCCGGACCGCGATCACAAGATTTAATCGCCCCAGTCTGACGACTCAGGCCGCCTCTGTCAAACAATTTGGAGGCACACTCGATCAGAAGCGGTTGATGTCTATGGAGATTTTATTCAGGTGCAAGGTCGCGGCGACGACCGACCAGATGAAACACGCCATGAGCTCTCCGAAAATCAGCCCGATGAACGCCGGTCGCAGCCGGGCGAACATGTGCCGGCCCCCGTACCTCACCGCCAGTTTCTTGCAGCACCAGCCGAGAAAGAATGAGAACCAGATCGCCGTGATCAGCGGGTTGGCCATCATCACGAAGCCGATCGGGTGCAGCCACCAGAAGAACTTGCGGCGCAGGCCGATGCTCAGCAGGACCCAGCCGGCGCCGATGAGATAGAAAATCCAGTTGTGCTTCCCGGCAGCGGCGCCGCCGCCGCTGACCAGCACCTGCGTGTTGTTGAACAGGCTCTGCGGTCCGACCGTGAAGAACCACCCTTCGGCGCGGTTCGCGCCCACGCTGTACACGATGCAGAGAATGGCGACGAACGACGCTGCAACCGTCGCCAGGATCGCCGCAATGACGATCGCGTGGAACCACCGCCGCGCGGCGCGCGTCTCCTCCTGCATCTTGAAGCTGTTGATCACCGCCGGGGCCATGAACGTCTTGATATCCGTGAACAGCACCGAATAAATCGGCATGAGCGGCGCCAGAACGCCCTTGGGCACCGCCGCCATCGCGCCGAACGACTTGGCCAAGTGGAACGGGCCCGCGTGGATGTGGAACCAGTAAATGCCGCCCTCCGCCACGACGCGCATCAGCCCTACGGTGACGAGCACGATGACCGCCAGGAAACCCGCGCCCCAGTACCACGCCACTTTGCACCAGGCCAGCCAGCCGATGGCCGCCACGCTCGACGCCACGAAGAGCAAGCCGCCCCAGCCCATGCTGGCCGGCAGCCTCACGGCCCAGTCGGCGGAGCCCAGCCTCCGGCCTTTCGCCGCCTGCCGGAGAGCTTCTGCGCGGTCGGCCACCATCTTGACGAGCGCGGCCGCGGAGTACGCCAGCAGCCCGCCCGCCCCCAGGCTGGTGACGAAGTGGTTCTCCCACAGCCAGTCGCTTTGGAAGGAGGTCACCGACGCCCCGGCGGCCGTCCAGAGTGCCACCAGGAACATGGCGATACCGGCCAGGTAGTAAATCCAGATGCTCGCGGAGATCTCCAGCGGGATGAGGAAGCTGATCCCGATCGCCGTGAAAATGACCAGGATGCGGAGCTTATACGATCCCGAGTCCGCAATACCCCTGAAGATGGAGTTGGCCAGCATTTGTCTGAGCTTCGATTGATCGAAGCCGAGGCCCAACGGGTTCAGGCCGCGGATCAGTTCCGCCTGACAGACGCCATTGTAGCTCAGGAGCAGCAGGACAAAGAGGAAGCCGATCCAAAACGGGCCGCTGTGCAGCGTGGACGAAAGAGTGCCGGCCGCGGCGCCCTCGTCACTCAGAAGGTCCTCCGGAAGCCGTGCCAGGGGAAATATCAGCTTCTCGCGCCGCGCCCAGGAGTCGTACAGCAGCATCGCCAGGCTGTAGAACACGCCGTAGATCGCGAAAACGAAAATCATCCAGAGCGCCAGCGGCTTGATCCACAACGCCCACGGGATTTTTCGCCACAGCCCTTCCGTCGAGGGGAAGCCTTCGCGGTATTCCTTGATGCGCGTCATGTCGGTGATGTAAAGGGCCCGGTTCAGGTAGGGCGTCACGTCCTGGGTCCAGCCGCTCTGCGGCGTGGCGTACTGCGAGTTGAACGGCGTGGCGATCAGCGGCACCAACTGGTCCACCAGGCCGAACGAACTGATACCCGCCGAGACGCAGAGCGCCGCGAAGAGCGTCATGATTTCGCCGCGGTTGAACGGCTCCATCAAACGCGTCAGCCGGAGCAGCGGGTTCAGCGCGACCGAGAGCAGGATGAGGAAGGCGAAGGCGATGATCGAGATCTGCGTGGCGATGAGGGCGACACCCTTCGCGCCGTTCTCCAGGCGAAGGTTCAGCACGGCCTGTGCGACGGCCAGGACGACCGCCAACGGAAGGACGATCCACCAGCGGATGCGCAGCGCCGGTCGCTCCAACTGCCGCATCGCCTCGAGGTGCGCCGCGTCAATTCGTTTGTAAGGGGGCGTCTCTGCCACGCCGCTCACTTCACCAGCTCGCGCCGAGCGGCCGCCAGAATCCGCTCGAACTCCCGCCCCAGGTCGGCGGGCAACGGCTCAACCTGGTGCGTGGCCAGGATCTCCTCTTTCCGCTGCCGGCAGCGATCCTCCGTGCTGAGGGCGCCGGCGTCTTTCCACGCCTGGTAGTATTCGCGGTCGAGGATTCCCGGCGCCCACAGTTCCTTCCGGAAATGCGCCGCCGTGTGCGGCTGGTCAATGAACGTTCCACCCGGGCCGATCTCCTCGATGACCTCCAGGCCCAGCGTATCGTTGGAAATCTCGAAGTCGCGCATCGCGCTTTCCACGTAGCTGATGACCTCGTTCTGCAACACGAGCATGTCGAGTAAGGTAGCCTGGTCCACGCCGGAGATGCCCATGTGGCCGAAGATGTCCGCCCCGGCCGCCGCGCCGAGAATCAGCGTAGCCGCCGATTCCAGTCCCGCCTGCGCATCCGGGCGTTTGGAATCCGTCAGTCCCACGTTGATGTACACGGGCAGGCCGTAGTGCTTGCCCATTTGCGTCATCGCCACGCCGAAGATCGCCTGCTCGGGCCCGGAGAAGATCAACTGCGTCGTGCGCATGTCGAACGCATGGCAGATGCCGCCGTAGCAGACCGGCGTCCCCGGCTTGACCAACTGCGTCAGGACGACGCCCGACAGGATTTCCGCGTTCTCCTGCGCCAGGGTGCCGGCGATGGTGGCGGGCGCGGAAACCCCCATCTGCGCCATCGGGCCGATCGGCACCGGCAGGTTCAGCCGCGCGGTCTCATACAGGAGGTCCACGCCGTTGAAAGGGAACCGCAGCGGGCTGATCGGCTCCAGGAACGGATAGCAGGCGGGATACTGCGCGGCCTTCCGCTCATCGCCGCGGAGCGCGATCAGGATTTCGTTGATGTAGCAGGCGGAGGCGCGGTCGTAGTACCAGAACGTGACGGGCTTGGTGGTGTGCCGCAGCATCGTTGCCAGCACCTCGACGCAGCGGACCGCGGGCGGGACGTCCTGCGGGTCGGTCATGGCGCCGGCGATGTTGATGTGATCGAGCGCATCGCAGAACCGGGCGGCGGTCGCTACGTCCGCGATAGCGGCATACCGTCGCTCGCCTCCGACGGTGTCCACCCAGGAGGCCTCGCCGGCGATCGCGTTAAAATTGCGCTTTCCGAGACCGAAGGCGGCCGCTTTCGACAGGTCGCGGCCGTAGATCGTGAACTGCTTGCCGGCCTGCCGCACGCAGCGCATGACCAGTTCCTCCGGCAGGCGAGCCCGCTGCGCGCGGCGGTCCACCGTCGCGCCGGCGGATTCCAGGCGGTTCAGCATGTCCGGGTGCGGCACGCCCACGCCGACGCGCGCCAGCAGGGCCATCGAGGCGCGGTGGATACGTTGAATCTGCTCATCGTTCAACACGCGGCAGAGCATGCGGCCTCCTTTTGCTCCCAGGTCGCCCGCCACGCGATGGCCGGGCATCAAAGATCGTATTCTGACGCTCGATGTCGGCCCCGTCAACACCACGGGCGACCCTGCGGCCGCCCGTGGCAGTGCGTCTGCGCTTCACTGTGCGGCAAAGTCTATTTGGCGTCCAACTCCGACTGCAGCATGAGATAGTAGGGCACGATGCTCACCCCGAACCAGTCATTCGGCATCGCGATCGCCTCGAAGTGCTTCTGGATGTCCACGTCAAAGGGAGCCAGCGCGGGCCAGAGCCGCAGGACCTGGACCTTCGTGCTCTTGTCAGTGTTGACCGTCACACGCGGCGCCTGCGCATTCTTGGGCTGGACGATAATCTTGCCCTTGCCCGCTTTGGCGTCCCACTGCACGCTGACGACCGTGCCGCTCAAGGCGCCGGCGCCTGCGGAGATCGGCTCCGAGGTCATCGAGTTGGGGACGCAGGCGTTGACCGCTTTCGCCATGCCGCCGGCTTGCTGGACAGAGATTTCCATTCCGGCCATCGGACTGCCCGGATCGGCTCCCGTCCAACTGGTCTTGGCGGTGGCGATCAGGCGGGCGATTTCCGCGCTGGTGAAGATCAGGCCATGCTCGTACCCGTCAACGATGCCCTCGTTGTCATCGTCATAATATCCGCCGTTGGGATGGACGCCCACCCAGTGCTTGGTGCTGCCATCGGGCTTGTAATCCCACGGGCCGGCCGGCTGCCAGTAGTTCCAGATCTCGTAGGTGCCGTCGTCCTTGGGCTTCATCCGGCTCTTCATCAGCTTGAACCATTTCTCCGCGCGCTCCTTGTATTCCGGCTTGCCCGTCACGTCCCACATCGCGAGCATCCAGCGGGCGACCTGGTTGGCCTTGTTGTCGGGGTGCGAGAATCCGTGGCCGGGTGCGTTCCGGGTGTCGAAATCAATCCACTTCTGGTGAGCCGGGTCCATTCCGTAGGGCAGGGTCACGGAGATCATGCCGCCGCCCTGGGTCTCCCGCCAGCCGCCGCGCTCCACCCACTTGGCGTAAATCCGCTCGGCGAACTTGAGGTAGCTCTCGCCTTTTGCGCCGTACTTCTCCTTCAGCGCGGGGTTCTTGATCATCTCGCCGGCCATCAGGGCGATCGGGCGGAATACCATCGCGTCGCTGAGGAAGCTGTCGGCGTTGAAGTCGTCCAGGTTGTCCACCGCGGTCCCGGCGGCGGCTTTCGACGGCCAGCCGACATAGCCGTCCGGCTCCTTCACGGCGCGCTTGAGCAGGGAATCCGTCCAGTCCACCAGCATGTCCACGTACTTCGTATTTTTCGTGGCCATGTAGCCGTAGTAGAAGCCGTTCATGGTGGGCGACACTACCCAGGCGATGTCCTCGCCCATGGCATTATCACAGGTGCGGTAGTTCCTGGCTTCGCCGGAGATCTCCTTGTCCCAGAGGGCGATCCAGTTTTTCTGCTTCGTTGCGTCCATCTTCGTGAGCGTCATAGGCGGGCGCGTGGTCTGCGCCCGGCAGAGGGGCGCCGCCAGCGCAAGCCCGGCGATGCACAGCCCAATCATCTTCTTCATGCTTTCTCCTCCCGTTGTTCAGTGGCCGCTCGCGCGGCGCGTATCAGGGCGCAAAATCCAATTTTTGCGGCCTTCACTCTGTGTAACCGAGGCTCTTCTGTATCACACGGGGCCGGCAACCGCAATGGCTCCGACTCATCGGCGCATCTCTAGCGCAGGTGCATCAGTATGAACTGATCATTGGAGAGCGTAATTTCAGCCTGGTCCCGGAACGATTGCTCGATCGTCGCCCACTGCGGCACATTCTCCTTATTCAGCAGAAGCCACTTCACATTGTACTTCCGGATGATCGCCTCTCGCTCCGTCTGGAGAGCGGACTCGCTGAAGAAGCGCTCCACGTCGTTCCTCCTGGCGGCGCCGTCGGGTACGAAGGGCAGCGGCCTTGGCACCGCAACGACCTTGCCCGCGAAGGCAGGCACAAACCAGCTTGTCGCCAGGTCGGAGAGCACCACGTCGTATTGCGGAGTCGCGCCTGAAAGAGATTTATATTGCTGGTACGTGCTGACCTCGTGCAGCCGCAGACCTCGAACCAGGAGCGAGCGAATGGTCGCCCGGCACAAGAAGGCCGCCAGCACAACGGCAGCCAGGCCCGCGAACGCGAGGATAACCGACGCCGGCGACTGCAGACGCGCTCTCAGCGAAATCTCAACTCGAGCTACGACATCGGCGATGGACATGTGAAGCATCAGGACGATGTACGATATGACGCGTCCGTAAGTCCAGTGGTGCGAGAGCGCCCCATACGCATAGATCAGGCTCAGGACGGCCGCGATCAGGAACACCGGATCCGTCTTCTTCGACTTGAACCGCCAGATGATCAGCGGTATCCCGGGAAATGCCGGCCAGATGCATCGCACGACGTCAGTGTACATGCTCACGTTGCCTGCGTGATACAGCGATGAGTCCTGCGCGAGCAACTGGAAGAACGGGTAGTAAGGCCAGAACATGGCGACGATCAACGGCAGAATGAATATGCAGGCCAGAAGCCGCGCGTACTCGCGCAAGGGCAGACGCCCGGCCGGGATGCCCAGGGTCAGCGAAAGAATGCATACGCTGAAGAAAATGAAAGTCGGAGGATGGGTGATTGCAACCACGAGGCTCGCCAGGGCGACGGGGATGAGCGCCAGGCGATTTCCAGTTCTGAGCACCTTACAGTAGATGGCTGAACCCAGCAACGCGATGGCTGTGGCGAATGTCGAGGGATACGGCAGGACGTCTCCCAGCACGTGCAAATGAAAGAAGCCGCTGTACATCCACGCCGTCGGTCCCCAGAGAACGAGCGTGAACAACAAGACGTAAAAGGCGGCTTCCCTGTGCTTCAAGAGCGCAACGCTGAACATCCAGAGCGAGATCAGCAGAAGGGCGAGATTGACCATGCCCAGCAGCGCCAGCGTTCTAAAGCAATCTATGCCGGTCGCTCGCGAAATGCACCCGGCAAGGACCGTATACGGTGAATAAAAGGGATGGGGCGCATCGGAGAGAATCTGCGGGTGGTGCGGCGAAACAGGGTTTGTCGCCAGCTCTCTGACGACGGCGGCATGCTCCCAGAAATCACCGGTCCACACCTGTTTGGAAGTGTGAACCAGCATCAGCGCCGCCACGACGGCGGACAGAAGCACGTAGCGGTATCTGGACAGTATGGAAAGCAGAATTCCCAATCTCCGAGCGCCTTGTAACCGGGATTTGTCCTGGTTCAGCGTGAACCGCAATCCGCCCACGGGCCGCTCTGCACGCGGCGGTCAGACATGGAATGGCATATTGTGATGACTGAGGTCGCCCGCCGTCAAGCAATTTCCGGCGGTTGGCCGGTCTTGAGCGGTGGGAAAGCCGAAGGACAAATACGACCGGCGCGGACTGGACGGAGAACGGATCAGCCGCCCGGCGCGTACTGGGCCACCACCGTCGTGCCGGCGGTCAACGTGATCGTGATGGCCTTCTGACCCGCAGTCTGCGCCGCGCCGTTGAGCGTCCAGTACGAAAAGGTGTACCCGGCCGGATCCGTCGCCGGGGCCTGAAAGTTTACTTTGGTCCCATACGCAACGCTGGCCTTCGTGTAGTTCGTCGTGCCGCCATGACCGGTGCTCGAAGCGATGCTCAACCCGGTCGGCGGCGTTGACTGCACGCTCAGCGCGTAGGCGTTCAGCGTGTACCGCGCCACCGCGGTGGTGGCCGCCGTCATCGTGAACGTGATCACCTTCTGATCCGACGCCTGAACCGCGCCGTTGAGCGTCCAGTACGAGAAGGTGTATCCGGACGGGTCCGTCGCCGGCGCTTGCAGGTTCACGCTCGTCCCGGACCCCACGGAACAGGTATAGCTCGTCGTCCCGCTGTTGCCCGTGTCCGAACCGACGCTCACGGCGGTCGGCGCCGTGGACTCCACAGTCAGAGTGCAGCTCGGTGCGTACACCGCCACGGCCGTCGTGCCGGCGGTCATCGTGAACGTGAGCGATTTTGATTTTTGGGCCGGCGCCTGCGCCACGCCGTTGAGCTTCCAGTACCCGAAGGCGTAGTCGGCCGGGTCCTTCGCCGGGGCTTGGAGGTTCACGGTCGTCCCGCTCGCGACGCCGGTCTTCGTATAGTTCGTCGTGCCGCTCTGCCCCGTGCTCGAGCCGATGCCCAAGCCGGCCGGCGGCGTGGACTGCACGCTCAGCGTGAAGGTCGGCGTATACATCGCGATAGCCGTCGTGCCGGCAGTCATCGTGAACGTGAGCGCTTTCTGGCCGGAACTCTGTCCTGCGCCGTTGAGCATCCAATGCGCGAAGACATAGCCGGCCGGGTTCGTCGCCGGGGCCTGAAGGTTCACGCTCGTCCCGTACGCGACACCGGTCTTGGTGTAGTTCGTCGTGCCCCCATGACCGGTGCTCGAACCGATGCTCACGCCGATCGGCGGCAGCGACTGCACGCTCAGCGTGCAGGTGTCCAGCGTGTACCGCGCCACCGCCGTCGCGGCCGCGGTCATCGTGAACGTGAGCGCCTTCTGACCCGATGTCTGCGCCGCACCATTGAGCGTCCAGTACGAGAAGGTGTACCCGGGCGGATCCGTCGCCGGCGCTTGCAGATTGACGCTCGCTCCATACGCTACGGATTTGGTATAGCTCGTCGTCCCGTTGTTGCCCGTGCTCGAACCGACGCTCACCCCAGTCGCGGGCGCGGACTGAACAGTCAATGTGGAACCGTTCGCCTGGTACTGCGCCACGGCCGTTATGGCGGCGGACATCGTGAATGTGACGGACTTCTGCTTGGCAGTCTGCGCCGCGCCGTTGAGCGTCCAATACGAGAAGGTGTACCCGACAGGATCCAGCGCCGGCGCCTGAAGGTTTACGCTCGTCCCGTATGCGACGGTGTCGGTGTAGCTTGTCATTCCACCGTCGCCTGTGTTCGATGTGACGGCAATCCCGGTCGGCGGCGCGGATTGCACGCTCAGCGTGCAGGTGTTCAACGTGTACTGCGCGACGGCGGTCGTGGCCGCGGTCATCGTGAGTGCGAGCGACTTCTGGCCGGAAGTCTGCGCCGCGCCGTTGAGCGTCCAATACGAGAAGGTGTATCCGGCCGGGTCAATCGCCGGCGCTTGCAGGTTCACGCTTGTCCCGTACGCGACGCTGGAAACCGTGTAGTCCGTCGGGCCGCCGTCGCCTGTGCTCGAACCGATGCTCAGTCCGGTCGGCGGCGCGGACTGGACGGTCAGCGCGTAATCGTTCAGCGTGTACTGCGCAACGGCTGCCGTGGCGGCGGACATCGTAAACGTGATGGACTTCTGCCCGGAGGTCTGCGCCGCGCCGTTGAGCGTCCAGGACGAGAAGGTGTATCCGGCCGGATCATCTGCCGGCGCCACCAGGTTCACCGCTGTGCCATCGGTCACACCCGAGGCCGAATAGTCCGTCGTTCCTGGGTACGTCCCGGTCATTTTAATTCCCTGGACCGGCGCGGAGCTCACTGTCAGCGTCCAGAGTTGCGGCGTGTAATCGGCCCCCAGAGTCGTATTGGAGTGGATAGCGCCGGACACCGTCGCGCCCGAAGCCGTCCAGCCTGTCGGCGCGGTCCACTGGACGAAATTGTAGGTCGTCCCACCTGAGACGATCGTCGCCGGCGCGGTGAGGCTGACGGCGGTGCCATCCACGATGCCCGGAACGGAGTAATCCGCCATGCCGGGATTCGTGCCGCTGATCCCGGCTCCCTGGACCGGCGCGGAGTTCACCGTCAGCGTCCAGAGTTGCGGCGTGTAATCGGCCTGCAGCGTCGAGTTGGAGTGGATTGCGCCGGACACCGTCGCGCCCGAAGCCGTCCAGCCTGTCGGCGCGGTCCACTGAACGAAATTGTAGGTCGTCCCGCTCGAGACGATCGTCGCCGGCGCGGTGAGGCTGACGGCGGTTCCGTCCACGATGCCCGGAACGGAGTAATCCGCCATGCCGGGATTCGTGCCGCTGATCCCGGCTCCCTGGACCGGCGCGGAATTCACCGTCAGCGTCCAGACCTGCGCCGCGTAATCGGCGGTCAGCGTCGTATTGGAAGTGACGTTGCCGGATACCGTTGCGCCCGAAGCCGTCCAGCCCGTCGGCGCGGTCCACTGAATGAAATTGTAAGTCGTCCCGCCCGAGACAAACGCCGCCGGCGCGGAGAGGCTGACGGCGGTTCCGTCCACGATACCCGGAAGGGAGTAATCCGACGTGCCCGGATTCGTGCCGGTGATCGCAGCCCCCTGGGTCGGCGACGAGTTGACCGTGAGCGTCCACGTGCTGGCGACTGCGTTCGGCGTGAAATTCGCGCCCCAGACGTCACCGGAAGCAGTATTATAGTCCGTGGACGTGCCGGTGGAGACGATCTGAGGCGAGAATGTGTACCCGGTCAGGGTCGCGGTCAGGGTGTAGGAAGACGCAGAGGGCACATTGGCGAAGGCGTAAATACCGTTGGCGTTCGTGGTGGCCGTATAGACTCCGCCGCCGGCCTGTGCGGCGGTAACGGTCGCTCCGCTGATGGCCGTTCCGGTGCGGTCGGTGATCCGCCCGCTGATGATCTCGCCGCTGCTGTTCGGATAGACGTTGTAAATACAGAAGGCGACGGTCTGCCAGTCATAACCGCCGGCGTCGAAGTCCGGGAGGTTGTACCAGGCAGTGTCGGCGCCGCCCCAGCCCAGGTTCAGATGGTGATAAAGCGTCGAGGAATCGTATCCATATCCATCGGCGATGATCTCGTGGCCGGCGCCGTCGGAGGCGTAAATGGACAGCAGGCACGGAAATCCCGCATCGAGGTTCGGGTTGAGCATTCCGACCAACCCGCTTCCGATATTGTCCCCATCGCCTCCGCAGACGACGTTGCTGAAGAAGAACACGTCGCTCAGAGCGAGCGCGATTTCGGTCGGGTCTGCGCCGGAGCTGTCCGAGGTGTATTGCATGTTGACGGATATGCCCGCATCGTAACAGAGCGCGCCGATGGCCTGGCGTTGCAAAGCGGTCACGCCGTTCGCCGGCACCAGCGGCATATCGGCCCAATCGTAAGGCCCGCCGCTTCCATTGCCGCCGAGCAGGTTGGCCGTCTGCGGATTTCCGTTGACCCAGACCGTAAAACCGGCTGTCCCTACGCCCGCGGTGGGGTATTCATAAAAGCGCATCAACTGCGCCATGGCCGTCGCCACGCAACCATCCACGTCATTGTCCGGCGTATAATAGTTGTAACAGGGGCTGCCTAGAGCGTCGCCCTGGTCCCACTGGGTTTGAGTGAGCGGAGCCACTCGAAGGTCCGACACGCTGGTGAGTCCCGGCAGCGCGGCGCCTGCAGTCGCCGCGGCCCGAAGCTGTCCCCATTTGCGTTGCGCCTCTTTCTGGCGCGGCTGCACGTTGCCGGCGGCCGCCTTTGCCCGCGCCAGCGCGAGCCGGGCAGGGACGTCATGCATCACCAGCGCGCCCAGCGGGTTCTTTTCGGAAGCGACGTACTTGCCGGCCGGGCTGAAGCAAAGGACCGGTTCGGCAAGGTCGTCCGCCGGCACGATCACAAAACCCGAAGGATTGAGGTTGACCGCGAAATAGAGCGGGGCGCCGGCGGCATCGGTATATACGTCGGTGTTTTTGATCGCGTGGCCGAGGGGCGCTTTCAATCCATGTCCGGGCTGCTTGAGCCAGCCCTGCACTGCCATCGCCGCGTCGTTCTGGACGACCGGCTTCGCGAAAGCCGCCAGCGGCGACAGTGCCAGCGCGACGACGATGGCGGCTGCGAACCCGGCGTTCCGTCGGAGGTCGGATCGAGTCATCTTGCTCCACTCCACCGGGAAAGGGCGCCGTGCTGCCGCGGCCTGCCATGACCGGAAACGGTCGTTCGGGATTTCGCCGGTTCAGTGGTTTGAATGCGTGGAGAAATGCGGAAAGAACTGTAAGCCCGCGGTTGCCCCGAACCGCGATCTCTCAGACGATCCTGTGCGGTGCGTCGCCGCAAATTCATCAACGTCCATCTCTTTGCGACAAACCTACCCTGAGATTCAGTCGCATGGCGCAAGAGACGCCGCTGCCACTGATACACGACGCAAGTCGGTTCTAAAGATGCCCCGATCGCCCCCTTGGTGACCGTCTCTGCCTTACCACTGCAATTATATCCGAATCCGGTCGAGTTGTCCAGAAATTCCCGAGCCGCCAGGAAATGCTTGCGCTGATCAGGTCTGATCCGATACAATTCATCTCAGCGGGCTCTTTTTGGAAGCGACCAGCGAACATGAAAACCGCGAAGTCCGCGCGCAGGCTCATTCCCGCCGGCCGCGGGGCGCTGATTCTCGCCGCGTGGTTGCTCGGTGCGGCGGCCCCGCATCTGACCGCCCAAACGTCGCCGGCCCCGTCCGCGCCGGCGCCTCGTCCCGAGGCGCAGCAGCCTTCGGGCCCGGAACCGGGACAATATTGGTATGAGCAGGCCCAGGTTAACCAGCGCTACGGGATGACCGACGAAGCGGAGAAGTGCTACGCCAAGGCCATCGAGGCGGCCAAGGGGACGCAGCTCAAAGTGCAGGTTCTCACCAGTTGGGGCGATCTGCTGCAAAGGCAGAAGAAGCCGGCGGATGCCGCCGAGAAGTTCAGCCAGGGCCTGGCGCTGGCCCAGGACGCGCCGACCCAGTGGCGCCTCGGGCAGTCGCTCGCGCAAGCCCTGGATAACGCCGGCAAGACCGACGAAGCGTCCGCGCAGTACCAGACTCTCTTCAAAACCGGCCGGCAGCCCGGCCAGCGCGAATGGGCGCGGGACCGGTTGATTGACCTCTACCGGCGGCTCCAGAAAACCGAAGACCTGATCCGGGTTTTTGAAGACCTCGCGGCGAGCGACCCGCAGGACCCTCTTCCCTTGCAGACGCTGGTGTGGATTTATCGAGACGTGAAGCAGGACCTGCCGGCCGCGCGCGCGGCGGCCGTGAAACTGCTGGCCCTCAAGAGCGACGATGCCCAGGTGATCCTGCAACTGGCGGACATCGAGGTGCGACTGAAGAACACCGAGCAGGCCATCGCGCTGTACGAGAAACTGGGCGGCTCTCAACCGGCGCAAAGGGCCACCTGCTACGAGCGGATTTCCAACGCCTACTTTTCCTCCGATCAAAAAGACAAGGGTTTCGAGTGGGCCGAGAAGGCCGCCAAGGTCGAGCCGCAGAACGCGATGTGCTGGATGCGCTTCGGCGACGCCTGCTGCAACTACGGAGAAGCGCCGAAATCCCTGCCCGCCTACGCGAAAGCCGACACCCTGGCGCAGTCCGAAGGCGATCACGACACGATCAAGCTGCACTTGGCCAACGCCTATCGCAGCCTGAAACGCGACGGAGAGGCGATTGCGTTCTATAAGGAACTGGCCGCGAAGCCCAAGTCGCCGGTGCACGAGCAGGCCAAGCGCGAGTTGTTCGAGCTTTATTCGCAGCGCGGATTGCTGGACAAGGTCAAGATAGACCTGGACGAGACGCCGGCCGCACCGCCGCCGGCTAAATGACCGGCCCCGCAAGGCGGAATATTTCCTGCGCGGACTCCGATCCCCGAGACCGCTCGGCTGAGACCCTCACCCGCCGACCTTTTTAGCCCATTCCTTGAGCGTCGCGGCGAGGTTCGACTGCGCGGCGGGTCTCTTGAGAGGCAGCCGCGCGGACAGGCCGCCGGGGACCATCGCGGCGATGGCGTCGAGCACTCGGTCGCCGCCCAGTCCAAAAAACGTGCTGACGGCGCAGACTTTCTTTCCGGCGAGGTTCACCTTCTTCAGGTAGCTCCGCAGGGCGGGCGGCGGCCTGAATCCCCAGATGGGCGTCGCGATGACGATGGTCTTGCGCCCCTCGGCGCTGTGCTTGCTCGTGAGAGTCGCTTCGCGTTTGAGCGTGGAGTCCCATGCGGCGCTCAGCAATCCGAGCACGCCGGAGCGGTCTTTCGCCTCGCGGATTTCCTCGAGGTCGGCATCCAGGATCGCGGCGAGCTGCCCGGCGACTTTGGCTGTGCCGCCGGTGCGCGAGTAATACGCAACCACGGTCTGTTTCACGCGCCTCTCCTCGTGAACGGACGCCTTGAAATCCTTCCTTCGCGCCCTTCGTGGTGAAAACTCGCGCCGTTTATAGGCCGTTCTCGTGCGCGGGCGCGGCGGCGACGCGGCTTCGCGCCAGGTCCATCAGCACCTGGTGCGTGCCGAGGAGTTCCGCCTTCGCCGTGATTCCGCCGGCCGGGTCGGCGGAGGCGGGCGGCTGGCGCTGGATGTAGGAGCCGTCGGGCTGCATGTCCCAGGCCTGGCGGCGGTCGTGGAGCATGACCTGGAGGATCGTCCAGACCATCTCGCGCAATGGGCGGTCCTCGATGGGCGCGCTGATCTCGACCCGTGCGAGCAGGTTGCGGTACATCCAGTCGGCCGAGCCGAGGTAGAAATCCCCCAGGAGCGGGTCCGCATTGCCGTTGCGGAAATAGATGACACGCGAGTGCTCGAGGAACCGGCCGATGACGGAGATCACCCGGATGTTTTCGCTCACGCCGGCGAGGCCCGGCCGCAGGCAGCAGAAGCCGCGGATGATCAGGTCAATCTTCACGCCCGCCTGCGAGGCGCGGTAGAGCGCCCGGCAAACGGTGCGCTCCTCGAGCGAGTTGCACTTGACGATAATCTGCGCCGGCCGGCCGGCCTTGGCGTGCTCGGCCTCGCGCTCGATCATCGCGAGGAACCGGTCGCGCATGCCCAGCGGCGCGACGAGCAGCTTGCGGTACTCCCGCTGCAGCGACCGCCCCGTGAGGTAATTGAAAAGCTCCACCACGTCCTCGGTGAAGTCGGTCTTGCAGGTCATCAGGCTCAGGTCGGTGTAGATGCGCGCGGTCTGCGCGTGGTAATTCCCGGTGCCGACATGCACGTAGCAGCGCACGCCTTCGGGCTCCTGCCGGACGACCAGCGCGGCCTTCGCGTGCGTCTTGAGCCCGACGATGCCGTACACGACGTGGACGCCGGCCTTCTCCAGCGCCTGCGCCCAGTAGATGTTGCGCTCCTCCTCGAACCGCGCCTTGAGTTCGACGAGGCAGACGATCTGCTTGCCGGACTCGGCCGCCCGGATGAGCTGCTGGATCAGCGGGCTCTCGGCGCCGGCGCGGTACACGGTCATCTTGATCGCCAGGACCTTCGGGTCCTCGGCGGCGGAGCGGATGAAGCGCTCGACGCTGGTCTCGAAGTCGTCGTAGGGATGATGGACGAGTAGGTCGCCGGCGCGGATGAGGGTGAAGATGTCGGCCTCGGCGTTGTCGAGCGCGGGCGGGACGAGCGGCGTCCACGGCTCGTATCGCAGCTTCGGCAGGTTGATCTCGGCGATCGGCCGGACCCAGGCGAAATCAATCACGTCGGTCAGGTCGTACACGTCCAGCTCGGTCAATTGGAGCTCGTCAAGCAGGAACCGGAGCATGCGCGGGCTGGATTTCGGCGCGCATTCGAGCCGGACGGCGCGCTCGAACCGGCGGCGGCGGATTTCGTCCTCGACCATCTCCAGCAGGTCGTCGGCGTCCTCCTCGTCGCGCTCGACGTCGGCGTTGCGCGTGATCCGGAATGTCATCACGTCCACGATTTCCATGTCCGGGAAAAGGTCCTTGAGATTGTAGCGAATGAGCTCGATGAGCGAGATGAGGCGGTGCGCGCCGGCCTCGCCCGCGTCCACGCGCACCCACGGCGGCAGCACCTGGGGCACTTTGACGCGCGCGAAGAGTTCGCCCTCGCGCTCCGGGTGATGCAGCGTCACGCCGAGCGAGACGGAGAGATTCGAGATGAACGGGAACGGATGGCCGGGGTCCACCGCCAGCGGCGTGAGGACCGGGAAGACGCTGTTCTTGAAGAACGTCTCGGCCGCGGCGCGCTCCGGCGCGGTGAGCTCCTCCCATTTCAGCAGGTGGATGCCCGCCTCCGCGAGTTTCGGGCGCAGGACTTTCGAGAAGCACTCGGCCTGCTGCGCGACCATCGGCAGCAACTGATGGCGGAACGCCGCGAGGAGCTCGTGCGCGGGCACGCCCTCGGGCGTGCGCGGCAGGGCGCCCTCCTCGAGACGGCGCTTCACCCAGCCGACGCGCTTCATGAAGAACTCGTCCAAGTTCGAGGCGCAGATGCCGAGGAACTTCAACCGCTCGAGCAGCGGCGTGCGCTCGTCGAGCGCCTCGTGCAGAACGCGCCGGTTGAACTCCAGCCAGCTCAAGTCCCGGTTGAGGAACTCCGCCGGCGCAGCGGCGGCCGGAGGCGCGCCGGGCGGCTGCGGTCCGGCGGCGGCAACGGGCAGTTGCGCGGCTGAAGGCGCCGGATCACCCGCCTGCGGCTGATCCGGTCCCAGCGCGTTCATGCGATGCTTTCGCCTTCTTCGCTTGTCGGAAACAGGTCCCATCGTCCGTCAGTCTGCATGGTGAAGGTTAGAAAAGGATGGCTGTCCCATGAAAATCCAGTATAGATTTCCGGGCAGGCGGACGCAAGGCGAAAGTGGATGATCTTCAAGACCGCGCGCGGCGTGGACTTCAGGCCGGCGCTTTGGTAAGGTTGCAGGCGACGGAGGACGATGGACGATACCCGATTGTCCAGGGCTTATCGTCCATCGTCAATGGTCCATCGTCGCCGTAAACCGGAGACCGCACATGAAATATCACAAGCAATACCGCGTCAAGCCGGGCGCGCGCGTGAGGCTGGAGGAGCATGACCCGGACGATACCGGCGGCTTGAGCGACAAGGCCGAGGCCGAAAAGCCGATGCAGAAGAACCTCCAGCGGCTGTCGGATTTGCAGTATCTGCTTTACGCGGAGGGCCGGCGCGCTATCCTGGTCGTGCTCCAGGCGATGGACGCGGGCGGCAAGGACGGCACGGTTCGGCATGTCATGTCGGGCCTGAACCCGCAGAGCTGCCGCGTGACGTCGTTCAAGGTCCCGTCGGCGACGGAACTGGCGCACGACTTCCTCTGGCGCATCCATGCCGCCATGCCGGCGAAGGGCGAGATCGGTATCTTCAACCGGTCGCATTACGAGGACGTCCTCGTCGCGCGCGTGCATGGACTCGTCAGCGAAAAAGTCTGGCGCGCCCGCTACGGCCAGATCAACCGGTTCGAGGAAATCCTTCTGGAGAACGATATCCACATCCTGAAATTCTTCCTCCACATCAGCAAGGCTGAGCAGCGCAAGCGGCTCGAGGAGCGCCTGAAGGACCCGGCGAAGGAGTGGAAGATTTCGCGCGCCGACCTGGCGGAGCGCACGCGGTGGGGCGAGTACGTCGAGGCTTATGAGGAGGCGCTCAGCCGCTGCAGCACCGACGAGGCGCCGTGGTTCATCATCCCCGCGGACCACAAATGGTTCCGCAACCTCGCCGTCTCGCAGATCATCGTCGAGGCGCTGGAGGAGATGGACATGAAATTCCCGCCGCCGTCGTTCGACGTGTCGAAGGTGCGGCTGCGGTGAGGCGCCGGCGGCGTCAGTCGCCGCGTACGCGCATCGGTCACTGCGGCGCGACGGGATACGGGCTGCTTTGGGCGATCTTCGAGAGGGCGCGGTCCCGGACGGTCGAGTCGCCGATCGTCTGCGCCACGGCGACGGCCTGCGGCACCCATCCATCTTCCGCGAGCCGCCCGGAGCATCGGTAGGCGGCCTGGTCGCGCACGGGCGAACCGCGCATCGCGCCGAGGCAGTTGAGCACGACGCGGCTGTCGCCGGCCTGCGCGCCGAGCCAGGCGACCTCGGCCAGCGCTTGGTCGCGCGTGGCGGCGTCGCTGATCGCAGAGGCGGCCTCGAAGCGGCTGACGAGTTCCGGCGCGCTGGCCGCCGCGGGAGCGGGCTGATTGCGATGCGAGGCGCAGCCCGCGAACAGGGCCGCGATGCCGGCGAGCGCCAATCCCAAAGCCGCAGTGCGCATGGTGGACTCCTTCTTCATTCCGAGTTCTTGCTTCCGGTGCGGCTGGGTCCTTCGACGACGAGTTTTCTGTTGAACACTTTCGAGAAACCCTTCTCGTGGTTCGCCAGGCCCCAGAGCTCGAGCTGGCAGTCCTGCTCGGACTTGATTTCGAGCACGGCGCGCTTGCGCCGGACGGCGGTGAAGCGGGCATGCTCAACGACGCCCATGTGGCTGCGGTCGAGGCTCTCGGCCAGGCGCAGGAAAATGCACAGCGCCCGGACGATTTCGCGCGAGCGCTTGTCGAGCGCGGCGAACTCCGGGTTCTTCTTGCGCGGCAGCGCCTTGCCGTGGAAGAGCGCGGTGGCCGCCATGATCGCCTGCTCGGTCTGGTCGAAGCCGAGCAGCTCGGCGTTGCGGATGACGTACGCCGAATGCGCGTTGTGGTTGTCGTAAGAGAGGAACATGCCCAGGTCGTGCATCAGCGCCGAGTAGCCGAGCAGCTCGCGCTGCCAGTCGCCGAGCCGGTGCAGCCGCAGCTCCCGCGCGGTGTCGAAGAGCTCCAGCGCCAGGCGCTCGACCGTCCGCGCGTGCGCCTCGTTGAACCCGCAGGACCGGCCGAGCTGCAAGACGCTGCGCTCGCGGAACCCGACCGGCTCCAGGCCGCCGTGCTCGGTGCGCGAGAGGTACTCGATCAGCAGCCCGTCGCGCAGCCCGCGCTCGCTCACGCGGAGGTCCGGGAGCTTCAGCTCCTCCATCAGCACGTCGAGCACCGCCGCTCCGCCGATGATGATGTCCGCGCGCTCCGGGTTCATGCCCGGCACGCTGCGGCGCTCCTCCGTCGAGAGCGAACAGAGCAGGCGGATGACTTCGCGCAGTTGCTCGCGGGTGAGAATGTCATCCTTCCGCCAGGGCCGCTTGCGAAAGAGCCGCGCGGCGATCTCCGCCAGCGTGACGATCGTGCCCGAGGAGCCGATGGCGATGTCGAATTTATGCTGCCGCAGTTTCTGGACGGCGCGGACGCTGATGTTGCGGACGTAGGCCTTGACGAGGTTGTAGCGCGCCGGCGGGATCGGGTCGGTCTCGCCGGGCAGGAAGAAGAGCGTGGTCAGGCGGATGGCGCCGAGCTTGATCGTGTCGAGGTGCTGGTACTGGTGCTGATCGCCGACGGCGACCTCAGTGCTGCCGCCGCCGATGTCGAGGAAGAGCGCGCGCCGGCCGCCGAGGTTGACTCCGCTGGAGACGCCCAGGTAGATCAGGCGCGCCTCTTCCTTGCCGGAGACGACGCGCACGTCGAGGCGCGCCTTCTGCTGGAGGAGCTTGAGGAAGCTCCGCTGGTTTTCGGCTTCGCGGCTGGCGGAGGTGGCGACGGCCACGATCTCCCCGGCGCCGTATGAGCGCGCCATGTCGGCGAACCGCGCGCAGACGAGCACGGCGCGGTGCATGGCCTGCTGCTGCAGGCGCTGCTCCGGGAACTCGCCCTCGCCGAGTCGCACCGCCTCGCGCTGGCGCGTCAGGATGGTGTACGAGCGGTTCGGGTTGAACCGCACCAGCAGCAGCCGCACCGCGTTCGTGCCGATGTCCATGAAGCCGACGATACGGCCGTCGGAGGATGTGGTCTCAGGCGGCATGGGCGCGATTTCCTTGATAAAACCTATTCGACTGATCCGATCGTCCGGAATGGCGGATCTTGTTTCAGAACCGTTACGTCAGCCGCCATTCGATCACGAGCCTTCGGCCGAAGGTTTTCTCGAACAGGTCGGCCTTCTTCAGCGCCTCGCGCTGCTCATCCTCCGCGGGCTGCGGGACGAGGCAATACGCGGCGACCTGGCTCTTTCCGATCGCGCAGGTCACGTCCTTCACGATTGCCTGGCGCGTGCGATCGAGGCCGTCGGCGACGCGCAGGATGGCGGCCAGCCGCCGCACGACGCGCTGGTCCGGCGCGCTCAGCGCCGCGAACGCCTCGTGCTTGAGCGTCGGCAGCCCGCGCCGGTGATAGCGCGCCACGCAGCCGATGATCTCGCGTTCGCGCCGCTCGAACGGCAGGTCCGGCGTCGTCAGGATCATCCGCAGCGCCGTCTTGTGGTGTCCCTTGCGGCCCTTGATCCAGCCGATGTCGTGCAGCAGCCCGGCGCAGTGCAGCCAGAAGCGCTCCGTGGAGCCCAGCCCGTGCAGCGGCTGCAGCTCGTCGAAGAGCCGCAGCGCCAGCAGCGTCACGTGCCGCGCGTGCGCCGGCTCATGATCGCACTTCTCCGCGAGTTCGAGGACCGCCTGGAGCGGCGCGTCCGCCTCGCCTTCGGCCGGCGCGGAGGCCCGCGTCACGGCGCGCGCCTCGGCCCAGCGCTGAACGCCGTTGAGCGAGCGCCCTTCGAGCACCATCCGCGCGAACGACTCCGGCAGGCCGAGCTGCCGGATGCGCTCCGCCGTCCGCTCCGTGTCGTACGGCACGCGGTAATGCCGCACCGCGAGCGAGGCCGGCCGCGAGCCGCCGCCGACGCGGCGCAGGTCCGCCACCGCATACGACGCCTGCGGATTGCCGTCGTCGGGCCGGCCGACGCTGCCCGGATTGACGAACCAGTGCGCGCCGACCCTGCGCGCGAACGGGGCGTGCGAGTGGCCGCAGACGATCAGGTCCGCCTTCGCCTTCCGCGCGAGGCGGCGCAGGCGCGACTTCGGCGTCTCGGGCGTCAGGTGCTCCTTGTTCGATTCCGGGCTGCCGTGCGTGAGGAGCACGCGCCAGCCCGCGACGTTCAGCCGCAGTTCCCTCGGCAGAGAGGCCAGGTGCTCCCGGCTCTCCGGCGAGAGGTTGTCGAGCGCCCACTTGAATGCGTATCGTTTTTCGGGGTCCTTATCCTTCGCGCGCGGCGGGCGGTCGGCACGGAGGACCTTCAGATCGTAATTCCCCGCGATGCTGAGCGCCTCTTCCTCGCGGACGCGCCGGACGACCTCGTCCGGGAACGGCCCGTAGCCGACGAAATCGCCCGCGTTCCAGATGGCCTTCACTTTCCGCTTGCGCGCGTGCGCGAGGACCGCTTGCAGCGCGGGCAGGTTCGCGTGGATGTCGGCGATCAGGGCGACCTTCATCCTGCCACCCTCATTCTTCACTCATCCGTTCGAATACCTTCCTGCGGCGCAGTTCCTTCCAATGCCGCAGGAACGCCCGATAAATTGCGTTCCGCCGCCGCCGGCGGTCGCGGAGCAGCGCCGTGACGCCCGGCTCGATCTCCGCGAGCGCGGTGCGCGCGCGCTCGCGGGCGAGAAACTTCGGAAGCGTTTCGTGAATCCACACGTCGCAATCGTGAATCTCGCCGAGCTCGCTCTGGATCTGGCGCATCGCGCGGATCCAGGGATCGAGCCTTCCGCCGTAGGCCGGCGCGAACGCCTCCATCGTGTAGCGGCAATGTTTCGCCGCGATGCGCATACGGTGAAGTTCCTTGCGCCGCTCGGGCCGCGCGATGAACGGCTCGTACGCAAGCATCTTGTCGAGCCGCTCGCGGATCGGCGCGGCGGCATGGGCCGGCGTCTCCGCGACTGCGGGTCCGGAGAGACCCGGTCCTGCGCGCCGCCGGTCTTTTCTGCGCCGCTGGAACTCGCGCTGGATTTCACGCAGCGTGCCGCGCGCGACGAAGCGGTCAAGCTCCTTAAGGATTTTGACCTGCTGCTTCCTGCGGCGTTTGTGAAGCCGGAGGAGCAGCCGCTCGATGCCGGGCTTGAGCCGCGCATCGCGATGGGGCTTGAGGAACTCCTGGAGGAAATCCGCCTGCACGTCCGTGTCGCGCGCGCGGCTGAACGCGGAGGCCAGGCGTTTCAACTGGCGGTTCCATCGGCGATAACGCTTCGAGGGCTCGGCCTCGTCGAGCAGCCGCAGCGCCGTCCGCACGCGCCGCGACGCCACGCGCAGGTCATGCACCGGCTCCGACCCGCGCTGCGCGCGCACGCCCGGAATCTGCGCGGCCAGCGCCTTCAGGTTCTTCAGGATCGCCTGCGCCGCGATCCTCCGAAAATCCTCGCGATCGCCGCCCTTCATGCGCTTCCTCTCAGCGTTCATGCAGCACGACTTCCAGTTTAGTCGGCGATGAACGAGAATGCAATGACCCGTCGGAAGGGACACCGAGAAGGAGGTGCGAACAGAAACGAAGGCCGAGGAAGACGGCCCTACGGCGCTGCGGATTCTTTCATGGTGTAGACCAGCTCGACGACGACGGCGGCGAGCTCGAGAGCGAGGATGACGACGATCCACGCCTCGATGATGAATTCCTTGCGGAAGTAGGCGTATTCGCTGAGGCGGTCGTTGGCGGATTCGTAAAGGTCCTCGTAAATCTCGATCTGGTCGTCCAGCGCGATATAGCGGTCGGGCAGTTCGGGGCACCAGAGCAGCAGTTCGGCGTAAACTTTTCGGACGTTGCCGGTGAGCTGCGCCGGGACTTTGGAGAGGTAGAGGTCGAGCCGCGTGAGCCGCACCCGGCGCAGGGCGGTGATCCGGACCCTCCGGTTCGCGTCGGGCCAGCGCTTGAGGTCGGCGGCGCCGACCTGGTGGGTGAGCGGCAGGTCCTTCTCGACGAGCGGCCAGTCCTCGCGGATTTCCTGCTCGAGGCGGCGCATCTCGCCTTCGTAGAAGGAGAAGTGGACGAGCGCGGTCAGGATTTCGTCCATGCGGTCGGGCGCGCCGAGCACCAGCGCGCGGCCCGGGCGCCAGAGGACGCGGTCGTTGCGGAGCGTCAGGTCAATCGGCTGGACGGCGAACGGATCGCCGGGCGGCGCCTGCATCCAGTCCTCGCCGCGCTTCTGCTGCTCGTACGGCGTGTTCGTCGAGCCGCTCGGCAGGAAGAGAAAATGGAACTCGTCGAACGGCTCGGCGGCGTCGGCCGCGGGCGGAAGCCGGTCGAGCGCGATCGTCTCCGCGACCGCGACGCGGTCATACGGATCGCGGAACCGGGCGAGGACTTTCGCTCCCGGCGGCGCGGCCGGCAAAAACCGGATGCGCAAAGCGACGGACGATTGCGGAATGCGGACTGCGGATTGCGGCTTGAGTTCTGAAGGTGGATTGACAGCCGACGAATTATTTTCGTTCACTCCGCACTCCGCAATCCGCAATAGCCTCTCTCATTCCTCCGGCTTCTTCGCCGGGAACTGCGCGAAGGGCGGCTCGACGTCCTGGATCTCCGGCGGCAGGACGAACGGCGCGCCGTCTTCGAGGATCGGGCCGGAGAGCGAGAGGAGGAACAAGGTCTCCTTGTCCATGACGAAGCACGACTTGAGATAATCGCCGGTCAGGTGCTCCATCCATATATTGCCGAGGCGGTTCTCGATGGCGCGGTCGAGGTCCTCGCTGCGCATTTCGGCGGGGCGGAGCCAGTCGCTGGCGATGAGGAATCCCCATGAGCCGAGGAACGAGGGGATGAGCGCGCGGTAGCTGTGGACTTCGGGGAAGACAGTGCGCAGCGTGCGCGCGAGCGCGGCGTGCGGGCGGTCGTCGGCAAAGGAGAACTCCAGCGCCTGCACCGCGATGATGCCGTCGGGCTTGAGGCGCTTGCGGAGGAGTTCGTAGAACTGGCGCGTGTAGAGCTTCTCGGCCGGGCCGTTTTCGAGCATGTCCACCACGTCCACGATCACCACGTCGTAGCGCTGGTTTTCGCCCTCGACGAAGGCGCGGCCGTCGGCGTGGACGAGCCGCGTGCGCGGGTCCTGGAAGGCGCCCTGGTGCCAGGCGGGCAGGTGCTCGCGGCAAAGCGCGACGACTTCCGGATCAATGTCCACCATCGTTGCAGAGCGCACGGCGCCGTGGGCGAGGACTTCGCGCAGCGAGGCGCCCTCGCCGCCGCCGATGATGAGCACGTCGCGCGGCTCGGGCGAGCGCAGCATCGCCGGCTGCACGAGCAGTTCATGGTAGAGCGCCTCGTCGTCGGCGGAACTCTGGATGGCGCCGTCGAGCATCAGCACGCGGCCGTAGTTGTACGTGTCGCCGATCTGCACGGTCTGGAAGGCGGTCTTGCCCGCGTACTGGATCGCCTTGCAGCGATAGGTGTAGAGGTCGAACGGGTCGGAATCCTCGACGAGGACAAGCTGGCCGGACCCGACCTCCTGCGGCGTGTACGGCTCGACGTAGAACCGGTCCGGCGGCAGCGCCGGGAGCGGATAAGGACGCGGAAGCGGCGGCCGCGAAGCATCGGACTGCATGGGCATGCGTCAACCTTCCCTTGGTGCGGAGTTTGCACTTTTCAAACGCAAGGCTCCAGGAACGGCGGAGAGGCTTGAGTCCTCGGCGGGCTGACTCCGTGTTGTGTTGTTCTCGGCGCGTGGGCGCCCGGGTGATTCACGGTCACGTTGGGTCAGCCGCGCGCGGCCCGCCCCTCGTCCTGGGCCTCTTCGCGCCGGATCAAGCTGCGGACGTGGCTGTGCGCCGGCCGCAGGTAGTCGCGCAGGACGGCGTCGAAGGGCTCCGGCCGGCAGCGCAGGCCGCAGGTGAAGAGGTCCACGAAACAGGCGTTGTGCTCCGGATACGTGTGGATGCTGGCGTGGCTTTCGGAAAGCAGGCAGAGGAGCGTGTATCCATGCGGCGGATAGACGTGATCGGAGCTGCCCATGAGCGTGGCGCCGCTGGCGGCGACGGCGCGCTCGAAAGCCGCCTTGAGCCCGGCCAGGTCGCGCAGGCGGATCGGATCGCAGCCGAGATACGAGGCCAGGAAGTGCCGGCCGACGAAATCGAACACCTCGGCGGAGGCCGCCGGTTCCGCTCGAGGCGACGCCGGGAGATGAGCGCGAGTCGCTTTCAATTTGTCCATCCTCCGTCTTCCTGAAACGGACACATTATACTCCGCTGCGCGGCGCGCGGGCAAATTTAACGTCCCTGAAGCGTTCATTTCACTAGTGTGGGCGCAGCCGGGTGAGGTTACACCGGTCGAGGCGCAAGGACGAGAAACTCGGCTGGGGCAGGCAGGCGCTCGCGGGTTCGCGGCCGGATAAAAATTCGGGCGCCTTCCCGCGTGGAAAGGCGCCCGATGAACGGCGAGTGAGAAACTGGTTATCTCGCGCGGAGCTTGCTCTTGACCTTCAGCTTCAGGGCCTTGGTCACGGTCTTGCGGCGCTCCCGGACCTGCTGGAGCTTGCGGCGTCGTTTCTGCTCGCTGGGCTTCTCGTAGTATGAGGCGCGCTTAATCTCTCGCCGAAGGCCCTCCTTCTCGCAGATGCGCTTGAACTGCTTGAGCGCACGCTCGATGGAGTCGCCTTCGCGGACGACGATTTTAGCCAAAAAATTCTCACCTCGATTCTGATCAGGCTGTGAGGGCGATGGCGGAGGGACGATGGACTTCGTGCGCCCGCCCGGTCATGCACGGCCCGTCGTCGCCGCCGTCCGTTCTAGTACGGCACTTCCCAGAGGTCGTTCAGCACTTCGGTCGGAGCGAACGATGTGGGATACGGGATCAATGTCAGGTTGTACTTATTCTTGATCTGCGAGGTGGTGTTTTCATCGCAGAAATCCAGTTCGGGGAAACGCACGCCGATCCAATTGAGCGGATAGCGCAGGACGAGGTTCATCGGCAGCATGAGGGTGTTGACGCAGAAGCCGATCGCGTGTTTCGGGCTGACGTGGGCGCTGACGTCGAGGAATCCGACGCCGACCTCGCCGCCGATGTCCGCCCAGTGGCCTTCCTGGATATTGTCGCGGATGGGGAATCCGGCAAAGAGCGGCGCGCGGCGGTTCGGGTCGAAGAGCGTGGTGGTGCCGAGGATCGGTTCGAACCGGCGGCTGCGGTAGTACGCCCAGCCGAGGCCGCCTTCGCTCTGGACTTCATGGTAGAACCCGAAGCCGCGGTTGCGCCAGCCGAGCTTCATCACGTCGTTGAACAGGAAACCGGTCTGGAGGATCTTCGTCGGCTGGATGACGATGCCGATGGACTCCTGCGCGCCGATCTCCAGGCTGACGATATCCAGCAGCGACAGCCCCCAGTCCTCCCACGTAATCCCGAAGCGCTTGGCGTAGGACCAGCTATCCACTTCGTCGCTGTAGCCCTTGTAGGGGCGGCTCATTTCGCATCCGGAAAAGACCATGACGCATAATGCCATCACGCCGGCCAGCCGGAGAGCTCTCATTGTGCTTTCCCCTTCGACAGAACGAAATGGTGCACCGATCCGTCCGATGCCGTTGCCCGCCACGCGGCGGGCTTATGCACCGCGTCAGATTCTAGCATCGCCAAACCGCGCCCGTCAAGAGAAAAACCGTGCAAATCGAGAAGCGGGAAATGGCCGGCCCTCCGGCGGCGCGGCAGCAACCCGCCCCGGTTCACATTTTGCATTTTGCGCTTTGCATTCCGCGCTGCGCCGGGTTAGACTTCTTGACAGCAAGGTTTTGTGGCCGCTCCAGGAGTCCATGCCGGGCTGAGAACGGAGGAAATGCGATGGAACGGACGAAACAGTTGACGGTTTCGCTGCCGAACAAGCCGGGGGCGCTGGCGAAAATCTGCCGCGCGCTCGCCGACGGCGACGTGAATATTATGGCGATCTCGGTGGTGGACGCCACGGAGACGTGCCTGGTGCGCATGATCGTGGACGACGCACGCGCGGGCGCGAAGGTGCTCGAGGACCTGAAGCTCGAGGTGGTCGAGACGCCGGTGCGCCTGATCGAGCTGCCGAACAAGGTGGGCGCGCTGGCCGAAATGATGGAGCGCCTGGCGCAGCGGAAGGTCAACGTGGATTTCGTTTACGGCAGCGTGGCGCCGGGCGCGAATGATTCGGTCCTCGTGATGGAAGCCCGGTCGGCGAAATGACGGCGGAGTGAAAAGCGGGAGACCGATTCACTGCCATTCGGCATTTCCAACTTCGCACGGTCTGCTTTCCGACTCATTTCCATTTTGACTCGTCGAGCGCCTCGCCGAACGCCGCCAGCAGGCGGTCGTTGTCGGCGGCCGCACGGACGGAGATTCGCGCAAAGCGTCCGTCGAGGCCGCGGTAGCCTGCCACGTTGCGGATGAGCACCTTCTGTTTGAGCAGGCGCTCGCAGAGCTGCAAGGCGTTCAGCCCCGGCCGCGTGGTCTTCAGCAGCAGGAAGTTCGCCTGCGAGCGGAAGACGCGGATGCCCGCCATGCGCGAGAGTTCATCGCGCATGCGCTCGCGCTCGGCGATAACCGGCTGGCGCAGCGCGGGCGCCTCCTGCGCTCCGGCCAGCAGGGCCTCACCCGTGCGGAGCGAAGGCGCGCCGACGGCGTTCGGCTCGCGCGCGGACTGGACCTGCTCGATCAGCGTCCGGCCCGCGAAAAGGAACGCCAGCGGCAGTCCGGCCAGCCCGTAGATCGCCGTCGGCGAGCGGAGCACGATCACGTTCGCCGGCAGCGGAGCGCCCAGCAGCGACGCGCCGAGCGATTCAGGCACGAACTCCACGAACGATTCGTCCACCACGAAGGCGACGCCGGAGAATTTCTTCGCCAGTCCGCGGATCGCGTCTGCCGGCGCCGCGACTCCGGTCGGATCGCTGGGGTTGCCGAGGAAGACCATGTCCGTGCCGCTGAGGCGCATCTCGATCTGCGCCGGGTCGAGCGCGAACTCTTTCGCCTCGGCGGAGAGCACGCCTTCGGATTCCGCGCCGGCGTAATCGCTCGCGCGCCAGTAATCGGTGGAGCAGGGTGCGGGCATCACCACGCGCCGGGGCCGCAGCCCGCGCGGGATCGCGTAGAGGAACTCGCTGACGCCGTTGCCGACGCGCACCTCCTCGGGCGGGACTCCGTAGACCTCCGCCGCGCGCTGACGCAGCTTCCGCGCCTCCGGGTCCGGCGGCTGCGAAAGGCACTCGATGGAGCCTTGGAGCGCCTGCCGCAGCGCCTCCGGCAACGGCGCCGGGGTGACGTTCGCGCTGAAATCCAGGATGTTCTCCGGGGTTAACCTTTCCGCCGCGCCGACCGCCGCGCCATCGCTCATTCCCGCCACGCGCGCCTCCTAGCAACAGTCTTCATACCACCCGGACGCCAAGACATCGAGGACGCCTTCGATCGCTAGAGGATAACAGGATCAGCAATAAGGAACAAAGACGCTCAGCCGTTTTTCTCGAACACGAACTCGCCTTTTTTCCAGTCCACGCGGATTTTATCGCCGTTGCGGATGTCGCCGCGGAGCAGGCGCATCGCCAGCTCATTCTGGATGCTCTGCTGGATCACGCGCTTGAGCGGGCGCGCGCCGAAGACCGGGTCGAAGCCTTCCTTGGCGATGCGCTTCTTCGCCTCGCCGGTCAGCTCGATCTCGAGGTTGCGGTCGGCGAGCAGCCGCCGCAGCGACCGGAGTTGAATATCCACGATCTGTTCGATCTGCTCGAGCGTGAGCGCGTGGAAGATGATGATGTCGTCCACGCGGTTGAGGAACTCGGGGCGGAACTGCGCGCGGACCATCTGGCGCACCGATTCCTCAAGCGCCTCAGTCACGCGCCCGCCCGCCTCCTGGATCTGGTGGCTGCCGATGTTGCTCGTCATGATGATCAGCGTGTTCTTGAAATCCACCGTCCTCCCGTGGCCGTCGGTCAGGCGGCCCTCGTCGAGCACCTGGAGGAGCACGTTGAAGACGTCGTTGTGCGCCTTCTCGATCTCGTCGAAGAGGATCACCGAATACGGGCGGCGGCGGACCGCCTCGGTGAGCTGGCCACCCTCATCGTAGCCGACGTAGCCCGGCGGCGCGCCGATCAGCCGCGAGACGGTATGCTTCTCCATGTACTCGGACATGTCGATGCGGACCATCGCCTGCTCGGTGTCGAAGAGGAACTCGGCCAGCGCGCGGGCGAGCTCGGTCTTGCCGACGCCGGTGGGGCCGAGGAACATGAACGAGCCGATCGGCCGGCCCGGGTCCTGCAGGCCGGCGCGCGCGCGGCGGATGGCGTTGCTCACCGCGGCGATGGCCTCTTCCTGGCCGACCACGCGCTCGGAGAGGCGCCCCTCCATTTTCAGCAGCCGGTCCTTCTCGCTCTCGAGCATCCGGCTGACGGGGATGTGCGTCCAACTGCTCACCACCTGCGCGATGTCCTCCTCGTCCACTTCCTCCTTGAGCATCTTGCGGTCTTTCTGGAGTTCGAGCAGGCGGCGGTTCTCCTCCTCGATGGACTTCTCAAGCGCGGGGATCACGCTGTAGCGAAGTTCGCTGACGCGCTGGAGGTTGCCGTGACGCTGTTCGCGCTCGGCCTCGGTGCGCGTGGATTCGAGCTTTTCCTTGGCTTGGCGGATTTTCTTGATCGCGGCTTTTTCATTTTCCCAGTGGGCGCGGAGCAGGGTGGATTTCTCCTTCAGCTCGGCGAGTTCCTGCTCGACCTTGGCGCGGCGCTCGCGCGAGGCGGGGTCCTTCTCGCGCGTGAGCGCCTGGCGCTCGATCTCCAGTTGCATCCGCCTGCGCTCGGTCTGGTCGAGCTCCACCGGCAGGCTGTCCATCTCCATCCGCAGGCGAGAGGCCGCCTCGTCCACCAGGTCAATCGCCTTGTCGGGCAGGAACCGGTCGGTGATGTAGCGCTCGGAAAGCGTGGCCGCCGCGACGAGGGCGGAATCCTGGATGCGGACTCCGTGGTGGACCTCGTAGCGCTCCTTGAGGCCGCGCAGGATGGCGATCGTGTCGGGGATGGAGGGCTCGCCGACGAGGACCGGCTGGAACCGCCGTTCGAGCGCGGCGTCCTTTTCGATGTGCTTGCGGTATTCGTCGAGCGTCGTCGCGCCGACGCACCGCAGCTCGCCGCGCGCCAGGGCCGGCTTGAGCAGGTTGGCCGCGTCGGCGGCGCCTTCGGCCGCGCCCGCGCCGACCACCATGTGCAACTCGTCAATGAACAGGATCACCGAGCCTTCCGCCTCGGTGATCGCCTTGAGGACGGCTTTCAGGCGGTCCTCGAACTCGCCGCGGAACTTGGTGCCCGCGATCAGCGCGCCCAGGTCGAGCGCGAGCACTCGGCGGTTCTTCAGCCCTTCGGGCACGTCGCCCTCGACGATGCGCCGCGCCAGCCCTTCGACGATGGCGGTCTTGCCGACGCCGGGATCGCCGATCAGCACAGGGTTGTTCTTCGTGCGGCGGCTGAGCACCTGCATTACGCGGCGGATTTCCTCGTCGCGGCCGATCACCGGATCGAGCTTGCCTCCGCGCGCGGCGGCGGTCAGGTCGCGGCAGTAGCGCTCGAGCGCCTGGTACTTGCCTTCCGGCTCCTGGTCCGTCACGCGCTGCGTCCCGCGGACGGTCTTAAGGATCGTCAGGATATTCGCGCGAGTGAGGCCGGCCTCTTTCAGGATCGTCTTGGCCGCGCCATCGCCTTCGGCCGCCGCGAGCAGCAGGTGCTCGGCGCTGACGTACTCATCCTTGAGCGCCTGCGCCTCCTTCCAGGCCGCCTCGAGCAGCTTGCTGAACCGGGGCGAGGCGTAGATGTCGCCGCCGGAGACCTTCGGGATCGCATCGAGCGCGTCCTCAAGCCGGCGTTCGAGCTGGTCGGCCGAAACGCCCGCGCGCTGGAGGATGGGCGGCACCACGCCGTCTTTCTGACGGACCAGCGCCAGCAGCAGATGTTCCGGCGTCAGCTCCTGCTGCCCGCGCTCGCGCGCGATATCCTGCGCCGCCTGCAGCGCCTCCTGGGATTTGGTCGTCAAACGGTCGGGTCGAAAAGCCATGACTGCCTCCATCCTCCGCACAGCGTCGCTCTGCAAGGACAACCGTCATGTTACAAGAAACAATCCGGGCGTTCAAGGCGCGGAGCGGGCAGGCGAGACTGCGAGCTTGACCAGGCAGCAGGAAACATGCCGGACGGCGCCGAGCTGGTGCTTCCTTGCGGAAATAGGCGTCCTATTTCCGCAAGGAAGCATGACCGCAGTAAGCCGCGTCTTTATAGCGAGTTATACGTTCCGTTAGACCGTGTTTAGTTGCGTAAATTGATACCAATTTACGCAACTAAACACTAGCCCCACGAGCCGGACAGCGTGAGCCAGAGCGCGAAGATCGGGCCGGGCCATGCCAGGAGCAACGCCCACAGCGCGGCCCAGAAGAGCGCGTTGAAAAGCGCCAGGAGCAGCGCGGGACTGGTGACTTCGCCCGGTGAAAAAACGTAGTCGGGCTCCACGCCGCGCCGATCAATCGCGGTCATGATCGTCATTCCCGGAAAAGCGCTGACGTCCAGCCCCCGGATGATGTAGATCAACCCCGGCAGCGCGGGCGGCCTGTCGGTCTGGTGAGACAGCCAACTGCCCAGCGACGTCATGATCCCGAACGCGGCGCCGATGACAAGGCCGATGAGGGCCGCGCGCAGGGTTTGACGCAGCAGGGTTCTCGCGGAAGGAGGGCGGAATCGTGGATTCACATTCATTTCCTGAGCCGGCGACGACTCTTTTTTCTGCAGAGGCGGCAGCGCTCTTCGGCGCACCACTGGCAGAAGAAGCAGTCCTTGCAGTTGTGCTTCTTCGGCGCCCCAGCGCGAGACCCTGCGACGTAAATCCGCCCGATCCCGCCGGGAACCGCTTTGTAAGCCATCGCGCGCCCTTCCATTTCATCTTCGATTATAGCTTGTCCGACGCGTGTTGCCAACGCTGAGCGGAAGGCGTCCGGCTCCTTGACGGCGGGCTCTCGTAAAGATAGGCTGAGACGAGTGGGCGCCTTGTTCAGCGGGGTTTCTTCGAGCCACGGCAACAAGAGGCGCGCTCAGTTGAGGCCGCGCCTCGTTGTGCGCTCCGCTGCGGAAACCGATCTGATCATTCGCACAGCGGGTTCGCCCAGCGGACGTCAATCGTCTTGAGCCGTCCGATCTGCGAGCCTTCTTTCCGGGTGATCGCGAGCAGCGCGGTGGTCTTCTGGGCCGTGGAGATTTCGGCCAGCGAGTGCGGGCCGGCCGGCGTCCGGCCCCACTGGACGCGCGGGCCGCTGTCGAGCACGAGCGTGGCCATGACAGCGGCGTTCTCGGCGCGCTGGACCTGGATTTCGTGAACGGGGACATTTCGGGCCAGGTCCTTGCGGTAGAGGCGGACCATCGCGAGACCTTCCTGCACTTCCGACTGTTTCCATGGCTGGCCGGCGTTCGGCACCGGGCAGTCGCCGTTGAGGGTGATGACCGGGACGAGCGCGGCCAGGCGCTGCGGGGACAGGTCGTAGAACTGCGGGCTGAGCGGCGCGCCGTCTACGTCCACGCAGATGCACTTGCTGGCGGTCTGCACGAGCGCGTAGGGCTCGCGCAACTCGAGCTGAACATCGAGCCGGTTCGGGAATTCCTTCGCCACGAGCAGCACGCGCCGCACCCAGGGGCTGGCGGCATACGCCTGGGCGATGTCCTCGCACAGCCCGGCGGTGAAGATGCTGACGCCGGCTTTCCGCAGGATGCCGGTGCGGTCGGTGGCAAGAAAATCGCGCTTCATCTCGGGGATGCGCGCCCATTTGCTCGTGAGCGCAAGATCGGCGGGCCGGACGATGAATTCCGGCCGGTCGGAGACCGCGCGCCAGAGCTGCTGCACGCCCACCACGCAGCCGGCGGCCAGCGCGCCGGCGATGAGGATGTAGATTCCCGTGTTCACCAGCGTCTGCTGGCTGGAGCCGTCACTCGCCCGCGTTTTAGCGGCCATGGCACATTCTCACTCTTTCTAGATCCCTCCGACTTCCACCGGCGCCGGCGTCAGCGCCAGGTCCACGATGCGCTCGCAGAGGTCCATGAACGGAATTCCGGCCTCGCGCGCGGCGAGCGGGAACAGGCTCTTTTCCGTGAAACCCGGAATCGTGTTCACTTCAAGGACGTACGGGCAGCCGTCGTTTTCGAGCATGAGGTCCACACGGCTGAAGTGGCGGCAGCCCAGGGCGCGATGTGCGGCGAGGGCGAGTTCCTGCAACTTCTCCGTGGTCTCGCGCGGAAGGTCCGGATGCACCACGCGCTCCGTGCCGCGGTCGGTGTACTTGGCGTCGAAGTCGAAAATCTGGTGCGAGTGGCGCAGTTCGATGACCGGCAGCGCGGCCTGGTCGAGGATGCCGACGGTGAACTCGCGGCCCGGGATGAACCGCTCGAGAAGCGCGTGCTGGCCGTACTTGAGCGCCTCGGCGAGGCCGGTGGCCACCTGCTCTTGCGTCTTCGCCAGCGAGACGCCGTAGCTCGAACCCTGCCGCAGCGGCTTGACGATTAACGGCAGGCCGATCTCCTCGATGGCCGCCTCGACCTTCTCCCACGACTGCGTGGTCGTCAAGAGCCGGAAGGGCGGCGTCGGCACATCGTGCGTGATGAAGAAGCATTTCGAGGCCATCTTGTCCATGCCCGCGCGGCTGGCCTGCGGGTCGGAGCCGGTGTACGCGATTCCGGCCTCTTCGAGCAGTCCCTGGATCGCGCCGTCCTCGCCGAACCGGCCATGCAGGGCGATGAAAGCCAATTCCGGCCTGACGGCAAGCGCCGGCGCGATGCTCTCCTCGGCGATGTCCACTTCGTGGACTTCGTGGCCCTTCTGGCGGAGCGCTTCGGCAATGCCTTTTCCGGACTTGAGCGACACCTCGCGCTCCGCTGAGACTCCGCCCATCAACACCGCGATTCTTCGACGCATGTGCTGCCCTTTCAGAAAGTGATGAGGTTTCTTATCCACCGGGGTCCTGGAATTACACCCGCGCCGGCGACACGAAAAGGCGGTTCACCGGCGGGCGCTCGCGCGGCAAACCCCACGTGGAGACTTCGTTCTCAAGCGAGACGTCGAACTCGGCATAGACGCGGTCGCGGACGGTGTCCGAGAGCGCCAGGACGTCGTTCGCGGTCGCGCCGCCGAGGTTCACGATAAAATTCGCATGCTTCGGCGAGACGCACGCCTCGCCGATGCGATAGCCCTTCAGCCCGGCCATCTCGATCAGTTCGCCGGCCTTCTCCTCGCCCGGGTTCTTGAAGAAGCAGCCCGCGCTATGCTGCTGCACCGGCTGCGAGGAGCGCTTCTCGGAGAGGATTTTCGAGCGCTGGAGCCTGACGGCCTCGGGCGGCTTGCGCTGGAGATCGAACTCGACGCGGACGATCGGGTCGCCCATGTCGGTCGCGCGATAGCCCCACTGGATGTCGGCGGCGCTGCGCATGTAGATGCGGCCCTGCCGGTCCACACACCAGACCGCGTGGACGGCGTCGCAGATCATGCCGTAGCGCCCGCCGGCGTTCATGCGGACGGCGCCGCCGACGGTGCCGGGAATCCCGGCGAGGCACTCCAGCCCCGAGAGTCCGGCGCGCGCTGTCCAGAGGACGGCCTTCTCCAGGCTCGTCCCGGCGCGGAGCTGGACGAGCGAACCGGCCGCGTGCGCGCTGAAGGTGGAATGACTCTGCGCGGGCATGGACTTGTCCGCCATCTTCGTCGTGCAGATCACGACGCCCGGCACGCCCTTGTCGGAGACGAGCAGGTTGCTCCCGCCGCCGAGGATGAACACCGGCAGCCGCGAGCGCATAGCGGCCGCGTAGCCGGCGGCGAACTCTGCCTCCGTCGCCGGCTCGACGAAGAACGCCGCCCGCCCGCCGATGGCGAACGTCGTTCGCTCAGCCAGCGGCTCGTCCACTCGCACGAACGACTCAAGCCCTGAGTACCAGCTCATCGCTTTGCTCCCTTTTCTTGAGTTCCTGCAACAGGCGTATCCCCACGTCGTTTACCGGACCTGCTCCCATCGTCATGACCAGGTCTCCGCTGCGGACGGAGTGGAGCAGGCGATCCACGGTCTCAGGGAACTGCGAGCCGTATTCCGCCTGCACGCCGTTGCGGCGCAGCGTGGCGACGAGGTCCTGCGAGTGCACGCTCGCCCGGTCCGCCTCGTTGTCGCGCACGGAGTAAATATCCGGGACGATGACGCAATCGGCCGATCCGAACGCGCCGGCGAAGTCGTTCATGAGCAGCCGCGTGCGGCTGCACTGGTGCGGCTGGAAAACGCAGAGCAGGCGGCGCATCGGGAATTCCTGCCGCGCCGCGTCGAGCGTGACGCGCACCTCGGTCGGATGGTGGCCGTAATCGTCGAGCACCATCACGCCGGCGGCCTCGCCGAGGCGGTCGAAGCGCCGCCGCGCGCCGCGGAATTCGGCGAGTGACTCGCGCACGTCCTGGCGGTTCACGTCGAAGAAACTGCTGGCGGCGATGCACGCCAGCGCATTGCGCACGTTGTAGTAGCCCGGCACGAGCAGTTCGAAGACGCCGATGTTCTTGCCGCGATGGAAGGCGCGGAACCGCGTGCGCCCTTCGGCGCGGGACCATTCGCCGACGCGCCAGTCGCAGTCCTTCCCGTCGCCGAAGGTCTCGACGCGCGCGCGGCTCCGCTTCACGGCGCGGAGGACGTTCGGGTCGTCGCCGTTCGCCACGCAGAGTCCGTCGGCCGGCGCCAGGGCGACGAAGGCGCCGAACGCCTCGACGAGTTCCTCGAGGCCCGAATAGTAATCGAGGTGCTCGCGGTCAATGTTGGTGACGACGACCGCCTTCGGACTGAGGTTGAGGAACGAGCGGTCGTATTCGCACGCCTCGACGACGAACGGACCGCTGCGGCCGCTGAGCGAGTTGCCGCCGAGTTGCGGCACGACGCCGCCGACGACCATCGCGGGATGCTTGCCGCCGTAGCTGAGCGCGTAGGCGATCATCGAAGTCGTGGTGGTCTTGCCGTGCGCGCCGGAGACGGCGATGCCGTCGCGGTCCTTCATCAGCCAGCCGAGCGCCTGGGCGTACTTGACGACGGGTATGCCGCGCCGCGCCGCCTCGCGCACTTCCGGGTTCGTGTCGCGGATTGCGGCCGAGACGATGACCAGGCCGAGCTTCTCGGTGATGTGCTCCGGGCTGTGGCCGATGGAAACATGGATGCCGCGCCGCGTGAGCGATTCGATGATGTCGCTGCGGCCGGCGTCGCAGCCGGTGACGGTGCAGCCGTAGTGGGGCAGCAGGGCGGCGATGCCGCTCATCCCGACGCCGCCGATGCCGATCAGGTGCACCGCCGCGCCGCGCCAGGGAACCGGCGGGCCGCTCTCCCTCGGCGGCGGCGCGGGCGCGGGCTTCGGCCAGAGCTGAAGCTGCTTGCGAGCTGTTTTAGGCCGCCTGCGCACGAAATGAGTCTCCTACAGGAGATAAATGCCTATCGCCGGACTTCCATCTTCGACATTCGGCGCTCGGCCCTCGGCGCTCCGGGCTCGCTCAGCCGCCCGGTCATCAACCGGAAAAGACGCTCCGCGACGTTCTTCGTCGCATTCGGTCGGCCCAGCCGCAGGCTGGCCGCGCGCATGCGGGCGAGGCACTCGTCATTGCGCAGCAGGCCGACGAGCGTCGCCGCCAGGCGGCCTTTCGCGAAGTCGGCCTGCTCCATCAAGAGCGCCGCGCCGGCCCCGGCGACGAGCGAGGCGTTGCGGCGCTGATGGTCATTCGCGGCGATCGGCAGCGGCACGAGCACCGCCGGCACGCCGAGCGTGGTCAATTCCGCCAGCGTCGTCCCGCCCGCGCGGCAGAGCGCCAGCTCGCACAACGCGTAGGCCGAAGCCATGTCCTCGACGTAGGGCAGCACCGCCGACTGGATTTTCCGGCCGGAGTACGCCGCCGCGGTTTCCTCGTACCCGGACTGGCCGGCGCTGTGCAGGATCTGGAGCCACTCGGACTCCGCCTCGAGTTCCGGCAGCGCGGCGACGACGGCGCGGTTGATCGTCTGCGCGCCCTGGCTGCCGCCCATCACCAGGAGCGTGCACTTGTGCGGATTGAGGCCGAACTGCGCGGCCAGGTGCGGCGAGCGGCGGCGCGGCAGGTCCTCGCGCACCGGGTTGCCGGTGACGTGCACGCGCTCCGGAAACGCGAAGAACGACTCGATCCCCGGCCAGGGCGCGTACACTTCGCGCGCCCACCAACTGAGCAGCCGGTTGGTTTTTCCGGGCACCGCGTTCTGCTCCATCACGGCCATCGGCACGTGGCACAGCGCGGCGGCCAGCGACGGCGCCACGGCGGCGTATCCGCCCAGGCTTATGACGGCGTCCGGCCGCAGCCGCCGGATCAGCCGCGTCGCCTCGACCAGCCCGCCGGCCAGGCGCATGATCCAGCGCGGCAGCGCCGCGGGCGAGGCGGCCAGCTTCAGGCTCGGCAGCGACAGGAAGTCGAACCCGTGCGACTCGACCAGCCGGCGCTCCAGCGCATTGGACGTGCCGACGAAGTACAGCCGGCTGCTGTCCGGATAGGCGCGCCGCAACTCCGCCGCGACGCTCAATCCGGGCATCAGATGCCCGCCCGTGCCGCCGCCGGCGAAGATGCCGGTGAAATGCCTGACCTCGATTCCTTTGCCCATGCGCCAGGACTCCGAGAGTGAGAAACCTGTTTCTAAACGCCCGCTTCCATCGGCCGCTTCGTATCTCCCGCCTGCGGCGCTGCGACGCTCGCGGCCGGTTCTTCGACAGCCTGCGACGCGATATTGAGAAGAATCCCGATCGCCGCCAGCGTGACCACAATCGAGGACCCGCCCGAGGAAACGAGCGGCAGCACGATGCCCTTCGTGGGCATCGAGGCGGTGACGACGGCGATGTGGATCAGCGCCTGGAACACGATCAGGGCCGTGATCCCGAAGGCCAGCAGCCGCCCGAACGAATCGCGCGCGCGAGAGGCGATCTTCATGCCCTGCCACAAGATCAGCGTGAAGAGGAAAATCACCGCCAGCGCGCCGATCAGGCCCAGCTCCTCGCCGATCACGGCGAAGATGAAATCGGTCTCCGGCTCGGGCAGGAAGAAGAGCTTCTGCCCGCTCGCGCCGAGCCCTCGGCCGAGCAGCCCGCCGCTGCCGAGCGCGATCAGCGAGTGCATCAACTGGTATCCCGCGCCGTCCAGGTGCTGCGCCGGGTCGAGGAACGCCAGCACGCGCGCCTGGCGCACGGGCGAACGCCAGACGAGCGCGGCGGCGCCGGCGATTCCCGCAGAGCTCGCCGCGGCCATCGGCCAGACCGGCGCCCCGGCGACGAGCACCACCAGCGAGCCGATGATGCCGATCAGCGCCGCGGTCCCGTAATCCGGCTCGACCAGGATCAGCCCGGCCGTCAGACCGACTATTGCCATGCACGGCAGAAGCCCGGAGCGCAGCGAGCGCATCTGCTCTCCGCGCCGCGCGGCCATGCCGCACAGCACCACCAGCAGCGCCAGCTTGGCGATCTCCGACGGCTGGAAGCCGATCGGGCCGTAGAAGCGGATCCACCGCCGCGCGCCGTGCGTCATCGTGCCCACGTGCGGGAACAGCACCGCCGCCAGCGCGGCGAGCGCGACGATTCCGATGATCCGCTGGTGCCTCTCCAGCCAGTGGTAATCCAGCCGGCTCATGAGCAGCATGATCACCACGCCGCCGGCGACCCAGAGCGCGTGCTTGAAGAGGTATTCCAGCCCGATATCCAGCGTGCTCGCCCGCGCGGAGAGGCACGAGAACACCATCACCGCCCCCAGCGCCAGCAGCGTCGCCACGCAGCACAACAGGATTCCGCTCGTTCGTTTCATGTCGTCACTAAGAACATGACCGCCAGAAATGCAGCCAAAACGCCCAGTAGCCACGCGCGCGTCACGATCTTCTGTTCCGGCCACTTCAAATGGACTTGAAAGTAATGATGGATCGGCGTGATCGGAAAAATCCGTTTCTTCGTCAGTTTGAAGCTGGCGATCTGCATCGCCACTGTCAGCTCTTCAATGAAGAACACCGCGCCGACCAGCAGCAGGAGGAGCTCGGCTCGGCACTCCAAGGCGACGTAAGCCAACAGTCCGCCGAGGGCGAGCGAACCTGTGTCGCCCATGAAGATTTGTGCCGGGTTGCAGTTGTACCAAAGGAACCCGAGCACGCTGCCGGCGATCGCCAGGCAGAGGATTGCGACGTTGCTCATGCCGGAACGGAAGCAGAGCAGACCTATCGTAATGCTCGCAATCAGCGTCAGTCCGCCTGCGAGACCGTCAAGACCGTCCGTGAGGTTCACCGCATTTGATGTCGCGGCCATCACGAAGCCTGCCCACGGAATGAAACACCAACCGAATTCCGAACGACCCGGTAGATCCATAAAAAGGCTAGTACAAGCTGGGTACGTACGGAGGAGCAGGTAGCCGACTAAGCCACCAAGGACGAACTGTACGGCGAGTTTCTGGGTCTTGGTTAGCCCGCGCGACGGCTTGTGCTTGAGCTTGATGTAGTCGTCGGCGAATCCCGCGCCGCCCAGGACGAACAGGACCAGCATCATGTTGAACACTTCTTGAGACGCCAGTCTCATGTTGCTCCAGAGCAAGGTTGCGACAGCGATGCCGGCGAGGATCATCAATCCGCCCATCGTCGGCACGTTCTTCTTCTGCGACTGGATCGCGTTCAATCCTGCGTGGTCCGGCTGCGTAGTGTCCTCGATCACGTTCTTCCGGTGGAAGAATCGGATCAACCAGGCACCGATGACGAGGCTGACGACCAGCGCCGTCAGAAACGCCAGGCCGAGCCGCAGAACGTCGTTGTGCAATAAGCCGAAAAGCACTCTCTTAACCCTTTGACGCCGGCAAAGCCCGTAGTTCTTCAACGAGCCGTTCCATCTTCATCCCGCGCGAGCCCTTGACGAGGACGGCGTCGCCGGCTTGCAGGTATTCGCAGACGTGGCGGAGGACCGGCTCCACGTCCTCCGCCTGCGACACGTGGCCGTCGAGCCCGTTTTCCTCGGCGGAGCGCGCGACAAGCGGGGCGAACTTGCCGACCGCCCAGAGCGCGCTGACGCCGGAACGCGCGACCTCCGCGCCCAGCGCCCGATGGAGCTGCTCGCTGCGCAGGCCGAGCTCCATCATGTCGCCGAGCACGGCCACGCGCCGGCCGGACACTTCGGTTTTGCTGAACGCCGCAATCGCCGCGCTCATCGAGCCGGGATTCGCGTTGTATCCGTCGAACACCACCGTGATCCCGCGGATCTGCTCGACCTGGTAGCGCATCTCCGGCAGGCGGAACGTCGCCATCCGCGCCGCCGCGTCCGACAGGCACAGGCCGAGATAGTCCGCCACCGCCAGCGCCGCGAGCGCGTTCAGGACGTTGTGCCGGCCGGGCACGGGAATCTCGACCCGGAGGCCGCCGCGGATGATGAACGAGTGGCCGCCTTCGAATGCCTGCACGTCATGTCCGCGGAACGCGGCCTCGCGCCGAGTGCCGTAGCTGATCACTTTTCCCTGGACGCGCTTCGCCAGGAACTCGAACCAGGGATCGTCGGCGTTCAGGAACGCGGCGCTGTCGCGGCCGAGCGCGTCGAGCAGTTCCGCCTTCGCCTTCGCCACGCCCTCGATCGAGCCGAGCCCTTCGAGGTGCGTCTCGCCGATGTTCGTGATGACGCCCAGGTCCGGCTCGGCGATCTGCGTCAGTTCCGCGATCTCGCCCGGCGCGTTCGTGCCCATCTCCAGGACGATCACGCGGTCGGTCGGCTCGGCCTGGAAGAGCGTGAGCGACACGCCGACGTCGGTGTTGAAGCTCTTCGGCGACCGGTGGCACGGCATATGTGCGGACAGGATGTGGTAGATCATCTCGCGCGTCGTGGTCTTGCCGTTCGATCCGGTGACGGCGATGATTTTTCCGCCCCAGGTGCGGCGATACGCGCGGGCCGATTGGCACAGCGCGCGCAGGGTGTCCTGGACCTTCACGACGCGGTCGCGCATTGCATGCGGCACGTCCACGTCGCGACTGACCACGGCGCACGCCGCGCCCCGTTCGAGGGCGGACCGGACGAAGTCATGTCCGTCGCAGCGCGCGCCGGCGAGGGCGAAGAACATCTCTCCGGGACGGACCGCGCGACTATCGGTGGAGACGCCCGTAATGGTCCAAATCCTCCTTCCCGGGCGTCTCCCGATAGCTCCCACGATCTCCACACCCACAGTGCGCAGACGTTGATGGCTCACTTCATTCATCCTTGCGTGAAACTTCATCCCTTGAGAGCGAAGGCGCGCTCGACGGCCTCGCGGTCGTCGAAGGGAATCACTTTGTCCTTGAACCGCTGCGTCCGTTCGTGGCCTTTGCCGGCGATGAGGACCAGGTCGCCGGGCCGCGCGGCGTCGAGCGCCTCGGCGATGGCCGCCTGGCGGTCGGGCTGGACGTGCAGCCGGCGCCGGCTGCGGACGCCGCTGAGGATCTCATTGATGATGTCGAGCGGCTCCTCGCTGCGCGGGTTGTCGCTGGTGACCCAGGCCAGGTCCGCGCCGAGCTCGGCCACGCGGCCCATGCGCGGCCGCTTCTCGCGGTCGCGGTCGCCGCCGGCGCCGAAGACGACGATGATCCGCTTCGAGGTCAGCGGCCGCAGCGCCTGCAGGACCGATTTGAGCGCCTGGTCGGTGTGCGCGAAATCCACGAGCACCTTGCATCCCTTCGCGCAGGGCACCGGCTCGAGCCGGCCCGGGACCGGCGGCACGTGTTCGAGCCCGTCGCGGATGCAGTTCAGGTCGCGCCCGAGCGCCAGCGTCACGGCCGCGGCGCCCAGGGCGTTGTAGACGTTGTGCGTGCCGATCAGCGGCAGGCGCAGTTCCGCCTCGCCCGAGGGCGTCGCGAGCGTCATGCGGATGCCGTCGAGCGTGGATTCCCTGATCCGCGCCGAGACCTCCGCGCGGTTCTTGATCCCGTAGTAGAGCACCCGCGCGAACGTGCCGCGCGCCATCCCGGCGGCGCTCTTGTCGTCGGCGTTGATCACTGCGACCGAGGCCGGGCCGAGCGCGGAAAAGAGCCGCGCCTTGGCCTGGCGATACGCCGCGAGCGTGCGGTGATAATCCATGTGCTCCGGGCTCAGGTTCGTGAAGACCGCAGCGGCGAACTGCACGAAATCCACGCGCCGCATGCACAGCGAATGCGAGGAGACCTCCATCGCGGCGTAGTCGAGCCCTTCGGCGACCATCTCCGCCAGGTACTCCTGGATGTTCAGCGACTCCGGCGTGGTCACCGAGGCCGGCAGCGAGCGGCGGCCGGTCTCGTAGCCGATCGTCCCGAGCACGCCGCAGCGGTAGCCGGCGGCTTCGAGGATCGAGCGGATCATGTACGTCGTGGTAGTCTTCCCGTTCGTGCCCGTGACGCCGATGACGTGGAGCCGGCGCGAGGGCTTGCCGTAGAAGGCGCTCGCGAGGGCCGCGAGCGCGCGGCGGGCGTCGGTGACGGTGAGCGTGACGACCGGCCGCGAGGGGCGGACCGGCTTCTCGGAGACGATGGCGACGGCGCCTCGCGCGAGGGCGTCCTCGATGTAGGCGTTGCCGTCGCGCTCGTGTCCGCCGATGGCGACGAAGACCGAGCCGGGCTTCACGCGCCGCGAGTCATGCGCGATGCCCAGCACCTCGACCTCCGCCCAGTCCTCCGGCACCGGCGGATGGACGCCCGGAAGTATCTTCGGCAGCTTGCAGAGTTTCACGCTTCAGTTCCTCTCATGGCCTTGTTTTCACCGCGCGTCTTTCGCGGTGAAAGCTTCAGGGTTCAATGTTTGTGATACGCCGCTTTCGTGATGACGGCCTTGGTTTCCGGCTCGTCCGGCGCCTCGCGCGGGACCTGGAACGTGCTCAGGATGCGTTCGGCCATATGCGCGACCGCCGGCGCGGCGACCACGCCGCCGTAATACGCCGCCTGCGGCTTCTTGACCATGACGCTGATCACGAACTTCGGCGCGCTCGTCGGCACGATCCCGACGAAGAGCGAGGCGTATGCGCCCGGCTCGTATCCGCGCGCGCCCGGCCGCGACAACTGCGGGGTGCCGGTCTTGCCGGACATCTGATAGCCCGCGATGGCGGAGTCGCGCGCCGTGCCTCGCTCGACGACCGCCGCCAGGAGGTCGCCGCACATCAGCTTGGCGACGCGCTCGTCGAGCACGCGATGGAACGCCGGCGGCGGCGCGCTCGAGAGCATGTTGCGGCCCTGGCTGTCGGCCGTGCCGAGCACGATCCGCGGACGGACCCACCAGCCGCCGTTCGCAAACACGCAGAATCCGGCGGTCAACTGGAGCGCGCTGACGGCGACTTCCTGGCCCATCGGCAGCGAGGAGACGCTCAGCTTCGTCCACTGGCGGAGCGGATGGAGCAGTCCGGCGGATTCGCCGGGCAGCTCGATGCCGGTCCTGCGGCCGAAGCCGAAGAGCGAAAGCCCGGCGTACATCCGCTCGGGCCCGAGGCGTTCGCCGACCTGCGCCATGCCGATGTTGCTGCTGTAGGCGATGATGTCGCGCACGCTCAGCCGGCCGTAGCCGTGCGCGTCGTGCAGCGTGCGCGAGCCGATGCGGTACACGCCCTGGTGGCAATCGAACACCGTGTCGGGCGTCACCACGCCCGCCTCGAGCGCCTTCGAGCAGACGAACGGCTTGAATGTCGAGCCCGGCTCGAGGGCCGTGGAGACCGCCATGTTCTGCACGTGCGCCGACGGCGCCGATTCGATGTGCGCCGGATCGAACGTCGGCCAGCAGGCCATCGCGAGCACGTCGCCCGTCCACGGATCGAGCACGACGGAGCAGCCCGACTCGGGCCTGTATTTCTCGCACGCCTCGCGCAGTTCCTGCTCCACGATCTCCTGGATGCGCGCGTCAATCGTGAGGATCAGCGAATGCCCGTTCACCGCCGCGCGGATCATGCCGGCCTCGGACTGCTCGGGGCTGACGATCTCGAGCGCGTTCGAGGGATGCGCGGCGAACATCGTGCGGCCGAGCCCGTCCTTGTACACCAGTTCCGAGCCGGCCGTGCCGGAGAGGATCGCGTTGTCCTCCGCCTCGAGACCGGCGAGCCCGTTGCCGTCGGCGCCGACTGCGCCGAGCACGTGGCAGAGCAGCGTGCCGTTCGGATAGCAGCGGTTCGGCTCGTCGCGGATACCGACACCCGGCAGTTCGGCGCGCAGCACCGCGTCGGATTCCGCGGAGGAGACTTTGCGCTTGACCCATGCAAAATACTTCGGCCGGGCGAGCGCGTCGGCCAGGCCGTCCGGGTCCACCTTGAGGATTTCCGCGAGCGCGGCGGCGACTTCGGCGCGGCGCTCGACCGGGACGGCGCGCGGATTGACGAAGACCGAAGGCACGTGCGCGCTCGCCGCCAGGGCGCGCCCGTCGCGGCTGAGGATCAGCCCGCGCTCCGCCTCGATCGTTACGGAGTCGGCTTCCATCCGGTCGGCCTGCGCCGTCCACTTCGGATGCTGGTAAATCTGGACGTAGGCCAGGCGCCCGGCCAGCCCGAGGAAGGCGGCGAGCAGGGCGCAACCGATGCAGATAAGCCGCAGGCGAAAGCTCTTCTGCGGGGACGCCTCCATGGCCTGAACCTCTCCTCTCGAAATTCGACGTCCGCGGCTTGCGCCGCCGCCGGTCACCGCCGCGTCGCGGGGGCCTTCGGAACCGGCGCGACCGTTTCGCCGTCACGTTCCGCCGCGACGGTCTTGGTCAGCACAACCGGGTCCAGCAGCGCAAGTCTCATACGCTCGACCTGACCGGCGATCCGCGCCGGATCGGAGAGCGCGCTGATTTCACAAAGGAGCTGACGGTTGTTCTCGGCGAGGAGGTCCGTTTCGGCCTTGAGATACCCCACGCGAAGCCCCAGGTGAATCCCGTGCGCGCGCTGCGCCACGCCCAGGAGGGCGAAGAAGCTGGCGAGCAGCAGCAACAGAATGTACCGCGCCGGAGTCACGTTTCGATTCCTCTCATTTCAGGCTCGCGCGCGCGTCTTTGCGCGGACCTTCCTTCATGCGTCGTTCCTGCGGACAGCGCGCAGCCGGGCGGAGCGGCTCCGGGGATTCCCGGAGACTTCGGCAAATGACGGCCGCATCGGCTTGCGGGTCAGCAGTTCGTAAATTCCTTCCCGGGCGCCGTCGCGGAAGGCGTTCTTCACGCGGCGATCTTCGAGGGAGTGATAGCTGATGATCGCGCAGCGGCCGCCCGGTTTCAGCAGCCGGGGCATCGCCGCGAGAAATCGTTCGAGTTCCCGCATCTCCTCGTTGACGCGGATGCGCAGCGCCTGGAAACTCCTGCGCGCCGGGTGCAGCCGGCGCGGGCCGCGCGGTACGGAGCGCGCAATGATCTCCGCCAGCTCGCCGGTGCGGCGGATCGGTTTGCGCGCGCGCGCCTCGACGATGGCCCGGGCGATCCGCCCGGAGAAGCGCTCCTCGCCGTACTCGCGCAGCACCTGCGCCAGTTCGTCCTGCGAGACCTGGTTGATCCACTCCTCGGCCGAAAGCCCGGCATCCGGCGTCAGGCGCATGTCCAGCGGGCCGTCGGCGCGATAGCTCAGCCCGCGAGCCGGATCGTCCAGTTGCGGCGAGGCCACGCCGAGATCGAGCAGCACGCCGTCGGCCGCCTCAACGCCGACGGCGGCCAGGACGGCGGGCAGGTCGCCGAAGCGACCGGTGAGGATTTCGACTTTCGCGCCGGCGGAGGCGCCGAGCAGTTTCTGGCCGGCGATCTGCGCCATCTTCGGATCGCGGTCAACGCCGATCAGCCGGCCCGCGGCGCCCAGCGCCTCCAGGATCGCGCGGGAATGGCCGCCGGCGCCGAGCGTGCCGTCCACGATCGTCTCGCCCGGTTTCGGATTCAGCAGCCGGAGGGATTCCTCGAGCATGACCGGCACATGCAACGGCGCCCCGGATTCCGTCATCGCGTCCTCTTCGGTCAGGCCGGCGGTGAAATGCCCGAGGAGGGGAGACTGCATCTTCCCGCACATTTTATGTTGTCGGAAGCGTCCGCCCCTCCAGGGCAAGCCGCCATGCCGATGGTGCCAAGCCCGTACGCTTTTTTCAGTACGGAGAATCGTGCTGCTCATGTTTGCGCTTCTGTCCGCGCCTCCATGCGGGAGGCGATGAAGAGGCCCAGGTCAGCCCTGCGGCCCTCTCCTCAAAGGATCGTTTCGTTCGGGCAGAGCGAGACCGGCACGTGAGACGATGTCCATCTTCTCGCCCAGCTCCGCGATATGTTTCCGGTTGAATGCAGCCCAGCGTTCCGGGTTCCAGATTTCCGCGCGGGACACCGCGCCGATCCAGATCAGGTCGCGCGTGATTCCGGCGTGGCTGCGCAGTTCGTCGGAAAGCACCACGCGCCCTTGCGCGTCGCACTCGCGCATGTCCACGTTTGCGGCGGTCATCCGCTGAAGGATTCTCACCGACTCGTCCACCACCGATTTCGCCGCGCCCATCTCCTGCATTAACTGTTGCCAGCCTTCCGGCGTGTAGACGGCGATGCAGGACTCTGTCCCGAGCGTCAAATAGAACTTCGACCAGAGCGGGCCACCCTCGATTTGTGACTCGCGCAGCCGCTGCGGTACAATGACCCGGTTCTTGGCGTCGAGCCGGACTGGGTACTTGCCGACGAACATGAGCCGCTCACCGCAAAAAGGAATCGTGCCTCTTTGGGATTTACCCCCACTGAGACACACATGACATAAAAATAGTGGAATCTAGCCCCACAGTCAAGAAGAAAACGGCTTTTCTAGGAAGAACACTGATCGGCCATAGGAAAAACACCTACGCGATGGGGCGTGTTTGAACCTATATACAAGCTGTAGTATCCGTCCGCGCGATTATTGCAACTTTTCCCTACCTGTTCGATAGCTTCCGAACTGCCTTTTCCCCAATTACTAGTGGAAAAGCGCCATGCGCGGCGTGCGCTGCGGGAACGAGAGCATGCGCCGGGAGGCCCGGCTGTCAGTGCCGCACGGCTGAAACGATCGGACAGACAGGTGTGAGAATGCAGGATTCCGACGGCGCTCAACGGCGACTAATGGCGGGGGCTATTCAACGGGCGGCCTTGCGTATTCGTCTTCGGGCGCGGTGAGGACGCGGACGGCTTCGCAAGTGGCGCCGTCGTCGGCGGTCGCGTAAAGGTGGAGAAGTCCTTTGTCCCACATGCGACGCAGATGGACGGAGAAGAAGATGTGGAAGCGGTAGTTGACGCGGCACCCGGGCGCGACCTCGATGGGCAGGCGCAGGGCGATGTCGGGCGGATGGTGGACGGCGTGGCGCTGGCTTTCGTCGTCGCCGAGGATGCGCTTGGCCTCGAGCGGGGCCTGCTTCGGCGCGGAGACGGCCGCGCGCAGGCCGACGACTGAGAGCGCTGCCGGGCTGACGTTGGCGAATTCCGCCACGAAGTCCAGGTACCACTCCGGGCGGTTGTGGACCGGCTTGATGACCGGCGCGCTGATGTGGATGACGAGCTTCGGCCGTTGGCCGCGGCTCCGGTAGAGCGTGAAGAGAGCAGCGAGGACGACGACGGTGATGACCAGCGCGACGATGACGCAGCCGACGGCTCCCATGTCGCTCGCTCCTTCCTTCCCCGCGACTTAAGCGCGGAGTGAGGAGTCCGGACTGAGGAGTGCGAACTGTCGAGCGCGGACTGCGGAACGGGAAGCAGGCTCCGCGCTCGAGTTCACTTCGCTTCTTCTTCCTCTTCGACCGAAAAGCTCCAGTGCTTCTCGAACTTGCTCTTGTCGAAGGCCTTCATGTACGCCTCTTCGCCGGTGATCGTGCCGGCATCGAGAAGTCTCTGGATTGCTGAATCCATGGTCTGCATGCCCATCTTGCCGCCGCTTTCGATCATGGAGTCAATCTTCGCGGTCTGCGCGGTGCGGATGAGGTTGCCGAGCGCCGGCGATGCGACGAGCACCTCGAAGGAGGCGACGCGCCCCTTGCCCGAGGCGGTGCGCAGCAACTGCTGGGCGATGACCCCCTGCAGCGAGCCGGCGAGCATGGTGCGGATGCGCGCCTGCTCCTCGGCGGGGAACACGTCAATGATGCGGTCCACGGTCTTCGAGGCGCTGTTGGTATGCAGGGTGCCGAAGACGAGGATGCCCATCTCGGCGCACGTCAGCGCCAGCGAGATGGTTTCTGTGTCGCGCATTTCACCGACGAGGACCACGTTCGGGTCCATGCGCATGGCCGAGCGCAGCGCGGCGGCGAAATTGTGCGTGTGCAGGCCGACCTCGCGCTGCGTGATGAGGCACTGCTTGTGCTGGTGGACGAACTCGATCGGCTCCTCGATGGTGAGGATGTGGCGGCGGTAGTGATCGTTGATGTAGTTGATGATGCTCGCGAGCGTGGTCGTCTTGCCCGAGCCGGTCGGCCCGGTGACGAGGACGAGGCCGAACCCGAGCTCGACGAACTGGAGCACGGTATTGGGCAGGCCGAGCTCCTCGAAGGTCAGCATCTTGTCCGGGATCATGCGCATGACCGCGCCGATGCCGAACTGCTGCATCAGGTAATTCGTGCGGAAGCGCGCGTACCCGGGAATGGCGTACGCGAAGTCCATGTCGCTGTCCTTGACGAAACTCTCCCACTGCTGGGGCGTGCAGAGCTCCGGCAGGATTTCGCGGAGGCGCTCGTTGGTCAGGACCGCCTCGTTCGTCGGGTGGAGGTCGCCGGTGATGCGGAACTTCGGCGGGGACCCGGCGAAGAGGTGCAGGTCCGAGGCGCCGAGCGCGCGCATCTTCAGCAGCCATTCATCGGTCTGGGCCATGGCTCACCTCTCCGCGCTCGATGCTCCTCAACGTTCCTCCTCCGCCGTGAAGGCGACTTCCGGATACAGCCGCGTCAGCTCCGCCCAGATCTCGTCTTCCGGCAGCTTCCCGTGCCGGGTCTGGAAGAAGAGGAACGCCACTCGCTCCCGCTTGATCGAATGGGCGGATTTGGTCTTGCGATCCAGGAGCACCGTGCCCATCTGGATGAGCAGTCTCTTCTTCGCCTTGTCGTCCGGCAGCGCCATGAACTCTTCCCAGTTGATCTGCCGCTCGCGCGTCTTGGTCAGGTCGGTGAACTTGCTGCGGTCGTACGCGCGCTCGAGCGCGGTCTCCGGCGTGATGACGCCCTGCTGCAGGAGCTTGTAGAGGCCGTCGTCCATGAGCTGCATGCCCAGCTTGACGCCGGTCTGCATCAGCGAGGGGATCTGGAAGGTGCGGTCTTCCTTGATGAGGTTCGAGATGGCCGGCGTGACGACGAGCACCTCGAGGCTGACGACGCGGCCTTTGCCGTCGGAGGTCGGGACGAGCTGCTGCGAGATGATGCCGCGGAGCGCGTCGGCGAGCATCGTGCGGATCTGGCCCTGCTGGCTCGGCGGGAACACGTCGAGGATGCGGCCGATGGTGCGCGCGGCGTTGGTCGTGTGCAGGGTGGCGAGCACCAGGTGGCCGGTCTCCGCGGCGGTGATGGCGTTGGAGATCGTCTCCAGGTCGCGCATTTCGCCGACGACGATGATGTCCGGGTCCTCGCGCAGGCAGGCCCGGAGCGCGCGGCCGAACGACGAGGTGTGGACGCCCACCTCGCGCTGCGTCACCTGGCAGTGGATCATCGGGTGGAGGATTTCGATCGGGTCTTCGAGGGTGATGATGTGGTCGTAGCGGCGCTCGTTGAGGTGCTTGATCATCGCCGAGAGCGTGGTGGTCTTGCCGCAGCCGGCCTTGCCGGTGACGAGGATCATGCCCTGGCGGTACTCCAGCAGTTTTTTGACGACCGGCGGAAAGCCGAGGTCGTCGAGCCCTTTGACCACCGCCGGGATGAGCCGGAAGGTGCCGTCCAGCCCGCGGTTCTGGACGCAGATGTTCGCGCGGCACCGGCCGGCTTCCGCGGCATCGTAGCTCAGGTCGAGCTCCCACTCCGTCTCGAGTTCTTTCTCCTGCTCCGGCGTCAGGATCTCGTGGAAGAGCCGCTGCGTGTCCTCGGCGGTGAACGGCGGGTACTTCACCTTGCGGAGCGCGCCGTTCAAGCGGATCATCGGCGGGGAGCCGACGGCGATGTGGACGTCGGACGCGTCAATCTGACGGCCCATCTTGAGGAACGGGTCAATCTCCGCCACAACCGCCTCCCGAATCGCGCAGGCGCCTGAACCGGAACCGCCCCCATGCTAGTGTAGTGTTTCGTAATTATCTTGCATTATCCGCGCCAAAAGTCCCTTGAGAACGCGCCTTGTGCAAGTTCGTC
>JBKQWE010000052.1:0-2515 GCA_052139675.1 Candidatus Brocadiia bacterium
CTGAACCGGATGTCGTCGGTGTTGAACGACACCTCTTGCCTGAGCAGCGGCCCTTCCTGCGATTCGAGGAAGGCGATCTCCATCCCGACCACCGGGTCGCTCAGCTGCGCGAGCACGTACCAGGCGGCCGCGCTGACGTCATCCAGACGGCTGCTGAAGCAATGGACGAGCTTGTTCGCGTAAGGGTTCATGCGCTGGAACGCCTCGGCCGCCGGGTCCCACGTGCTGTGGATGACCTGCTCGGTGATGACCTTCAGGCCGGCCGGCGTCAGGATGATTCCGGGTGTCAATTCGAGGCGCGCGGTTCCGGCGGGGCCTTTCTGACGGAGCAGCAGCGTCTCGCCCGCGCCAATGGTGGCCACGGACGGCACGCCGACGTTACCCGCGCCGCTGACCAGGTTGTTGTGCGCGGTGGAGAAGAGCGGCTGGCCGTCGGCCATCGTCTGGTTCGCCAGGATCGGGGCGAAGGCGACGTCGTCCTCCTTACGGCGCGCGGCGGTCGCCATGAGCAGCGGGATGCGGTTGAACGCCTGAAGGTCGTCGTTGATGAACGCCTTCCAGGTGATCGACGCCCTTCGCCGGAAGGCGGCCAGCGAGTAGGTCTCCTTCCCGTCGCTGAGCTGCGCGTCCTTCGTCTCGGCCGCCTCGTTCTCCTCCAGCAGGTCCGGGAATTCCGACATGGCGATGGAGTAGATGTTCTTGAAGTCGCGGGCGGTGTTCTTCTTGCAGAACGCCGGCCACTTGATCGGCACGTCCAGGTACGCCTGGCGCATGTTCTTGTTGATCGCGTCGATCAAGATCGCCGGGAAGTCGCTCGTGCCCTCCGCGCCGGCCAGCGCGACCGTGTCGCCGTAGCGCCTTCGGATGAGCGTCGAGCCGCCGATCATCAGGTCGGCGCAGTCGGCCTGGCTCAGGTACATGGCGTCGGGGATGCCGATGCCGTCGCCCCACCGCCGAAACATCTCGACCGTGCTCAGCCCCTTGAACCGGTTGGCGACCTCGGCGGCCTGGCAGGCGACCAGGTCTTCCTTCTTCGGCTCTTCGACTCTGCAGCCGGAGCGCAGGCGCACCGCCCGGCTGACCCCGTCGCAGAGCGCCATGAGTTTGTCGCGGCTGCCGTCGCGCGTCACCGCCGCCAGGGGCACGGTCTGCATCGCTTTGGCTGCGGCAGCGGCTTCGCGGGCGTGCGCCAGCGAGACGTTGCGCTCGTAAAGTCCGGTCGCCCAGGACTCGTCCTGGATGCCGTGCTCCTTCGCGAGCGCGATGAGGTCTTTCCGGTACTGCCGATCTCGCGCGATGGCCTGCTCCGGGGTCTCGGCCGGCGGCGTCTCCGGCTTCGCAGGGGCCGGGGGCGGGGGCGGCGCGGAGAGCGCGACCAGCACCGGTTCCTTGCCGGCCTTGATCGCGGCCATGACGGCGTCCGCACCGGCCTTCTGGTCTCCCGTCAGCCCGGCGAGACAGACCTCGGCTTCCGCCTCGGTCGCTTCCTTCTTCAGCCCGATCTTCTCGAGGTACGCCCGCAACTTGGGGTCCATACGACTCTCCTTTCCCAAAACCTTGACCACGCCTGACTCTTTGGAAGCGGCGCCAGAAAAACCCGCTGACCCCGCAGCACGCTGCGGGGCTGAAAGCAAACCGTCGTTCGTGGAGCCCGCCTCGCCGACGAAGTCCACGGACTTGACCTTCGCAATTCGAAGCGCGCCGGCGCGGCGGGATTCCGCCCTGTCCGGAGTGAAAATGGCAGACAGACCGAGCGACTTCGGGTCGTCGTCCGCGCGCGTCAGCAGGTAGGTCCGAAGGTCGCCGTTCGGCGACACCGCCGCAGCGCGCGAGAGGTGAACGTCGCCCTTCGCGGAATCCCCCTCGATGCGCGCGTTGCGGATGCGCCCGACCCAGGTGAACAGCGTGTCCTTGAGGGTGCCCGGAATTGCTTCGAGAAAGGCGTGGGTCACGTGGCACTTGACGCCTTCGGCGGTCGCGTTGATGCCTTTGCAGAGCTGCGCGAGGGTGACGTTGTCGGCCGCGCGAGCGTCATCGTCCACGCCGCCGTCTGCGGCAGGCCGGACGCGGCCCTGGGTCATCAGCGTCACGCCGTAGATGACGCCCTGATCGAAATCCACCCGGAGTTTCGCCCCGGGCTGCGGCGTCGAGAGCGCTATGTCGCCGGACTCCATCCGCGCCGCCTGAGCCGCCTCTCCGTCATCGAAATTATTCACGTCCGGCAATGGCGCGCCGATCGCTTTCGCATGCGCTTCGAGATGGTCGCGCGCCGGAGACTCCAGATGCATCATGTCGGCGTGGCCGAGTTGCTTTGCGAGAAGGCCCTTGTGGAGATACATCGTTCCGTTCGAGACGGTTCCCATTTCGTCCTTCGCGGTCGCGCCTTTGACGAAGTGGTGCGGGTATCCCCAGGTCGTGCGGTTCCCGTCCTGGCCGAATTCGGCAAATGCGATTCTGGGCAGCGACAGTTCGTCCACGGCCCCCGCATCCGGTTCCTGGGGATCGACCTCATCGT
>JBKQWE010000053.1:0-73796 GCA_052139675.1 Candidatus Brocadiia bacterium
CGGCCTTCTTCAAAGCCCGTCCCAGGCCGTAGCCGGTCGGACCCGCTTCGTAGACCACCTTCTTGAGCGCCGGCGCGAAGCGCTTCAGAGACGCCACGATCGTCTTATTGTCCATCGGCATCACCCACGTGGCGACTTCCTGGCCATTCCTTCTCAGCGCCGCATGCGCGCTCGCTTTGTGAACGTCCAGTCCGACCGTCATCACGTCGCCCTCGTTCACCGGGACCGACTTGACATTCCCCAACTTCCAAGTACGATGACCCATGGCCGTTCCTCCCTAAAAGAATTGTTGCCGCGAAGGATTGTACTCCTTCGCAGGAGGAACGGCCTTCATCATAACTGAGCGCAGCGAAGAATCTCATACGCTGCGCTCTGGTAACGGTTTGTGATGTGATATGCTTCGCTGCGCTCAGCATGACGCTGGTTGAACTTATGTAAGTTATTTGCGGGACACGGCACTTGCGCCGGCTCAGAGGCTCCGCTTGATCGCGGCCGCGTCGAAGAGCCCGTCAATCCACTTGTCGCGCCGCTCGCTCAATTGGAGCGCGGTGAGGCTTTCCCGGATTTCGCCCTTCACGTCCTCGAGACGCTTGTCCGTGGCCGGCATGATTTCCAGGAGCTTGATGACGTGGAAGCCGTCGGGCGTCTTGATCGGGTCGCTGAACTGGCCGGGCTTGAGCTTGAAGGCCGCGTCGCCGAGCGGCGATCCCGGGCCGATCGGCGGAATCTCGCCGCCCTTGCGCCGGGAGACGTTGTCCACCGACGCGTCGCGCGCCATCTCGGCGAAGTCGGCGCCGAGGCTCAGCTTTTTGATCACGTCCTCCGCGTCGGCCTCGGAGCGGAGCACGATCTGCAGGACTTTGGCCTTGGGCCCGTAGCGGCGGTCGAACTCCGCGCGCACGTCGGCATCGGTCACATTGACCGACTTGAGCAGTATCTTCTTCGCGAGAAGTTCCGGCCCGGCGAACGGCCGCAGCCAGGCCGCCTCCTCGTGCACCCGGCGCGCGGCATCTTCCGGCTTAATACTGTTCTTCAACGCCCAGTCGGCGAAGTCCTTCGCCCCGCCCGCCCGGGCGCGCGCGTCGAGCCGGTCCTGCGCCGCTTTCCGCGTGTAGGTCTCGACCTCTTCCGGGGTGACGGTTACGCCCTGCTTCGCCGCCTCCTGGCGGATCAGCTCATACTGGATCAGCGTCTCGAGCCCGGCCTTGCCGTCGAAATGAATGCAGAGCGCCGCAAGCTCGTCGCGGCTGATCGGCTTGCCGTTGACGGTGGCCACCACCTCGGGCGCGATATCGGACAGTGTGGGTTCGCCCGTCGGCGCCACCGTGGTCGCGGGCGCGGGCGCGGCCGTGGCCGCCGGCGCAGCCTCCACGGTGTTTGCCGGCGAACTCGTCACCGCGGGCGAGGCGGCGGCCGGCTCATCCGCGAATGCCGGCGACAGGCGCCACGCGCTCGCGATCACCGCCAGGAAAACCATCATGGAAAAAGCACGCTTCATGTCCGCTCGTCTCCTTGAACGCAAGCCCGTCCGGCCGCAAGAGGGGAATATACCCTCGCGCCCGAGACGCGTCAAACAATCGAAGAGCATCCCTCGTAATCGTAATCTTACTCGTAATCGTAATCGCCGTTTTCCGTTTCAGCGGAACGGAGGCCGATTACGATTAGGATTACGATTACGATTACGAAGTGAGATCACGATGCCGCTCGTCTTCGCTCATTGACACCGCCGAAATTCGCAACTATACTTCGATCACTCGAGAATGCAGCTACAGAAAAGGAGGCGCTATGGCAGCCTGGGAATACAAGACGGCGGTGAAACCGTACCACGAACTCCTGACCGAGGCCCAGCTCAACGAGCTGGGGGCGCACGGGTTCGAACTCATCAACTCCTTCGTCGTCACGGAGACGGCGACCGTGGTCGGCCGCCAGGAGACGCAGCACAAGGTGCACTACTTCTTCAAGCGCCAGAAAGCGTGACGCAGAAACCGGGAGGCGCGGGCCCCTTCGGCTTCGATCGGGGCCGCGGCGTCAGCTTCCGGATTTTCCGCTCTGCCGGCCTTCCAGCGCGGAGATGCAACTCGTCAGCAAGCTCCGCACCAGGAGCAGCGATTCCCGCTCGATCCCGCGCGCGTGCGAGGCCGCCTCCGAGTCCTTGGCCGCCGCCCAGAACGTGCAGAACGGGCAATCATGCTTGCCGCCGGCTTCCTCTTTCGGTTTGTCCGCCATTCGTCATCCTCCTCCAATTCTTTTCGGTCGAATCCATCATAAAGCGCTCGCTGCGCCAAGTCAAATCCGCCGCGCAGGCGCGGCCCCTTGCGCGCGGACGGCCGGTTTTCCTATACTCCCGCGAGCGGCCTTGCGCAGGGGTGCGCGCTTCCGCAGGGCCGCGCCGAGGACCGATCCGTGCCGACTGACCATGGCTCATTGAGCGACCGCCCGCCCGCGTCCACACGGACCGCCCTCATCGTCGTCGTGGCGCTCTGCGCGTTCGCGATGGCGCTCAAGCCGGTGCGCAGCGCCGATGTTTGGCATCACATCAAGTCCGGCTGGTTCGTCGTGCAGAACCGCGGGCCGGCCACGGTGGATGTCTTCAGTTGCACCGCGCAGGGAAAGCCGTGGATCCAATACGAGTGGCTGGCGCAGCTCGCCATTTACGGGTTTTATCGAGCCGGCGGCGGCGCGGGACTGGTGCTGTTCCAGGCCGCGGCGGCGGCGCTCGTGGCGCTGCTGCTGATGGCGGCGATCCGTATTCAACCGCGCGGCGGCTGGTCTGCGGCGGCCCTCGCGACGGCGCTGGCGCTCTGCGCGGCCTCGCCTCGATTCTTCTCGCGGCCCGAGGCGTTCACCTGGATTTTCTTCGCCGGATGGCTCCTCGCGGTGGAGCAGATCCGCTCCGGGCGCGGCGCGTACTGGGTGCTGCCGGCGATCCTGATGGCGCCGTGGGTCAACATGCACGGCGCCTGGCCCGCCGGGCTGGCGTGGCTGGGATTGACCTGCGCCGGCGAGACCGCGCTGCGGCTCTTCGGCGCGGCCCAGCGCCTGCCGAGGCCGGCCGTGCTGCGGCTTTGGGCGGCGCTGGGGCTGGCGGCGGCGGCGACGCTGCTCAACCCATACGGCTTTCGCATCTGGGAGGTGCCGCTCAAGCTGACGAGCTCGGCGGAAATGAGCGCCGTCATCGCGGAGTGGCAGCGCCCGGACCTGGCGCACTGGCTGGACATCCGGCACGTCGGCGCGTGGGTCTTCCTGTTGGCGATCCTGGCGGCGCCGCGCCGGCTGCGGCTGACCGACGCGCTGGTCGTGCTCGCCTTCGGCGCGCTGGCGCTGAGCGCCAAACGCCACACCGCCCTGGCGATGATCGCCGTGGCGCCCATCGCGGCCGGCCAGTTCAGCGCGCTTTGGGGGAAATGGGTGAGCCGGGAAATGTGGGGACGAATCAAGAGTCAATGGACCTTCCCAATCTTGCAGCCGGCGGCGGTCGTCCTGCTCTGCGTCGCGCTGACGATCGCCGCCCTGGGCGGCTTCGGCCTGAAGCGCGCGGGCATCGGCATTGACCACAGGATGTTCCCCGAAGCCGCCGCGCGATATCTCGCCGAGCGCCGGCTCGACGGCAACCTCTTCAATTCCTACCAGGACGGCAACTATCTCCTGTTCGCGCGGTATCCGCAGAACCACGTATTCATTGACGGGCGCGTGGACGTTTACGGGCCGGCGATTTTGCGCACGTATGCCGCCGTCGCCCACGCCGAGCCGGACTGGCCGAAGATCCTCCGGGGCTACTCGGTGGAGATCTGCGTTCTGCCGACGCACAGCCTCACCGAAGCCCGGCTCCTGGACGCGCTCCACCGTTCGCCCGAGTGGGCGCTCGTGGACTGGGACGACTTCTCGGCGATCTACGTCCAGCGAACCGCGGACCGCGCGGCTTTTCTCGGCCGCGAACACATTTATTCCGTCCGCCCGGACGACTTCGACTTCTCCGTCCTGGAATCGCCTTCGCTCCTGGCGAGCGCCGAGCAGGACTACCGCGCGAAACTGCAGGAAGACCCGAATTGCGCCCTCGCGGCGTACAGCCTCGGCCGGTGCCTCATCGCGCGCGGCCGGCAGGCCGAGGCAATGCCTCTGCTCGAGCAAGCCATCGCGCTCGGTCTCCATCAGCACACTCCGGACGCGCACCTGGCGCTGAGCGCGCTCTATCTGCAGGCGGGCCGGACGGATGCCGCGCTCAGCCACGGCCTGCAGGCGCGCGAACTTTCGCCCGGCGACTGGAAAATCCTCTGGAACCTCTCGATAATCTATGGGGAGAAAGGGGACCTGGAGAACGCGCTCGCGTCGGCGCGGGAGGCGCTCCGGTTGAAACCGGACCTGCCCCATGGCGAGGAGCGCGTCCGCGCCCTGGAACAGAAACTGGCCGAAAGGCGGCGAGGATCATGAAGCCGGCGGTGATGCTGCCCACTTACAACGAGGCGGAGAACCTCCGCAAGATCACCGAGGGCATCCTGCGCGCGGCGCCGGAGATGACCGTGGTCATCGTGGACGACGAGTCGCCCGACGGGACCGGCCGCGTCGCCGACGAGCTCGCCCGCGCCTCGAACCGCGTCCGCGTGATCCATCGGCGCACAAAGCGCGGCCGCGGCTACGCCGGCGCCGAGGGATTCCGCTACTGCGTGGCCGAGGGATTCGACCCGATCCTCGAGATGGATGCCGACCTCTCGCACGACCCGTTCTATCTGCCCGAGTTCCTGGCGGCCTCGCGCGAGTGGGAGGTCGTCATCGGCTCGCGTTCGGTCCCCGGCGGCGGCGCGCGCGACCGCGGCCTCGGCCGGAAGCTCATCACCGCCGGCGCCGCCTTTTACCTGCGCACGATGCTCGGCCTGAAAGGCGTGCGGGACCCGACTTCCGGCTACCGCTGCTTCCGCCGGAGCGTGCTGGAGAGCATCCACCTGGAGACGCTGACTTCGCCCGGCCCCGGCATCGTCACGGAAATCCTGTACCGCTGCCGCGGGTTCCGGATCAAGGAAATCCCGATCCTTTTCCAGGACCGCGAGAAGGGCCGGAGCAAGTTCAACCTGCGGGCGATGGGAGAAAGCCTGGCCCTCGCCGCGCGGCTGCGGATGAGGGGCCGCTGATCATCGCGCCTGTCGCTCGGTTTCCCACGCCGCGACCTCGCCGGGGACGTAGCGCTGCGTCGGGAACGAGTCGCGCACGACGGTGCGGAGTTCCGCCAGCGAGCCGATCGCGCCGACGGCCTTCGCCTGCATCAGCACGTTGCCGATCGAGGTCGCCTCGATCGGGCCGGCGATCACCTCGCGCCCCGTCGCGTCGGCCGCGAACTGGTTGAGCAGCACATTCTGCGCGCCGCCGCCCACGATGTGCAGCACGCGGCTTTTCCGGCCCGTCATCGCCTCGACCTTGTCCAGCGTCCGCCGGTACGTGAAAGCCAGCGACTCGAGAATGCTGCGGACGATCTCGCCCTTGTCCGACAGCGGCCGCTGGCCGTTCTGCTCCAGGTAGCGGTTGATCCGCGCCGGCATGTCGCCGGCCGCGGTGAAACAGTCGTCGTTCGGCTCGATCCGCGCCGCGAACGGCCGCGCCGCGCGCGCCATATCCGTCAACTGCGCGTACGTGAAATCGCTTCCCTCGCGCTGCCACTGCCGCCGGCACTCCTGCACCAGCCACAGCCCGGCCAGGCTCGTGAGGAAACGGATCGTGCCTTCCACGCCGCCCTCGTTGGTGATGTTGTCCGCGAAACTCGCGTCGGTGATCACGGCCTGTTTCAGCTCGACGCCGGCCAGCGACCACGTGCCGCTGGAGAGGTAGGCCCAGTCGGTTCCCTCGGCCGGGACGGCGGCCACCGCGCAGCCGGTGTCGTGCGAGCCGGAGGCGATGACCGGCACGCGCCCGCAGCCGCATTCGGCGGCGACCGCGGCGGTCAGCCGGCCGACGACCGTGCCCGGCTTGACGATCTGCGGCAGGAGTTCCGCCGGCAGGTCGAGCCGCGCGAGCAGCTCCGCCGACCACTCGCCCGTGTGCATGTCCGCCATCTGCGAGGTGCTCGCCAGCGTGTACTCCGCGAAGATTTCGCCGCAGAGCGCGTGCGCCACGAGGTCGGCCATGAACATCAGCCGGCGCGCCCGCGCGAGCGCCGGGTCCTTGCGCAGGCGCATGGCCAGGAGCTGGAAGAGCGAGTTGATCCGCCGGATCTCGATGCCGGTCCGCGCGTACACTTCGCGTTTCGGCACGCGCCGGAACGCCTCCTCGAGCATCCCTTCGGTCTGGCGGTCGCGGTAATGGTACGGGTTCTCCACGAGCTCGCCTTGCGCGTCGAGCAGGCCGAAGTCCACGCCCCAACTGTCCACGGAGATTCCCGCGATCTCCTTTCCGCCCTGCTCCACGCCGAGCGCGATACCGCGCTTGACGCCCGCCAGGATCTTCGGGAAGTCCCACCGGAGCGACTCGCCCTGTTGCAGCGGGCCGTTGGCGAAACGGTGCGCCTCGGCGATCTGCAGCTTCCCGCCGTCGAGCGACCCGCGCATCACGCGGCCGCTCTCGGCGCCCAGGTCAACCGCCAGGAACTGCTTGGCATTGGACATGATCGTTTCTCCGATAATTAGGCCTCGGCCGCCTTTCTGGAATACGTTCGCCCAGGCGAGATGTTACTTCATGCCGCGGGATTTTTCCACCTTGACTTTTCGACCGGAAACTGCGATTTTGCGGGTGCGACGTCGCGGGGACGAGGAACAGTGGGCGAGCCGGACACCGGTTCGCCGGGGAGGAAAACGATGCTGAAGCTCATCCTGATGCTCGCGGGACTGCCGTTCCTCTGCCTGGCGGCGAACGCGCAGTCGGCGCCCGCGCCGGAGACGACCGCGCCGCTGGAGCAGAAGAGCGCGCCGGATGCCCGCATCAAGAAGGTGCTCGATGCGCGCAAGATTGAGTACGATCTCACCCGCTCCGGCAACTTCAAGGTGACCTTCAACCTCAAGAACGGCCGCAGCCAGGTCGCGATCATCAGCTCGGCGACCTATCGGTACATGAACCTGGAAATCCGGGAAATCCTGTCGCCGGCGTACCGGTCCGTTGCGCCTTTCACCGCCGAGGTCGCCGACCGGCTGCTCGCGGACAACAATGACAAGAAGCTCGGCGCGTGGGTGATGCAGAAGGACAAGGACGGCTACTACGCCATGTTCGTTACGAAGATCCCGGCGGACAGCAGCGACGAATCGTTCATCAGCGCGCTGCGGCTGACGCTCGAAGCCGCCGACGAGATGGAGAAGGAGCTGACGGGCAAGGACGAGTTCTAGTGTGGCGCCCTGAAACAAGCTGCCTTATATCGGGTCATTCCGAGCGCAGCGAGGAATCTCATACGCAGCGCGCCGGCAACGGTTTAAGGTGTGAGATGCTTCGCCGTTCGGCCCTGATCTCACGGCCGAAGGGCTGCGCTCAGCCAGAGCGCGCAGCGTACTGCGCGCGACATGACGCGGGCTAGGCTTGTGGTTGTGATTCCGTGGACGCTGCGCTAAGTCTGCGGCTCGACGGGCACTTCGGCGGCGGGCGGCTGCCCGGGAGGCGCCTTCGGATGATGGGCGTCCTCCTCCGGCTCATGCAGGTCGGGCGGGACGTAACCGGGCGTCTTCGCTTTTTCCACCTCGGCGTGGAACGCGTCGAGGAGCACCTTCTGGAACCGCGCGCGGCACTCGCTGTTGATCGGGTGGGCGACGTCCACGTGGAGTTTGCCGCTCGCCTCAGTCGGGTCGGGCGCGCGCTTGCCCGGTAGCCGGGCCCCGCACTCGTTGCAGAACTTCGCGCGCAAGTGGTTCTTGCTGTGGCACTTCAGACAGTGGTCCGCCAGCTTGCGGCTGGGCATTGCGACGAACAAGCCCTTCGCCCCGTCAATGATCTTGATGTCGCGTACCACGAACTCCCGGTCGAGCGTCATGGTGCAGAAGGCGCGCAGACGTTCCGTTTTATCCTCGATCAGCCGGATTCGAACGTCCGTGATCTCCATCGGGCTCCCCTCCTGATCGCCAAGCCCACGGATGTCGTTCGCCCGCTCGCCGGCGGCGGTTTTTGCCCCTTTCGCTCCGCCTGCGGCTCTGTCGTCAATGATAGGACGGCCGGGGGCGCATGTCAAGAAAAAAACAAGGGGCGTTCGGCCGGCCTAAAGGGGCGCGCCGACCCCTTCGGCGATGGCGCGGAGGGCGTCGTCGGCAATGGCGGAGACCAGGCTCGTTTCGGAGCGCGACATGGATGAGACGCCGATGACGGCGCTCCAGATCGTCTCGCCCGTGGCCGGGTCGAGGCCGCGCAGTTCCAGGCGCACCGTCGTCTTGGGCATGAAGAGCAGCCAGGACCTTTCGAACGCGGCGACCTTGCCGCGCACGACCAGGTTTGCGCCGAGCTTGCGGCCCAGTTCGCCGGCGCGCCGGTCGTCCAGGACGGCGAATTCCGCTTCGGTGAGTTTCTGGTCGAGCATCAGGTTGCGGATCGCCGTATCGTCAACGCTGCGGAACCGGCCGCTCGCGCCGACCGCCCGCGAAATGGCGCGCGCGAACATCGCCCCGCTGCCCTGCGCGCCCGTGCGTCCGTAGACGGCGTACTCCTCGTTCGTCTTTCTCGCGCCCGAATCGTCCAGCGGAAGGACCATGACCACCCATTCCGCCGGTTGCGCCAGTGGCTCAACCTGCCGATCCACCTGGACCTGAGTGGTCCCGCCGCAGCCGGCAAGGGCCGCCAGGAGACAGAGAATCCCCGCGCAGCGCGAAGCGGCGCGCGCCGCTCCGGCCCAGTCCGCCTCGCTTCTCATTCGTCCATGTGCGGTCGGCATCCGGCGTTCACGTGTGTTTGATCGTGACCAGCGTTAAGTCATCGGACTGCGGCTCGCGGCCGGCGAAAGTCTGCACGGCCGTCAGGATGCTATCGGTCAGAGCTTCGGGCCGGCCGCGATGGCCCTGCAGCACCTCCCGGAGGCGTTTTTCGTGGAAGAGCTCGCCGTGGGTGTTCTTCGCCTCGGTGATGCCATCGGTGTAGAGGACGAAGGCGTCGCCGGGCTCCGCCTCGATGCCCACGTCCTCGAAGGTCGAGCCGCTCTCGATGCCCAGCGGCAGCCCATGGCCGGCCTCGACGACGGTGACCTCGCCGGTGGATTCGCGGAGCCGGAACGGCATCGGGTGCCCCGCCGAGCAGAAGGTGATCCGGCCGCTTCGGTTGTCGAAGACGCATGCCAGCGCGGTCACGAACGTGAGATCGGTCCACTCGGAGGCGAGCAGGTCGTTGACGAACGCAAGGATGCCGCCGGCGGTGCGGCGCACCTGGCTGACCACGCGGCAGTACGCCATGACGCGGGCCATGTAGAGCGCGGCGGGCACGCCTTTGCCGCAGACATCGCCGATCACCACGCAGGTCCGGTCGTCCGCCACGGGGATCGCGTCGAAGAAGTCGCCGGCGATCCAGCGCGCGGGGAGATTGCGCGCGGCGAATTCCCACCGTTCCCGGCTCGGCAGTTGTGCGGGCAGGACCTGCTCCTGGATCTCGCGCGCCACGCGCAGGTCCGCCTCATGGTGCTCCGCCTCGAGGATCTTCGCGCGCATCCAGGACTTCTCGATCGCGATCACGATGAAGTTCGCCAGCGTCGAGAGGAGCAGTTCGTCCGACTGCGTGAAAATGCCCGCGTCGTTGCGGTTGTTGACGTTCAGCACGCCGAGCACGCGCTTCTGGTAGATCAGCGGCACCGAGAGCAGCGACTTGGTGCTGTAGCGCTGCAGGCTCTTGCGCTGGAAGAGCGGGTGCGTCTCGACGTTCTCGATCAGCAGCGGCTTGCCGTTCTGCGCGACCCAGCCGCTGATCCCCTCGCCGATGCGCGCGCGCCAGCTCCGCACGATCTCCGGGTCCAGCCCGTACGAGGCGTGAATGCGCAGCACGTCCGTCCCCGGCTCGATGAGCACCAGCGAGCAATTGCCCACCTTCAGGAGGCGCGTCGTCAGCCGGACCAGCTCGTTCATCACCTTCTGGGCGTCTTCGAGCAGGCTGACGATATCGCTGACTTCTTTGAGGATCTTCTCGAGTGCGTAACTTTCAGCGCAGGGCGCATCGCGATGTTGCTCCCCGGTCATCATCTCCTCCGTCTGTCAGCGGCGCCGGTTCCCGGCCTCTGGAGTGCCGTCTGCAACGTAACACGGTCGTCGCTGAGTGTCAATATTCCCGCCATCCGGGCGCGGGCAGGGCGGCTCTTAGGTATCATCGGCGTTTTCGACGCTTGGTTAAGTCATCTTGACGCTGGAGCCGCGCGTCGGTATGCTCCGTCCCCATGGGAAAGTCCGCGCCGGAGAACGCCTCCTTGAAACCCAAGCGCCGCCCGTTCGACGCCGCTCAGGCCGGCCCTGAGCATTCGTCCAAGCGCCGCAAGCGGCCGCGCCGCGCCCTCCGCAAGCCGCCCGACAAGCTGATCGTGCCGCAGGAGGCGGAGCTCTTCCACGTCTACCCCGACCAGGCCCGGATGCGCCTCGACCAGTTTCTGAAGATGCGCCTGCACTGGCGCTCGAGGACGAAGGTGCAGGAATTGATCGCCGAGCGCCAGATCACCGCCGGCGGAGTCCGCCTCGATTGCTCGTACCGCGTCAAGCTCGGCGAGGAAATCCGCCTGCCGCTCCCGCCGCCGCCGGAGGCCGCGTACCGCATCGCCGAGATCCCGCTGGAGATCCTCTACGAGGACGACCTGCTCATTATCCTCAACAAGCCGCCGCACCTGGTCGTCCATCCGGCCGGCCGCCACCGCTACGACACGCTCATCAACGCGCTCCACCTGCGTTACCGGGACCTGCACGACCCGGAGAAGGACATCATCCCGCGGCTGGCGCACCGCATAGACCGCGAGACGAGCGGCGTGCTCATCGCCTACAAGATGCGCCGGCACGACCGCGCCTCGCCGCTGGTCTTCGAGCGGACGAAGGTCGTCAAGGAGTACCTCACGATCGCCGAGGGCGCCCTGGAGCAGGACTCCGGCGTGATTGACCTGCCCATCGGGCGGCAGCCGGACACGCCGCGCGACCAGGCGCAGGTCACCGTGCATCCCGGCGGCCAGACCAGCCGCACCGGCTACCAGGTGCTCGAGCGCTTCCGCGGCTTCACCTTCCTGCGCTGCCGCCTGTTCACCGGCCGCATGCACCAGATCCGCGTGCACCTGCAGGCCATCGGCCACCCGGTCCTCTGCGACAAGCGCTACGGCCTGCGCGCCGAACTGCGGCGCTCCGAACTCGGGCCGATACCGCCGGGCGAGGAGGACCGCCTGCTGCTGAGCCGCCAGGCGCTCCACGCCCATCGAATCCGCTTCAACCACCCGGTCACCGGCAGCCCGGTGGCGATCGAAGCGCCGCTCCCGCCGGACCTGCAATGCCTGTTGGAGGCTTTGCGCGCAACGTGAACCGCTCCATCGTGGACAAGATCGCCGCCTACGTCGCCGCCCGGGGCGCGGACGGCGTTGAGGCCCAGGAACTGGCGGGCGTCTTTCTCGCACCCATGTCGGCGCCGCCGCTGCTCTGCGCGCGCCTGATCGGCAACGTGCTCTCCGGCGACCCGCGCCTGGTCCTCGGCCCCGATGGAAGGTGGCGCGCGAACCGCTCCGGACCTGCGGCGGCCGCCGGTTCGGACTACACGGTGATCGAGGCGACCGAGGTCGCCGCCGGCGCGCGGCATTATTTCATCGCCTGGGCCGCCTTGCGCGTGGACGCGGCCGGCCGCGCGGGACAGACAATCAGCTCGGCCATCCGGCCGGACGACCCGTGGCCGCCGGACCTGGTTCTTCCGCCGCAGATCAGGAAGGCGGTGCTCACCGGGCCGCCGCTGCCGGCGGCGGTGCAGCAGGCCGCCGACTTCGCGCGCGGTTCCGTCGTGGTCGCGTACCGCATCGGCGGATTTCAGTCCGCCGTGGCGCGCGCGATCGCAGAGCCGGGCGAGACGCCGCAGCCGCTGTCGCTCGAGCGGCTGGGGAAACGCGCGCCGGGGCTGAAGACGGATTCGCGCGAGGCGCTCGCCGCGCGGCTGGGCCTGCCCGCGCGCGAGGTCGCCGGCGCCGCCGCCACGGCCCGCGCGACGGCGGAGATGCTTGCGGCCATGCTGGCCCGCAAGGAGAGTTTCGGTCTCGGCGAGCCGGAGGGCTGGACGGAGCTCCAGCACCCGAAGAAGATCGAGGCGGACTTCTCCGGCTTCGAGTTCGACCGCGGCTTCATCGCCGGGCTGCCGGAGTCTCCGGGCATCTACATCATGCGCGACGCGAACGGCACGGCGCTCTACGTCGGGAAAGCCTCGAACCTCCGCGCGCGCGTGCAGCGCTACTTCCGCCCGCGGATCGGGCGCGACGAGAAAACCGAGCGCATCCTCGAGGCGCTCTCGCGCGTCGAGATCGAGGAGACCGGCTCCGAGCTGGCCGCGCTGCTCGCGGAACAGCGCGCGATCCGCGCGCTCCAGCCGGCGATCAATATCCAGTTCGACGTGCATGACCGGCCGGAAGCGTCGAAAGGGCCTGCGCGCCGTGTCCTGCTGATGCTGTCCGCGCCGGACGCCGCGGAGGTGGAGATCTTCCTGCTCGACGGCAACCGCGCGATGCGCCGGGTGAAGCTCCCGCGCGAGGAGGCGCTTGCGCGGGTCCGGCCGCTGCTCATGGAATTCTTCTTTGGACCGAAAAAGCCGGCGGGCCAGCCGGAGGCCGAGTCGGAGCGCGAGGAATTGCAGATCGCGCGGAGCTGGCTCGACCGCAACGCCGACCGGGTCAACGCGCTGGACGTGGACCTGGCCGGCGGCCTGGAGGGCACGCTGGCGCTGCTGGCCCGATACCTCCACGAACCGCCCGATTCCGGGAAAGTGTTCCACGTGTAACCGCCGGTCCGGAAACTCCTTAGCGCATTGACTTGACACGGCGCAACTGAACGTGTAATATTGGTTAGTTAGCAAACGAAGTATCAGGCCAGCGGCGCCAAGCCAGAGGAATCAGAGGATGGAGTTGCCATGGGTGCGATAAAAATGCAGCCCGCGGAGCATGCCCATCGGTCCTTGCTGCGCGCCTTCGGGTCGCTGAAGAAGGCGATGGAGCCGTATTTCGCCCGTTTCGGCATCAGCCGGCCGCAGTGGGCGGTGCTGATCGTGCTGCACCGGTCCGAGCAGGAAGGCGCCGCCGGCGGGATGCGGCTGCGCGACCTGGGCGAGCGGCTCTTTATCCAGCCGCCCAGCGTCACCGGCGTGGTGGACCGCCTCGAGCGCGAAGGCCTGGTCGCGCGGAGCAAAGAGGAGGAGGATTTGCGCGTGCGGCGCGTCCGGCTGACGGATGAAGGCCGCGCGGTGATCGAGCGCGTGCTGGCCGTGCACGCCGGCGAGATCCAGGCGCTCATGCGAGGCCTGACCGTGCGGCAGCAGGCCACGCTCGCTCGACTGCTGGATCAACTGGATGACCATCTGAAAGCTTATAACGCCGACGCCGGCGGCGCGCGCCGCCTGCAAGGCGTCCAAACTTTGGAGCGATAGGTGAACCCATGGGAAAAGCCATCGTGATCGTCCTGATCGTCATCCTGGTCGGCGGCGCCGGAGCCGGAGTGTACTGGTACACCCATCATGAGGCCGAGACCACCGTGAAATTCAGGCTCGCGGCGGTCGCGCGCGGCGACATCGTCTCGACGGTCTCTGCGACCGGGACGATCGAGCCGATCGAGGTGGTGGACGTCGGCGCGCAGGTCGCCGGCGTCATCCTCTCCTTCGGCACGGACGCGAACGGCAAGCCGGTGGACTACGATTCGGTGGTGTCGGAGGGAACAATCCTCGCGAACATTGACCCCCGGATCTATCAAGCCGCCCTGGACTCGGCCCAGGCGACGCTGGACCAAGCCGAGGCGGCCGTGCCGAGAACGCAGGCGGACCTGGAGATGAAGAAGGCGGTGCTCGAACAGGCCACGAACGACTGGAACCGGGCGCAGGCGCTCTGGAACACCAAGACCGGCGCGCTCGCCGATACGACTTACGACCAGTATAAGGCCACCTGGGAAACGGCCAAGGCCAACGTGGAGGAGGACATCGCCAACATCAAGGTGGCCGAAGCCACCGTGGCTCAGGACAAGGCCGCTCTGGACCAATGCAAGACCAACCTGGCCTACTGCACGATCAAATCGCCCGTCAAAGGCACCATCATTGACCGGCGCGTCAATATCGGCGAGACCGTGGTCAGCAGCTTGAGTTCGCCGAGCCTGTTCCTGATCGCCAAGGACCTCACGAAACTGGAGATCTGGGCGGCGGTGAACGAGGCGGACGTCGGCGGCATCTACCAGGGGCAACCGGTCAAGTTCACGGTGGACGCCTTTCCGAATCAGACCTTCGACGGGGCCGTGAACCGAGTGCGGCTGAACGCCACGATGACCTCGAACGTGGTGACCTACACCGTGGAGGTCACCACCGACAACAGCGCCGGCAAGCTGCTGCCTTATCTCACGGCCAACGCGTGGTTCGAGACGGGCCGGAAAGAAAAGACGCTGATGATCCCCAACGCCGCGCTGCGCTGGACGCCGACGCCCGTGCAGAGAGGCCCGTTCGCCCGCGGCGCCGGCGCCGGAGCCGGCAAGGGCCGGGAGTCCGACGCTTCCGGGGCCGACGCGCAGGCGCAGACGGCGAAGGACGGGGCCGACAGCGGCCAGCAGGCCAAGGCCTCCGGTACGCGCCGGACGCGCGCCAGAGTCTGGGTGGTTGACGGCGAATACGTGAAGCCGATCTCGGTGAAGGTGGGCATGACCGACGGCCTCAACACGGAGGTCACCGGCGACGGGATCGAGGAAGGCCTCGAGGTCATCACCGGCGATATAACGCCGGGGGCCGTCCAGCAGGCTACGAACGCAAACACCAATCCGTTCACGCCGCAGTTGCCGGCGCGCAAGAGGTAGTCCGCGCGGACCGTCGGCGGCCGGCGGGAGCGTCCAGCAAAGGATCGCACCATGGAATTGCTCAGACTCCAGGACGTCTACAAGACCTATCACCTCGGCGAGATTGACCTGCCGGTGTTGAAGGGGATCACGCTGTCCATTGACCGCAGCGAGCTGGTCGCCCTCATGGGCGTCAGCGGCTCGGGGAAGAGCACCTTGATGAACATCATCGGCTGCCTGGACCACCCCACCTCGGGCAAGTACTGGCTGGACGGCAACGAGATCTCCGAGGCCTCCGCCAATGAGCGCGCGGACTTGCGCAACCGCATGATCGGCTTCGTCTTCCAGACTTTCAACCTGCTCTCGCGGACGAGCGCGCTGGAGAACGTGATGATGCCGATCGGCTACTCGGCCGACTCCGGCACCGAATCGGAGCGGCGCCAGCGCGCGTCGGAGCTGCTCACGCGCGTGGGCCTCGGCGACCGCATGGACCATGAACCCTCGCAGCTCTCCGGCGGGCAGCAGCAGCGCGTGGCCATCGCGCGCGCGCTGATCAACCGCCCGCAGTTCCTCCTCGCCGACGAGCCGACCGGGAACCTGGACTCCAGGAGCAGCGTGGAGATCCTGCGCATGTTCGAAGAGTTGAACCGCGAACAGGGCATTACGATCCTGCTGGTGACGCACGATCCGGGCGTGGCGGAACACGCGAAGCGCATTATCCGCATCCGCGATGGCGTCATCGGCAGCGACGGGGCCGCCTCCGCCGCGTCGGCCGCCGCCGGCGACGGCGCGGCGACGGGAACAGGAGGTTCCGCATGAGGCATCAACATACCTTCCGGACGGCCACCAAGGCGCTGAGCCGCAATATCATGCGCGCGGCGCTCACGACGCTCGGCATCGTCATCGGCATCGCCGCGGTGATCACGATGGTCGAGATCGGCAAGGGCTCTTCGAGCTCCATGAAGAGAATCATCGAGAACATGGGCGCCAACACGCTGCTGGTGATGCCCGGCCAGCCCAACGTCGCCGGCATCCGGCAGGGCGCCGGCAGCTCGATGAACCTCACGCCCGGCGACTGCGACGCCATCGTCCGCGAGTGCCCCGCGATCACCGTCGCCGCGCCGATCGTCTGGGCCGGCGCGCAGATCATTTACGGCAACCAGAACTGGCAGCCGCAGCAGATGTACGGCACCACGCCCGAATTTCTCGACGTGCGCAACTGGTCCCACCTGGCCGAGGGCGAATGCTTCACCGACGCCGACGTCCGCAACGCCGCCGAGGTCTGCGTGGTCGGGCAGACGCTCGTGCACGAGCTCTTCCAGGACCAGTCGCCCGTGGGCAAGGAGATCCGCGTCGGTCCGGTCATGTTCAAAGTCGTCGGCGTCCTCTCGAAAAAGGGCGCCAATATGATGGGCTGGGACCAGGACGATATCCTGCTGGCGCCCTGGACTTCGATCAAGTTCCGCGTGACCGGCGCGAACGCCAGCCACGCCCCGACCGTGACGACCACGATCACCACCACCAGCACGCTCGACCAGATCTACCCGACCTCGGCCGGCGTGGAGACCGACGCCCTGTACCCGGCGCCCTCGGCCTCGGAGGCGGCCGATACGCCCCTGTCCGTGCGCTTCATCAACCTGAGCCAGATCCTGGTCGCGGCCCAGAGCTCGGAGGCCATCCCGCAGGCGATCAGCCAGATCACCGACCTGCTTCGCGAGCGGCACCGCGTCAAGACGGACAACCCGGACGATTTCCGCATCCGCGACATGACCGAAATCACCAAGGCGCTGAGCTCCACGACCACGCTGATGGGCACGCTGCTGTTGTGCGTGGCGCTGATATCGCTCGTCGTGGGCGGCGTGGGGATCATGAACATTATGCTCGTCTCCGTCACCGAGCGGACCCGAGAGATCGGCCTGCGCATGGCTGTCGGCGCCCGCCCGCGCGATATCCTCTGGCAGTTCCTCACCGAGGCGGTCCTGCTGTGCTTCAGCGGCGGCGTGGTCGGAATCGGGATGGGATTGGGCAGTTCGTACATGGTGACCAAGCTCCTGCACTGGCCGACCGAACTCTCCGTCGCCGCGATTGTGGCGGCGGTCTTCGTCTCCTTCAGCGTCGGCGTCTCCTTCGGGTTCTACCCGGCGTGGAAGGCCTCGCGCCTCGACCCGATTGACGCGCTGCGCTATGAGTGAGCAACCTGGACTGAGAGGAATGGGAGTCATGGGAATCTTGGCTGCGGGAATTCTGCGCAAACTGCGCCGTTGCACCTGGCTGTCCGCGGGCCTCCTCGGCGCGCCGGCGCTGCTCATCGCCGGCTGCACGGTCGGGCCGGACTATCACCCGACGAAGACGGAGACCGAACTCCCTGCCGGCTGGGACGGCACCACCGTGGCCGCGCCCGCCCAGACGAGCGTCGCGACGACCGAGACGCCCCGCATCAGCGAATGGTGGAGCGTACTGAACGATCCGAAGCTGACCCAACTGGTGGGTGACGCGCTCAAGGCGAACCTGGATCTGCGCACGGCCGTAGCGGCGCTGTGGCAGGCGCGCGCGACGCGCACCGTGACGGCGTCGGCATTCTGGCCGACCGTGAACGGCACCGGATCGTACACGCGCGGCGCCACCGGCCGCGGCGCCGGCGGCACCGGTCAAGCGGCAGATTTCTTCCAGGCCGGCCTCGACGCCACGTGGGAGCTGGATATCTTCGGCGGCGTCCGCCGCAACATCGAGTCCGCCGACGCCAACATTGACGCCGCGATCTGGAACCTGCGCGACGTGCAGATCACGGTGGCCGCGGAGGTGGCGACCGACTACGCGGACCTGCGCGCCTTCCAGCAGCGCATCCAGATCGCCAAAGACAATCTCAAGGCGCAGCAGAATACCGCGGAGTTGACCCGCCAGAAGTTCAAGGCCGGACTCACCACCAACCTCGACGTGGCCAACGCGGACGCGCTCGTGGCCACCACCGAGGCGTCCATTCCGCCCCTGGAGACCAGCGAGCGGCAGACCATCTACGCCCTGAGCGTGCTCCTCGCGCGGCCGCCCGCGGCGCTCAAGGAGGAACTCTCCGCGCCCGGCCCGATCCCGCAGGCGCCGGCGCAAGTGCCCGTCGGGCTGCCCTCGGCCCTGCTCGAGCGCCGGCCGGACGTCCGCCAGAGCGAGGAACTGGTCCACGCCGCCACTGCGCAAATCGGCGTCGCCGTCTCCGTATGGTACCCGCAGTTTTCGCTGACCGGCGCGTACGGCTACGAGAGCGACCGGGCCCGATCGCTGCTCCGCTCCGAAAACTCCCTCTGGTCCCTGGGACCGTCGGTCACCTGGCCGATCTTCACCGCCGGCCGGATCGAGGCGAACGTCCAGTTGCAGGAGGCTCTGCAGCAGCAGGCGTTCCTGGCTTACCAGAAAGCCGTGCTGGGCGCGCTGCAGGACGTGGAGAACTCGCTGGTAGCGTTCGCGCTGGAGCAGCAGCACCGGCAGTTGCTCGACCAGGCCGTCAAAGCCAACACCAAGTCGGTGGACCTGGCTACGCAGCTTTACAAGCAGGGGCTGACTGATTTTCTCAACGTGATCGTGGCGGAGCAAGCGCTGCTGTCCTCTCAGGACGCGCTCGCGCAGAGCAACCTGGCCATCGCCACGGACCTGATCGCCCTCTATAAGGCGCTCGGCGGCGGTTGGGAGACGAAGCCGCAGTCGTGAGCGCCTGGCTTCAGGCGTTTGACGCGCCCCGCACACGCTTGCTATAGTGAATAACGCAAGCGCAGCGAAGGAACGACGCTGAGCGGCGGGTTGCTGTGTCATCATAAGATTCAGCGCCGCAGTGACTTGCAGTAAGACATGGAGGTTTGCCCGCAAGCGACGTGGAACTGAAACGCATCGAACTGGCCGTGGCGGCCGAGCGGGCCGTGCTGGTGGGCGCTTCGACCGAGAGCGCCACGGTCGCGCTGGAATCGCTCGAAGAAATACGCCGCCTCGCCGCGACGGCCCACGCGGTCGTCATCGCCGAAATGGTCCAGCACCGCCGCCTGCCCGACGGCGCCACCTACCTCGGCAAGGGCAAGGTCGAGGAACTCGCCGAGCTCTGCCGCGTCCAGAATGCCGACGTCGTCATCATGGACGTGGACCTCAGTGCGGCGCAGGTCCGCAACCTGGAACAGATCACCGACCGCAAGGTCATTGACCGCACGGAGCTGATCCTCGACATCTTCGCGCGCGGCGCGCGCACCTCCGAAGCGTGCGACCAGGTGGAGCTGGCGCAGCTCGAGTACGCCTTCCCGCGGCTGCGGCGCATGTGGACGCACCTCGAACGGGTCGAGGGCGGCATCGGCATGCGCGGGCCCGGCGAGCGCCAGATCGAAACCGACCGCCGCCTGGTCCGCCGGCGCATTGAGGACCTGAAGCGCCGCATCGAACACACCGGCCGGCGGCGCGCGCTCGAGGCGGCCTCGCGCAACGACGAGATCACCGCCTGCCTCGTCGGCTACACGAACGCCGGCAAGTCCACCCTGATGAACGCGCTCACCGGCGCCGGCGTCCTCGCCGACGACAAGCTCTTCTCCACGCTCGACACGCGCACCCGCGCCTGCGACCTCGGCGAGGGCCGCAAGATCCTGCTGAGCGACACGGTCGGCTTCATCCGCCACCTGCCGCATCAACTGGTCGCGTCGTTCCATGCCACGCTCGAGGAGGCGCGCCAGGCCGACCTGTTGCTGCACGTGGTGGATGTCAGCTCGCCCCAGGCGGAACAGCAGATGGATGCGGTGATGGACGTGCTGCGCCAGATCGGCTGCGCGGACCATGCGATCCTCTGCGTCGGCAACAAGGTGGACTTGATCGAGGAAGAGGCCCACCTGCCGGTGCTGCGGCGCCGGTTCGACGGCGCGGTGATGATCTCCGCGGCCACCGGCGCGGGCATCGAGGCGCTCTGCGTGCGCATCCGCGCCATCCTCGACCGGAACGCGGTCAAGGTCGCCCTGACGATGCCGCCGGGCGCGGGCAAGCTCCAGGCGTTCCTGGCCGAGCACGCGGAGGTGCTTTCGCGCGACTACGGCGAAGAGGTCGTGCGGATGTCCGTGCGCATCGCCCCCAGGCATTTCGGCGCCATACGGAAAATGGGCGGCGTAATCCGGCGCGTCCCGCAAACCCTCCCCGCCGAGAGTCCCTGACGGTCCGCCGCGCAGCGCCCAAGCGATAAAATGCTTGACACCGGCCGTCGCAAGCTGTATTAGTTGAGGTGCTTGCAGAAGGAGCGACCGGCCATGCGGATGGCGGAAACCAAGCGTGCGCGCATGGGGCGCCGCAGGGCGACCATCCTGGCCTGCGCCGCGCTGGCCCTGTCCGCGGTCCTGCGCATTCCGGCGGCTCCGGCGCAAAGCTCCTCGCCGTTCGTCCTCGACCGCAAATTCTCCCGTGTCCCGGCCACCCAAGATCGAGTCGCCGCCGCCCCGGTCGTGAAGCCGCCGACATTGGACGGGACATTGACCGAGCCGTGCTGGACCCGCTGCACCGAGGAGGCCATCGAGTCCGACATGCCCGACGGAATTCCCTCGCGCGCGACCAGCGTGCGCGTCTGCCGCGACGACAAGAACCTTTACATCAGCTTCGACTGCCATGAGCCGGCCATCGCCCAAGTGCCGTTGGTCAAGCAGCCGCTGAAAGACGTCTGGAGCGAGGAGAACGCGCAGGTGTGGATTTCGGTCCCGGCGCTGGAGAAGGACTCCTTCCTTTTTGCCGTGGATCCGAACGGCTCACGATACCAGAAGAGCCTGCGCGAGGGCGTCCAATGGTCGCCGGAATGGGATGTGCAGACCTCGCGCACGGCGGAAGGCTGGATCGCGGAACTGGCGATTCCGTTCGCGAGCCTCGGCGTGAAGGAGTCGCCGCAGGGCGCGTCGTGGCGGATCAATTTCTGCCGCGACATCGCCGCCACCGGCGAGCGATGTTCCTGGAGCGCCACGATGGGCAACCGCGCGAATCCCGCAGCCTGGGGCACGTTATACTTCGGGCAGCGCGCCGCGTACGACGCCCAGACTGTCGCTCCGCGCCTGACGCTCTACGTGCTGGATGCGGCCGTCGGCGCGCCGGACAAGACGCTCCGCGCCGTCGTGCGCATCAAGCCGGGCTCCACGGACCTGGCCAAAACCAACCTGCGGGTGCGCCTGGAGGCAAACGATGAGGCGCAGGAAAAATTCGTCCCGGCGCCGGCGATCATCCCGGTCCGCGGAGAGCGCGTCAGCCTCATCCTGAACGTCGCCGGCCTGCCGCCCGGCGATTTCGCGCTCCATACGGACCTGGTGGACAAGGAAGGGACGGTCCTGGAGCGCGCCGAGGCCGCCGTGAAGAAGCCCGCGACCGCGGCGATTCCGCAGCGGGACGGCAAGCTCGGCATCCTCGTCCAGCCCATTCCGGTCAAAGCGAAGGCGGCCGCGTCATGGCCGATGACCGCCGGCGTGGCGCTTCCCATGGGAGCGATCTATTCCCCGGACAACGCCCGGCTGCTCGGACCGGACGGCCAGGAAGTCCCCTGTCGCGCGCAGGTGCGCGCCCGCTGGCCGACCGACGGAAGCATCCGTTGGCTGGGGCTGGATTTCCAAGCCGATATCGCGCGCAAGGGCGGCGAGCGCTTCACGCTCGAATACGGGCCGGAGGTGACCGCCGCAGCCATCCGCGGCTTCACCCGGAGCATCGAGGGGATGCGCTCCGACGCGGTCGCCGATGCCTGGGTCACCGACACGGGCGACGCCTGGTGGGTGAACACCGGCGCGCTGTACTTCAACGTCAATTACAAACACTACTCCGGCATCGAAAACACCTGGGTGGACGTGACGGGCAACGGCCACTATGGCTCGGACGGGCAGATTCTGAACTCCGAGGTCGGCGGCTCCGGCCCGTACCTGGTGGACTCGTACGGCACCGTGTACCGCCTGGCCAATGATCCGAAGGTGCGCGTGGAGCTGGAGGAGTACAACGAGCTGCGCCTGGTGCTGCGCGTGGAAGGCCGGCTGCTGCCCGCCGACCGGCCCGGGGCGAAGGACGCCGGGCGCTGCGTGCTGCGCATAACGGCGTACCTGGGAGAGCCGTTCCTGCGCGTCCAATGCAGTTTCGTCTTCAACGAGCGCACCTGGCACGGTCAGCCGAGCGATATCGGCATCTCGGAGCGCATGGACTTCCACATGGGCTTCGACGCCGTCTTCGGAACCCCCGAGGTTTTCCGCAAGCCCATCGAGCAGACCGGCGCAGTCTATCTCCAGAAGTTCGCGACGGACACCGTCCTTCTTCGGAGCGTCGCGCAGCCGCCGGCGGTGGACCTTCATCCGGCGCGCGCGCAGAACTGGGCCGCCGGAGTCGCGCGGGATCGCGGTTTCGCCGTGGACCTGCGCGACATGAACGAGCTCCACCCGAAGGAAATCGAGCTGACTCCGGAGAGCCGCGCCATCGTCCATTTCTGGCCGCCGCACGGCGACGAAAGATCCCGCAGCCTGAAGGCGGACGTGGACCGCACCACGGTCGGCGAGCTCGGCTTTGCCACCACCGGATCGCTGCTGGACCTGAGCGTGCCGGCCGCCTACGCCTCCGGCTTGAAGGACCGCGACGGGTTGTTCGATTTCGACGCGGTCCGCAACATGGATATTTCCGATCCCGCCGGCATCACGTTGACCTACGACATGCTCTATACGTTCGTGAAGGGTCCGCTGGACCCGGCCGAGGTCGGCGAGATCGCGCGCGCCTTCGAGCTGTGCCCCTGCGCCGTGCAGGACGCGCAAAGCCTCGCCGCGTCGGGCGTGCTGCGGGAAATGTTGTCGGCCCCGCGCGCCGACCGCGCCGCCACGATGCTCGCGCGCCTGCTCGCCGCGGAGAACCGCTTCCCCGCCGACGGCGATTTCAACTACATGGACGTGCGGCGCCATTGGCTGCCGGAGGAGCAGCGCTGGGGCCTGCGCAACTACTGGATGGGCGCCACCGAAGACCTGCCCGGCGCGCTCTGGCTGCTTTACCTGCAGACCGGCCGGCCGGAGATCTTCATCGCCGCGCAGAGGAACCTCCGGCACGTGCTCGGGATGGACCTGTGCAACGATTCCACCCCGGCGCTCGCCGCGCTGGCCGATCCGCGCCGGCGCAAGATCGCCGGCGCCTTCGGGGATGACAAGACGCCCGTGCACTGGCAGAGCACCTGCTGCGTCAGCGACCGCCACGCGCGCCTCCTCGGGCCGCTGCTGGCGTACTACCTCAGCGGCGATCTGGTCGCCCGCGACGCCGCGCTCCTCTGGGCGGAGGCGGCGAAGAACTACGGGCCCGCCACCTCCGGCGCCGACGGCATGGCGTATCTGGACAACCTGGTGGAGCTTCTCTCGCTGAGTTACGACCCCGTGCTGGTCGAGCGCGCGGGCGATTGCGCCGATTACCTGTTCCGCATGCCCGAGGATCCCCAGGAGACCGGCCAGTGGATTCCGGGATTGCGCGACTACCTGCGCGCCACCGGCGACGCGCGCGCGGCCGCGTACCTGCACGGCCTCGGCGCAAGACTGAAAGCCGCGCCGGCCCAGGAGCCCCGCTCGATCGGCCTGCTGCGCGACCTGCACGCGGCTACCGGCGAGGCGGGCTTTATGGGCCAGGCTTCGAAGCTCGTCGAAAACCTCGAGAAACTGGTGCGCAGCAGCCCCTCGAACGCCGACGAGGACCTGCGGTTCTCCTGGGACGATTTCTGCGCCTACGTCTTCGGCGCGGCGGAGCCGCCCGCGCCGCCCCCGTCGGCCGGCGCGCCGGCGAAGTAGCCTTTGGCCGGCGGCGCCGCGCGCGTCGCTCTTGGAATCTTCCTGAAAAGCTGGTAACTTACTTGAATCCCTGAACCGGAGCAGGTCTCATGCCCGCGCTGCAGAATGCCGTCATCTGGATCAATCGCCTTCGCAACCGCACCTCCTCGCGGCGATATCCGCCGGAGAACGTGCTGGTCCTGCTGCCCCATTGCCTTCAGCACCAGGCCTGCAAGGAGCCGGTGAGAGAGGCGATCCGCAACTGCAAGGGCTGCGGCCGGTGCAAGATGAAGGACCTGCGCGCCATGGCGGAGCGCATCGGCGTGCGGGTGCACGTCGCCTCCGGCGGACGCGAAGCGCTCGAACGCGCGCGCGCGCCGGAGGTCCGCGTTATCCTGGCGGTCGCGTGCAGCAAGGAGCTCTCCGAGGGAATCCGCGCCGCGTTCCCGAAGCGTGTGATCGGCATCCTGAATTCCTGGCCTCACGGCCCCTGCAAGGACACCGACGTGGACGTCCGCCAGGTTGAATCCGCCCTGAACCGGCTGGTCAAGCGAGGCTGAACCGTGATCCTCACCGCCGAAAAATCCGTCCTCTCCGGCGAAGTCACCGTCCCGGCCTCCAAGTCGCACACGATCCGCGCGCTGACCCTGGCGACGCTCGCCCGCGGGAAAAGCGTCATCTCGAATCCGCTCGACTCCGCCGACACGCGCTCCTGCGTGGGCGCCTGCCGGGCGCTCGGCGCGGAAATCCACGCCGAAGGAGAAACCTGGACCGTCCAGGGCGCCGCCGGGCAGCTCCGCATCGCCGAAAACGTAATTGACGTCGAGAACTCCGGCACCACGCTCTACATCGCCCTCGGTATGGCCGCGCTGGTGGACGGATGGAACGTGCTCACCGGCGACCGCCAGACCCGCCGCCGCACCGCGCTGAACCTGATCGGAGCCCTGAACGCTCTCGGCGCGCGCGTCGAGAGCATGCTCGGCAACGGCTGCGCGCCGATCCTCGTCCACGGTCCGCTCCAGGGCGGCCAGGCCAGCCTCGCGTGCCCCACTTCGCAATACCTCACCAGCCTGCTCATCGCCGCGCCGCTCGCCCGGCTGGATTCGACGATCGTCGCCACGCAGCTCAACGAGGAGCCGTACGTCCTCATGACGCTCGACTGGCTGCGCAAGCTCAACGTCCGGGTCACGCACCGGGACCTGCGCGAGTTCAGCATTCCCGGCGGGCAGGAATACGCCGCGTTCGAGCAGCGCATCCAGGGCGACTTCTCCTCGGCGACTTTCTTCCTCTGCGCCGCCGCGCTCACCGGGTCGGAGATCACGCTGCGCGGCCTGGACATGGACGACGCCCAGGGCGACAAGGAGGTGGTGAACATGCTCCGCAGGATGGGCGCGGAAACGCAGGCGCTGCCCGGCGCCGTTCGGATTCGCGGCCGCGCCTTGAAGGGCGTTGAACTGGACCTCAACGCCACGCCCGACGCGCTTCCGGCGCTCGCGGTCACCGCCTGCTTCGCCGAAGGGACGACGAAACTGCTCAATGTCCCGCAGGCGCGCATCAAGGAGACCGACCGCATCCGAGTCATGCGCGAGGTCGTCAACGCGCTCGGCGGAAAAGCGGAGGAACTGCCGGACGGCCTGGTGGTCCACGGCGTGGGACTGCGCGGCGGAAAAGCGCCCGGTCACGCCGACCATCGCGTCGTCATGGCCTGCGCCATCGCGGGGCTGGCCTCCGAAAAACCCGTCGAGGTGGACACCGCCGAGGCCGTCAGCATCACCTTCCCGAGTTTCGTGGACCTGATGACCCGCTGCGGCGCCAGGATGAAGATCACGGCGTGACGCTCTCTGCGCCGCTACTTCGCGGCGAACCGGATCTTCACCGCATTCGACCGGAACAGCTCGGCGCGGTCGAACTCCTTCTCGAACCGCCGGAGCAGCTTTTGTTCGTCCTCGAACGGCCTGCGCTCGAGCCTTGCCGCGTTCGGTGCGAGGAAGCCTTTGAAATAGATCACCTGCACGTAGTATTCGCCCGGCGGCAGCGTTCGGGAAGCGCTCTCGGCCGTGGGGGGGATATAGCCGGCCGTGAGCCGCTCGACGCAGCCGACGTAACAGAGCGACGGCACGAATGTCCAGTCCTCGGCGCGGAGCGCGGTTCTCGAGGCCTCGTCGCGCTCGATCAGGTCGCCGAGGTACTTATGGTCGCTGCTGAAGATCGCCAGCGTGGCGGGCAGCGGCGTCTGGACGCCGAGGAAAGGGTTGTAGAACTCCTCGCCGCCGCCACTGTTGAGGAAGCGGATGTCCACAGAAAACGGCTCGCCCAGCGTCACGGTCTGCGAGTCCACCGAGATCGTCGCGGACCCTCGCGACGAGCCGGAATTGAGGTCGCGCTTCTCGCCGGCCCACTCCGGCGCGTTCTCGGCCGCAAGCGAACCGGCGCACAGGGTCAGCCATACGGCGGCGATGATCAGGCGCATGACGAACTCCTTGCTTTGAACCAGTTCCATCCTTTCGGTCTGTCGCTTCGGCAGCGGCAATGACCATGCTACCGGCCCGCCGGGAAACGCGCAACCTTAGCCGAGTATCGCCGCAGGTTCGCCTGCAAGGTTCAGCTTGCGGGAGGCCTCCGGAAAATTTTTCATCCGAGCACTTGACAACGGAGAGACGGTGATGTAAAGTGCTTTGCGGTACAAAGGCGATGGTCGCCGGGGCTGCGGGTGTGCAGGGAATGGGCCGGTTGCCGGCGCTCGCGAAGGAGAGAGAAATGAACGAGAACGAGGCGGTGGAACAACTGGCGACGATCCGGCGCATCATGGAAAGCGCCACGCGGATGACGACGCTTCCGGGCAAGGCGGCGGTCTGCGGCGGCGTCTTGGCGCTGATCGGCTGCGGCGTCAGTTACTGGAAAATGCGCTCGCTCGACTTCGCCGAGATGGCGAACCTGCTGCCGGAGGACTGCCGCGCGCTGGTCGCGATGTGGGCGCTGATCGCCATCGCCGGAATCGGGATCAACGTCCTTCTGACGCTGCGCCTGGCCCGCAAGCGCGGCGTGAACGCATGGTCGCGGTTGGCGCAACTGGCCGGCTATGCGATGGCCCCCGCGCTCCTCGCGGCGACCGCCCTGAGCGTGGCGCTGATCGGGAACGCGCAGTGGCGCCTGATCGCGCCGACCTGGATGATGCTCTACGGCGTCGCCCTCTGGATGGCCGGCATCCTTTCCGTCCGCGCGCCGGGGATGCTCGGCGGCGTGTTCTTCGCGGCCGGCATCGTGACGCTCTTCTGGGCCGCGCCGGCCGCCCTGGCGATGGTCGCGCTGACGTTCGGCCTGGCGCACGTGGCCTTCGGAATCTACCTGATCTCGCGCTTCGGGGAATGAACCGATGGACGCCATTCCCTCGCCGGAAGGCATTGACAAGCTCATCCACGAGCGCGCGCGGCTCGGCATCATGTCGAGCCTCGCCGCGGCCGGGCCGATGACGTTCTCCGAGTTGAAGGGAACCCTGGGCATGACCGACGGCAACCTGAGCGTGCATGCGCGCGTCCTCGAGGAGGCCGGCTATATCCGCATCGAGAAGAAGTTCATCGGCCGCAAGCCGCAGACGACCATGTCGTTGACCGCGAAGGGGTCCAAGGCGTTCACGGACTACGTGGCGTACCTGGAAAGCATTGTCGCGCCGAAGAAAGCGAAGAAGGGATGATTTCGAATGTCGAGCGTCCATGACAGCATCGAGAGGAACGCTCTAGTCTCGTCCTCGGCCTTCTGTAACGTCTGTTCGAGGACGAGGACGAGGACGACGACGAGGACTAGGACGATTCGGCGGACTCAGATCCGCAGGTAACTCAGGTCGAGTGCCTGTATCTTTTTTTCAGGACGGAAAGGAGCGCATGATGTCGGAGAATGTGGAGTGCCCGTTGTGCCGGTTGCGGAGCGGCGCCAGGGAGTTCATGAAGGCGCAGAATGCGGAGGAAGCATGCTCGTGCGCGAAGGCGCCCCTGGCGCTGATGGCGCTGCCGATGCGCCTTGGATGCGGACTCCTGGCGGCGGGAACTTTTTTTATTGCCCGCTGGCTTTATCAAGCAAAGTCCTTTGTGCACTCGCCGTGCCCGTTCGCCGCGGCGCGGCCGGCCGAGCAGGACGCGGAGCAACACTCATGAAACCAAACTGCGAGGCGTTCGATGAAGTGACGGTATCGGCGCCGCCGATGCCGCGGCACGTCGGGATCATCATGGATGGCAACGGCCGCTGGGCGCAGGAACGCGGACGGTCGCGGCTCATCGGCCACCGCATGGGCGTCATTGCGGTGCGGCGGACGGTCCGCGAGGCGGCGCGGCTGGGGATCGAGCAACTGACGCTGTTCACTTTCTCGACGGAGAACTGGCGCAGGCCGGCGGTGGAAGTGCGGTTCCTCTGGCGGCTGATCCGCCGGTTCCTCCGCGCCGAGTGTAAGGAGTTGCGGGACAACGGCATCCGCCTTCGCGCAATCGGCCGGCTCGACGGATTGCCCGAAGAGGTTCGCAGCGAACTGCGGCAGGCCATAGCGACCACGCGCGGCGGCGATGCGCTAACGCTCTGTCTCGCAGTGAATTACGGCGGCCGGGCGGAAGTCGTGGACGCCTGCCGACACCTCGTCCGGCGCGCGGTTGCCGGGCACATTTCCGCCGACGAGATCAAGGAGGAAACGCTCGGCGCATGCCTGTATCAGCCGGACATGCCGCCGCTCGACCTGATCATCCGGACCGGCGGCGAGATGCGGCTGAGCAACTTCCTGCTCTGGCAGGCGGCGTATGCGGAGTTGTGGGTGACGCCGGTCGCATGGCCCGACTTCGGCGGCGAACATCTGCGCGAGGCCGTCTCCGATTTCCTTCGACGCAAACGCCGGTTCGGCGGACTGCCTCAGCCCGACGACGAGGCGGCAATGCGCGCCGCGGCGGATATGCAGTCGGTTCTCTCCATCGCTTTTTAGAAAGGAGGGTACGACTATGAGAATCCTGCTCATCAACGCGCCGCACCCGGCCATCGGCAGCCGCATCCCGCATGAGCACTTGCCGCCGCTGGGATTGCTCGCGATCGGCGGGCCCTTGATTGACGCGGGCCATAGGGTGCGCCTGCTCGACGCGGAGTTCGGACCGATGGCGACGGCGGAGATCGTGGCGCAGTGCGCCGCCTTCGCGCCATCGGCGATTCTCATGGGGCACTCCGGCTCGACCGCGGGACATCCGGTCGTGGCGGAGATCACTCGCGCGCTGCGCCGCGCGCTGCCGGCGGCATGGATCATCTATGGCGGCGTTTTCCCGACTTACCACTGGCGCGAAGTGCTGGCCGGGGAGCCGCAGATTGACCTCATCGTCCGCGGCGAAGGCGAAGCGACGGTCCTGCGCGTCATCAGCGCTCTTGAGACCGGCGCGCCGCTCGACGGAATTCCCGGCATCGCGTTCCGCACCGACGGCGTGCCGCGCGCCGCACCGCCGGCGCCGATCATCCGCGACCTCGACGCATTCCGCATCGGATGGGAGCTGATTGACGCGGCCCGTTACAGCTACTGGGGCGACCGCCGTGCGGTGGTCGTGCAGTTTTCCCGCGGTTGCCCGCATCACTGTAACTACTGTGGCCAGCGCGGGTTCTGGACGCGTTACCGGCACCGCGATCCGCGCCGGTTCGCCGCCGAGATCGCCTGGCTCCATCGCGCGCACGGAGTCGAAGTTTTCAACCTCGCCGACGAGAACCCGACCGCCGACCGCGCCGCCTGGCGCGCGTTCCTCGAAGCGCTGATCGCCGAGAAGGTGCGCGTGACGCTCGTCGGCTCCACGCGCGCCGGCGATATCGTGCGCGACGCGGACATCCTCCACCTCTACAAGCAGGCCGGCGTCGCGCGCTGGCTGCTCGGCATCGAGAACACCGACGAGAACACCCTGCGTCTGATCCGCAAAGGGGCTTCGCCCGAGACCGACCGACTGGCGATCCAATTGCTCCGCCGCCACGGAATTCTCTCGCTGGCCACCTGGGTGATCGGATTCGAGCAGGAGACCGACCGCGATTACCTGCGCGGACTGCGGCGGCTGATTTCGTACGATCCGGACCAGATCCAGGTCGTGTTCGCGACGCCGCATCGCTGGACGCCGTATTACCGGCTGGAGTCCTCGCGCCGCGTCATTCAGACCGATGCGCGCCTCTGGGACTACAAGCACCAGGTGCTCGCCGCGCGGCACATGGCGCCATGGCGCGTGATGCTGTGGATGAAGTTCATCGAGGCGGCCGCTCAACTGCGGCCGCGCGCGCTCTGGAGGCTGCTCACGTATCCGGACCGCGAGGTCCGTGCCGCGCACCGCTGGTACTATCGGATCGGGCGCAAGGTGTGGCCGTACGAGGTTTTTAACTTCTTCTTCCGCGACCTCCGCCGAAGGGACGGCCCGACGCTCGCCGAGTTCTGGGGTCCGCCGCAGGACGCCGAGGAGGAAGCGATGGCGCCGGGAGTTGACGCGGCCGCCTTGACTCCATTTCCGGTGCGGAGTAGAAAGGTTGCGTCTCCTATCGCGCGATGAAAGCCGGGCGAGGGGATGGAGGACGCTGTGAGCGGGACGCGGATGCGGCCGGCGACGGTCTGCGTGTACGGCAACGCCGCGATCATCGTGGCGCTGGCGCTGTACTTTTTCGTCGCGCCGGTGGTGATCCTGCTCTTCGACTTCACCGATCCGGCGCTGCGCGGGCCGGGCGTTCCACAGTGCGCCTGGCGCTGGCACCGCGCGCTGACTCCGAAATATGCGCGCTGGGCGCGCGAGCGCATGAGTTCCGGCCGCGCGGAACGCCTCGGCACGGCCAACGTCTCCGGCACCGAGTGGCCGCTGTTCGGCTCGGTCTTCTATCTTCTGGCCACCGAGGCGCTGCAGAAGGACTGGGAAGAGCATCCTGCCGGCGTCGCGCCGAAGGTGTACGCCCGCGAGGCGATTGACGCCGCCGCCGACCTCGTCACGGATCCAGGACAGGCCGGCTGGGTCAAGAAGCATTATGGCGCGAATTATCTTCATGAGGAGAACTGCTTCTATCGCATGCTCCTCATCTGCGCCGCGACGAGCCACGCCAGGCTGACCGGCAGCTCAAACCACCTGGCGCTGCTGCGGGACCAGGTCGAGACGCTTTCCGCCGAGATTGACCGCTCTCGCGCCGGCTTGCTGGAGGATTACCCGGGCGAGTGCTATCCGGGGGACGTCGTGAGCGCAATCGCCGCGATCAAGCGCGCCGACCCTGTCCTGGGCACGGACCATTCGGCGTTCTGCAGTCGCGCGCTGCGCGGGTTCAGCGGCGACCGGCTCGATCCCGGGACGCAACTTCCGGTCTATCTGGCCTACTTTTTTAACGGCCATCCCATCGGCCCGGCGCGCGGATGCAGCAACTCGTACATGACGACTTTTGGGCCGGAAATATGGCCCGACGTCGCGCGCGGATGGTATGCGCTCTGCGAGAAGCATTTCTGGCAGCATCGTCTGTGGGCGGTGGGATTCCGCGAGTGGCCGCGCGGGGATAAGCACGGCGACTGGTACTTCGACGTGGATTCCGGTCCGGTGATTGCCGGCCACGGCACGTCAGCGTGCGCGTATGGCATCGCCGCGGCGCGGACGAACGGGCGGTTCGACCAGGCCTGGCCGCTTTCGGCCGAGGCGCTGGCCATGAGCTGGCCGCTGCCGAGCGGCACGCTCGCCGGCGCGCGCATCCTTTCGAACGCCACGGACGCGCCGTACCTGGGCGAGGCAGGGATGCTCTTCATCTTCACCCGGCAGCCGCTGCCCGGCTTCGCCGAGGTGAAGGGCGGCCGGCTGACCGGGTACGTCTATGTCATTCTCTGCGCGTATCTGACGGTGGCGGCCATCCTGGTCCTGGGCGCGTGGCGCTCGGTCCGGCGGTGGAGGCGGAACGCCGATCGGGTCGTGCGGCTCGAGAAATACCGTGTTGTTGGGTGGGCAGCGCTGATGCTCGGCGCGGTCGCGATTTTCCTGCTCGGTCCCTGGCAGATGGCGTTTGTGAGCCTGTTCCTGGCGCAGTTCCTGACGCCTGCGGAGAAGCAACGGGCTGCTAGTGCTTACTTGCGGAAATAGGCGTCCTATTTCCGCAAGTAAGCATGACCGCGATAAGCCACGTCGTTGTATTGGGTTATGCGTTCCGTTGGACCGTGTTTAGTCGCGTAAATTGGTACGCCAATTTTCGCGACTAAACACTAGAACCGCCGCCGGAACCTGATCAGGAACGCCCCGCCGAAAAAAAGGGCCTCATCGGACATGTTCCTGCCGTGTCTCGGACACGAAGCCCGACTCCGCCGCAGAACACGCTCGACAAGGCCCGACGCCCGAAGTGCCGGCCGCCCCTTTACCGTCGTCCTAGTATGCGCCGCACTGCCGGCGATGTCAAGAAAAATCCGACGCCGTTTTCGCCCGGCGACGCGCGTCACTTCGGCTGGGCCGGCTCGGCGGGCGCAGCCGGCGGGACGCCTTCCGGCGGCGCGGGCGGATGGGCCTGGAAGCCGCCGCCCAGCGTCATGGCCATGATGGGGACCAACAGGTTATCCACTTTGATCGTCACCGTCGTCTCCGCGACCTCGCTCTTCCACAGGCAGCCCTCCTTGGTCACGTCGCGGAGAGCCATGGCGAGCGGCGGCGGGACATCGGCGGATTCCTTGGAGACCATGTCGAAGAGCGCTTTCTGGAGCTTGTTCGACGAGTCGTCCAGCGCCGCCGCCGCGGCCGCGTCCGGGCACACGACGTGAATGGCGAGCTTCCCCTGCGTGTCGAGCGAAGCGGCGTACGCCTGGGCCCGAACGATGTCCAGCAGCGTTTGACTTCCGGTGAACGCGATTTGCTCCGCCGGGCCGAGCTGGAGATTGGTCGGCTTCAGGTTCTGCACCAGGCTGGCCACGAAGCTCTTCTTCTGCGACGGCGAGAGCGTCCCGGCCACCGCCAGCCGCGCCTGGCGCTCCGTGACCATGTCGAACGCCTCCGCCAGCGCCTTCTGCGGCGGCGCCTTCTCGGCGGCGGTCAGCGCGCTGAGGAAACTTTCCATGACTCCGGGTTTCTCGGCCTTGTTCATGATGACGACCAGGAACGTGTTGGCGTCGAGCAGGCAGATTTGCACCTCGCCTTGCTTGTTGGCATAGACGGCATGTCCGGCGGCCTCGCGCTTCTCGAAATCGCCGGTGCTCTCCAGCAGTTTGGCGATGCGCGCGGGGTCGTACAGGCCCTTGATCAGGCAGCGCATATAGTTCTCGTTCGGCTGCGTGCCCATTTCCGGAGGAAGGATCAGCATCGCCGCGTCCACGCGCAGGTTGCCGGTCGAGGCGAGCGCCAGGGCGAGTCCCTGCTCGGCTTGCGGGATCATGGCGGGGATGGCTTGCTCGAACTGCTGCATCATCACGGCGGAGGTGTCGGCCGGGGCGTTCGCGGCCGCCGGGGGATTGGCCGTGCGCTTCGCCTGCATCTCCTTCAGGGCGTTCTCCAGCAATGCGCGCACGGTCTGGCTCTTCGAATCGCGCTCGAAGTCGAGCGCGACGACGAAGCCGGCGTCGGCCGGGACCGACCGGGCGAGTTCCTTCAGCAGCGCCGCGCCGTTCGGGCGCAGGCTGGGCTTGTTGTTGATCGCCGCGATGGCGTCGAGGGCCGCATCGCGCAGCGTAACGTCGGAGTCGTTCGCCGTCGCCGCGAGCGCGGGCAGCCCCTTCGCGGACTTGTTCTGCTCGAGCAGGCGGATGGCCATGAGCTTCTTCACGTAGGAATCGGAGGCGGCCGGATCGGCGGGCGCGGTGAGGACGGCGATGAGCGCCTCGTCCGAGGTCTGTACATTCATCGCCTGCAACATCTCCGCCGGATTGAGCAGCGAGGCAAAATCGCGCGGCGGATGGTTCAGCAGGCTGTTCAGCGGGTTCAAGATCAGCAGCAGGGGCAGCAGGAACATGGCCATGGAAAGCCTCCTTCTGTAACGAAATGTAAAAATCGCGCTCGCGCGCCCCGCGCGTCATCACAGGCGCCGGCCCACCGCGAGCCTGTACCCCACCGAGCGTATCAGACGTTCAAGGGCGTGTCAATCGGGCGGGCGTCGTGCTCGCGTGCGCCGCACGAAGACGCGCCCGGATTTTTCACTTGCGCGCGGCCCGTGTTCGTGGCATCCTGCTGTCGGCGCCGGGCTGAACCGGCAACCACTCCATCTTTTCGCCCCGCAAAGGAGCCCCGCATGATCAAGGGATTTGCGCACATCTGCTTCACCGTGAACGACCTGGACTCCGCGATCGCTTTCTACCAGGACAAGCTCGGCTTCCGCCACGCGTTCGACTTCATCAACGACCAAGGCAAGCGGTTCGGCGTCTACCTCCACATCGGCGGCCGGTGCTTCATCGAGCTTTTCCAGGGCGAGGTGGGCGCGGCGCCGGAGAACCCGGCGTACAAGCACTTCTGCCTGGAGGTGGACGACATCGAGAAGACGGCCGCGGCGCTTCGTGCCCAGGGCGTCGAAGTCTCGGCGGTCAAACGGGGCAACGACCGAAGCTGGCAGGCATGGCTCGCCGATCCCGAAGGCAACCGGATCGAGCTGCACGGCTACACCGAGCAGAGCAAGCAGCAACCGTCTCTGAAATAGAGGACGGCTTATCTTATCGGATCCGGATTCCAGTCCGCTGCGCCGCCGACCGGACGTAGTCGGCCGCGAGGCGATACTCCTCGTCGGTTTTCAGGTGCTCGAGCATCAGCGGCATATCCGGCTCGAGTCGGTCGAGCTCTTGGAGGAAGACGGCGTAATCGAGCGCGCCGAGGCCGGGCCGAACCTCGCTCAAATGCACGGTCAGGTCCTCGCCGAGCAGGATGTCCTTCGCGTGGCAACTGCGGATGTGCGGGCCGAGCTTCGCGAAGCAGTCGCGGATGAGCACGGCGTTGCCGAAGTAGAGCTGCGGACTGCAGACCAGGTTGACCGGGTCGAGATGGACGCCGAATTGCTTGCGGCCGACCGCCCGGAGGAGGCGCAGGTAACTCTCGGCGGAATCCGGGTACATCCACGGCATCGGCTCGAGCGTGTAGAACGTGCGCGTCGGCCTGACCGCGTCGAGGATGGAGCGGACGGATTCCACGACTAGGTCGAACGTCGCGTCGGTCAGGTCGTCGGCGTGCGGGCCGTCCCATTTCTTGCCGCGCGAGCCGGCGATGTTGACGCAGCAGCGCGCGCCGGCGCGGTCGGCCAGGGCGAGTTGCGCGCGGCACTTCTCCAGCGCGGCGCTGCGCACGGCCTCGTCCGGACTGAGCGGATTGCCCCACGCGCCGACCTCGGCGATGACCAGCCCGGCCGCCGCGGCGGACTTCACGATGCCCGCGACCGCGAAGTCATCCGCGTCTCCCGACGGGAAATAGACCGCCGAGTAGCCCCGCCGGCGGGCTTCCGCCGCCCACGCTTCCGGATCGCCGGCGTATGCAACAGGCCCTCCGAGCCTCATCCTGCAGCCTCCCAGGTCCCCCAGCCGCGACATCCTACCTCACGGCGGGTGACAATTCCAATGACGCGAAGGCAGAATGCGAGATCGTACCGGTCTATTGTCGCATTTGGGGAATTTCTCGACGCCGTGCTGAACAGATACAGCCGGCATCGCCGGGTGATCGGCGCGATGGAGAGTGTCCTGTAAAGGCTGCCCCGCACCGCCCTATCCCGCCAGCCAGTCCAACTGCCGGCTCGATTTGTAATAGAGCAGCCCCAGGATCCGCGCGGCGACGAACAGGAAGTAGCAACTGACCGTCTGCTCCAGGATGGTGCCGATGATGGGAATCGGCAGCGCGGCGATTAGTCCTGCGCTCTGCGTTTGCGCAGCGAAGCAGAAGATGACGAGGACCCAGACGACGGCGTACCGGCCGGCCACGCTGCGGATGGCGCGGATGACCAGGACCGGATTAAGACCGGCGTAGTCGTTCGCCAGCGCGACGCACAGCATGCCCATCGGCATGTAGAACAGCCCCGCGGCGAGAAGGGCCCAGGTGATCGCCTCGTTCGGTTCGTGCTGCGCGAAATGCCGGTAGGCGACGGACGGGCCGATGCAGAGGATACCGAGCGCGAGAAGGCAGCCGAACGGCTTCAGCACGTTCTCCTGCCAGTCGTCCAGGTCCGGCCAGCCGGGCGCGTCCTTCTCGCCGTGCGCGGTGCGCTCCATGATCGTCATCAGGTATCCGGCGAAATAGCCGGTGCCGATGATGCCGATGCCGCCCGCGAGGACGATGCCCAGCAATGGAAAAAGCACCGCCATGAACATGAGGTAATGCACCGCGGTGAGAAAGATCGCGCCCACGGTCAGCGCGATGAGCCCGTCGCCCTTAAGCGGGAACCCGAACGCGCCGGGCAAAGCGCTCCAATAATCCGAGGCCGCCGCGGCCCGGTCTGAAGTCGCAGGAGCGGAGCGGCGGGCTGCAGTCCAGGACGGCGGCTCGTTCGGCGGAAGCGAAATGTTGGACGGCCCCGCGTCGCCCAACGGCGGCGCATTCGACGCGAGCGGGATGTCTGCCTCATCCCTCTCGAGTTGCAGTTCCTGCCCTTGATCAGGCGTCGCGCTCGCCGGCGGCGCGGCCGGCTCGATCATCGGCAGGCGGATTTTCGCGGAGCATCCCGGACATTTCACAAGCTTGCCGGCCAGTCCGGGACCATAAGAGATAACGCGGTTGCATGCGCACCGGATTTTGGGCATAGCCCGGCGCCCCTTTTTCCTGACCGCGGCATTCTACGTCGCGGCGGATGACAATTGCAATGACGCGAAGGTAGAATGCGAGATCGTGCACGGTCTGTGGTCGCATCCAAGGAATATCTCGACGCCATGCTGAACAGGAGCCGTTGGCATCGCCTGGTGATCGGCGCGATGGAGAGCGCGTTCGCGCTGACGGCGGGCATCACCTGCGCGCGGTCGCAGTTCCCGACCCCGGCGGACGGCGACTGGAGGGAAGGGCGCGGGCGGCTGGCGGTGCGCGGCGGCTGGCGGTTCCTGCACCTCGAAGGCTCTCCGCGCGAGATGGGCCTGCAGCACGGGCGGCTGCTGCGGCCGGTGATTCAGCGGGTCTTCGAGGAGTACATCGGGATGATCCGCCTCTTCCGCGCGCTGAGCCGGGCCGAGCTGCTCCGGCGCGGGCGGCGGCTCGAGCCGCACATCCCCGCGCCATACCTCGAGGAGATGCGCGGCCTGGCCGACGGCGCGGCCATGGCGTACGACGATATCCTCATCGCGCACACGTTCCTCGAAAGCGTCCAGGCCGTGCAGTGCTCCTGCTTCGCCGCGCATGGGGCCGCCACGCGCGCCTGCCCTGAGTCTGATCGAAGGGGTGGCGAGCTGATCTTCGGCCGGAACCTGGACTTCGTCAGCATGGGCATCGCGCAGCGGTGCGGGCTGGTCATCTTCTGCAAGCCCGACGGCGCCATCCCGTTCCTCTCCATCGCCTGGCCGGGCTGGTGCGGCGCGATCACGGCGGTGAACCTGGCCGGCCTCTGCATCGGCCCGCTGAACGTGAAACGCATCGCTGCGAACCTCGAAGGAACGCCGTACGTCATCAGCTTCCGCCAGATGGCGCAGGAGGCGGCGACCTGCGACGAGGCGGTTGCGCTGCTCCGCGCAACGCGGCGGACGTATTCCAACAATATCCTCCTCGCGCAGACCGCGCCGGCGCGGCGCGCGATCGTGGCCGAGTACACCGCCGACGAGGTCGTCGTGCGCGAGGCGGCGCCCGGCGACGACTTCATCGCCGCGACGAACCACTTCCGCAAGCTCGGACGGCCGGTCGAGTTTCAGGCTCCGCGCGGCTCGGGCCGCTACGCGACGCTGATGGCCCGTCTGCGCGAGCGCTTCGGCGCGATCGGGCTGCGGACGAACATTCTCGCCGACCCGCGCATCCATCTGCCGAACAGCCTGCAAACCCTCGTCGCCGCGCCCGAGCGCCGCACGTTCCGCCTGGCCATGGGCCGGATGCCTGCCGCGGAGGGACCCTATCGCACGCTGAACTACGACGAAAATGGAATACGTTTGGCGACGCCTGTAACGCCGGGTCCCGTCCGCGCGACTCCGAGCTGATGCCTCTGAGCTGGGCCGCGCTCGCGGCAACGGGATGTTGCAAGCGCCTATGTGCTTATGTACAATGTCACCGAACCGCCCCGCCGACGGCGGGACAGGGGCGCACGGCGCATCTCCTGAGGACTCGGGGAAATGAGCGAACGCACGCCGATCACCACCACCGGCGAGGTCAAACTCAAACCCTGGGTCCATGCTGGGCTGCTGGCGATCTTCGCGGTGCTCGCCTCGACGGCCTACTGGATGGACAACCACGAGATGCCGCTCGGCCACATCTCGGCCGGGACCAGCGTCGCCGCCTTCCTGCACATCGTGTTCCTGGTCGCGGTCGGCTACGAGGTCGTGGCGCTCGCGATCCAGTTCCTCATCCGGGCCCGAGACGGCTCGCCCGGCGAAGTCATGATGCTCACCGGCCTCGTCCGCGTGCTGGTGGTGCTCGGCGTCATCTTCACCGTGATCTACACCACCGGCGAGCTCGGAAAACTCGGCGGGCTGGCCGCGCTGTTCGGCGGCTCGATCCTCGGCTGGTCGCTGCAGTCGCCGGTCAGCGGCGTCGCAGCCTGGGCGCTCGTGGCGATCACGCGTCCGTTCCGCATCGGCGACCGCGTCCTTTTCCCGTCGCTCGGCCTGCTCGGCGACGTGCTCGACGTGGGCTTCATGTACACCCGGCTCAACCAGGTCGGCGGCTCGATCGGCTCGGAGGAGGCGATCGGGCGGAGCATCCTCATCCCGAACGCGATGCTCTTCAGCCAGGCGGCGATCAACTACACGCCCAAGCAACTGGCGCCGTACTTCCTCGACGAGGTGATCATCCGGCTGACGTTCGATTCCGACTGGGACATCGCCGAGAAGATTCTGCTTGACGCGGCGCGGAGCGTCACCACCGAGATCATCCGGCAGACCGGCAAGGAGCCGTACATCCGCTCCGACATCTACGACTACGGCGTGTACATGCGGCTGCGGTACATGACGCCGGCGTGGGACCGACCGCGCATCGCGCACGAAATCCTCAAGCAAGTCTTCCGCGACTTCCAGCGCAACCCGCGCGTGGACTTCGCCATTCCCTACGTCTACTCCTATCGCAAGAGCATGCCGGCCGGCACGCACCCCGCCGGACCGGAGACGGTGACCGAGGTCGCGATGGAGAGTATAGACGACCCGGAGGCCAACGTGCCGCTGCGGCCGGCGGACCCGAACTACATCGCCGAGCTGGCCGACCGGATCAAGCAGATGGGCCTGCTGCAGCCGGTGCTCGTGCAGCGGGTGGCGAACGGCCGGTACACGCTCGTCGCGGGCCGGTTCCGGCTGCTGGCGTGCGAGCGGCTGGGCTGGAAGGCGATCCCCGTGATCATCAAGGAGGAGGACGCCGAGGTCGCCCCGCGGGCGCCGCCGGCGGAAGGTCCGAAGTGAACCGCGGCCGGCCCGATTTTTTTCCGCCGGCCGGAAGTGAGTGCGTTCGGGTGAGAAGGACAACGGAGGCAAAGGAGAGAGAATGAAGACGATCCGTGTCGCCATCATCGGTCAGGGCCGCAGCGGGCGCGGCATTCACGGCGCGCACCTGCTCAAGGTCAAGGACGAGCAGCATTACCGCATCGTCGCGGTATCCGACGCGCTGGAGGAACGGCGGCAGCGCGCGGCGCAGGAGTACGGCTGCGACGTGTACGCCGATTACCGCGAACTGCTCAAGCGCAAGGACCTCGACCTGGTCATCAACACCACGCCCAGCCACCTGCACGTGCCGGTGTCGCTGGAGTTCCTCAAAGCCGGTTTCAACGTCCTCTGCGAGAAGCCGCTGGCGCGGACCGCCGCCGACGTGGACAAATTGATCGCGGCGTCCAAGAAATCCGGCAAGCTGCTCGCGATCTTCCAGCAGTCGCGCTACGCCCCGTATTTCCGCCAAGTCCAGAAAGTCATCAAGTCCGGCGTCCTCGGGCGGATCGTGCAGATCTCCACGGCCATGAGCGGCTTCGCGCGGCGCTGGGACTGGCAGACGCTGCAGGAGAACAACGGCGGCAACCTCCTCAACACCGGCCCGCACCCGCTCGACCAGGCGCTGGTGCTCTTCGGCGAGGGCATGCCGCGCGTCACCTGCTTTATGGACCGCGCGAACACGTTCGGCGACGCGGAGGACTACGTCAAGCTCATCCTCAGCGGGCCGAAGAACCCGGTGGTGGATCTCGAGATCTCCTCGTGCCAGGCGTATCCGGGCCCGGCGTACGTCGTCCAGGGCACGCGCGGCGGCATGAAGGCGACGACCGGCGCGGCAGAGTGGCGGTACTTCAAGCTCAGCGAGGCGCCGAAGCAGAAGCTCATTCGCACGCCGATCGTCAACGCCGAAGGCCTGCCCGCCTACGTCTCGGAGGCGCTCAAGTGGCACACTGACAAATGGGAAGTGCCGCCGGCCCAGGCGGACTTGTACGGCGGCATGGCCGGCGAGTTCTATCGCGGGCTGTACGGCACGCTGACCGCGGGCAAGGCGCTCGAGATCACGCCCCAGCAGGTCCGGCGCCAGATCGCCGTGATCGAGGAATGCCAGCGGCAGAATCCGCAGATTTACAAGAGCGTGAAATCGAAAGCCGCCGTTTGCCGCATTTGAAACTTTGTCTCGCAGCTTGATCGGACTTAAAGACGTTGACACAGCATGACGGGCGCAGGCTCGTCATGCTGTGTCATTTGCGAACCGCGAAGAACTTACAGGCGAAGAGCGATGGCCGACCTCGAAAAATACGTCTCGCAACTGGTCTCGCAGGCGCGCGAGGCGGCCGCTTCGCTGGCTGTGGCCTCCACCGCGGCGAAGGACGCCATGCTGCTGAACGCGGCGGAGGCGCTGGTCCGCCGTGCGCCCGAGATCATCGCCGCCAACAAGAAGGATATTGCTGCCGCCCGCCGCGACGACCGGATTAAGCCCGCCATGCTGGATCGGCTTCGGCTGACCCGCGAGCGCATCGCCGAGATGGCCGCCGGCCTGCGCCAGGTCGCCGCCCTGCGCGACCCCGTCGGCGAGGTGATCGCCGGCTGGACGCGGCCCAACGGGCTGCGCATCGAGAAAATCCGCGTGCCGCTCGGCGTCATCCTGATGATCTACGAAGCGCGCCCGAACGTCACCGCCGACGCCGCCGCCCTCTGCCTCAAGAGCGGCAACGCCGTCATCCTGCGCGGCGGCAGGGAGGCGCTCCGGAGCAACCTGGCGATCCACGCGGCGCTCGCCGGGGCGGTCTCCGAGGCCGGCCTCGATCCCCACGCCGTTCAAATGGTGAACACGCCTGACCGCGCCGCGCTCGACCTGCTGCTCCGCGCCGAAGGGAAGATTGACGTCGTCATCCCGCGCGGCGGCGAAGGTCTCATCCGCGCCGTGGCCGAGAAATCGCGCATCCCCGTCCTCAAGCATTATAAGGGCGTCTGCCACACCTACGTGGACGCCTCCGCGGACCTGGCGATGGCGGAGAAGGTCTGCCTGAACGCGAAGCTGCAGCGGCCGTCGGTCTGCAACGCGATGGAGACGATGCTCGTCCACGCCGCCGTCGCGAAGGAGTTCCTGCCGCGCATCGCCGCGAAGCTGAAGAAGGCCCGCTGCGAGATGCGCGGCGACGCGCGCTCGCGCGCCATCGTGAAGGCGATGAAGCCCGCGTCCGAGGAGGATTATGCGACCGAGTACAACGACCTGATCCTCTCGATCCGCGTCGTGGATTCGCTCGACGAGGCGATCCGCCACATCGCGCGCTACGGCACGCAGCACAGCGACGCGATCCTCACGCGCGACCTCGCGAGCGCGCGCGAGTTCGCCGCGCGCGTGGACTCGGCCGCCGTCTTCATCAACACGAGCACTCGCTTCAACGACGGCGCGCAGTTCGGCATGGGCGCCGAGATCGGCATCAGCACCGACAAACTCCACGCCCGCGGCCCCATGGCGCTTCCGGAACTGACCAGCTACAAGTACGTCGTCTATGGCGACGGGCAGGTCCGCGAGTAGCCAAGATGAGATCATCGGACGACGGGTTCGATTACCGGCTGGAGAACGATCCGCGTTTTCTGAAAAGAATTGCCCGCGCGAGAGCGAGCCTGCGCGCTAACAAAGGCATCTTCTGGGAAGAGGTTTAGAAAGAAGAGGACCGGCGGAGAACTGCATCCGCCGCACGCCCCGCTGCGCGGCGATGAAGCTGCCCAGCCCCGGAAACTTCACTGCCCTTCCGCGAACACCTGCGCGGTGAAGGTGTAGAACGCCATTCCCGGCTTGCGCCATTCATCGGACGGCCAGCCGGCCTTGACGCAGAGATGGTCCAGCGTCTGCTCGCGGGTCCAATGCTGCTCGGGCGCGACCTGCGGCAGGAAGACCGCGCCGCCGCCTTCCTTCCGGATGATGATGCCCTGCCTGCCGACCTCGAAATCCTCCGGCCCGCGGACCTGCCGCGCAAGCGACAGCACGGAGATTTCCAGCTCGATGTCCTTCAGCTCGCCCGCGCGGACCGGCTCAAAGCGCGGGTCCTGCGAGCAGGCCTCGACCGTCATGTGCGCGACGGTCGTGTAGAGCGGCATCAGCCCGCGCCGCAGCGGCGGCTCCGCGTAGCCGATGTTCCCGATGCAGCCGCGGAGGTCGCCGTTTTTCCTGTTGAGCGTCACGAAGGCGCCGCATTCGGCCTTGAGCGCCGGCGTCAGCGCGGACGCGTCCGCGGCAATCTCCGGCATCCGGCCGGTGCGGACGAAGGCTTCGAGCGTGTCGCGCGCGATCCGCAGCAGCGTCTTCTTCTCTTCGGCCGTCAGAGGCTTTTCCTCGGCCGGCGCGGCGGGCGGCGCGGCGGCGACCGCAGCCGGTTTCCAGTCCGCCGGGACGGTGAACATCGCGCTGACGTAGCTGACCGAGAGCGACCAGTCGCCCGTGATGCGCCCTGAAGTGTCGTACTTCAGCAGCCGGCCTTCCGCCTCCGCCGGCAGCAGCTTGAGCAGCACCTCGATGGGGAACCGCCCGCAGATCGTCGGCGCGGGATTCAGCATGTACTTCACGTAGCCGTCGTAGTTCTTGGCGAGGATCAGGTCCACCGCGCCGAAGTCGAGCTTGTGCAGGCTCTGCTCGATGTCCTGGGTGAACGGCACGTAACCGTACGACGCCCCGTAGTGCGTGAAGTCGCTGGAGATGACCAGGAGCGTCGAGGGCGTCAGGTATTCGCGCAGCGCGGCGGCGATTTTTTCCGCGTCGCCGGGTTCCAGATAGCCGACGAGGATCGGCACGAGCCGGAACTCACCGAGGGCGACCTGGAGGAACGGCAGCTCGACCTCGACGGAGTGCTCGCGCGCCTGGAACTCGTCGGCGCGGACGTGCAGCTCGTGCGCGGCCAGCTTGGCGCAGACCGGCCGGTCGAGCGGCACATCGCCCAGCGGCGTGGCGTAGGCGCCGACGTCCATGATCGAGAACCCGCGGAAGGCGCCGTAATGGCTCGGCCCGAGCACGATCACGCGCTGGACCGCGCCGGGGCGGACCTGCTTGAACGAGTAGCCGGCGACTTTGCCGGAGTACTGGTACCCGGCATGCGGCGCGATGAGCGCCAGGATCCGGCCCGTGTATTCCGCGGCCGGCGCCTCGGACAGGCAGGCGTCCACCGCTGAGCGGAGCGCCTTCGGGTCGGCCGGATAGAAGCCACCGGCCACCGCCGGCTTTCGGACCGCGAGCATCGGCGCGGGCAACTCGGGCGCCGACGGCTCGGCGGCGGGCGCCGTGGCGCTCGGTATCGCCATCATCGGCTCGCTGCGCCCGCAGCCGAACAGCAAAATGCAAAGTGCGAAGTGCAAAGTGCAAAGTGAAAAATAGAAATATCCGCGTTTCGCCGATGTCATAATACTTTTCCTTCTCTTAGCACTCACTACCGCGACCGTCGCTTTCATTTTACACTTTTCACTTTCCATTTTTCACTTTGCAGTCCGTCGTTTCTCCCGCCAGGCTCGATACGCCTCGATGACCGCCGGCATGACGGAGAGCACGATGATGACCATGGTGACGACGCTGAGATGGTCGCGGACGATCTGCAGCCGGCCGATCGAATATCCGGCCAGCACGAGCAGCGTCACCCAGCCGGCGCCGCCGATGACGTTGTAGGAGATGAACCGCGCGTAGCTCATCCGGCCGATCCCGGCGACGAAGGGCGCGAACGTGCGGATGATCGGCATGAACCGCGCGATGATGATCGTCTCGCCGCCGTACTTCTCGTAGAACCGGTGCGCGCGATTGAGATGCTCCGGATTGAAAAGCAGCGACTTGGGCTTCTTGAACACCTTCGGCCCGATGAAATGCCCGGCCGAGTAGTTCACCGTGTCGCCGAGGATCGCCGCCGCCGACAGGATCAGGATCAGCAGCACCGGGTTCACCACGGCGCTCCCGACGGCGACGAAACCCGCGAGGAATAGCAGCGAGTCGCCCGGCAGGAACGGAGTCACCACCAGGCCGGTCTCGGCGAATATGATCACGAACATCAGCCCGTACACCCAGGCCCCGTGCGCATCCACGAACGCGGGAAGATGCTTGTCGAGATGCAGGAAGTATTCCTTGAACAGTTCGATCATTCTTCACCTTTTTCCATGGGCCCTGATGCGGCGATATTATAGAGTATTACGTTCTGCGTTCTCGGTCCACTCGCGATAAAGCGCTTCGAGCTCGCGGCAGACCTTTTCGTACTGCCTCGGCGTCTCGCGCGCTTTGACCGGGTCGGAATAGAGTTCGGGCTTTGCGAGGTCCTCCTCGAGGCGGTTCTTCTCCGCTTCCATGCGCGCGATGTCGCCTTCGAGGCGGGCGAGCCGGTTCTTCGAAAGCGGCCGGCCCTCCTTCGCTGAAGCTTCGGAGGGCAAGCGGGGAGACTTTTTCTGCCTGGGCGCCGCGGACTGCGCGAGCGCGGCGGCTTCCTGCCGCTGGCTCTCGTACGTCTCGTAATTGCCGAGGACCAGCTTCGGCGCGCCGCCGGCGCCGTCGAGCACGAGCAATTTCTGCGCGAGCCGGTTGATGAAGTAGCGGTCGTGCGAGACCATGATCAGCGTGCCGCCGTAGGTCTCGAGCGCGGCCTCGAGCGCCTCGCGCGAGGCGATGTCCAGGTGGTTCGTCGGCTCGTCGAGCACCAGCGCGTTGGGGCGGTCCACCATCAGGCAGGCCAGCGCCACGCGCGTGCGCTCGCCGCCGCTCAGGTCGCACAGCCGCTTGCCGACCGCGTCGTCGCCGCTGAAGAGGAACCGGCCGAGGAGGCTGCGCACGGCGACTTCGTCCTGCTTGCGGTCGCGCGCCCACACCGTCTCGAGGACGGTCTGTTCGGAGTTCAGCCCGGTCGGCTCCTGCGGCAGGTAGCCGAAGTGGACCTGGTGGCCGACGTAGAGCGTGCCGCCGTCGGGCTCCGCCTCGCCGAGGAGGATCCTGAGCAGCGTGGTCTTGCCGGAGCCGTTCGGGCCGATGATGGCGACGCGCTCGCCGCGGGCGACTTCGAGGTCGAGGCCGCGGAAGAGCGCGCGCTCGCCGAAGCGCTTCGTGAGCGCCTCGCCGCGGACGCACGTCTCGCCCGATTCGCGCCGCGGCTGGAACCGGACGGCGATCTTCCGGTGGTGCGTCGGCGCGGCGATGCGCTCGACCCGGTCGAGCCGCTTCTGCCGCCCGCGCGCCTCTCGGCCGCGCTGCGCGGCGTGGTAGCGCCGGATGAAATCCTCCTCCTTCTCGATGAACGCGCGCTGCTCCTGGTACTTGCGCGTCTGCTCCAGGCGGTGAAGCTCCTTCTGCCCGGCGTACTGCGTGTAGTTGCCCGGATATTCCGTGACGCGGCCGGCGTCGAGGTCGAGGATCTTCTTCACGGTGCGGTCGAGGAAGAGGCGGTCGTGAGAGACGATCAGCGCGGCGCCGCGGAACTTTTTCTGGAGGTACGTCTCAAGCCATTCGATGCCGGCGAGGTCCAGGTGGTTGGTGGGCTCGTCGAGGAGCAGCAGTTCGGCGTCGCGCAGCAGCAGGCGCGCGAGGGCCAGGCGGGTGCGCTCGCCGCCGCTGAGGACGGAGACGGGCCGCGCGAATTCGTCGCGCGTGAAGCCCAGGCCCATCAGCGCCGCCTCCGTGCGGCTCTCGTGCTCGTAGCCGCCGGCGTGCTCGAACTGCGCTTGCAGCGCGCCGAGCTGCCGGAGCAGGTGGTGGCGCGGGTCCGCCTGCGAGCCCGATCTTCGCAGCTCCGCCGCTCCCGCTCTTCGTAGCTCCGCCACTCCGGCGGGCGAAGAAGAGCCGGCGGGCGGAGGAGAGTCGGCGATCTCGCGCTCCAGCTCGCGCATTCGCCGTTCCGTCTCGAGCAGTTCGGCGAAGGCGCCCAGCGCGGCGTCGTGCAGGCTCATCTCCGGGGACAGGTCGGGCTCCTGCTCCATGAAGCCGATGCGCAGGCCCTTGCGGCGGTCCACCCGGCCGGAATCGGGCTGCGCGGCGCCGGCGATGATCCGCAGCAGCGTCGTCTTGCCCGACCCGTTCGCCCCGATCAGCCCGACCGCCTCGCCCTCGTGCAAGCTGAGTGCGGCCGCATCGAGCACGCGGCGGCCGGAGAACATCATGCTGACTTCATTCAGCGTTACGAGGGCCATTGGGTCTCACTGACCGGCGTTTGAACGTCTTCTCGACCTCTCCGACCATTTTGAGGAGGATATACCGCAGCGGCTTGGCGTAAGAGCGATAGTTGCGCCAGATGAAGCGGAGGCTCTGCCGGCACCACTTGGACCGGCGGAGCGCGCGCAGAATGGCGGCGCGCGCGCGGGCGCGTTCTTCGGCGCCGCGGCGGTCCAGCCAGCCCTCGCCGCGCGGCTCGATGTACGGCAGCTCCGCGAGGAGCGGCGCGTAAATACGCCCCAGCTCCGCGCGGCCGGCTTCGAGGATCGAGCGGACCTTGGCCGACTTGTTCTCCGGGCGCACCTCGGCGCGGTAGCTCAGGCCGACGATCTCGCGCAGCATCTCTTCGGTGGTGAACTCGCGCGGGACCAGATTCAGCGCGCAGGCGAGCGCCTCGCGGCGCGCGGAGAGGATCGCCTGGTCCACCGCCGGCGTCGAGCGGATCATCCGCAGCGGCTTCTGCATGCGGCCCTTGACGGTCCACCAGTCGTGGACGCAGAACTCGGCCAGGCTGCGCTCGTCGAGCACGGCCAGCTTCACCTCGACGCCGTCCTCCCGGAGCGCGTAGAAGAGCGGGCCGGCGCGGTTGAGGCGGATCTGCTCCTCGGGCGTGCTCGGCACGTTGAGGCAGGTGCGATAGAACTCCGCGTTGGCGCGATGGAACGCCTCGGCGTCGCGGACGATCAGCCAGAAATCGAACGCGCTCCCGCGGCGCGCCTGGCCGTAGACGCGCGACCCGTACGCGATCAGCGCGGCGACGTGCTCGCCGTACCGCGCAAGCAGCTTCTGAGCCACCGCGTCAATCGCCTCGGGCGAACGCTCGTCGGCCATGGATTGAACCGAAAGGAACCGGCCGGAACCGGCCGCGTCAAAGAAGCAATCATACAACGAAACGCCGGTTCTGTAAATCCTTCCGGGACAGGATCGGCGGCCTGGAGTGCGGGTCACTCACCTACGGTTTCGCTGCGTCGTCCGGCGCGGGCGCGGGCTGGTCCCGCGGGCGGCGGAAGCGGACCGGGCCGAGCATCGTGGCGGCCCAGCGGGAATCCTCATGATTTTCCAAGGCGATCTTGACGATGGTCGTAAGCGGCACCGAAAGAACCGCGCCGATCGGCCCCAGGACCCAGCCCCAGAAGATCAAGGATACGAATACGACCATCGCCGACAGCCCGCCGATCCCTTCAGCCATGAGCCGGGGTTCCAGGATGGCGATGCACGCATTAACGCACGAATAGGCCAGGATCGCCAGCAGCGCGTGGCCGACGCCCAACTGGACCAGGGCAAGGAGCACCCCGGGAATGGCCGCGAGCAGCGGTCCGACATAGGGCACGAAGTGGAGCAGGAAGGCGAGCAATCCCCAGATCACGGCATAATCCACGCCGATGATCACGAGGCACAGCCAGACCGCCAGACCTGCGGCCGCGCTGGTGAGCGTTTTGATGAGCAGGTATCGCTGCGCGGCCTTGCCGAATTTCTCGAAGGCGCTCAGCGCCTTTTCCGGGTCATTGACGGCGGCATGAAGCTTCCACTGGAAGCTGGACACTTCCATCAGGATGAACCCCGCCATGAACAGGATCATCAGTCCATTGCCGACCAGCAGCACCCCGGCTGAGACGACGCTCTGGATCAGCGCCTTTCCCGGGGCAAAGTAGTCGGCAAGCCCCTGCGCCGACAGGAGGATATTCCTGCTGTTGAGCCAAGCGAAAAGGGCGGTGGTCCGAAGGTCCATCCGGGCCTCGTAATCCGGCAGCGCCTTGCTGAAGGCGTTCGCGGCTATGACCGCGAAGGTGGCCAGGACCGATCCGATCACGAAAAGCGCCGCGGCGATCAGCAAAACCGCCAGGAGGTTCGGCACGCCCTTGTACCGCAGCCAGTCCAGGATCGGCAGGCAGACGACGGCGATGAACACGGCCAGGAGGAACGGTACGATCAGTTCGCGGGCCGCGCGCATGCCGGCGATAATGACCACCAGCGCCGCAGCAGTTAAAAGGATCCGCATCGGCTTGGAAAAACGATCTTTGTCTTCCATGGCCATGTCTCTGAGTAACGCAGAGCGATCACGAGAAAGGCGCGAACGGTCAGTCCGGCTTCTTTCCCTGCGCCAGCCAGGATGCCACCAGCCCCGGCAACGCGGCGCCCGCCACGGCGGACAGCAGCGAATCGAACCAGCCGGGCGCTGCAGCCGCAGCCTTCCCGCCGGGCTTCCGCTGCAGATGCCGGGCGAGCATAAATCCCGCTCCGGCCGCGATCCCCATCACGAGGAAAGGATGGCGCTCGATCAACTTCGCCGGCCGGCACTGCTCGCCCACAGTCCCGCTCGTGGCGCGGAGCTCGATGAACATGCTTTCGACATGCTCCAGCGCCAGGAGCTCGAGCTCTTCGGGCGTCAGGTCGCTCACGCGCGGGCGGGGATCGCTCATCAGTCCCGCTCCTTTCGCAGCGCTCGCGCCAGCGCAATGGCAAGGAAGATCACCATCAGCGCCATCCCGACGATCATCGCGCCGGACCCAGGCGCCCCCAGACGGCTCTCGATCCACTGGGCCGCCCCGAAAGCGAATAAGCCCACGCCCATGAAGCCGAGGCCCGCCAGCAGCAGCACCCACATCGCCTGGTCCAGCAGCCGCCGGGCGCGCCGCTCTCCTTCCGCCGCCACCATCGTGATGTAGCAGCGTAGCGCGCCCAGGGCGTGGATGAGCATACGTTGGAGATGGTCCATCAGCCCGCCCTGAGGACTGTCGTTCGGTTCGATCATGTTATCGGCTCCCGCTGCTGAAACGGCATCCTCGGGTGTTCCTCTTAAGCCGCCTTGCGCCCGAGCAGGATTCCGATCACGAAGCCGACGCCTGCGGCGATGCCCATCGAGGCAAAGGGATGGTCCTTGACCCATTCCGTCGTGCCTTTGACCGCGCGGTCCTTCGCCGTCCTGGCGACATCGGTGAAGTCATCCTTCAGCGCGCCCATCTTCTCGCGAAGCTCTTGGGCTTCGACCTTTGCAGTGTGTTCCATGGCTAACCCTCCTCAGTGCACCTTTGTTTAAGATCGAACCCGCCTATTTCCGCCGCCGGGTGTGCGTTATCATCGAGATGACGAACAGCACCACGAACAGGACGAAGAGAATTTTTGCGATCTCGGCCGCCGTGCCCGCGATAAAGCCAAACCCCAGAACACCGGCGACGATGGCCACGATCAGGAAGACCAGTGCGTAATAGAGCATGCGGATACTCCTTTTTCATGGCCGGCTGCCCGCAGCCGAGTCACTACCTCTCGTCATGATGATCTTCGTGGTGGTCCCGGTCATGGTCAACGCGCCAGATGCATCCGGACAGCGACATCAGCATCGGCAGAACCAGCAGAGCTAACAGCAATGTGACTTTGACTGACTTTGTCTGCCTCATGTTCAGCCTCCTTTAGCAGATGCTCCTTGTTGATGCACCCTCTACGAGAAGTATATCGTATTAATCGTGCCGCAGGAGCGATGGACCCATGTGTTATCCGTATCGCCATAAGCAACTGGCACTTAGGCCGGCCTTCCGCCTGCTGTCCCGGCGACGGAAGACCGTGAATCGGTTCTTAACATCCGATCAGTCGGAAAATATAGGAATCCCGCCTCCAATGAGTGCTATTTCATTTCTCGGACGCCGCGCCTGATACTCCCTCGTCCTGCACCGGCGTCCATGTGCTGTCCGGATTGTATTCCGTCATTGCCCGCGCGATCCGTGAAGTCTTTTCGCCCAGGTTGCTCTGATAAACTTTGCCGTCCTGGTTGACGATGAATGTCATGATGCCCGACTCGTCCCAGCGCCGCGGATAAGCCACCAGCGCGAACCCGCCGGTCAACTCGCCGCCGCTCATGTAATCCATTTTCCCGCCGGGCGCGTCCTTGCCCTGCCGGGTCAGAATCCTGAAATAGTAACCGTGGAACGGATGCGAACCGGCGCCGATGCTCGCGCCGAAACCGGCGATATGAGCTTCCGCCACCAGCGGTCCGAACGGGCTGGGCGGTTCATTCTCCGCCGTCGGCCAGTAGAGGCCATCCTTCTTTCCGGGCGAGCTCTTGAATTTTTGCGCGTACTTCGCGCCTCCGCCCGCCTCCGCGTTCGCGGCGGAGTACTGCCGTTGCGCGGCCACATAAGCCCGGCAAACGCCAATGGCATGGAGCTCGTCCTTCCCGACGTGCCGGTTGATGATCTCCTCCTCGCCCGCCGCCGTGTCGAAATACCACTGCCCGTTCGCCTTCACCAGCGGAATCGGCATCGGCGTGGAGTTCGGGCCGACCTCCAGAATGATTTTGTCCTCGCCCTGTTTCACCAGGTTGCAGTCCTTCGCCATCATGGCGGCGAAACTCTTCGAATTGTTCGCGTCCTGCACTTCGTCGCCGGTCAGAAGTTTATCAATCTCCGGGCCGTAAACCTGGCGCAAGGCCGCCTTATCGTTGGCTTCGGTGGCCGCCTGCAAGGCTTTAACGGCCTCCTCCGGCGACGCGAACAGCCGTTGCCCGGCTGCCGGACCCGGTTGCGCCTCCTGCTGCTGCCCCGTCGCGCGAAGGTCCGCCGAACCCGTTCCGCAACCGCCCGCCAGGAGTACCAGGGTCAAAAGACCGGCAAGACGTGTCCATCGGTTTAATAGTTTCATAGGTCCCTCAGCTTTGTTTTTTGCCCAAAGAGTTGCGCGGTTCACCGTCCATGTCCTCCACCGCCGCCTCCGTGACCACCGCCGCCGCCGCCGCCAAAATGTCCGCCGCCGCCGCCATGGCCTCCAGAGCGCGCCGCGCCGCGGCTCTCAGCTCCGCGGTGCCCATACCGATACGTATCCCGGCCATGGTCCCGGTAATAGCCGCCGCCGAAGAAATATGTATCCGGTCCCCAGTCGTCGTAATAGCCATCGCCATAGTCACCCTCGTCGTCGTAATAACCCCCGTCGCCCACGTAACCTGCGCAGCCGGTCATGGTCGCCAGCAGCGCGATCCCCAGCGCTAACTTGATTCGGCCGACCAGCGTGTTCCCCTTGTTCATGCGAACCTCCCCTTCGCGGAAGAAATCAAAACCGCCGCTGCCCAAGGAAACGGTATCGCAAAAGTGTGACGCGAAGACAGCCCATCTTCACCCATACACGCCCCGATGCCCATTAAGCGCTTATACCACACGGCCGCTGGGTATCCAAGCCCCGGCAAGGCCGAAAATCGGATTTTGGCATCCGTGCTAATTGCGGGAAGCGTCTTTGCATGCCGAGTTGCGAACGAAGGGTTCCTTGACGAGCATGGCCTCGGTCGTCAGAATATGACCTCGGACGCCTGACCGTAGCCATCGTCCTTGCAGCGCTTTTTGAAAGGGTCAATATGTCGCATAGACTGCATGGCGGCGCGATGTGCGCATTGCTCGCGGCGATCGGGATGGGACTGCTGGCGGGCTTTTCCATCGCCCAGGGCCAGCCGAAGGACCCGGCAACCGGAGAAGCCGTTCAGATAGGAGCGACCATGGATCCGGCGATCGCAAAAGAATGGATGAGCCGTTGGAAACAGAACATCCTCGGCGAGATCCGCAAGAACCGCTATTGCGACAAGGAAACGGGCGAGTCCATCGGCTGGGCCGTCACTCCGTTCCTGAACGGGTTCTACTACGGCTACATGGCCACCGGCGACCGCGAGTGGGTGGACCACCTGATTGATTGGGCCGACTCCGTCATCAAGCGCGGCGTCAAAGAGCCGGACGGGTACATCGGCTGGCCCAAGGAAGAGGACGACGGCGTCCTCGAGTACCTGCCCCCCGGCATGAAGGAGCGCTACACGGATACCGAGCTGTGCGATGCGATGTTCCTCCGCCCGCTGGTGATGATGGCCGGCGAGATTCTCAGGACGCCGGCGCTCAAGAAAGAGTACGGCGCCAAGGCCGAGGAATACCTCCGGCTTTCCGAGCAGACGTTCGATAAATGGAACTCGCGCGGCGCCTGGCGCGATACGAAGGAAGGCGGCATCTGGGTCGTCCCGCCTTTCGGGCTGGACCCGAAGACCCTCAAGTGGACCGAGACCGAGGGATATGAAAGAAGAAACACGGACGGCAACTCCCTGCCCGCGAACAAGGAAAACCAGATCGCCAAGTGGGTCCTCGCCATGTACGACGTGACGCACAAGCCGATCTACCGCGAACGGGCCGAGAAGTGGTTCCAGACGATGAAGTCTCACATGAAACTCCGGGACGACGGCAAGTATTTCGTCTGGAATTACTGGGACGCGAACGTGCCGTGGGACCACAACCCGGATGGCTCGATCAAGCACTGGGTGGGCGTGCACCCGAACGGCGGTTACTACGCGGACGACGTCGAAGGGATCGTGGCGGCGTACGAGCATGGCCTGGTCTTCACGAAAGAGGACATCGCGCGCCTCATCGCCACCAACCGGGACTTCATGTGGAACCAGCAAATCAAGGACGCACAATTCAAGCGGATTGACGACAGAGCGCCCGCTCCGAAAGTGCCGCCGGGGGTGCTCTGGGTCGCCTTGACGCCCTACGACCCGACGCTGCTGAAGATTTTTGAAGCCAACTTCGATCCGAGCGGTTGGGAGGGGATATGGACGTCTGAATGGGTCACTCGCCTCAGCCGGAAGTCCGAAGCCGGCCGGTAAGCCGGCGAAAAAGCGCTTGACGGAGGTGGCCTCGGTCGTCAGACTATCCGTGGCAGTGGCGGCGCACCGTCCGGCAAATTCCCGTTTCGATGAGAAAGGAACTCCATGGCGTGGTCTCCTGTAGAATCCCGTTATTCGAAGATGAAATACAACCGCTGCGGACGGAGCGGCCTGTCGCTGCCGGCGATCTCGCTCGGGCTGTGGCATAATTTCGGCGGCATTGACGCCCTCGAGAATCAACGCGCGATGGTCCGCCGCGCCTTCGACCTGGGGATTACGCACTTCGACCTCGCCAACAATTACGGCCCGCCGCCGGGTTCGGCGGAGGAGAACTTCGGGGCGATCTTCCGAAAGGACCTTGCGGCGCACCGCGACGAATTGATCGTCTCGACCAAGGCCGGCTACCTGATGTGGCCGGGACCTTACGGCGAGTGGGGATCGCGCAAATACCTGCTGGCGAGCCTCGACCAGAGCCTGCGGCGCATGGGGCTGGAGTACGTGGACATCTTTTACTCGCACCGGCCCGACCCGAACACGCCGCTGGAAGAAACCATGGGCGCGCTCGACGCCGCGGTCCGCCGGGGCAAGGCCCTTTACGCCGGCATCTCCTCTTACAGCGCGGAGCAGACCGCGGAGGCCGCGCGCATTCTGCGGGCGCTCGGCACGCCCTGCCTCATCCATCAGCCCAGCTACTCCATGTTCAGCCGATGGATCGAAGAGGGACTCCAGGAAGTCCTTCAGCGCGAAGGGATCGGCAGCATCGCGTTCTGTCCGCTGTCGCAGGGGCTGTTGACGGACCGATACCTCGCCGGCATACCCGCCGACTCTCGCGCCGCCAAGCCCAGCGGCTTCCTGAAGCCGGCGGCGATCACGAAGGACAAGCTGGCGAAAATCCGCAAGCTCAACAAGCTGGCCAAGGCGCGCGGGCAGAGCCTGGCGCAGATGGCGCTCGCGTGGGTCTTGCGCGGGGGCAAAGTCACCTCGGCCCTCGTCGGCGCCAGCAAAGTCAGCCAGATCGAGGAAAACGTCGCCGGCCTCGCGAACCTCGAATTCGCCGCCGAGGAACTGCAGCAGATTGATCGTATCCTGGCGTAGAGCGCGAATGCGGAAAGGAACAGGACTATGGCCGATGCGCCATCCGCTTTCATAGAGGACACGCACGTCGAGGACAGCGCCCTCACGCGCGCCGAACGCGACATCCTGCGCGAACTCGCCGGGCGCGTCGCGCAGCTCGCCGCGCGGCCCATCGAACAGGAAAAGAAAAAGCTCTGGGCGCTGCACAACGATCTCCGGAAAACCCGCCCGCTGATCTTCTGCGACCCGGAAAACGGCTGGCAGGAGATCATCACGCCGGACCAGATCCGATGCAGTCACGCGCTGGCCCGCCGCTGGGAGCATCGCCTGCGCAAGGAGGTGTTCTGGGGCGAGGTCATGAACGACGACCGGGTCATCCAACCCTGGTTCGACCTCGGCTGGATTTACTCCCGCAGCGACTGGGGCATGCACGAAACCAATATCGGCGGGCAGGACGGCGGCGCGCGCCGCTGGGATGCGCCGCTGAAGGACCTGTCGGACCAGTCGGCGCTCCGGTTCCAGAAGATCGCGGTGGACCGGCCCGCGACCGACCGCCTGATCCAATTGGCCCGCGACGTTTTCGGCGACCTCCTTCCGTCCCGGTTGCGCGCGAGCTGGTACTGGACGCTGGGCCTGACGGGCGAATTGATCAAGCTTCGCGGCCTCGGGCAGTTCATGATGGACTTGTGCGACGACCCGGACGGGCTGCGCCGGCTCATGGCTTTCCTGCGCGACGGGACGATGGACATGGTGAGCTTCCTGGAGAAGAACGGCCTTTACACGCTCAATAACGAGGGCGACTACGTCGGCTCCGGCGGGTTCGGATGGACCGCGCAGTTGCCCGCAAAGGACTATGCCGGCCGCGCGCGCGCCAAAGATCTGTGGTGCCTGTCGGAGAGCCAGGAGACCGTGGCAGTGTCTCCGCGGATGTTCGAGGAATTCGTGTTCCAGTACCAGCAGCCGCTTCTGGAGCGGTTCGGGCTGGTCTGTTACGGCTGCTGCGAGCCGGTGCACGAGCGCTGGCCGATCATCAAGCGGATTCGCAACCTGCGCCGCGTCAGCGTCTCGCCCTGGTGCGATCGGCAGAAGATGGCGGAGTACCTGGAGGACCGCTACGTGTACTCGCTGAAGCCCGCTCCGTCGCTGCTGGCGGCTGAACAGTTCGACGAGGAGGCCGTCCGGCGCGACGTGCGCGACGCGCTGGCCAAGGCCCGCGGCTGCCACCTGGAGTTGCTTATGAAGGACAATAACACCATCCGCCATGAACCCCGGCGCGTCGTGCGCTGGGTGCAGATCACCCGCGAGGAGATCGAGCGCCAGGGCTGATCTTCTCGTGCGGAGCGCGATGATAGGGCCAACCTCGATTAAGAAAGACCTTCCATGCCCATGACCAGCCGCGAGCGATTCATGAACGCGCTTCTGCGCAAGCCCGTGGACCACGTTCCCTGCACCGAAGAGCCGTGGGCCGCCACGATCCAGCGCTACGTCAAGGAGGGCCATCTGAAGGAAGGCGAGGACATTATCCGGCATTTCGACTTCGATATCCGCGCCGGCGGATGGCTCAACAGCACCGCCGACCTCGACTTCAAACCGGTCACGCTCGAGGAGACGGACGAGACGATCCTCCAGCTCGATGGGAACGGCGCCAAGCTCCGGCGGCACAAGCTCCACGAGAGCACGCCCGAGCACGTGGACTTCACCGTCAAGGACCGGGCCGGCTGGCTGGAGCACACCAGGCACCGCCTCGTAAAACTCGACCGCCGCCGCATCCCGTTCGAAAGCTACCGCAACCAACGCAGGAAAGCCGCGGAGGAGCAGCGCTTCTTCGCCTGGAGCGGCGTGGCGCCGTTCGAGCAGATGCACCCGCTCTGCGGCCACGAATACATGCTCATGGGCATGGCTCTCGATCCCGACTGGGTCAGGGACATGGTCATGACCTACGCGCACTTCACGCTCATGCACCTGGAAGTCCTGTTCGCCGAAGAGGGACTGCCGGACGGCATGTTCTTCTACGAGGACATGGGCTTCAAGCAAAGACCGTTCATGTCGCCGCGGATGTACGAGGAGATCATGCAGCCCGGGCACCAGTTGCTCTTCGACTGGTCGCACGCGCGCAAGCTGCCCGTGATGGTCCATTCGTGCGGCTTCGTGGAGCCGCTCGTGCCGGGGCTCGTGAAGGCGGGCATGGACTGCCTGCAGGCCATGGAGGTCAAGGCGGGCATGGACGTGGTGCGCCTCGCCGAAAAATTCGCCGGCCGCCTCAGCTTTTTCGGCGGCATTGACGTGCGCGCGCTCATCTCGAACGACCGCAGGCAGGTCGCCGCCGAGCTCGAGCGCAAAATCCCCGCGGTCCTCCGCCAGGGCTGCGGCTACATCCTCCATTCCGACCATTCGATCCCGCCCGATGTAAACTACGAGACGCTTTGTTACTTCTTCAAACACGGCCGCGAGGTCGGGACGTGGGAAAACGTGTTCGGAGCCGGGAAAGCATGAAGAAAATGATAGCGCTGATCGTCGCCGGCCCGCTGCTGATGGCGGCGCTCTGCCAGGCGCAGGCCGCGCCGGCCATGACGCTCACGAAGATGGACGAGGCGAAGCAAAAGGACTGGCTCGCCCACTGGGACAAGTTCATCTCCGGCGTGGACAAGGACTACCGCACGTGCGATACCGCCCAGGACGGCGAGATCGCCTGGCTGGTGACGCCCGTCATGGAGGGCTTCTACAACGGCTACCGCGCCACCCATGATGCGCGGTACGTGGATATGGCGGTGGACTGGGCGGACTCGCTCATCAAGCGCGCCGTGATGGAGCCCGACGGCTATCTCGGCTGGCCCGGACAGTGGGGCCGGACAAAGATCATCAACGCGGGCAGCGGAGTGGACAACCTGAACGAGTACAACACCGACAGCTTTATCAGCGACGCGATGGTGTTTCGCCCGATCGTCCTGCTGGCCCGCGAGATGGCCACGAACCCCGCGCTGAAGGAGAAGTACGGCGCGAAAGGCGAGAGCTACCTCAAGCTCGCCGGGCAGCTCTACGAGAAGTGGGTTGAGCGCGGCGGTTGGCGCGAGATCGAGGACGGCGGGATGATCTCCGTGGTCTTGCCCTTCGGGATGGACGAGGCCAACCGGAAATGGATCGGCTTCGATACCAGGAACGACCCCGGCCACGGATTCTCGCACCCCGACAACCAGGCCAACGAGGTCGCCCGCTGGATGCTCGCGATGTGGGACGTGACCGGCAAGCCGGAATACAAGGACCGCGCCGAGAGATGGTTCAAGGTGCAAAAAAGCCGGATGACGCCGAAGAGCGACGGCACGTACGAGATTTGGAACTACTGGCAGCCGGCCGGCCCGTGGGATTACAAGGCCGACCACACTCCGAAGCACTGGATAGGCGTCCATCCCAACGACGAATATTACGGGCTCGACACCGCGGCCATCGTCGCCGCGTACGAGCATGGCCTGGTGTTCACGCAGGCGGACATCGCTCGCCTCATCGCCACCGCCAAGAGCACCTGGACCGGAAGCGATCCCTCCGCGCCGATGGCCGGAATGGCGGTCTCGGTCCAGCCGGCGAGTGGCACGGCGGAAGCGGTCAACGCCTGCTTCCCGAACTCACGGACCCCGGAGCCGAGCTCCGCCGGCCTTGGCGCCTTGAGCGGCACGGTCGTTAGCGTGGAATGGGACGCGAAAGCTGGCAAGGGCAAGCTGGTCGTCCAGCCCAAAGATGCCCAGGCGCCCCAGGTGACGCTCGCCACCGACAAGAACACGAAGGTCCAGCTCCTGCGCATGTGGCCCGACCTGGCCCCCTACGATGTCGAGATCCAGAAGAACTTCGAGGCAACCCAGAGGACGGACAACTGGAGCGGCCTGGCCATCGTGCCGTACTATCTCATGCTCCAGTCGAAGTTGGCAAGCAAATAGGCGTTACCCGTACCACGAGTATAAAAAGGCTTGACATTATATGAAACGTTACGTATACTTTCGTTACCAAAAGTAGCGTTACTCTCACGGATGTGTCTGTTCAAGGCAAAGACATAATAGATGGACCGACACGCATACCATACCTTACAGATTCTGGATCACGTTGAGAAAACGCCACTTCTGACAAATCGTCGGGTGGCGTCGAAGCTCGATGTGAGCGTGAAACTGGCGCACGCTCTCGTCAAGCAGCTTGTTCAGAAGGGTATGCTGGACATCCGCAAGCACCATTCGCGCCGGTGGGATTATTTTCTGACGCCGAAGGGAATCGCGGAGAAAGCGCGGCTGACGTACGAGTTCATAGACTTCACGATGCAGTTCTACCGCGAGGCGCGGCGCCGGTCGTCGGAGGTTCTGGCCCAGGCGCGCAAGTCCGGCGTGACGCGCGTGGCGTTCCTCGGCGCGAGCGAGCTGGCGGAGATCGCGTACTTGGGCATTCAGGAGCAGAAACTGCAACTGGTGGACGTGTTCGATGACGCGCTCGCCGGGCAGAAGTTTCTCGGCCTGACGGTCAGGCCCGTCTCCGAGCTGCCGTTGAGCGCGGCGGAAAAGGTGCTCGTCACAGCCTTCGACCGCACGCTGCCGATGGACCGCCATTACCTTCCGCCCGGCGTCGTTCCGGCGGCCGGAAATGGCGAAGACGGCTCGCGTGCCGATCCGCGCCTGATGTGGGTCTTCGGCGCGCCGCAGGAAGCGCCGGCCCAGACCGCCGAATCGTCCTCCGCGACACATGGCGAGGTGCATACATGAGCCTGTCAGCCCGGAGTATGGACACGGTCGCCCCGCAGGCGCCGCCGGCCGGCGCCGATTCCCAGCCGGTGCTCAGTATTTTCTTCCCCTGCTACAACGACGCCGGCACGATTGCCAGCCTCATCGCGCTGGCCGACCTGGCGGCCCGCGATCTCACCGATCGCTACGAGGTCATTGTCATTGACGACGGCAGCAGCGACCACAGCCGCGCCATCCTGAAATCCCTCGAACCTCGATATCCGAGCCTGCGCCTGATCTTCCACGATCAGAACCGCGGCTACGGCGGCGCGCTGCGAAGCGGCTTTGCCGCCGCGCGCGGTGAGTGGGTCTTCTACACCGACGGCGATTACCAGTACGATGTGGCCGAGCTTCGGCTGCTCTGGGAGAAGGCCGGGCCGGCGGCGGACATCGTCAACGGCTACAAGGTGAAGCGGCATGATCCGCTCTACCGCGTCTGGATCGGCCTGCTGTACCAGTATTTCATCCAGCTCGCGTTCGGGCTGAAGATCCGCGACGTGGACTGCGATTTCCGGCTGATCCGCGGCAGCGCGCTCGGCAAGTTCCGGCTGGTCGAGGACACCGGCTGCATCTGCATCGAGCTGGTCAAAAAGCTCCAGGAGACCGGCGCGCGGTTCGAGGAAGTCGGCGTGAAGCACATGTTCCGCGCCTACGGCCACAGCCAGTTCTTCAACTTCCGCCGGATTTTCCGGACGCTGTGGCGGCTCTGGCGGCTGTGGATCAAGCTGGTGATCCGCAAGGAACTGGACAGGACGGCGCCATGATCTGCGCGCGCGAATGGTGGGACTATCGCGAAGCGGCCATGCAGCTCGCCTGGCGCGAGATTCGCGTGCGCTTCAAGCAATCGTTCCTCGGCGTCGCCTGGACGGTCATTCAGCCGCTGAGCCTGATGATCCTCTTCACGATCATCTTCACGCGGTTCCTGAAAGTGCCTTCGGAGAATTATCCGTACCCGATCTTCATCTACTCCGTCCTGCTGCCGTGGGGCCTGTTCAGCACCGGCCTCATCCGCGCCACCAGCAGCATCACCAACAATGCCGGCCTGATCCAGAAGATCTACATCCCGCGCGAGATATTCATCGTCGTTTCCCTGGCGCCGCCGGTGGCGGATTTCCTGCTCTCCGCGGTGATCTACGTCGGGCTCATGGCCTGGTTTCACGTGGCGCCCACCTGGCAGATGCTGTGGTTCTTCCCGCTGCTGGCCGCGGAGGTCCTGCTCATCCTGGGAATCGGCATCTGGCTGGCAACGTTCAACGCATTCTATCGCGACGCCAGCAGCGCGCTGGGACTGCTCCTGCAACTGTGGTTCTACGCCACGCCCATCTTCTATCCGCTGACGAGCGTGCCCGCGCGGTTCGTGCCGTTCTACCGTTTGAACCCCGCCGTCGGCATCATGGACGGCTTCCGGGATGTGCTGCTTAAAGGCCTGCCGCCGGACCCGGCGCTCATGGCCATCTCGCTCGGGTGGACCGTTTTCCTGCTCCTCGGCGGCTTGCTCCTCTTTCGGCAGGCCGAGGGCTATTTTGCGGATGTGCTCTGATGGGCAAGCCCGCTGTCGTCGTGGACCATCTCTGGAAGCGCTACCACAAGCGCTTCGGGACCAGCACGCTCTGGAGCCTCTTCGGCCGGCGCGAGCGCACGGACGACGAATTCTGGGCGCTGAAGGACGTCTCGTTCGAGGTGCAGCCCGGCGAATGCCTCGGCATCATCGGCCCGAACGGCAGCGGCAAGAGCACGCTTCTGAAGATCCTCAGCCGCATCACCAAGCCGACGCGCGGACGGATCGAGGTCAACGGCCGCGTCGCCAGCATGCTCGAGGTCGGCACCGGCTTCCATCCCGACCTCACCGGGCGCGAGAATATCTACCTCAACGGCGCCGTCCTGGGCATGAAGCGGGCGGAGATCAGGAAGCGCTTCGACGAGATCGTCGCCTTCAGCGGCGTGGAGGCGTTCATAGACGTGCCCGTCAAGCGCTACAGCTCCGGCATGTACGTGCGCCTGGCTTTCGCCGTCGCGGCGCACATCCAGACCGACATCCTCATCATGGACGAGGTCCTCGCCGTCGGCGACGCGGAGTTCCAGAACAAGTGCCTCGGAAAAATGGAGAGCGCCGCCAGCGAGGGCCGCACCGTGCTCTTCGTCAGCCACAACATGGCGGCGATCAGGGCGCTTTGCAGCAAAGCGCATTGGCTGGACCAGGGAAGGACTATGGAGGTCGGCGACAGCGCCTCCGTGGTCGGCCGCTACATCGAGGGCGCCGCCCGGCTGGCGGACCGGCCGCTGTCCGACCGAACCGACCGCGAGGGAGACGGGAGCGTGCGGTTCACCTTCGTGACCGTGGAGGGCGTGACGCCGGACGGGCCGCGCGCGGTGATCGGCGCGAACGACCGGATCCGGATCCGCATGGGCTATCGCGCCTCGAAGGCGCCGGGCGCGCTGGCCTTCCGCGTGAGCATCGGCGACTATACCCGCGGCGGAATTTATTTTCTCGACAGCGACGCGGCGGGCGGGTTCACGGCGCCGCCGGCCCTGGAAGGAGTGGCCGAGTGCTGCACGGGGCCGGCTCGCATCAGCCCCGGGCCATGTTACGTCAACATCGCCGTATTCAACAACGGCCGGCGCGCCGACCGCGTTGCTTACGCGCACAATTTCATGGTTGAGCCGGCCGGCTTCGACGGGCTGCGCAACCTGCCGCCGCGGCAGCATGCGCTTGGCCTCATCGAGCAACGGTGGACCGCGCATGCTGAAAGGGCGCCAGGATGAGCACGCGCAATGGGGACGGCTCCGCCGCGCCCTTCCCGCCGATCTCGGTCATCGTCCCGACGCTGGACGGCCTGACGCTGCTTCAGCAGTGCCTGCCGCCGGTCCTCAACGACCTCACGCGGAACAGCCCAAAGAGCGAAATCCTCGTTGCGGACGACGGCAGCGCCGACGGAAGCGCGGCCTATGTTGCGAGCCTCGGGGAAAGGGTCCGGTTCTGCCGAAACCCTGCGGCCCGAGGCTTCGCCACGAACGTCAATCAGGCCGCGCGGCAGGCCCGCCACGAGTTTCTGTTCCTCCTGAATAACGACGTGCTGGTCACGCCCGGGATCATGCCGAAGCTGGCGCGGCATTTCGCGGCGCCTGACGTTTTCGCCGTTTCCCCCAGCGCCCTCATCACGAGGAATGGAGTGTCCTTCAACGAAATGCCGACGCGCGGTTTCTGGCAATCCGGCCTGATCCTGGCCAGCCAGTATCGCCAGCCGCCGACGCCGCCGCCGGACGGCGCGCAGGATACGTTCCACGTCAGCGGCGGTTTCTCGATGGTCCGCCGGGCGATGTTCGAAACGCTTGGCGGGTTCGACGAGATCTTCCGCCCATTCTACTGGGAGGACGTGGACTTATCGCTTCGAGCCCGGCGCCGCGGCTGGCGCGTCCTGCATGACGCGGGGGCCGTCGTTCATCACAGGCACCAGGCTACGATCGTGGCGCGGCATTCGCGCGATTATATCGAGCAGGTCAGTTGGCGAAACATCTTTCTGCTGAACTGGAAGCACCTTCCGCCGGAGATCGTGGCGGATCGGCATCTGCCGCGCCTCATGGACATCTTCCTGCATGGCCGCTGGTCGTATGAGGGTTTCCTGGCCGCCCTGGAATTCTACCCGCACGCGGCTCGGCAACGGAGAATTCTGGAGCAACATGACAAGACTCCGCTGACGGAGATCATTGATTTTAGGCACAGTGAAGAGGGTTGGAGAATTCTTCCCTGAGGAGGACCTTTCATGTGGTTATTTTACCTGTGGCTTTCAGCGCTTTCTCTCCTCGCAGCCTTGCAGACCTGGGTCCTTTTCAGGCATCGGCGATATTTAATGGGTTTCGACGAGCGGTCGGAGCGTCTGAAATGGCAGATGGACGTGCTCTCCAGCCAAATGCCGAGTCTCATGAAGGACGGCGTCAGGCGGCGCATTGACGAACTTCGCAGGAAGTGGGCCGCGGGCGAGCCGCCGAACCTCTCCGACGTGCAGAAGGAATGCGACGAGTTTCTGCGCGGCATAGAGAAGGAAATGGCGCAGGTGGAGCGGGATCACTGAACGAATGAAGATCGGCCTGGACATCCCGGACTTCTCGCCGGCGCGCAACTCGGGGATCGAGCGCTACACCCGGAACCTGCTGCGCGCGCTCCACCGCAACGCGGGGTCGCACGAACTTTCTCTCTACCTGTGCAGCCCGCCCGGATGGGTGGAGAAGGACACGTTGGCGGGCCTGGCGCAGCTCCTGCCCGGCGTGCCCGTTCACGTGGTGTTCGACGGGCTGGTCCCTCATTTCCCGGGGGAACTGAACACGGCCCGGCGTCTGCGGCTCTCCCGCGCACTGGCGCCGGCGGACGGCATGCTGCGGCGGTTTTACCGGCGTTTCAACCGCTCCACCTCTCCGTGGGTCAGCCCGCTGCGCAGGGCCTGTGCTGAGGCGAAAGAGGTCGAGGCGCCGGATGTTCTGCATCACCTGCTGTACGTCCACTATCCCTTCCGGCGAGGGCCGAGCCTCGCGACGATCTACGATCTCGTGCCGCTGCTCTTCCCGCAATGGATCCCCAAGGAGGTTCGCGCGGGCCTGCGGCCGACCTTTCGCTTTGCGCGGAACTGCGCCGCGGTAATCGCCACGTCCGAAAACACGCGGCAGGACGTCCACCGGCAACTGCACGTGCCGCTGGATCGAATTCACGTGGTTCCCCTGGCCGCCGACGAAGTCTTCACCCCCGAGCCCGATCCGGCGCTCGTGCGAGAGCGGCTGGCGCCGTGCGGACTCGCGGATCGCCCATTTCTGCTGTACGCCGGCAGGCTGGAACCGCGGAAGAACATCCCGGGACTGGTTCGAGCTTACGCGCGGGTGCGGAGTGAGTCGCCCGGGGCCGCGCCGCTGCTCGTGCTGGCGGGGGCGAAAGGATGGAGCTACGAGCCGATCTTCCGGGAGGTCGAGCGCCTGGGTTTGGCGAATGAAGTGCGCCACCTCCAGGCGCCCGACGACGCCACCCAGGCGGCGCTGATGAACGCGGCGCTGGCGCTGGTCTATCCCTCTTTCTACGAAGGGTTCGGCCTGCCGCCGCTTGAGGCGATGGCCTGCGGCTGCCCCGTGATCGCCTCGAACAACTCCTCGCTGCCGGAGGTGGTGGCCGACGCGGCGATCCAGGTGGACCCGAGGGACGAACCGGCGCTTGCGCAGGCGATGCGGGCGGTCGTCACGCGGCCGGAACTGCGGGCTTCGCTGCGCGAGCGAGGTCTGAGGCGCGCGAAGCTTTTTTCATGGGACCGGGTCGCGCGCGAGACGCTGGACGTATACGCCCGCGTCGCGCCGAGCGGGAGACAACCATGATCGTCGGCCTGGACATCGGCGCGCAGTGGGTGGGTGCGCGCACGGGCATCGGGCGCTACATGGCCGCGCTGGCGGTGTGGCTGCCGAAGGCCGCGCCGGAGACGCGCGTCGAGGTATTCCTGGACCGCCGGCCCGAGATGGTGAACGAGGAGGAGTGGGCGGCGCTGCGGGCGATGTTCCCGGCGGCGACGGTGCGCGCCTGCTCGGGCCGCTTGCCGGTCTATGCCCCGTCGGCGACGCGCAAGGCGCGCCGCTGGCGGGTCGGCCCGCTGCTGCGACCGCTCGACCCGATCGTGCAAAGGTTCTGCGAAGCGGTCAATGAGGGTGCTTCGCCCTGGGCGCGCGCGATCAAGCGCCTGCGCTGCCCGCCGGATGCCGGCCGGGCGGAGGTGGTGCATATTATGCTCCGTCCGAGCTACCCGTGGCGGCGGCGCGGGAACGTGATGACGATCCATGATATCATTCCGTTGACGAACCCGGAATGGGTGCCGGCGCCGGACGTGCGGCGGATGCGCGCCCAGTTGGACTTCGCCCGCCGATACTGCCGGGCGGTGGTCACGGATTCCGAGTTCGTCCGACGCCAGTTGATCGCCCGCGGCTTGGGCCCGGAGCGCGTGACGGCCGTGCCGCTGGCCTGCGCGCCGGCCTTCCGCCCGCGCGATCCGGCTCACCAGGCCGCCTGTCGCGCGGCGGTCGGATTGGGCGCGGAGGAGTCGTTCGTCCTGTTCGTCGGGACGCTCGACCCGCGCAAGAACCTGCGCACGCTCCTGGCGGCGAGTGCGGCGGTACGATCGCAGGCCCCGCACCGGCTCGTGGTGGTCGGGAAAAATCCGTACGGCCCGGACCCGGAACTGGCCGGGCAAGGCATATTGCACCGGACGGGAGTCGCCGATGAGACGCTGGCCGGCCTGATGAGCGCGGCGGCGCTCTTTGTCCTGCCGTCGCTGGCCGAGGGCTTCGGGCTGCCGGCGCTGGAGGCCATGGCCTGCGGCTGCCCGGTGATCGCGAGCAACACGACCTCGCTGCCGGAGGTCGCCGGCGACGCGGCGATTTGGGTTGACCCGCTGGATGCGGACGCGTTGGCGGAGCGGCTGCGGGCGCTGCTGCGGGATCAGTCGCTGCGCCGGGACCTTCGAGCCAAGGGCCTGGCGCGCGCCGCGCAGTTTTCCTGGGAGCGCACGGCGCGGGAGACCTTCGCGGTCTATCGGCGCGTGGCGCAGGAGGATCGTCCGTGAGCGAACCGATGTGGGACGAGGAGCAGATGCTCAAGGCCCGCCGAGAACTGGATGAGCGGCTGAGCGAGGCGCGCGAGGAGATCCTGCGGCGCCCGTTCCGGCTGCCGCCGCTTGCGGATACCGAGAAGGCCGGGCCGTTGCTGGCCCTGTGCGACGCGCTGGAACTGCGCTTGCGCGAGGCCGAGCGCCTGGCGAACCCGTTGTCCGCGCCGCATGCGGGGCGATTCCTTTTTCTGCAGCGCATCGTCCGCCGCATCATGCGCCCGACGCTGGAACACCAGGTGCGGATGAACGCGGCAACGCTGGCGGCGTTGCGCGCCGAGGCGCAGCTCTTGCAGGCGATGGTCGCGGCGCAATACCCGGCGCCGGAGGCGGGCGAATGAGGGTTCTGCTGAGCACCGTCCGGCATCCGCCGTTCAGCTACGGCGGGGTCGGAGTTTATACGGACTTTCTGGCCGGCGCCTTGAGCCGGATGGGCCACGTCGCGCACGTCGTCACGTCGGGCGAAGCCCTGTCGCGGCGAATCGCACCGGGGCATTTCGTTCATTACCTGCCTTTCCCCGATCGCTCGCCCTTCGGCACGGGCATCCTGGGCGACGCGCTCGCCTGGAGCATGCCGCTCTGGCAGGCGGCGGAGGAGATTGACCGGCGATGGGGACTCGACCTCATCGAGACGCCGAATAACGTCCCCGAGGCCATGCACGGCCTGCTGGCGGCGCGCGCCGGCAGGCATCCGGTCGTGGTCCGGATGAGCACGCCGACCGCCCTGTGGCAGGTGAATGACGGATGGAAACTGGAGGGCGAGCGGCTCACCGTCTGCGCGGTGGAAGAGGGACTCCTGAAGTGCGCCCGCGGGCTCATCGCCAACACGCAGGCCGTTCTTGAGGATGCCCGGCGTTGCTTCGCTCTGCCGGAGAGTCTCCGGCCTCAAGTCATTCATCCCGGCCTGCCCGCCGATTACGGAGTCCTGAGCCCGCCGCCGGACATGAATGGCGAGGTGCGAGTGCTGGTGCTCTCGCGCCTGCAACCGTCGAAGGGGGCGCGTGCGCTGCTGGCGGCGATTCCGCCGGTCCTCGCGCGCGACCGGCGCGTGCGGTTCGACATCGTCGCGCGCGACGTGCCGCCCTGGACCTTCGGCGCCGATTTCCGGAAGAGCCGGCCCGACCTGCTGGACCGCGTGAAGTTCCATTCCGGGATCACGGAGGACCGGAAGAAGGAACTGCTGCGCCGCTGCCACCTGATGGTCGCGCCCTCGCATTATGAGTCTTTCGGGATGATGTACGTGGAGGCGATGGCCTTCGGGCGCGCGACGATCGGCTGCCCGGTCGGCGGAGTGCCGGAGATCGTCCTGGATGGGCAGACCGGTCTTCTGGTAAGACCCGACGACGAAGGCGCGCTCGCGGAGGCGATCCTCTCGCTGGCGGCCGACCCGCAGCGTTGCGCCGCGATGGGGCGGGCCGGATACGAGCGTTTCCGCGAGCGCTTCACGGCCGAGCGCATGGCCGAGGAGACGCTGGCGTTTTATAAGTCGGTCTTGGAAAAGGCGTTATGACATGAATCCGTGGAAAGGAGGCGACCGATGAGCCGGTTGAGCCGGATACGCAACCGGGTGCGGCGATGGGTCTTCGGCCGCCCGCCGCCGCCTCCTCCGCTGGCGCAGGGACCGCGCCTCGAAGTGGACAAGCGGTACGCGGCCCAGTTGGTCTACGACATCGCGCGGGAGATGGACTCGTGGTCCTACGCCTGGGACGAGATGATGCTGATGGCGGCGGCCTTTCAATACCATCGCCCGTCGGTCGTGGTGGATATCGGCACACAGAACGGGCGGAGCGCGCGCATCTGGTATGAGCTGTCCATTCGCCTCGGAATCCCGGCCGAGATCCACACGATTGACCTGGCGGACCCCAGGCACCCGCAGTACGCGGGCAAGGACCAGGGAGAGTTCATCCGCGGCCTGCCCGTCGTGCAGCACATCGGCGATGGCTTCACCATCGCCACGGAGATCCTCAGCGGCCGGCCTGCGGCGACCGCGCTCGTGTATCTGGACGACGACCATTCCTACGAGAATGTCCGCCGCGAACTCCAGTTGGTCGCGCTCATCCGGGAAGGATGCGTCCTGGTGCATGACAGCTTCTACCAGCCGGAGCCGGCGTATGACCGCGGCGTCTACCGGGCCATTGAAGACAGCCTGCCGGACTTGAACGTCGCGCAGGTGATTCACCTGCAGATCGGCCGCCCCGGCATGTCGTACCTCCGCGTCGGCAAGGCGGAGAAACGGCCATGATCGTCGTCCGCCTGCGCGGCGGGCTGGGCAACCAGCTTTTTGAATACGCCTGCGGCCGCGCGCTGGCGTTGCGCAACGGCGCGGCGCTCAAGCTCGACCTGGTCCGTTACCGCGACCGCTCCTACGCGGAGCCGCGGCCGTACCTGCTCGACCGGTTTCGGATCACCGCTGCAGAGGCCGGCGCGCTGGAGATGAAGCTCGCCCACGGCGGGCGCATCGCGCGGGCGCTGACGGTCCTGGCGCCTTCGCGGCGGTTCCGGACGTACTCCGACGAGGCGCTGCATTTTCAACCGGAAGTGGCCGCCGCGCGCGGGAACGTCTACCTGCTCGGTTACTGGCAATGCGAACGCTACTTCGCCGACTGCGCCGACACGGTGCGCAGCGAGTTCGCTCCGAGGGTCGAGCCGCAGGGTGAGAGCCTGCGACTCCTGCGCGAGATCGAGAACTGCGAGGCCGTCAGCGTCCACGTGCGGCGTGGCGATTACCTGACCGAGCCCGGCTACCAGGTCTGCGGCGTCGAATATTACCGGGGCGCGGCGGAACGCATCGCGAAGGCCGTCCGCGCGCCGCGTTACTACGTCTTCTCCGACGACCCGGCCTGGACGAAGGAAAACCTCGCGCTCCAGCCGGCCGTTTTCGTCGGCCGCAACGGCGAAGGCCGCCCCGAGGAAGACCTGCGGCTGATGAGCCGGTGCAAACATCACATCATCGCCAACAGCACGTTCAGTTGGTGGGGCGCGTGGCTTGGCGACCACCCGGGGAAGATCGTCGTCGCGCCGCGCCGATGGTTCACGGATCCGAATCGGGACTCGTCTGACATTGTCCCGGCGAGCTGGACATGCCTGTAGAACCTCCGACGCAGCGACCCAGCCTTTCAGTGATCGTTGCCACGCGCAACCGCGCGCCGGCGCTCAGGCGCTGCCTGGACGCGCTGGCCGCGCAGGACTTTCGCGGCTTGAACGCGGAACTGGTCGTGGTGGACAACGCTTCGACCGACGCGACGCCGCAAGCGCTGGCGGAAGAATTGTCTCGCCGGCGGCTCCCGTTGAAGGTCGTCGCGGAGCCGCAGCTCGGCCTTTCGCACGCGCGCAACGCCGGCATTCAGCAAGCCTCCGGCCGGTTCATCATCTTCCTGGACGACGACGCACTCGCGACGCCGCGCTGGCTGGCCGCTTACGAAAGGCTCTTCCGCCAGGGGCGCCCGGTCGTGCAGGGGCGCATCCGCGTGCAGTTACAAGGCGCCCGGCCGCGGTACCTGGCGGACGACCTGCTGGCCTACCTGACGCACCTGGACAAAGATGAGCCGGAAGGGCGGTACGAGGGCAACCTCCTGGGCGCGAATTTCGGCGCGATGCGCGGCGTATACGAGCAGTTGGGGCCGTTCCGCTGCGACCTCGGTGCCGGCGCCAGCGGCTTCGGCGAGGACACGGAGTTCAGTCAGCGCATGACGGCGGCGGGCATTCCGGTGATTTACTCTCCGGACGCGCTGGTCCTGCACCAGATTCCGCCGGACCGGGCGACGCGCAGGGCGCTGCTGCGCCGGTGCTATCTCAGCGGGTGGAGCCAGGCGCTTTTCCAGGAGTTTCCCGGATCCCCGCCGCGCACGCTGTTCCACTTTGCGCGCCTGTCCATCGCGCATCTCGGCCGCATCGTGTTCGCCCGGCGCAGCGCGCAGCGCGTCCGGGAGATGTGCCAATGGGCCGAACACGCCGGCCGCGTGCGGCAGATCCTGAAAATGCGGCGCCGGGCAAAGAAGGGAGGCCGATGATGAGTCTGGGAGAGACGGTGCGGCGTATTCCGCTAATAGGGCGAGCGGCGGACTACGTTTACCGGCTGGCGATGCTGCCGGGACGTTTTGATGCTGCTGTCCGGGCGGTGGAGGCGGAACGGGCAAAGGCCCAGGAGCGCGACGCCCGCGTGAGTCTGCTCTGCGAGAACCAGCGTCTTCTGGCCCGGGAATTAGCCGGGCCTCTCCCGAAGGACGGCGGCGCGCCGCCGCGCGACCTCGGCACGACTTCCAGGCTCTGCACCCAGACCCAGTTCCTGACGCCGGAATATGCCGGCTGGTGCGCCCGGATGAAGGCAGCGCCGATGTGGCACCGCAAGCAATGGGAGTTTGTCTTTGCAGCGCAGGCGCTCTGGGAACGAGGGATGCTCGCCCCCGGGAAAAAGGGCTGCGGCTTCGGCGTGGGGCAGGAGCCGTTGCCGGCGCTCTTTGCCGCCTGCGGCTGCCAGGTGCTGGCCACGGACGCGCCGCCGGCGCCAATGCAGGAGCGTTGGCGCGCGTCCGAGGAATACGCAGCGTCACTGGAGGCTCTCAACCTCCTAGGGATCGCCGAGAAGGAGACATTCCGCGCGCGCGTGGCATATCGTTCGGTGGACATGAACCGTCTCCCTGCGGACCTCCAGGGCTTCGATTTCGTCTGGTCTTGCTGCGCACTCGAGCACCTGGGCAGCCTGCAGAACGGCGTGGAGTTCCTCCTGAACTCCTGCCGATGCCTGGCCGATGGAGGGGTAGGCGTCCACACCACAGAGTTCAACCTTCACTCGAACGATGCCACGATCGAGGAAGGAGAGAGCGTCATCTATCGCCGCCGCGACATCGAAGCGCTGGCCGCGGAACTCCATCATATCGGCTGCGAGCTGGCACCGGCGGATTTAGACCCGGGCGACAGCCTGCTCGACCGGTACGTTGCCGTCCCGCCTTACGACCCACATGTCAAAGACACGCCTCACCTGCGGATGAGAATCGGGCCGTGGGTGAGCACCTCCATCGGGCTGATCATCCGAAAAGGGATCGCTTCGTAAAGGACCCGCCGACCGTGTTTACGAAAGCTCCACCGAGCTGGAGACAGACCCGGTCGCGGCCGCCCCGGCGGCGAGTCAGCGGGTCGGTTGCGCGGAGGGACCGTCGGAGCGCAGGAGTTCCTCCGGGACTGTTCCGCCGAGTTTCCGGACCATGTGGAAGTCCGCGAGCGCCTCGCTCTCCTGCTTCAATCGCCTGCGTACGATGGCGCGGTTGTAATAGGCGTCCGGATCCCGCGGCCGCAGCTCGATCGCGCGGCTGTAGTCGCGGATCGCTTCCGCCGGCCGGCCGGCCGCCGCGTAAGCATTGGCGCGGTTGTACCAGGCGTCCGCGTAGTCCGGCCTGAGCGCGATGGCCCTGTCGTAGTCGCGGATCGCCTCGGCAGAGCGGCCGGCGTCGAGGTATAGGCTGCCGCGATTGTAGTACGCGTCGGCGTCGCCGGGCCTGAGCGCGATGGCGCGGCTCAGGTCGGCCAGAGCCTCTTCGGCGCGGCCGGCGCGGGCATAGGCGGCGCCTCGGCTGAACCACGCTTCGGCGTTATCGGGTTCAAGGGCGGCGGCGTGGCCGAAGTCGCGGATCGCCTCGGCGTAACGGCCGGCGGCGGCGTGGATTTTGCCGCGACTGATGTACGCCTCGGCGGAATCGGACTTGAGCGCGATAGCCCGGTCGAGGTCGCGCAGAGCCTCTTCGGCGCGGCCGGCCCTGGCACAGGCGTTGCCCCGGGTAAACCACGCGTCGGCGAAATCGGGCTTGAGCGCGATGGCCTGATCGCAGTCGCGGATCGCTTCGGCGTATTGCCCGGCCATCGAGTGGGCCTCGCCCCGGTTGCGCCATGCGATAACATACTGCGGGTCCAATTCCAGCGCCTTATCCAGGCAGCGGACCGCCTCGTCCGGGGCGCCCGCCCTGGTGTACGCCACGCCCAGGTTGCCGTACGCCCGGGCGTTTCGCGGAGAGCAGCTTACCGACTGTCTCCAAAGCGCCACGTCGTCGCGGTACTCCGCGCTGCGCTGGAACGTGACCGCGGCCATCGCCGCCAGGCAGATCGCCACACCCACGGTCGTCGCCCGGCCTGCGCCGGCCCTCGCATGAGCCGCAATCGCCGCCGCCAGCGCCAGGATCGCCGGCATCGCCACGTACTGAAAATGGTCCGCGACCAGCGACAGGTGCATGAACGACATGTCCACAAACCCCAGCACCGGCAGGAGCGAGACCAGGAAGCAGCCCCACGCGACGAGCGGACCCGCGCCCCAGCGCTTCCGCGCTCTCCAGAGCAACGCCGTCGCCGCCGCCAGCAGCGCGAGCGGGAGGAATGACAGCAGGCGCGCTCCGTCCACGTCCCATCGCTCGTAAATGGCGCACAGTTTCACCGGCAGCAGGATCTTCCAGAGGTAGAACCACGGGATCCAGCCGGCCGCGGCGATGCGCGAGGCCGCGCCCTCCGGCCGAACGGCCTCGTGCGCGGCGCCGACGGCGGCATGCCACTGGAACCACACCGTCACCAGCCCCAGCGCCAGCGACAGCGCGAAGAATGGGACCATCCGCACCAGGTCCCGCCCGCGCACCTTTCCCTGCCGCCACCACGCCAGCAGCAACAGGACCACCGGCAGCATCACCACCGAGGTCTTCGAGAGCAGGGCCAGGAGGAAAAGTCCCAGAGAGAGCACGTACCACCGGCCTGAGGCTCGATCGGCGCCGCTGCGTTCGTCAAACCGAAGATACGCCAGGATACTCCCGAGGTAGAAGACCATGGAGAGCGTGTTCTTGCGCTCGGAGAGCCAGGCGGCGGAAGCGACCGCCACGGGGTGAAGGGCAAACAGCAGCGCGGCAAGCCACGCGCCCGGCACGCGCAGCCGCCGGAGGATGATCCCCAGCAGCGCTGCGCTCAGGCCATGGAGCAGGACGTTGATCACGTGCGGGCCCGCCGCCGACCCGCTGAAGATGCGCCACTCCAGCCAATGCATTCCATAGGTCAGCGGGAGGTACTCGGGCGAATGGCGGTCGAACCAGACTCGAAGCAGCCCGTCGCCGGCGCGCACGTCCGGGTTTTTGACGATCAGCTCGCCGTCATCCCAGACGTAGCCGCCGCCCAGCGCCGGCCAATAGGCGGCTAGGGTCAGGAGGACCACCGCCAGCGCCGGCAGGCTTGCGCGCCACGAGATACGGTCCACGGAACGGGCTCCTTCCGGCAAATCAGCGAGGCAATTCCGCGGAGGGGCGCAGGGAACGCAGGAGTTCCTTCGGCGCCGGCCTGCCGAGTTTCCCGGCCATTTGGAAATCCGCGAGCGCCTCGCTGTCCTGCTTCAAGCGGCTGCGGACGACGGCGCGGTTGTAATAGGCGTCCGGGTCCTGCGGCCGCAGCTCGATCGCCCGGCTGTAGTCGCGGATCGCTTCCGCCGGCCGGCCGGCGGAAGCGTAAGCGTTGGCGCGATTGTACCAGGCATCGGCGTAATCGGGCTTGAGCGCGATGGCCTGGTCGTAGTCGCGGATGGCCTCGGCCGGGCGGCCGGCATCCAGGTGGATGTTGCCCCGGTTGTAGTACTGCTCGGCGTCATCTGATTTGAGCGAGATCGCGCGGTCCAGATCATGGAGGGCCTCTTCAGCGCGACCGGTCTTGGCGCAGGCGGTTCCCCGATTATACCACGCTTCGGCCTCGTCGGGCTTAAGCGCGATGGCCTGATCGTAGTCGCGGATCGCTTCGGCGTATTGGTTGGCGGCCCCATGGATGTTGCCGCGATTGATGTACGCCTGGGCGTAATTTGGCCTGATCGCGATGGCCCGGTCGAGGTCGCGCAGGGCCTCCTCGGGGCGGCTGGCGTTGAGATCGGCAGTGCTTCTCTTGAACCACGTCTCGGCGTCATCGGGCTTAAGCGCGATGGCCTGATCGTAGTCGCAGATCGCCTCGGCGTAGTGGTTTGCAGCGGCGCGGATGTTGCCGCGACTGACGTACGCCTCGGCGAAATCGGGCTGGAGCACGATGGCCTGGTCGTAGTCGGAGATCGCCTCAGCGTACTGGTTCGCAGCGGCGCGGATGTTGCCGCGACTGACGTACGCCTCGGCGAAATCGGGTTGGAGCGCAATGGCCTGGTCGTAGTCGCTGACGGCTTCGGCGTAACGTTGGGCGGCGGCGCGGATGTTGCCCCGATTGAAGTACGCCCCGGCGTAATCCGGCTTAACCGCGATGGCCTGATCGTAGTCGCTGACGGCTTCGGCATAACGTTTAGCCGTCGCGTGGGCGTTGCCGCGTTTAAGGTATGCCTCGGCGTACCCGGGGTCTACTTCCACCGACTTGTCAAAGCACCGGATCGCCTCGTCCAGGGCGTGCGCGTTGAAGTATACCATCCCCAAATGGCTCCAGGCGCGGCCCGAGCGAGGCATCTTCTCGACATCGTCGCGCCAGAGG
>JBKQWE010000054.1:0-29245 GCA_052139675.1 Candidatus Brocadiia bacterium
GCGAAGTGCACGTTTGTCCGCTCCGGGAACGCCTCGTGCCGCTCGATCGCCGGGCCGAGCTGCTCCAGCGCGACGGCCTGCGCCTCCGGGACGAAAAGTACGCAGTGCGGGTTGCCCATCGAGACGCACGTGGCCAGGAACTGCGCGCGGCCGACTTGCAGCACCGCGTCCAGGCATTGCTCGTCCGCCGGGCCGGTCATCGGGATGTCCTTGCGGAGCAGGCGCGGCTCGCCCATGTCCACCCGCGCGCGGGTCACGCGGCCGTTCTCGACGCTCACGCGCACGCTCTTGACGCCCGCCGGGGTCTCGACGCGCACCTCTTCCGATTTCGCGAGCTTGTGTTCGTACGCGTACTTGGCGACGCAGCGGATGCCGTTGCCGCACATCTGCGCCTCGGAGCCGTCGGCGTTGAAAACGCGCATCGAGACGTCGCCGGCCTTACTCGGGCCGATGAGGATCAGCCCGTCCGAGCCGATCCCGAAGTGCCGGTCGCTGACCGCGATCGCCAGCGCAACCGGGTCGGGGACCTTTTCCTTGAACAGGTCCACGTAGACGTAATCGTTCCCGAGGCCGTGCATCTTCGTGAAGTGGAGGACGCTGTGCGCGCGGCGCGGACTCATTTCTGGACTCCTGTGACGATCTGCGCCAAGTCGGCGAACTTCGCGGAGAAGAGCCGGTTGATCCGCCGCAGCAGCATCAGCCGGTTGGCGCGCACGCGCGCGTCCTCGACGTTGACGAACACCTTCTCGAAGAACTCGTGGAGCGGCGCCGCGAAGACCTCCGCGTAGCGCCGCCCGGCCGCAGCGTAATCGCGCGCCTCCTGCAGCCGCTCGATCTCGGCGCGGTGCGTCTCGAAGCGCGACCAGAGGTCCTTCTCCAACGGCTCGGAGAAAAGCGCCGGCGCGACTTCCACGTCCTCCGGCAGCGCCTTACTGATATTATACGTCCGCTCGACGGCGGTGACCAGCCCCGGCCAGCAGGGCTCGCGATAGAGTTCCCGCAACGCGTGCAACCGCAGCCAGAAATCGTAAATGTCATGAAAGCCGGGCGCGAGCGCCGCATGGACTATGTCGTGCGGCGCGCTTTCGAGCGCCATCTGCAAGAGGCGGTCCTTGAGGAACTCCATCGCCTTCGGCAGGGCCGCGTCGGCGCGGCAGTGCGGCTCGGGCAGGCCCTTGAGCGCGTCGGCGACCAGCGAGGAAACCTTGAAGTGCCGCCGGCTGGCCTCGACGATGCGCAGGATGCCCTGCGACTGGCGGCGGAGCGCGTACGGGTCGGCGGAGCCGCTCGGGATCAGCCCGGCGGCGAAGCAACTGGCGAGGTTGTCGAGCTTCTCCGCGACGCTCAGCGCGCGCCCGGCCATGCTCGCGGGCAGTTCGCCGTCGGCGGAGCGCGGCAGGTAGTGCTCGGCGATGGCGGCGGCGACCTCGGGCGGCTCGCCCTCGCGCAGCGCGTAGACGCGGCCGACTTCGCCCTGGAGCGCGGGGAACTCGCCGACCATTTCGGTCAGCAGGTCCGCCTTGCAGAGCCGCGCCGCGCGCACCGCGAACGCGGCGTCGCGGTCATCGAGGCCGAGATGCTCCGCGACGCTTTTCGTCAAATGCTCGAGCCGCTGCGTCTTGTCGAAATAGTTGCCCAGTCCCTTGAGGAACGCCACGCCGCGCAGCGCCTCGACGCGGTCGGCGAGGCGGACCTTGCGGTCCTGCTGGTCGAAGAACTGCGCGTCGGCCAGCCGCGCGCGGAGGACGCGCTCGTTGCCGGCGCGGATGAGCGCCTCGTGCTCGGGGCCGCGGTCGCTCACGACGAGGAAGTGCGGCAGCAGCGCGCCGGCCGCGTCGCGCACCGGGAAATAGCGCTGGTGTTCTATCATCGCCGCCTCGACCGCCGGCGCAGGGACTTGCAGGAACGCGGGATCGAAGTCGCACGTCGCAACCGACGGCCATTGGACGAGGTTGGTCACTTCGTTGAGCGCCGCGTTGTTGCTAACGCCTCCGATCTTGCGCAGCGCAGTTTGGATGCCCTTGAAAATCATGTCGGTGCGCTCTGCGATGTTGACGATGACCTTGTGATCGCGCAGCAGTTTCTCGTATCGCCCGAAATCCGCGTCGGGCACTTCGATCAAGCCCGGACAGAGGATCGGATGCCCCTCGGTCGTCCGGCCGGAGGCGACCTCGAACAGCGTGAACGGCACGACCTGCGTCCCCAGCAGCGCCAGGAGCGAGCGGATCGGCCGGGCGAAGCCGCGCTGGCCGGAGAGCCAGACCATGGACTTCGGGAAGGAGATCTCGAGCGTGATTTTCGGGAGCGCCTCGGAGAGGATCTCCGCCGCGCTGCGGCCTTTCACGCGCTTGCGCGCCGCGCAGTAGAGCCCGCGCGGGGTTTCCTTGCGGAGGATGTCGCTCACGGCGATTCCCTGCGAGCGCGCGAAGCCTTCGGCGGCGCGGGTCGGCTTGCCTTGCGCGTCGAACGCCGCCTTCACCGACGGGCCGACGGCCTCCTCCTCGGAATCCGCCTGCCGCTCGGCGACGTTCATGGCGGCCACGACCAGCCGCCGCGGCGTGCCCGTTGCCAATATAGGACCGAAATGGCTCAGCCGCGCCGCGTCCAGCTCGCGCGCGAGCGCCCGCGCCAATTGCTCCAGCGCCGGCCCGATGTAGCCGGCCGGAATTTCCTCCGCGCCGATTTCGTAAAGCAAATCCGCCATGGGCTCCTCGCCAGTGTGGTGCGGCGTACCGCACCTGAGAAACGCGTCGGCAAGTCAGGATACTATCAGAACGCCGCGAAACCGGTCAACCGCCTGTTCCGCCTCGCCGTCCGCTCTTGCGAAAAAGCGGCGGATGGACGAAAATGCCTGCGCGGTCCGCCGCTCGCTGTCCGCTCCTGGAGGCGCATGCCGTGCGCAAGCAGATTCCGATCCTCGTCATCGCGGCATCCATGCTGGTCACGCTCCTGGCGTGTTTCCTGTGGCCGCGGATGTCGCGAAGGGAAACTGCGCAGTCGGAGACCGGCGGCGCGAGCCGCGTGATCATCATTTCGATCCAGAACGACGGCATCGAGCGCGAGTTCAAGCGCGGGTTCGAGGCTTGGCATCGGGCGAAATTCAACGCGCCCTGCGAGGTGGTCTGGAACGATCACGGCGGCACCAGCCTGGCGGTGCGCTTCATCAAGTCGGAGTTCACGGCCTCGCCGGGCGGCATCGGCGCGGACCTGCTCTGGGGCGGCGGCATCGAGCCGTACCTGCAGCTCGCCGACCTGGGGCTGCTCGAGCCGGTGAAGCTGCCGCAGGCGACCCTGTCCGCGCTGCCGGCCTCGATCGAGGGCATCCCGCTCTACGATCCGAAGCTCCAGTGGTTCGGCACGGCGCTGAGCGGCTTCGGCATCCTCTGGAACAAGCCGCTCCTCGCCCGGCTGCACCTGCCCGAGCCGAAGACCTGGGCCGACCTCGCCGAGCCGGCCTTCTTCGGAGAAGTCGCCGCCGCCGACCCGCGCCAGAGCGGCACCGCGCAGGTCATGGTCGAGGTCATCCTCGAGGCGTACGGCTGGGACAAGGGATTCGAGATCCTCGCGCGGATCGCCGGCAACCTGAAGACCTTCTCGCGCGGCTCCAGCGACATCCCCAAGCAGGTCAGCATGGGCAACGCCGCCGCCGCGCTGGCGATTGACTTCTACGCCTGGACGCAGATCAAGCTCGACGGCCGCGACAAGATCGGCTACGTGCTGCCGGAGGGCCTGACGCCGGTCACGCCCGACCCGATCGGCATGCTCAAGGGCGCGCCGGACGCCGTCGCCGCGCGCCGCTTCATCGAGTACGTCCTCTCGCCCGAGGCGCAGCGGCTCTGGTTCCTGCCGAAGGGATATCCCGGCGGGCCGGTGGAGACCGAACTGCTGCGCATTCCCGTGCTGCCGGGCCTCTATCGGCAATACGCCGGCGTGACGGACGTACTGTTCGATCCGTCGAGCGCGCACCTGGGATTCCGGCACGACCCGGTCAAGGCCGCCGCCGAACGCGACACGCTCAAGGACCTCTACGGCGCGGTCTTCGTGGACCTGCAGCCGGAGCTGGCCGAGGCGTGGAAAGCGGTCATCCGCCGCGGCCTCAAGCCGCAGGAAGTCCACGCGCTCTGCGCGCCGTTCGTGAGCGAGGCGGAACTTGCGCGCCTGGCCCGGACGGAATGGTCCGACCCCGCCGCCCGCAATCGCATGATCACCGAATGGACCAACCAGGCCCGAGACCGATACCGCGCGCTGGCCGCCAAGTCCGATTGACGCCGGCGGGATGGGTTCTTACGCGTCTTGGACAGGATGACGGGATCAAAGGTATCATGTTCGGATGCGGCCTGTCCCGCGAGGACGGTCAAATGGGAACTCTCGGACAAACATCCAGCACACCCGCTAAATCGCCGGATCAGGAGCCGCGTATTCGGCCGAGGATGCGGTTCCACAAGTGCATCAGGCTCTGCGTCATCGTCTGCGCCGCGCTCATTCAGATTTGCGGATGCGTTCCCCTGTACTTTTACCAGGACAAGGCCATCTTTCCGCGGGATATGGCCCCACAGTCGCTCGGGTGGCCCCTCGACAACGATGCGGTAATCCTGCAACGCGACATCGAACCGCGCGGCAAGGTCGTGGCGTGGTTTTTCCCTGCCGCATCGGCAAGGCCGACGAGCCCGGCGCCGGTCGTCATCTACTTTCACGGCAACGCGGAAGTCATCAGCCAATGCGGCCGCGTGGTCCGTGAATACCAAGCGAGGGGTTGTTCCGTGCTCCTGCCTGAGTATCGCGGGTACGGCGGCTGCGCGGGCGAGCCGTCGCAGAAGGCGATCGTGGAAGATGCGGTGTTCTTCTATGACGAGATCGTGAAGCGGGCGGATGTGGACAAGGCTCGCATCGTCGTCCAAGGCCGTTCTCTGGGCGGCGGCGTAGCGGCGCAACTGGCCTCTCGGCGCAAGCCGGCCGCGCTCATCCTCGAATCGTCCTTCACCAGCCTCGCTGTGATGGCGCACAAGTTCCTGATGCCGGAGTTCATGGTCAAGCATCCTTTCCGCACCGACCGCGTCCTGGCCGAACTGGATGTCCCTGTCCTCATCTTCCACGGCGTCCGCGACGACGTCGTGCCGGTGGAACATGGCCGCAAACTGCACGAGATCGCCCGCAGAAGCGTGTACGTGGAATATGATTGCGGCCACAACGACTTCCCCGGCGCGGGGAATGAGGCGAACTACGAGGCTGAGATCACGAACTTCCTTGCGCAGGCGGGTATCATCAACGGCAACGAAGCGCCCTCAGCCAACCGAAACCGCGACGTTGATTGAAACGCGTTCGTAACTGAACAAAGGGGCGGCAGATGAAAGTGAACACGATGAATCGGATTGCCGTTTGCGCGGCGGCTGTGCTCAGTCTCATCGCAGCGGCATCCGCTCAGCCGACCAGTCCACAGCTCCGCGCGTACAAGATTGAAGAGACCCGTTTGGGCCCGATGGATCTGCCCACATCGTTGCAGGCCGTTGCCAGCGAGGACGGTCGCCATCTCGCTTGCATCGTTCAGCAGAGCGGAAAGTCTCGGGTCTTTCTGGACGGGCAGCCGGGCGCAGAGTACGACGCAATCCTTAATTGTGACGCGGTCACTTACGAGGAAGGTGACTCGCTCACTATCGAGGAACTATTCTCGTATGTGAAGGATGAGCAGACCTGCGTTAACCCTTCTATGTGCCTGATCTTCAGCCGCGACGGCAAGCACCTGGCATGTGCGGCCAGGAATGGTGCGAAGTGGTTTGCGGTGGTGGATGGCCAACCGGTCGCGGAATACGACAAGCTGTTATTCCCAGTCTTCAGCTCCGACGGCAAGCGCATGGGATATCCGGCCGAGAAAGATGGGAAGTGGTTTGCGGTGGTGGATGGCCGGCCGGGCGCGAAATACGACCAAGTCTTTCGCCTCCTGTTCAGCCCCGACGGCAAGCGCGTGTCGTATGAGGCCCGGAAGGGCGAGAAGTGGATGGTGGTGGTGGACGAGAAGCCGGGCGCGGAATACGACGAAGTTTCCTTCCCGATCTTCAGCCCGGATGGCAAGAGGTCAGCGTATACTGCACGGAAGGGCGGGAAGGCGTTGGCGGTGGTGGACGACCAAGTGAGTGCGGGGTACGACTTCGTTTATACCCCCAGATTCAGCCCCGACGGCAAGCGCGTAGCCTATCAGGCGACTCCGAAGAGCGAGAAGGCGTTGATGGTGGTAGATGGCCAACCGGGCCCGGAATACGATATGGTCACCAACATAGTCTTCAGCCCCGACAGCAAGCACTTGACGTATTCGGCCGGGAAAGACAGAACGTCGTTCATGGTGATGGACGGCCAGCCCGTCGCGGGATCCTTTGGCGCCTCATTTTGCTGCTTCAGCCCCGACAGCAAGCGCACGGCATACGAGGCCTGGAAGGTGATGGTGGTGGATGGCCACGCGAGCGCGGAATACGACGAAACTTTCTCCCCCGTATTCAGCCCTGACAGTAAGCGCGTGGCCTATGCGGCTATAACGGGAAAGAAGGCGGTAGTGGTGCTGGACGGCCGGCCAGGCAGGACGTATGACGGAGATTTTGTTGAGCCACTGACCTTCAGCCCCGACGGCGAGCGCCTGGCGTACGTGGTCCATAACGACAAAAAGGATTACGTAGTGGTGGATGGCCACCCGAGCGAGGAGTACGACGACATTCGCCCCGGGCCGACCTTCAGCCCGAACAGCAAACACGTGGCGTACGTGGCCACGAAGGGCAAGACAAAGTCGGTTGTGCTGGACGGTCAGCCTGGTGCGGAGTATGACGAAATCTTCAGCGACTGTCTGACCTTCTACCCAGATGGCGCCCTGGAATGTCTGGCGGCCAGAGACCACGCGCTCTACCGCGTGAAATGCATCCTGGCGCAGTGAGCCGACCGAGTCATTCGGCCCAGTCAGCGCGGCCTCTTTCCCGCCAAAACACCCTCAGAATTTGCTTGCGTTGCGGGCGGGGCGATATAATCAGCCTCGTTCCGGCCCGCGAGCCGGCCCGTTTTCCGCAAAGGGAGAGAACATGACGTGGCGAAAAGTCGTCGCATCGTTGTGCGCCGCGCTGCTGGTCTGCGCGGTGAGTTGGGCCGCGGTCTGCCCGCTGTGCCTGCAGCAGATCCCCGACGGCGAGAGGTTCTGCGCCCGGTGCAAGGCCCAGATGCTGGCCGAGAAACTGACCGTCGGCGAGGAGCAGAAGCTCGCCGATGACGCCATGCGCGCCCGCACCGCCTACGAGGCCAAGCTCGCGGCGCTGGAGACCTATTACGAAAGCCGCGGCAACGCGGAGCGCCTGATCCAGGTCCGCAAGGAGCGCAAGGACGAGGCCGAAGCGCGGCATTACGAATATGTCCACTGGGAGGACCGCCTGCCGGAACTCTCCGCGACGAACGATATCCCTGAGGCCACGCAACTGCTCAAGGAGGCCGACGCGACGCGCACGACCATCAACCCGTTCAATCGCGGCGACCGCTACAAGCAGGCCGCCGTCCAGTACCAGCAGATCCTGATGCAGTATCCGAACAGCACGGCGGTGGATTCGGCCGCGTTCGCGCTGGGAGAGATTTACTCCAGCAACGCCGTCGGCGAACCGGCGCGCGCGGTCAAGCTCTACAAGCTCGCGTACCTGGCGAACCCGGAGACCCGGAACGACGCGGTCTATCGCGCCGCGCAGGTCTGCGACAACGACCTGAGCGAATACGAGCACGCGGCGCATTACTACTGGCTGGCCGCGAAGCAGGGCAAGTCGCTGCTCACGCGCAAGCAGGCCGCGTTCCGGCTGGGGCAATTGCAGAAGAAGGACTTCGGCACGAGCTATTCGCTCGACGAGAAAGCGGCCGAACCGGCGGCCGAGCCTGCGAATGCCAAGCCGGCTCGACCGTAGTCAGGCAGCCGAGGTTCAGTCCGATCCGCGAATGGCCGCCGGGAATAGTCCACGCCCCGAGCTTGCAGAACCGCTCCGCAGGAGAATCGCGTCATGATTCACAGAATGAATCGGATCGCGCCGTTTTTGGCGTTGGCCGTAGCGGCGGTGTGTTCGGCCTCTGAGCCGCCGGACCGGGACCCGCTGCTGACCGGCTGCCGCGATGCGCTGCTGGCGCAGTTCGACAAGCTGGAGTCGGCGCTGCCGGAGATGACGCGCTCGGCGGACGCGGCGGCGGAGCGGCTCCTCGGCGGCGGGCGGCTGTTCGCGGCCGGGCAGCCGGGGTTCGTGAATGAGGCGCGCGGGCGCGCGGGCGGGCTGATGATGCTCTCCGGCCTCGACGCCAGGACCGCGCTTTCGGAGAAGGACGTGCTGCTCGTCGGCGCGCTGACGAACGCGGACGAGGCCGCTGAAAACGCCTGCCGCCGCGGGAAGGAAGCGGGCGCGTACGTGGTACTGTTCTCGCCGGCGTTCGAGGAGCCGAAGCCGCCGATCGCCGGGCTGTGCGGCGCGCATGTCGTCAACTTCGCGCCCGCGGCCGGCCAGGAAGAAGCGGCGCGCGACGCCGCAGCCGTCGCCGAGAACCGGCGCGCCGTCGCCGCCTCGTCGCTCTTCAACATGCCGGCGCTCTGGACTTATACCGGCGAACTGATCGGCTCGCTGACCCGCAAAGGCAAGATGCCGGTCGTGTGGCAGAGCATCATGCTCGAGGGCAGCCAGTCGCGCAACGCGAAGTACTTTGCGGAAGAGGACGCGTCGAAGAGGCGCTTTCACGAGGACCTCTCCGTGCCGCCTCAGCCGGAAGGGCGGATCGGCCGGCTGTACCTCGACGCGTTACGACGGCAGGTCCGCGGGCTCCGCGGCCCGGTGCTCGAGCAGATGGCCGCGGCGGCCGCTCTAATGGCCGACTGCGTGCGCGCCGGCGGCGCGGTGCATGTCGAGTCCGTGTCGCACTACACCATTTACGATATAGACCTGCCCGGCCGGCCCGCATGGGCGAAACACCCCAAGCGCTATCCCGAGCCGGCGGAGATCGCCGCGGCGATGAAGCCGGGCGACGTGTACTTCGAGATCGGCTACATGGAACTGCGGCTGCCGTTCCTCGAAGCGGCCGCCAGGGCGGGCGGCAAGTCCATCGTCGCGCTTTGCCATGCGCCGCCCGTCCCGCTCGACGGACCGCAGCCGGCGATGCTCATGGACGCGCAGTGGGAATACGGCGACGCCGCCGTCCTCCTGCCCGGATACGACGTGGAGATCCTGCCGACCTCGGCCGTGCTCCAGACCGCGCTCTTCCGGACGGTGCTCGCCAAGGCCGAGGCGCTGGCGGCGAAGTGACGCGTCGGATTTATTTCGGCTCCGGCGGGTACTTCACGGAGCATCCGTACGGCTTCGTCGCGGGGATGGCGACCGGCTTCCCGGCGAGGACCGCGTCGAGCGCCAGCGCGACGTAGTTCACCGCGCCCTCCTTCTTCTCCCCGTTCGCGTCGTTGTCAATCGCGCCCTGGTAGGCGATGTTCCCGTTCGCGTCAATCACGAACATGTGCGGGGAGCTCTTCGCGCCGTACGCCTTGCCGGCCTTTCCGTCGTGGTCGCCGAGGACCGGGTAAGCGATCTGCTGCTTCGCCGCCCAGTCCGCATCTTTCGCGCGGTCCATGTAGTACGTCGTGTTGATCGCCAGCCAGACCACGCCCCTGGGCGCGTAGGCCTTCGCCAGCATCGCCATCGTCCCGGCCTTGTAATGCCGCTGGACGAACGGGCAGTCCGGGTTCGTCCACTCCAGCACGACGACCTTGCCCTTGAAATCGGAAAGCTTGACGGTGTTGCCCTTCTGGTCCGTCAGCGTGAAACCCGGCGCGGGCTTCCGGGCCGGCGCGGAGGCCGGGCCATTCTGCGCCTGCGCCCGCAAACCGTAAATCCCCAGCGCCGCGACGACGACCGCCGCCGCGAGAACGTGCAGAGTCTTCATCGGTCATTCTCCTGGTCTAGGGCGGAGTCGGAACAGCCGCATCGGCGGCGGGCATTGCGAACTCGACCGGAAATCCGCCGCGCTCGCCCTCCGGCAGGGTGAATACGACGAGGCCTTCGAGCCGGTCGGCCGTGCCGACGCCGGAGCGGCGCGCCGTCATCACGATCGCGGTACGGTCCTCGGAGTTATTCACGGTGGGCTTGTTCGTGAGCACCGCCTCCGTCGGCGCCGGGAAGAACTCGACCTTCGACGGCTTCTCCGTCCACGCGATGACGATCGCGATTTTCGTGTCGGTGGACGCCGGCAGCGTCTTGGCGGTCGCCACCACGCTGCGCAAACGCTTGAGCGTGGTCCACGCCTCCTCCGTCCGCGGCAGCCGCCCGGCCCACTTTGCGAAGAGCGTCCCGTTGGCCGGCTCGCGCCGCGCCGCGACGCTCAGCGCGGCGTTCAGCTCCGCGCGGCCCGGCCGGCAGAGGTCGCGGCAACTGAGCCACGAAACCTTGGCGCGGATCGCGAACTCCTTTCCGACCGGCAGGTCTTTGGGCGGCGTGACCTCGGCCGTCAGCAGCACCTCGCCGGTGTAACCGTACCCGGTCACGTCGCCCGGTTGGACGAACGACTGCGGAAGCGGCCAGCGGAGTGCGCCGGCGGCGAAGCCCTCCGGCAATTCGAACTCCACCTCCGTCGCCAGCCCCGCGTCGCCGGGATATTTCCAGTAGATGTGCCATTCCGGCGCAATGCGGAAGAGCACGCCGACCTCGAACGGCTGCCCCGGCGCCACGGCCGAGGCGTCCGCGAAAAGCGCCGCCTGCACCGGCTCGTCGCCCGCCGCTCGCGCCGCCGGCGCGGAAAAAAAGCCCGCCGCCGCTGCGATCAACAGCCATAGCCCTGCATGCCATCGTCCGCGCATCGGCGCCGCCTTTTCTGTAACATGGAAAACCGACGTATTCCCTCCTCGGTCGGCTCTTGCCCCGCAAGCCGTCCCCACTTCATTCTACCTTCCGAGCGCGGCCAGTCAAGGCGCAATCGCGCAGGCGCGGGCCGGCGCTTGTGCAAGGATCCCGCGAGACTGGGAAATCCCGCGCTAAACGTGGTAAACTGTCCGGCGCAAGACCGGAGAGGACCATGTCTATCAAGGTGAAGTGCGAAGGCTGCGGAAAAATCCTGAGCGTTCCGGACGGTTGTGAAGGACTCAGGATTCAGTGTGCCACCTGCGGGAAGCGGATGCGCGTTCCGAAGCAGACGCCGCCTCCGGCCGCGCCGGAGAGCGGCGACATGCCGGACGGCGAGGCCGCTTTCCTCAAAGCGCTTGCCGAAGAGGCCGCACACGAGCAAGGCCAGGCCGCCGACGCCAAGGCGGCGAATAAAGACGCCGAAGCCGAACTGGCGCCATTGTCCGAAGCAGCCGCCGGCGAGCCCGGCTATGCTGTCACCGAGAGAACCGCGCCGCCGGCTGCGCCGTCCCCGGCTGCGCCGGCGATTGAAAGCAGGGCGGAGGATCAGGACGCGCTCTTCAAGGTGCTCGCCGAACAGGCCGCGCGCGAGCAGAGCGGGGCGGTCCAGGCGGCCAAATCAGGCGCCGGCTCCGATCAGCCGACTTCGCCCGAAGCGCTCCTCCGCGGCCAGTCCGCCGCAGCCAAGGAACTCCGCATCAAGACGGCCGCCGACAAGTCCGGCTACGCCGTCGCGCGGGACAGCGCGCAGGCGTCTCCGGGCGGGCCCGGCAAGCGGCGGAAGCTGCTGCGGACGCTGGTCGGCGCGGCGGGTGGTGTGTTGCTGCTCCTCGTCCTCATCATCGCGATCAGCGTCGGCATCAGCAGCAGCAGGAAGTCGCGGGCGAGAGCGCTCCCGGCTCCCGTGAATCTGCCGCTGCCATCGCCGGAGGCGCCGCCGCCGGAGTTCCCGGCGGCGCTGAAGGCAGCCGCCCAGGCCCTGGCCGCCAACGCGGCCGTCGAGGTGGAAGTGGCCGAAGCCTCCGCGGACGAAGCCGCGCCGCAGATGCCGGTCCTCACCTCGGCCGGCGACGTGATGCTGGATGCGGCGAACCTTCACATCCGCGACAAGAGCGACGCCGATGCCGGCATCCAGGAAATGCGGTCGTCGAGCCGGTCGGCGGTCTATGAGAGCGTGGCCGCCAAACTTCGGGAGAAGGGCCTGGCGCCGGCCGAGGCCGGGCAGTCCGCCGCCGGGAATCGCGGCGAGCTGCGCAGCCGCCTCAAGATTTTCATCAGCACCGCGCCGGCGTGGGCGGGGTTCGATTTCAGCGCGGGCGGGACTCCGCCGGCGGCGATTCCGTCTCAGAGGGGCCGGCCGGGTCGAGGCCGACCGTCGCTGGACTTCCTGCGCCGGGGCTCGCGCGGGCCGCCGATTGCGCCGGCGGCGCCGGTAAAGCTCTGGGAGAAGCTGGTGACCGGCGGTCTGACGTTGAACGCCCTGTTCACACCCGGCGCGCCGGAGAATTGGCGCGCGGTCGCCGCCGCCGATGCGCGTGCGGACCCGCTGCCGTGCGGGCTGCGCATCTCAGTCGTCCGGGTCGCCTGGGAAGTCGGCGGCCAGACGCGCGAGCTGACCGGCCGGCCCGCCGAGACGCTGCAGTTCCCTCGTCCGAAGGAACTCCGCGAAATCCAGCTCACCGGCCAGATGGGCGCGGACCGAATCTGCCTTCTCTCCGGCTTCATTCAATACGACGACGTGGACCTGCACGGCGCCGCCGAGGCGGGCAAACTGGCGGCCGGGCTCCTCGTCGCGCCCGAGGCGGACTGGCAAACGTTCTGGGGCGGAAAGGCCGACAAGGACGCGATCGCCGCCGCTTGCCGGAATATCCTGCGGCTCGGCGGTGGGCCGGGGATTGTCCAGATCGTGACCGCCACGCCGGACCGGCTGCCGCATCTCTCGGCGGACGCGCTCGTCTCGGTCCTCAAGGACGAGCGCAGCAGCCCGGAATGGGCCGGCCCGTTCCTGGCGCTGCGCGGTCCCTTCGGCGATGCGGCGCTGATCTGCCTGGCGCGCCGGGCGAACGAGGAGAACGAGAAGGATTTCCTCCAGTGGGTCGCCGAGCCGGCCGACCATTCGCCGGAGTCCGTCCAGGCGGCCAGTTGCGCGCTGATTGACCTGGGCCGGCCCGGCCCGGAAGTGAACGCCCTGATTGACAAGCACGCGGTGAATGCCTTCCCCGAGGTGCGCCAGCCCCGAGGCAGCCTGGCGTTTCCGCCGCAGACGGCGCAGACGGTTCTCGCGTGGCTGCTCCGCAGCGGCACGCCCGGCCAGCGGGTCGGCGCGGCGGTGGCGGCGGTCGCCGAGGAAAATAACAAGGAACTGCAGGGCGAAGTTCGGGCCTTCGTCGGCCAGCCGCTCGCGACCGACCCGGAGACGCTCTACCGCCTGTGCAGGGAGATCGAGAAAGAGAAATCACCGCCGGCCTTCGAGGTCCTTTCCTCCCTGGCGCGCCAACTCGCGCAGTCCGACGCAGGCGACCGCTTTCCGCCGCCGGCGGCTTTCGCCGAAGGGGGCATGCCGCCGCCGACGGGGCGCTACTCGCGGACGCTGGCCGCGTTGGTGTGCGCCGGCCTCGCGCGGTTCGACAGGTTCGAGGCGGGGAAAGTGCTCGTGGAGCTCATGCAGAGTCCGGGTCCGGCCACGCGATACTGCGCGATCGAAACGCTGATCGCGCTCGACGACGTGGACGTCTCGAAGGACATCCGAGCCCGGTACGAGGACCTCTCGCACCGGGCGCGCGACGCGTACGAGGCGCAGGAGTTGGACCTGCTCAACCCGCTCAAGAACAAGCTCTGCCGATACGACGTCCCCTTGATCAGCGCCGAAAATGCCTTGAAGAACGGCGTCCGGACGAAGGAAGTGATCGAGATTTGCGACGGCATCATCGCGGATAACCCCAGTCCGACGCTGGTCAAGCGAGCTACGGAGATGAAGCGCCAGGCCGAGAAAGCGCCGGGGACCAGCCCCGACGCGGCTCACTGAGCGCTCCGCCTTCGGCCGCGGACGGGCCGGAGCGTTTCACTGCGCGCGGCAGGTCTCGGGAGTCACGATGCAGCGGCTGCTGGGCCGGATCAGCAAGTTCCTCTTTTGCCCGCCGCAGGACAGCCGCGGCGCGCGGGCCTGCCAGGCCGCCTTTCTGGCCGTCCTGTTCGTCTTCGGCGCGCTGCACTGGGCCGCCTTCCTCGACCTCGGCGAGATGCGGATGACCGTCGAGGACTGGCCGCTGCAGCTCATGTACGGCAACGTCCTCAAGCAGGCTGTCACTCAGCACGCGATGCCCTGGCACATCTCGCGGGAGGTGCTCAACACCACTCGCTTCCTGGCGATCCCGGAGACGACGCTCTCGCCGCAGGCGCTGGCGCTCGCCTGGCTGCCGGTCGGGCAGTACGCGCTCTGCAATATCCTGCTGCTCTACACGGCCGGGTTCATCGGCTGCCTGCTGATCCGGCGGAAGTACCGGCTCTCGGCCTTCGCCGCCGCCGTGCTGTTCCTGTTTTTCAACTTCAACGGTTTCATCATCAGCCACGTCGGCGTCGGGCACGCGTGGGTCCTCGGCTACTTCTTCCTGCCGTTCTTCTGCCTGCTCACGCTGGACCTTGCCGAGGGAAAAACCGGCCCGGGCGCCGCCGCCGCGATGGCGTTCGTCCTCCTCGCAATGCTGCTGCAAGGCTCATTCCACATCGTGATCTGGTGCTGCATGTTCCTGGCGCTGCTGGCCGTCGCCCACCGGCCGAGCCGCGCGACGGTCGCGTGGACCATCCTCTTCACCGCGCTCCTCGGCGCGTTCCGGTTCCTGCCCTCGGCGATGGAGTACCGGAACAAGAGCGCCTACCACTTCATCAGCGGCCACCGCTCGCTGTATGACCTCTTCCAAAGTTTCGTCGCCATCAAGGAGCGCTCGGAGTTCAACATCGGCGGCATCTTCGGGCGGCAGGGATGGTGGGAATACGATTACTACGTCGGGGCGCTCGGGCTCGCCCTGCTGATTGTCCTGGGGATCGCCGTCCGCTGGCGCAAGGACTGGGACCTGCGCGGGCGGGAATACAAGGCGCTTGACTGGCCGCTGGGGCTGACGGCGCTGCTCTCGATGAGCTACTTCTGGGCGTTCATCGCCATGCTGCCGCTGCCGCTGGTCAACTCCGAGCGCGCCTCGTCGCGCTTCCTGATCATCCCGGTCCTGCTGCTGCTGGTCCTCTCGTGCGCGCGGATGCAGGAGGCGCTTGACCGGCTGCTCGCGCGGGGAAACGTGAAATGGCTCCTCGTGCCGGCGTTTCTCATCAGCGCGTTCGAGATCGTCAACCATTCCGTCCGCTGGTCCGTAGTGTTGTTCGAGCGGACGGAAATTCTCTACCCGTATCCGGTGGACGTCCGCATCGTCGCCGCGCCCGCGACGGCGTACGAGACGGTCTTCAAGCTCTCACTCCTCGTCTCCGCCGCGACGGCGGTTTTCCTGATCGGCCTGCTTATCTGGCGCAACTGGAAGGGCCGCAACAGCACGCCGCGCGTTTCACGGCCATGAGGGTGACGGACGACGCGGCGTTTTTGAGATCAGCGGCGACGTCGGCGGCGATCGGGTCGCCGCCGATGTCGGTCTTGTTGCGCCGGCGGTCGGAGAGGATCTTCACGCTCGCGAAGCCGGCTGCGCGGATCGCGGCGAGGTAATCGCGCCGCAGCAGGGCGCCGGCGATGCAGGCGCTGTAGAGCCGTTCATCCGCCTTCAGCTTCGCGGGCAGCGCGCGTTCGAGGACGATGTCCGAGACGATCATCCGCCCGCCGGGCTTCAGCACGCGGTGCACCTCGCGGAAGACCTGCGGCTTGTCCGTCGAGAGGTTGATCACGCAGTTGGAGATCACGACGTCCACGGCCGCGTCGGCGACCGGCAGTTTCTCGATGATCCCTTTGCGGAACTCCACGTTGTCGAGCCGCGCCGCTTTCCGGAACTTCTCCGCGTTCCGGCGCGCGAGCCGGAGCATCTCCGGCGTCATGTCCACGCCGATGGCCTTTCCCTTCGAGCCGACTTTCTGTGCGGCCAGGAACACGTCGCGCCCTGCGCCGCTGCCCAGGTCGAGGACGGTATCGCCTTTCCTGAGGTGCGAGAAGGCCACCGGGTTGCCGCACGAGAGGCCCAGTTCCGCTTCCGGGACCGGGTGGTCCGGCAGGTCGCAGGACTTGTCGCAGCAGGAGACCGCGCGGCTGCTACTGCAGCAGGACGACTGCTTCCGTGCGACGGCCGCGTAAGCTTTCTTCACCATCGTGTGAGTCGCGTCATTTCGTCTCATGGTTTTTCTCCACAGGGTTCAACAGCTCTTCGATAATCTCGATCGCGTCGCGGATGGCCCTGGGGCAAATAGTCTGGTGGCGGCCGCTCTCGAGGGCGTACTTGTAGCCTTCCGCGGTGGACAGGTCGCAGCCGATGATGTCGCGGCAGAGGAGCGATCCGCTGCGCGCCTTGAAGCGCGCGAGAAATTCCTGCGCGATGCGGTTGGCCTCCGCCTTGGCCGCAAGGTCTGTTGCGTCCTTCACGGCGCATTTCAGCCCGACGGTCATCAGCGCGCCGGTCGCAGCGCCGCAAACGTTGCCGGTGCGGCCGATGCCGCCACCGAACGCCTGCGCCACCCGCACCGCCGTCTCGCGCGGCAAGCCGTAGTCCGGGCCGCAGCTCGCCAGGACGGACTGCGCGCAGTTGTATCCCTGAAGGAACATCGCCACGGCGTCGTCGCCGTTCTTGCTCATGGTTTTCCTCCTGCAACGACGACTTCGCTTCATGCTCCGGCCGAGCGAAAGGGCTCCGCCGGAACCACAGGAATCGTTCTTCCGCGCCGCCTCACGGGCGGCGCAACGCCGTCACTTCCCTCAGCCAAAGCCTGTGCCGGTCGCCGTGAACTTGACGGCGCCGGGCGCCAGGCCCAGCGAGGTCTCAATGGCCGACCCCAGGTTGGCCCAGATCGCTTCGCCCTGATAGCCGACCTTGCCGGCCGGGCTGACGTAAACGACGATCGGGACCGAATGCACGTTCCACCGGTCGCGCGTGGCCGCCCCAACGTCGTAAAGGACCGGCGCGCCGGGGTCGTTCCGGCCGTAGAATTCCCGCACGTCGGACTGCGAATCGCCGGTGTTCAGGACGACTGCGTTAACGTTCCGCCCGGCGAGCGTCTTCGAGACGGTCGGCATCTCCCGCAACGCGGCCGCCGAGAAAGGACAGGTGGTATCCACGAACAGCAGCACCAGCCCGCCGCTTCCCTTGTACTCGCCCAGGGGCTTGATCCGGTCCTTCAGGTCGGGCAGTTTGTCCGCCAGGAGCTTCTCGACGTCGAGCTCCCTTGCGCCGAACTGCGGCGCGTTGCCGCCTGGGTCCTGGTTCTCGGCCACGAGAGCCTGGGCCCACTTCACCAGGTTCTCCTGCGGGTAATTGCCCTGATAGCGGATGTGCCCGAACTTGTCCGCCAGCAGGAACGTGGGATAGGCCGTGGCGCTGAGCGCCTTGGCCAGAGCGGACTGGCTGTCCCGGTAGACGGGAAACGGCGGCGCCTTGTCTTTGAAGTACTGGGCGACGGCTGCGTCGTCCGGGTTGCCTTCCACTCGAACGAACGCCAGGCCGGGCACGGTTCCGGCCGTTTGCAGGGCGATCATGTTGTCGAGGCCCTGTCCGCTCAACACGCAGCCGACCATTCCGAACTCGATCAGGACGGGCTTGCCCTCCAACTTCAGGCCGCTGAGGAAGCCGGCCAGCGCGAGTTCCTTCGGCGACTTGGCGGCGGGCGAAGTCGCGCAACCGACGCCAGCGACAGGTTTCTGCTGCACGTCGGCGCCGGGCTTGCACCCGGACCAGAGCAGGCAACCGGCCGCCAGCGCCACGCCCAGGACGATTCCTGCAGGCGAACATCGTGTCAGTTTCGCATCCATCGCTGCCTCCTTATTGCGCCGAGCGGTCGCCAACGACGCAGCCGGGCGCGACCTCGGCCGGCTCGCCGGGGAACCATTTCTTCCTGAGCCACAGGCTGACGTTCACCAGGCCGATCAGGGCCGGCACTTCCACGAGCGGGCCGATGACCGCCGCGAAGGCGGCGCCGTGGTTGATGCCGAACACCCCGACGGCCACCGCGATGGCCAGCTCGAAGTTATTGCTGGCCGCCGTGAAGGAGAGCGTGGCGCTCCGGGCGTAATTCGCGCCGACCTTCCGGCTCATCCAGAAACTCGCCAGGAACATCACGGCGAAGTAGATCAGCAGCGGCACGGCGATCAGCACCACGTCGAGCGGCCGGGCGATGATCTTCCGGCCCTGCATCGAGAACATGACCACAATCGTGAACAGCAGCGCCACGAGCGTGATCGGGCTGATCTTCGGAATGAAGGCGCCGTGATACCACGCCTTGCCCTTGAGCTTGACCAGGACCGCGCGCGTGATCATGCCGGCCAGGAACGGAATGCCCAGGTAGATGAACACGCTCCGCGCGATCTGCCCGATGGTGATGGCCGAGGTGTCGGCCCCGGCAAAACCCAGAATCGGCGGCAGGACGGTGATGAAGAGCCACGCGTACACGCTGTAGAAGAATACCTGGAAGATCGAGTTGAACGCCACCAGCCCGGCGGCGTATTCGGCGTCGCCTTTGGCCAGGTCGTTCCACACGATGACCATCGCGATGCAGCGGGCAAGGCCGATCATAATCAGGCCGATCATGAACTCCGGCCGGCCGCGCAGGAACAGAATCGCCAGGCCGAACATCAGGACCGGGCCGATGACCCAGTTCTGGACCAGCGACAGGCCCAGCACTTTGTAATTGCGGAAGACGTCGCCGAGCTCCTCGTACTTCACCTTCGCCAGCGGCGGGTACATCATCAGGATGAGGCCGACGGCGATGGGAATGCTCGTCTGCGTCCCGGCCGGGCGCAGCGAGCCGATCCAGTCGCCGACGCCCGGCGCGAGATATCCCAGCAGCACGCCCGCCGCCATGGCCAGAAAAATCCAGAGCGTCAGGTACCGGTCGAGAAAGGACAATCTCCTGGTGAGACTTTCCGCCATCCCAAAACTCCGTTATAACCGGCCTCATTGCGGCTGCTGCATCCACGCCCTGATGCGCGCCTCGATCTGGTCGCGCACCTGCCGGAATTTCGCCAGCTTTTGCTCCTCGCTTCCCTGCTCCTGGGCGGGGTCTTCGAACGGCCAGAACAGCCGCGCGGTTATGCCGGGGAAAGTCGTCGGACAGTTGCGGTCAGCCTGCGCGCAGACAGTGATGAGGTACCGGAAGTGCATCTTGCCCAAATATTCACGGACGCTCTTGGAGCGCTGGCTCCGAATGTCGAGTCCGACCTCCTCCATGACGCGCACCGCCAGCGGATGGATCGGCTGGGGCGACAGCCCCGCACTGTGAGGCTCGAAGAGATCTCCGCCGTACTTGCGCAGGAAAGCCTCGGCCATCTGACTGCGGCATGAATTGCCTGTGCATAAGAAGAGCACGCGCGTCTTTTGCGCCGGGACCGCGCCGGTCAATGCCTCCGGAAGGCGCTCGACAAAGGCGCGGATCTCGTCCCGCACGCGCCGGTAATGCCCCAGCGCCTCCTCTTCGGTCCCGGCGTCCCTGGCGAGGCGCGGCGGATCGTCGAATCCCACGTGGACGATCTTCGCCTTGCCGGGGAACAGCGGGCAGCTCTCGTGCGCGTGGTCGCAGACGGTCACCACGTAGTCGAAAGGCACGTCCTTCACTTCGGCTACGCTCTTCGAGCGCTGGCGCGAGATGTCCACTCCGGCCTCGGCCATCGCCTTGACCGCCAGCGGGTTCAGCCCGTGGGTCTCGATGCCGGCGGACCAAGCTTCGATCACGTCGCCTTTGAGGCGCCGCGCCCAGCCCTCCGCCATCTGGCTGCGGCAGGAATTGCCCGTGCAGAGGAACAATATCTTGAGCTTGTTCGCCATATCTCATTCCACGGCAGTGACTAACTACGATACCGCTCGCAAAGTTGCCGTATGTCCATCTTGCGGACCGCCTTGAGCCGAACGGCGTCGCGCGCGACCTGCGGGTCTTTCGCGAGCGACCGGCGGACCCAGCGCAGCGCCTCGCGCGCGGCCTCCGGCGCGTCCCGGCCGGCGAGTCGGTAGTAGATCCAGCGCCCTTCCTTGCGCGACTCGACCAGCCCGGCCCGATGCAGGATGTCCAGGTGCTTCGAGACCGTCGAGGGCGCCAGTTCCAGCAGCGCGACGACCCGGCAGACGCACAGTTCGCCGTCGCGCAGGCACATCAGCGCCCGCGTCCGGTTGTCGTCGGCCAGCGCCTTCGCGACGCCCATGAACTCCTTCATCTTTTGCTCCCATACTTCGCCATATAACGAATTATATCGCGCCGCGGGCGGCCTGTCAAGCGCCTCGTTGACACGCGCCGCCGCAATGGCGGATAATCCCGCCGAGGGAAGAGGCGCCTCATGCCGTAATGACAGCGGGTCCGCAATGAGTCCAAAGAGAGAAAAGACGGGCGCGGCGGCCGGCGCGGGGACGGAGCGCCCGCGGCGCACGTGGCTCGCCGCCGCGATCCTGCTGGCCTTCGTGCTCGTGATCTTCGGCGACGTGCTCTTCGCGGCCGGGGATCGGGTCGTCTCCGAAGCCCGCACCGACATCTGCCTGCAATACGCGCCGTGGCGGGACTTCGGCTTTTCGCAGTTGCGCCACGGGAATTTCCCCCTGTGGAACCCGCACATCTTTTCCGGCGCGCCGTTCTTCGGCGGGGCTCAGACGGGACTGCTCTATCCGTTGAATTCCCTCTACCTCTTCCTGCCGCTGGCCCGCGCGATCAACTGGGGCGTGGCGCTGCACGTGTTCCTGGGCGGCCTGTTCATGTACCTGTGGGCGAGCCGGCGCGGGCTGCGTTTCCTGGCCTGCCTGTTCTGCGGCGCGCTGTGGATGTTCTGCGGGCAGCACTATTACCACGTCATGGCCGGTCACCTGACCGGCTTGATCTCAACCGCGTGGATCCCGCTGCTGTTCCTTACGCTGGACGGATTGTTCGAGGAGGAGAACGCCTCCCTAACTCCGCGCTCCGTGCTCCGCACTCTGCGCTCCAGGCGGGTTCTGCTGGGCTCGCTGACGATTGCGATGATGGCCCTCGGCGGCGACCCGCAGTATCTCTTCCACGTCGGCGTGGCCGCCGCGATCTATTCGGCGCTCTGCTGGGTGCGGACCGCGAACCGGGCGCGGATCCTGGCGGGGCTCGCGGCGATGTGCGCCGTCGGCGCTGCGATCGCGGCCGTGCAGATCCTTTCGGGCATGGAGACCACCGCCGAGAGCCTGCGCGGCGGGCACGGCGTGCCGTACGACTTCGCCGCCGTGTTCTGGCTGCCGCCGGAGAATTTCCTGACGTTCCTGGCGCCCGGGTTCTTCGGCCCCGAGACGGAGACGGCCTTTTTCCGGTACTGGGGCCGGTGCTTCGTGTGGGAGATGTGCCTGTTCATCGGCGTCACCGGCCTGCTGCTGGCGATTTACGGCGCGATCACCGGCGACCGCGCGAAGCGGCGGTTCTCGCTTGCGATGGCGGCGATCTTGCTGGTGCTCGCGCTGGGAGCCTGGCTGCCGCCGGTCGTGACCGGGATTTTCCCTTCCCTCATCGGCGCGGTCCTGCTGGTGAAGTTCTGGAAGGCGGGCGCGGATAGGCCGCGGCTGCGGCTGGTCATCCGGACGGCGCTGATCCTGCTGCTGGCGGCGGTCCTGGCGCTGTGGTCGTTCACGCCGATCTTCCACGTGCGGCTTTTCCGCCTCCTTTACGACTGGGCGCCGGGGTTCAACCGGTTCCGCGGCATGTCGAAATTCGCCGTGCCGGCCACGGCGTTCCTGGTGCTGCTTTCGGGCATCGGGCTGGACCGGCTCCTGCGCGCGGAGAAAATCAACGCGCGCCTGGCGGCGGCGCCGCTGTTGCTGGCGGCGCTGCTGATCGGCCTCGGCGCGGGCATGGCCCTTTCGGTGGGGCCGGACCAGCCGGCGCCCTGGTGGTGGCAGATCATGCGCACCGTCCGCGACACACCGCAGATTCACATGTATAACAAGTTTTACAACGATCCCGCGTTCGCGCGACAGGCCCAGGTCCATGCCGGCCAAACGCTGCTGTGGGCGGCGGTCCCGGCCGCGATCGCCGGCATCTGCCTGCTCGTCCTCAAATCGCCGCGGAGACTCGCCCTCTGCCTGGCGGTTCTCGGCATGGCCGAGATGCTCGTCTTCGCCGGGTCGCTGAGGACGTCGTTCGATCTCTCGAAGAGAGCGTTCGGCCTCAGGGATTTCTTCCAAAGCCACCCGGGCGACTTCCGCGTCCTGCAGCCGGCCGAGGGCGATTTCGTCATGGCCGCCGGCGGATACGACATCTGGGGATACGGCCCGCTGGTGCCCGAGCGCTACGGGCGCTTCATGTGGTTCACGCAGGGCATAGACCCGGACGTGGCGGAGCCTTCCCTGCCGTTCCGCCTGTACCTGCCGATCTACAAAATGCTCCGCTGCCGCTACAGCATCCTGCCGGCCATCCCCGCGGAGATTCACGACATCCTGCCGCACGTCATGCTGATGCGGGACTACGCTCTCCTGACGAAGCGCGACGACATCTTCGCCGCGCTGATTGACGTGCGCTTCGATCCGAGTCGCCAGGTGATCCTCGAGTCGCCGCCCGACCCGCAGCCCGCGCCGGCGAGCAAGCCGGGTTATGCGGCGGTGGTGGAAGAGGGCACGGACTACCTGGTCATCGAGGCGGAGACTGAGCGGCCGGCGATCCTGCTGGTGACCGACGACTATTCCGCCGGCTGGCGCGCGCGCCCGCTGGAGAGCGGCCCGCAGTCGCGCTACGAGATCCTGCCCGCGAACTACTGCCTGCGCGCGGTGCCGCTGCAGGCGGGCCACCACAAAATCCTGATGGAGTACGCGCCGAGGGGGTTCCGGATCGGCTGGTGGATTTCCATCGCCGGGTCGGCCGCCTGGCTTGCGGCGCTCGGGTGGCTGCTCGCGAGGAAGCGGTTGGCTGACAATGAGCGGTGATACCGCATAGAACACCCCGAAAGGATAATCACATTATCCGAAAAGTCGCTCCCAATGAAGAGAGAAGTTCTGACCACGGCTGCGTCCGTTGATGTGAACTATCTCCTCCGTGAAGGAGCCGATCGGCAAGAACGAATCGCACACCGAGCGCCAATACTCGTAATGGATGCCGCGTTCGCAAACGAACTCCAACAGATTCACCCCTAACGCTTTTAATTGAGACGACAATTCGCCAGCGGACAACATGTCCTGATCACTGGCATGCTTCAATGAGTACGTGGACGGGTCTGGGTTCGGATGATTATGGAAGACCAAAACGGAGCTGCAAGAATCATTTACCGACGCAGTCCGAATAATGAGCATGCTGATTCCACAATGGACCTGAGAACAATCCGGGCCTTTGTTTATCCACGCCAGCTCGACAGATTGGTTACGTTCAAAAGCAAGGATGATCCATTCGTGCTTCTTGTATTTTAATAATCCCGCTGCAACCGCGGGAAACTCTCCCAATGGCTCTGAAGTAATTGTGAACCCGCCTTCTGCGGGCATGCGCTTTTTAAACTCCGCGTTGACCACGTACTCTCTTTTGTCGAAAGCGTAATAGGAGTTGATAGTCTTTGTTCTCCTCCTGCCTGCCAAAGCAAGGACTTCGTCTTCCCTTAGCGGCCGCAAGTGTAGTAGAAAGAAAAGTGCTAAACCTGTGACTATTCCAAGAACGAATATCAATGCCAAGCTATGTTCCTGAGAAGTTCTTCGGGCACATAACCTGAAGCGCCCTGATGTGATATTCCCAAACTTGGCCTCGAATTGTATTCTGGCAGGCCATGGTATTCAAGCACACCTCGCGATTGCCGCGCCCGACATCGGAAAGACCTAACCATTCATTTCGTCCCGGCGTTCCGGAGCAGCACTTCGGCGAATTCGCGGTCGTTGCGGAGGCGCGGCGCTTTGTTCTGCGGGCCGAAGCGGCCGATCTCCTTCATCGCGCGGTAGAACGTCTTCGGCGGCAGCGCCACGACCTCCGGCGGCCGCATGCCCGCGTCGCCCTGCCGGTGCGCGGCGTAGTCCTCGTTCTGCCGGCGCAGCGCGTCGTCGAGCGCCGCGCCGAACTTTTCCGCATCGGCCGGCGGCTGGATGAATTCCACGAGCCATTGATGCCGTGGTCGCATGTCCATCTGGGCCGGCTTGCCCGCCGCATCAGAGGCAGGATAGATCGGCGCCACGTGGAAGTCCTGGACCTGCGCGCCGGCGGCCCGGCAGGCGGCGGCCATCGCAATCTCGACGTCCTCGATGACCAGGTGCTCGCCGAAGGCGCTCAGGAACTGCTGCGTCCGCCCGGTGACGCGCAGGCGGTGCGGGCGCAGCGAGGTGAACCGCACCGTGTCGCCGACGAGGTAGCTCCACAGCCCGCTGTTCGTGCTGAGCGCGATGGCGTAGTCCACGCCGGTCTCCACGTCGGCGACCGTCCGCCGCGCCGGCCTCCGTCCCGTCTCCGGGAACGGAGCGGGGCGCGCGCCGCCGATCTCTTCGGCCGGGATGAATTCGTAGAACAGCCCCGAGTCCATCATCAGCAGCAGGTCCTGCGTGCCGGGCACGTCCTCGACGCCGATGAATCCCTCGGAGGCGGGATAGACTTCGAGCGTGGTCACCGGCTTGCCCGCCCCGGCGGGCTGGCCGAAGAGCGCCTCGAACGCGGCGCGGTAGGGGCTGAAGTTGACGCCGCCGTGGACGAGGAGCGACAGGTGCGGCCAGACCTCCGCCAGCGTGCGCGCCGGGCGGCCGGCCTGGCGGCGCAGCTCCAGGACGCGCTCGAAAACGCAGATCAGCCACGAGGGCGTGCCGCCGATGCCGCGCACGTCGGCCGCGGCGGCCTCGCGCGCGACCGCGTCGAGCTTCCGTTCCCAGTCCGCGATGGCCGCCGTCCGCCGGGTGGGCAGGCGCGCGAAATCGAGGCAGCGGGGCGTCTTGCGCGCCAGGATGCCGCTGAGGTCGCCGGAGAGTATGCCGTGCGGATGGCGCTTCAGCCCCGTGCTCCCGGCGAGGAACATGAATCGCCCGCAGAAGAGGTCCGTGTCGTGCGTGCGGTGGAAGTAGAAGTTGAGGATATCGCGCCCGACGCGCATCTGGCTGCGGATGCCTTCATCGGAGAGTGGGATGTATTTGTTCCCCGCGACGCCGCTGGAGGCCGTGCCGGAGGTGACGGCGAAGTGCCGCGGGCGGCCCGGCCAGGTGACGTCGCGCTCGCCCTCGAACACGCGGTCCCAGTACGGCTTGAAGTCCGCGTAGGTCCGCAGCGGCACTCGCGCCTGGTAATCCGCGATGGACCGGATGGATTCAAAACGGTGTTCGGCGCCGAAGCGCGTCCGCGCGGCGGCGCGGACCAGGCCGTCGAGCAGGGCTTTCTGGGTCGGCGCCGGGTCGCGCTGCCATCCTGCCACGGTCCGCATCCGCGGACCGGACAGGCCCAGGAAGACCTTACCGATCACGCCTCTCATACATATCCGATCTCGGCCAGGAACTCCTCGGCGAGGCGGTTGAGCTCCTCGGGCTGCTCGATGTTCGGCGCGTGGCCGCAGCGGTCGAGCACGAACATCCGCGCCTGCGGCAGGCGCTGGGCGAAGATCTCGCCGACCTCGACCGGCGTGATCGAGTCCTGCTTTCCCCACACCAGCAGCGTCGGCGCGGTGATCGCCGGGAGGCGGTCGTGGAGGTTGAACTCGCGCACCGAGCGCGCCAGCTTCACCAGCCGCAGCTTGTTGCGGTTGTCGCGGAGGATGTCCTGGACCTCGGTCACGATCTGCTCGGTCGCGTGGCGCGGATCGAAGAAGACCTGCTCGACCTTGCTGCGGATGTATTCGCGCGGCGGGTCCAGCGGCGGGTAGTCGGCCAGGTTCCGCTCCATCAGCCCCGCCGAGCCGGTCAGCACCAGCCCGGCCACGCGGTGCGGCTGCTCGAGCGCCACGTTCAGGGCGATCTGCCCGCCCATCGAGTTCCCGAACAGCACCGCCTGCCCCAGGCCCAGCCGGTCCATCTCCGCGCACACCGCCCGCGTCAGGCTGGCCACGGTGTGATAGGGCGCGTCGCGCCGGTAGAGCTGGAACCCCATCGGCAGCACGCGGTACCGCCCCTGGAAGCGCTCGACCGTCGCGGCCCAGTTGGACACGTCGCCGAAAAAGCCGGGAAAGAGGACCAGCGCCCGAGTCGCGGTCGTCTGCCGTGGACCTCGTCCCGAGAGCGTCCGGCTCGGCATCGTCACGCCTCCACGCAAGGAACCCGTCGGCCAGGCGATGAACCCGTCTTGTCCCCGGTGGAGAAGGCGGAAGCCCGCGGCCGCGGGCGCCTTTCAACGCATGCGGCTGGAGTCTATCGGGAAAAGCGCCGTGTGTCAATAACTTGACGCGCTATTAACCGTCGCGCGCCGCAGAATGCCCGCCGGACCGATTGAACCGCGCGCGCCGGGCCGGTATAGTGTTAGCGCGGCCGGTGGAATCCCGCGCTTTTTCATCGCCGAGGTGGACATGAAGAATATCCTGTGCATCGGCGCCGGATACGTCGGCGGCCCGACGATGGCCGTGATCGCCAAGCACTGCCCCGAGCACCGCGTGGAGATCGTGGACATCAACGCGGAGCGCATCGCGGCCTGGCAGTCCGACCGGCTGCCGATCTTCGAGCCGGGGCTGGCCGAGACGATCCAGCTCGTGCGCGGCCGCAACCTCTTCTTCTACACCGATGTCGAGGAGCGCATTGACCGCGCGGACATCGTCTTCGTCAGCGTCAACACGCCGACGAAGACCTTCGGCCAGGGCGCCGGCCGCGCCGCCGACCTGCAGTACTGGGAACAGACCGCCCGCCTCATCGCCCACCGCAGCACCCGCCCGAAGATCGTCGTCGAGAAGAGCACCCTGCCGGTGCGCACCGCCGAGGCGATGGAGGCCATCCTCGCCGGCAGCGGCGGCCGCGTCCATTTCGAGGTCGTCTCCAACCCCGAGTTCCTCGCCGAGGGCAGCGCGCTGAGCGACCTGGAGCATCCCGACCGCGTGCTGATCGGCGCGCACTCGACGCCGACCGGACGCCAGGCCCTGCAGGAGCTCGTGGACATCTACGCGCACTGGGTCCCGCGCGACCGCATCCTCACCACCGATCTCTGGTCGGGCGAACTGGCCAAGCTGGCGGCCAACGCCATGCTCGCGCAGCGCGTCAGCTCGATCAACGCCATCGCCGCCCTCTGCGAGCGCACCGGCGCCAACATCGCCGAGGTCAGCCGCGCCGTCGGCATGGACCACCGCATCGGCGCCGAGTTCCTCCGCGCCGGACTCGGCTTCGGCGGCTCCTGCTTCCGCAAGGACATCCTGCACCTGGCCTACCTCTGCGAATCCAACGGCCTGCCCGAGGCGGCGCGCTACTGGGAAGAGGTGCTCCGGATGAATGAATTCCAGAAGGACCGCTTCGTCAAGACGATGGTCCATACGATGTTCAACACGCTGGCGGGCAAACGCATCGCCATCCTCGGCTTCGCCTTCAAGCCCGGCACGAGCGACACGCGCGATTCGCCGGCGCTGGCGGTCTGCAAGCTGCTGCTCGACGAGCGCGCCCGGCTGGCCGTCAGCGACCCGCGCGCGCTCGAGAACGCCAAGGAGGACCTGAAAGGCTCCGGCGAATGCAGTTTCACCGCCGACCCCTGCGAGGCCGCGCGCGGCGCGCACGCCATTGCGCTGCTGACCGCCTGGCCGGAGTACCGCGACCTGGACTTCCGCCGCATCTTCGACGCGATGGAAAAGCCCGCGTTCCTTTTTGACGCGTGGAATTTCCTCGACCACGCCGCGCTGGCGAAGATCGGCTTCCACGTCTACCGCATCGGCGCGGCTGCGGCGGAGTGAGAGAAGAAACGAAGAAGTGCGAGTGATGAATGATGAAGGGCTTTCTTACTCATCATTCACAGCACGGGATTCCAGCCAGACCCTCGGCACGCGCGCGGTGAGCGAGGTCATCAGTTCGTAGGGGATCGTGCCGAGCGTCACGGCCGCTTCGACGATGGAGATCTCCGCCGCGCCCTGCCGGCCGTAGAGCACCGTCTCGTTGCCGGTCTGCGCGCCCGCCACGCCGGTCACGTCCACCAGCACCGTGTCCATGGAGACGCGCCCGACAATCGGCGCGCGCCGGCCGCGGACCAGCGCCTGCCCCTTGTTCGAGTGCGCGCGGCTGAATCCGTCCGCGTATCCGATCGGCAGCGCCGCGATGCGCGAGGCGCGCGCGGTCCGGAAAGTCCGCCCGTAGCCCAGCGTCGCGCCGGCGGGGAAGTCGCGGACGAGCACGATCCGCGTCTTGAGCGTCATCGCCTGGCGCAGCTTCGTCGGAGGCGGCACCTGCGCAGCCGGGAACCCGCCGTAGAGCGCCAGCCCGGGCCGCACCGCGTCGAGATGCGACTCGGGATGCAACAGGATGCCCGCCGAATTCGCCGCGTGCCAGAGCGGCACGCGGATCCCCGCCGCCGCGACCGCCTCGCGGATTTTCAGGAACGCGCCGATCTGCCGGCGCGTGAACTCCGCGCCGTCGCTCCCGCGGCCCGGCGGCCCGGGCTCGTCCGCCGAGGGAAAATGCGTCATCGCGCCGACCAGTCGCAGGCCGCGCAGGCCGGCCAGTTCGCAAATCACGTCCAGCGCCCGCTCCAGCGGGAAACCGAACCGGCCCATGCCGGTATCGAGCTTGACGTGGACGCCGACCGGCGGCCCGCCACGCTGCCGGGAAGCTTCGTCCAGCCGGCGCGCGAAATCCAGGTCGCTCAGCGCCGCCTCGAACCCATGCTGGACGATCTCCGGCGCGTCCTCCGGCAGCAGCGCGCCGAGGACGAGGATTTCTCCGGTGATCCCCGCCGCGCGCAGCGCCGCGCCTTCCTCGACCAGCGCCACGCCGAACCGCTTCACGCCCTCCGCCGCCAGCGTCCGGCTGACCGCGGCCGCGCCATGGCCGTACGCGTCGGCCTTGACCATGCCGATGATCTCCACCGCCGGCCCGACCAGCGCCCGGATCGCGCGCAGGTTGTCGCGGACGGCGGAGAGATCTATCTCGACGATCGTGGGGCGAGGCATATGGTTCCAGCGCCCAAGTCTAAGAGTGGAAAAATCCAGCAGTGCTTACTGTTCGTAATCGTAATCCTAATCGTAATCGGCCGTTTTCTCCGTCTCTGGACGAATGTTCGAGTACGATTACGATTAGGATTCACTACTGTCCGGTTAAACTTCCGGCAGTTTGACACAAAGCGTTAATCGTGAGCGAGTTGCGACAGAAATCAGTCGTTTTCGATTTCAGCATCGAGCACTCTTTCGGCCATAGTCT
>JBKQWE010000055.1:0-28975 GCA_052139675.1 Candidatus Brocadiia bacterium
GCGCGTGAGCGGCGCACGGGGTGTGAGATTCCTCGCTACGCTCGGAATGACGCTCGCCACTTCAGTGGCTCTTTCCGCGACTTTCAGTCGCGACTCAACCTACCGCCTTTAGGCGGTAGTGGTTTAGTTGCGTAAATCGGCGTACCAATTTACGCAACTAAACACGGTCGAACGGAACGCATAACCCAATACAACGACGCGGCTTATCGCGATCATGCTTACTTGCGGAAATAAGACGCCTATTTCCGCAAGTAAGCACTAGCGTCGCGCGAACTCGACCGTCGCGTCCACCTCGAAGAGCAGGTCGTCGCGGCAGACGTCCGCCACCACGCAGACCGCCGGCAGGTCCGCGAGCCCGCGCTCCGCGGCCGCCTGCCGGTATACCGGCAGGTCCTGCGCGCGCTTGAGGAACACGGTGGCCTGGCAGATGTCCTTGAGCGAGGCCCCTGCCGGCGCGATGAGCGCCTCGATGGTTTCGAACGTGCGGAAGATCTGCGCGCGGCAGTCGTTCGGGAAGAGGCTCTTGCCCCGTTCGTCAATCGCCGCGGTCCCGGAGACCTGGACCTGCGTCATGTCGGGCTCGCGGATCCACACGCCGCGCGAGAACGCCGAGCCGTATTCGAAGGCATCCTTCTGCCGGACATTGGTCATCAGCCCCACCTTCACCGGGCATTCGGGCTTGCCGATCACGGCCAGCAGGTCCATCACCGGGCCGGCGCCGTGCGGGTTGCTGCCGGAGATTCCCGTGCTGGCCGGGGGCAGCGTCCGGCGCCCGCCGCTTTCTGCGGGCCGGACCGTGAGCAGCCCGAACTCGCGGTACTTGACGCTGCGGGCGGCGTTGAAGCCGTCGTACCACTGCAGGATGTTCGGCAGGTAAATCCAGGTCCGCGCCACGTCGCGAAACGTGGCGCCCTCGAGTTCCAGGATCCGGTTGGCGCGTTCGATCATCGCCGTGGTCTGCGACTCGCGGCCGGCGCCGGGCGCCGCGCCGTGCAGGTCCTGGAGCACCAGGTACGTCGCGCCGTTGCGCTGCCATTTGCGTCCGCGCGCGACGCCGTCGTCGGAGATCGTCCGGACTCCGCCGGCCTGCTGCGGCCGGACCGCCTGAATCTGCACGCCCGCCAGTCCGTCGCCCCAGGGCGGTCGGCCCTCGATGAAGGTGATCGGCTGGTCCTCGCCCTGGCCGCTCTGCCCGAGCGCGCGGCGGCGCGCCTCCAGAATCGGCTCTCGCAGTTTGAGGCTGCCGAAAATGCGTTCATGGGTGACCTGCATTCTGCGGCGCGACAGGATGTCGAAGATCCTCGAGTAAACTTCCTCGGTCGCTCGCACGGCATCGCCGGATGATTCGCCGACCGAGGCCGTTACGTGAGCGAGGTCCTCCACGACGGAGCGCGTATGAATCCGGGCGGCCTCGCGTTGAATGACTGCGTTGCTCATCAGGCCAGAGCCTCTCTCATTAATGGGTGAATGCGCGGAAGGCGAGGACCTTCCATAGGCATTGCGCCGACGCAGCGCAATTAAATCCAAGCAAGCGTCGTGCCGCAACGCATTTCTGCCACAACATACTGCCGCGCAGTGAGATACAATGCGGCAACCTTGTTGTTTTCAGGCCTGATTGTCGCGAGTTCCCACCTGAAAACCCACAGCGCCGGAAATTCCTACATGACCGGCGCATGGCGCCGCAGACTTTTGCAATTCATAACCGGAAACCGGCGGCTTTGCAGGATTATGCAAAAACATAGTATAGTGCCTGATCTCAGTCAAAACAAGAGCGGGAGAACGAATGAGCAGCGCGCCGAACCTGGAACATGCAGGCCGCTGGGCGGGTCGCGGACTCTGTGTCGCCACGGCTGTCCTGTGGTCCACCTCGGGCCTCTTCATCAAAACGCTCACCGCAGAATCAGGCGCGGGATGGTCGGGCTGGCAGGTGGCGGGCGCGCGCTCGCTGTTCGCGGGGATCACGCTCCTGGCGCTGGGGCGCATCTGGCCGCGACGCGCGGCGGCAGACGAAGTCCCCGTCGCTCCGCCGCGCAGCCCGTGGCTGCCGGACGGGCGGCAGGTCATCCTCGCGATCTTCTACGCCGGCACGCTGCTCACGTATGTCCTTGCGCAGACATTCACCACCACCGCGAATGCCATCTTCCTCCAGTACAGCGCGCCGGTTTACATCCTGTTCCTCTCGCCGTGGCTGCTGCGCGAGAAGCCGAAGGCGGCGGACCTGCTGAGTTTGCCCGTGCTGATCGTCGGCATCTTCGTGATCCTTTCGGCCGAGCTGCAATTCGGGCATGGGACGTTCGGCAACGTCATGGCGCTGGTCTCGGGCGTCGGCTACGCGCTGGTCATGCTGCTCATGCGGAAATGGCGCAACGCGGGCGCCGCGGGCGGTATCGCCCTGGGCAATTTCTTCCTGGCGGCCATCGGCATCGGCATCGCGTGCGGCAGCGCGCAGGGATTCGTCTGGCCGGGCCTTCGGAGCGGGGCGCAGATCCTGTGGCTGGGCGTGTTCCAGATCGGGCTGGCCTATTTCCTGTTCCAGGGCGCGCTGCTGCGGATCACGGCGGTCGAGGCTTCGCTGCTGTGCCTGATCGAGCCGATGCTTTGTCCGCTCTGGGCGTGGTTTTTCGCTGCGGACGTTCCGCCGCGCAACTCCGTGCTGGGCGCCGGCATCATCCTTCTGACGCTCGCGGCGAACACGGTCTGGAAAGCGCGGACGGAGACGTAAAAGCCTTACGCCCTGTAGGCGTTGGACCAGGCGCGCTCGGCGAAGGGCTTCTTGGCCCGCCGCGTTTCGGGCTCATCGGGGACGCCGACCGGCAGGACGATCCGCACGATCCGCGACGGCGGCACGCCGAGGAGCGCGGCGACCTTCTCCGCGCGGCCCTCGCGCTGCAGCGCGCCGTCAATCCAGCACGAGGCATAGCCGAGCGCCGCGATGGCCAGCAGCACGTTCTCGGTCGCTGCGGCGCAGTCCTCCACCCAGAAGCGCATCCCGTCGGCGTTCGCCTCGATATCGCAGATGGCCACGATGACCGCCGGCGCGCTGGCGATGTTCTGGCGCCCGACGAGCCCGGCCAACTGCCGGATCCTCGCCGGGTCCGTGACGATCACGAACTCCGTCGTCTGCAGGTTGCAGCCTGAAGGGGCGTCCAGGCCGGCCTGGACGATCTTCCGCAGGTGCTCGGCGGGGACCGGCTGGGCCTTGTAGCGTCCGCGATAGCTGTAGCGCGCCTTGACGGCATCGAAGAAATCCATAGCGCATCTCCTTGGACGGAAACCGGTGGACTCTCGGCGGGACGATTGTACCTTTTTCCTCCCGCGCCCTTCAATCGCCGCAGCGCGTCCGCCGGGCGCGCGAGTTGCGCCGTCGCGCGAATAAAACGTATGATGCCGGTCCGAGCGGGCAGTCCCTTTCCCGCAGTTTGAGGAGGCGAGACCATGGCATTCAACGGCCTCGGGATGAACCTCGGAAATCTGCCGAACCTCTCCAGCGCCAGGACGCGTTCGATCTGCGCGGAAAACTTCACCGGCGAGAAGGGCAAGGCGGGCATGTCCGTGGACGGCGCGGCGGCGCGCGCGGCCAGGGAACTCGGCCGCGGCTGGAAGGTCTCTCCCTTCGTGAAGATCGCGGCGGGCCAGACGTTCGTCATGGCCGACATCGCCGGCCCCGGCGCCATTCAGCACCTCTGGCTGACCGACAGCCCGCCCTGGCGGTTCCACATCCTGCGCATCTACTGGGACGGCCAGGAGCAGCCCTCCGTCGAATGCCCGGTCGGCGATTTCTTCGGCCAGGGCTGGAAGAAAATCGCGCTGCTGAATTCCCTGCCGGTCTGCGTGAATCCCGGCAGCGCGTTCAACTGCTACTGGGAGATGCCGTTCCGAAAACACTGCCGGATCACGCTGACGAACCTCGGCCTCGAAGAGTCCACGCTTTTCTACCAGGTGGACTACACGCTGACCGAGGTCCCCGAGGACGCCGCCTGCTTTCACGCGCAATTCCGCCGCGTGAACCCGCTGCCGTATAAGCAAGTCTATACGATTCTCGACGGCGTCCGCGGGCGCGGGCACTACGTCGGCACGACCATGGCCTGGGGCGCCAACAACTGCGGCTGGTGGGGCGAGGGCGAGATCAAGTTCTTCATGGACGGCGACGGCGCGTTCCCGACGATCTGCGGCACCGGCACCGAGGACTATTTCTGCGGCTCCTATGACTTCGAAAACCAGGAGACGAAGCAGTACCAGGAGTTCTGCACGCCGTACGCCGGGCTGCACCAGGTGATCCGGCCCGACGGGCTTTACTCGTCGCAGCAGCGCTTCGGCATGTACCGCTGGCACATCATGGACCCGGTCCGGTTCGAGAAAGACCTGCGCGTGACGATCCAGGCGCTCGGCTGGCACGCGGACGGCAGCGGGCGCTACCTGCCGCTCCAGGACGACATCGCGTCGGTGGCCTATTGGTACCAGTCGCTGCCGACGGCGCCGTTCCCGAAACTGCCGGAGAAGGACTGCCTGGAGGTGATCTGATCCGGCGGCGCGCCGGCGCGCCCCGTCAACCCGCGATCCTCGCGCGCTCGTACGCGAACAGCGCGATGGCCGCGCACATGAGCAGGGCGGCCGCCAGCCGCCGCACGAGCGTCCAGCGGCTGACCTCCGATTCGAGGTGCACGTGCCCGCGCGCCGCGAGCGCGGCTCCGAACAGGATCGAGAACGGGCCGCGCATGGACTGGACGATGTTCCCGAAGACCGCCCCGAGCAGCCGGAAACAGATGAACAGGAAGATCATCGCCGCGAACCACGTCAGCGCCACGGGCAGCGCATCCTTCCACTTCTCAAGCGTCCGGTCCTCCGGCGAGCCCGCGCCCGTGAGCAGTACGCCGATCCCGCCGCAGATGATGTACGACAGGCACGCGGCCAGCAGGATGCCCTTGAGCTCGTGGTGGGGCGCAAGGACTTTCGTCATCGCCACGATGCTCAGGTCGGAGAACGCGTACGCCACGCACGCGCCGCCGATGGCGAGGAGACCGTGCCGCGGGATGCCGCCGCCGGAGTAGTTCAGCCCCACCGCCGCCGCGAGGCTGATGCCCACGGCCACCCACTGCAGCGGCGTGATCTGCTCGGAGAACAGGAAGACCGCCGTGAAGGACAGGATCAGGAGTTTAAGCCCGAGCAGCGGCGACACGCGCGAGGCGTCGGTGAACCTCACCGCGCGGAACAGGAAGGTCTGCCCCGTGAGGTAGAAGATGACCGACCCGGCCAGCGGCCACGCGTACACGCGGACGTTCCAGATCTGCGCGCTGTAGCAGAACGGCAGCAACGCCACCGCCAGCACGCCCATCTGCACGTGCGAGAGCGCGAACAGCACGCTCGACCGGTTCATCTGCCGCGTCACGAACCGCCGCGAAAACAGGTAGCACAGCGACTGGCACATCGCCGCGGCGAGCCCGAGAACCACGCCTTCGATAATCATCAGTTCCATTCACCATCGAGAAATCCCGCCCTGAAGCGGCGGCGATTATACTCCCGGCGACGCAATTCGGCCACCCGGTTCTCCATGGACACCCTATCGCTGTTCTGCTAAAATCGCGCCTGACTCGGCCCTGATATTTTGTAGAAAAAAAGAGGAGAGCGAACATGGCCATGATGCGGAAATTTCTCGCCGGCGGAGTGGTCCTCGCGCTGGCTTGCCCGGTATGGGCGGGCGGGCCGATCGAGATCACCGACGCGAAGGATAAGCAGATCGTGGAGAGCTTCCTGAAGCACGTGGACACTGTCCCCCAACAGATCACCGCCGACGCCTGCAAGAAGAAGGCCGCCGATGAGGCGGAAGGCTTTACGTGGGAGATTAATCCGTTCGCCGCGATGCCGCTGACGGCGTATGAAATGACCGGCGACGTGAAGTACCTGGGCATGTTCGTGCAAGTCTTCGATACCATGCGCTCGGCGCTGACGACGGGCCCGGGCGGCTATCTGGACTGGTACGGCAAGCCGCTGCCGATTTTCCAGGACCCGGCGCGCCCGGACTTGAAGGTGCCGGTGATGATCAACGCCTACTCGATCAGCGCGACCATCGCGCATTTCGTGGAGCTCGTGCGGGCGGATCCGGCCCTGAAGGCCAAGTTCGGCGACAAAGCCGCGCAGTATCTCGATCTGGCCGAGCACCAGCTCATCCGCAAGTGGGAGACCGGCGGCAATTTCGTGGACCTCGGCCCGACCGGCGCGATCTTCCGGACCAATTCCGAACTGCTCGCCGAGAAAGCCTCTCTCACTCAGCCGCATAACAAGCACTCCATCATCATCAACGGGTACCTGCAGCTCTATCGCGTCACCGGCAACGACGATTACATGAAGAAGGCAATCCTGCTCGGCACGCGGTACAAGCATTGCCTGCACCTGAATTCCGGCCACTACGAGTGGCATTACTGGGACCCGGCCGGCGCGTGGGACGTGAAGGCGGGCAGCGCCAACGAATGGAAGCATTGGATCGGCGTCGAGCACACGGGCGGCTACTACAGTTCGACGCTGTCGCAGGCGGTGCGGCTGTACGAGTTCGGCGTGGTCTTCGACAAGGCGGACCTGGAGCGGTTTGTGAAGACGCAGGTCGCGGAGTGCTGGAACGGGAGCATGGACAATCCGCAGTGGGCGCGCGTGGACGGCACCCGGTCGGAACAGTACATGCAGGGCGAGTACATGTGCGCGGCGCTGGCCCCGTTCAACGACAAGGTCGCCGAGTTCTGCTATGGTCCGCGCGGCCAGTCGGAGCGGCTCAAAGGGCTGGAGCACAACTGGCAGGGCGGGCCGGTGGCGCGCGGCTGGATCGCGGGCAAGTACATCGAATTGCCGCGCATGAAGGGCGGCGTGCAGGCCGATATCGAGTTCGGCCAGAAGTTCCTGTCAAAGGCGGAGAACCAGGAGTGGTACAACGCGCTCGCGTTCACCGTCGAGCCGCCCGGATACATCGCGCCGCAGACTCCGTCCGAAATGAAGAACATGCCGAAGTGAAGAGAGACGCGTCGCGGAAGCCCGCGGCCGGAAACGCTGGTGCGCACGAGATGGACGAGTTCATCGGCGAAGCGGTTGAGGTGGAACGTGCGCCGGACTCGCCGCGGCCGGTGCGGTTCCGGTGGCGCGGCGAAACGCGCGAGGTGGCCGAGGTGCTCCGGGAGTGGGTGGACGCCGGCCACGGCGACCTGCCGCCGCACAGCCGCCGCTGGTACAACCGCAGGCACCGGCGCGGTTTCGAGGTCCGCGACGCGAAGGGCGAGCGCTTCATCCTGTTCCTGGACTACAGCCACCGCGAGCGCCCGACCTGGTTCCTGGCGCGGAGGATAGTGGAATCCTAGCGTGGCGTCCCGGGAATGACTTAAGCAACGCGCGGTCATTCCGAGCGGAGCGAGGAATCTCATGCGCCACGCGTCGGCAGCAGTTCAATGTGTGAGATGCTTCGCTGCGCTCAGCATGACGAGGGCTGGGCTTATGTAAATTGTTTCCGCGCCGCGACCCCAGCCGCCGCTCATGCGCCTCCGGTGATCTCGGCCACGGCCTTCGCGTCGAGCCGCATCACGGTTTCCACCAGCAGCGACACGGTGCGGTCGTAATCGTCGGCGTCCAGGATTCCGGCGTGGCAGTGGATGTAGCGGACCGGCACGCCGATGAAGAGCGTCGGCACGCCGCGCGCGTGCACGTGGATCGGCCGGCCGTCGGTCGCGCCGCCCTCCATCAGGCTGAACTGGTACGGGATCTTTTTCTTTTCGGCGACGCGGACGACGAAATCGCGGAGCCGCCGGTGGGCGATCATGCCGCCGTCGAGGACGTAGATCAGCGGCCCGCCGCCGAGTTTGGCCTGCGCCTCTTCCGGTTTCATGCCCGGCACGTCGCCGGCGATGCCCGACTCGAGCACGATGCAGATGTCGGGGTTGACCACTTCCGCGCAGGTCTTGGCGCCGCGCGTGCCGACCTCTTCCTGCACGCTGCCGACGCCGTAGACGGTGTTCGGATGGTCCCGGCCCTGCAGCGCCTTGAGCAGGTCAATGAACAAGCCGCAGCCGACGCGGTCATCCCACGCCTTGGCGACGAGCAGCTTCTTGTTCTTCAGCGTGCCGAACGGCGAATCGGGCGCGATCGGGTCGCCGACGCGGATGCCCAGTTTCTCCGTCACTTCCTTCTTGTCCTTCGCGCCGACGTCAATGAACATCTCGTCCTTCTTGATCAGCTTGGTGCGCTCCTCCTGCGTCATGAGGTGCGGCGGTTTCGAGCCGACGAGCCCGGGCACGTCGCCGCGGCTCCCGCGGATCACCACGCGCTGCGAGAGCACCACCTGGTCCGGCCAGCCGCCCAGCGGCGCGAACTTGATGAAGCCCTCGGCGGTGATCATCTTCACCATGAAGCCGATCTCGTCCATGTGGCCGGGGACCATGATGCGCGGGGCCGGCTTCGTGCCCTCTTTCTTGCAGACGATGCTGCCGAGGCGGTCGTACTCGATGCGCGTCCGCGGAGGCAGGTGCTTCTTGATGACGGACTGGATCTCTTCCTCGAAGCCCGGCACTCCATGCGCTTCGGTCAGTTCCTTCAGCATCGCCAGCGTGGCTTTGTTCATTGTCCGCCTCCATTGAAGTCAATTGTCCGTCGCTTTCGGCGCGCCCGCCGGGCTGTTGCCCTTCTCCCGCCCTCGGGTGAGGGCGTTGAGGAAATCAGGATGGGGCGGCCGGCCGAGGCTCGCGGCCTTCTTCACGTCCTCCAGCGCTTTATCATAATCCTTCAAGTCGTAATACGCTATGGCACGATTGTTATAAGCATCGGCGAACGAGGGCTGCAGGCGGATCGCCTCGTCGTAGTCGCGGATGCCGTCGCGGATGCGGCGCACGGCGCACAAGGCGTTGCCGCGGTTGTAGCAGGCCTCGGCAAAGTCAGGCCTCAGCATGAGGGCCTGGTCATAGTCGCTTATGCCTTCGGTGACGCGGCCCATGTCGGCGAGGAGCTTGCCTCTGTTGTTCCAGGCTTGGGCAAAACTCGGCCTTAACCGGAGGCACTCATCGTAATCGCGCAGGGCCTCGTCCAGGCGTTGGAGACGGACGAACAGATTCGCCCGGCGGTAAAAGGCATCGGCGAAATGCGGGTCCAGCGCAATCGCCGCGCCGTAATCGCTGAGGGCTTTGCCGTATGCCCCTGAACCCGTGAAAACGTTCGCCCGGTTGAAGTGAGCGACGGCATAGGTCGGCAGGAGCGCAATCGCACGGTCGTAGTCCCTGGCGGCTTCTTCCAGCCGGCCCATCCGGGCGCGGGCATTGCCGCGGCCGTTGTACGCCTCCGCGTAGTCTCCATCGGACTCAATAGCTTTGCCGTAGTCGTGCTCGGCCTGATCGTCCCGGCCGAGCCGGGCGCAGATGTACCCGCGATTGTACCAGGCCAGGCCATATCCGGGCCAGGCTTCGACGGCTGCGTCGAGACAATGGATGGCCCTATCGCTCAGGCCGGAATTGAAGCAGGCCATCCCGAGGCCGTTCCAGACCGCCGGCGCCGGGTTCCTGGAGAGATTGTCCTCCCAGAATCTCTTTTCGTCCGCATAGAGCGAAGCCCGCTGCCAGGTCAGCACCGCGAGAACCGCAACGCATCCGACAGCCGCGGTCCCGGCCGCGCGCTTTTCCCATCCGCCCCTGTCGGCCATCTGAACGAAGAAAGCGGCGATGAGAGCGATGGGGGCGGCCATGGCCAGGTACTGCAGATGATCGGCTACGAGCGAGAGGCCCATGAACAACATGTTCGCAAACCCGAGTACCGGCAGGAGGCCGATCGCGAAGTAAGAGAGCGCGAAGAAGGGCGCCCGGCCGCAGCTCTTCCGGCACGCCCAGAAACCGGCGAGGCAGCCAAGGAGAAGAAGGAGCGGCAGGAACGTCAAGACCCCGGCGCCGGGCACATTCCAGCGCGGGTAGATGCCGCAGAGGTTCAGAGGAAGAACGATCTTGTACAGGTAGAACCAGATGATCCACCCCGCAGCGGCGACGCGAGAGGCGATTCCCTCCGGGCGGACGACCAGGCCGTGGACGGCATTATGCGAATGGAACCAGACCGTTACGAGGCCCAGCGTCAGCGACAGGATAAAAAAAGGCAGACTCCGCACGACATCCTGCCGGCGCACGGTCCCTCGCCGCCACCAGGCGCACAACAGCATGACCAACGGCAGAACGACGACGGAAGTTTTCGCCAGCAGCGCGAGGAGGCAGAGGCCGATCGCCAGGAGGCGCCAGCGCAGGCCTGCGCGGTCCTCGTACCTGAGATATACCAACAGGGTAAGCAGATACAGCGCCAGCGAAAGGGTGTTCTTGAGTTCGGTGATCCAGGCGGCCGATGCGACGGAGACGGGATGGACGGCGAACAACAGGCCGGCCAGCCATGCACCCGGGACCGCAAGCCGGCGGAGCACTCTCCAGAGCAGTACGGCGCCGGCCGCGTGGAGCAGGACATTCACCACATGATAGCCGGCGGGGCGATTCCCCCAGAGACGCCATTCAAGCCAGAGCACGCTCGAGGTGAGCGGGAAGTAGTCCGGCGCGTCCGCTGTGAGCCAGATGCGCCCGATGCCGCGGGGCGACTCGATCAGCCGATTTCCAACGACGAACCCATAGTCGTCCCAAATGAATCCGCCGCGCATGGCCGGCAAATAGGCCAGGAGCGTGATGCCCACGATGGCCGCGGCGAGGAGCGCCGGGTGGAGCTTCGCCGTCGGTGCGCCGGATGAGGTTGTCTTAAGGTCGCCCATGGTACCGTCGGCGCACGCGAGTTTCCCTGTCCCGGGCGCGCAATGTCCCGAGATCCGCCCTGGCGATGATTCTTCAGATCACTTCGCCGCTCTGCGCAGCTTTCGCCTGAGCCCGTGCAGCACCGGGCGGAGTTCCGCCAGCTTCTTCGCGTCATGCGCCGTCACGGCGGCATCGCGCTGTTTCTTCAGAGCGCGTATCTGCGCTTTGACCTTCGACTTGTCGGCGAGCTTGGCCACGTGCTGGGCGTGCCCTTCGATATTCAACGCTTTGCACAATGCCGGCAGCAGGTGGTCCTTGTGCATCGTCATGAAGCCCTGTAGCACCTCGTTCTGGACATCCTTGGCGATGTCGCGAAGTTGAGCGACCGTCATGCCCTTGAGCTCCTCGAACGTATGCGCCATGTAATCTCTCCTTTCTCCTTGGAACCGTCCATACCCGCGCAGTGCGGCGATTATACCCAAGACGGCGGCGCGCGGCCAGCGTTCGGACTACTTTGCGCCGTTGCCGATCCGGATTTTCTCGCCGAGGAGCTTGGGCTGCATGTCCAGCACATAGGCGTCCAGCACCGCCCTCACGCGCGCGAACTGTTCCCGGCAGAGAGTCATAAAACCGTGGAACCCGCCGGGCATCTGCGCGTTGAACCCGATCGCGTCCAGGCCGCGGTGATTCGCGATGAAGATCGCGCGCTCATTGTGGAACTTCTGCGAGACGATCGCCAGCTCCTTCTGCCCGAAGATCTCTCGGGCGCGGACGACCGAGTCCAGCGTCCGCAGTCCGGCAAAGTCGCAGTAGATTTTCCCGGCCGGCACGCCGGCGGCGATCAGGGCCTGCTGCATATCGGCCGCCTCGGTGCAGCCGTCCGAGATATTGTCGCCGCTGACGAGCAGGTAGTCCACCTTCCCGGCCCGAAAGAGCCTCGCCGCCGCTTCGATGCGATAGCCGAAGAACAAGTTCCGCCGCCCGTGCGAGACGATTCTCGGGCAGCCGAGCACCAGCCCCACGCGCCGATGCGGCATGGCCTCCGGATCGTCATAAGTCCGGCCGCCGGCCGAGACGATCACGCAGGCCGACGCGCCGGCGAGCATCATCAGGCAAAGGATCGCGCCGATGGCCGCCAGCCGCGCGGCTTTCCGCCAGAGGCTCTTCGGTTTGCCCGGCGCGTTTTTTCCGGCCATCGGCGCATTCACCATTGACCGCGGATGAACACTGCTAAGCTCGGGTTAAGTGCGGCCACGAGTGATCCAAAGGGTTGTACGTTTCGCCGGCTTCGGTGTCAAGGGCGGTTTCTCCGCACTCCCGGCGGCCCGGGCGCGCATGGGCGATCAAAATTGACTCCGCGCAGGCCCACGGTTACACTGATGTGCTGCGGGCTTGAGAGGCTGTCTTCTGAGCGGCGCCACGTTCCCCGGAGGGAATAAGGATAGTGCAGAAGAGAAACTTCCTCTGGCCGCTGATCGTCATTGCCCTTGCGGGGTTCCTCTTCCAGGCGTTCGCAACGCGGCGCGGAATCGGGGTGTCCAACGACTCGGTCGGTTTCATTTGGGCTGCGCGCAACCTCGACAGCGGCCACGGCATCACCTGGGAGGACGGCCGCGGCGTATTCGCGCCGGTCGTATTGTGGCCGCCCCTCTATCCGTCGCTGCTGGCCGCGATCGGGCTTACAGGGATAGACCCGCTGGACGCGGCGCGATGGCTGGGCGGTTTGCTGTTCGCGGGAATGATTCTGGTGACAGGCGCCGCCTTGTACGCGTACAGCGCCCGGAACGCATGGCTGGCCGGGTTCGCCGCGGTGTTGGTCCTCGTCGCCCCGATCATGATTCAAATCCACGCCATGGCGTGGAGCGAGCCGCAGGCGTTCTTCTTCGGGCTTCTCGGAATCTACCTGCTGGCGCGATACCTCGACACCTCCAATCGGCCTTATCTGCTGGCCTCGGCGGTGTCCATGGGACTGGCTTTTCTGACCCGCTACGTCGGCGCGGCGTTCGTCGGGGCGGGGCTTCTGGGACTTTGTTTCCTCGGTCAAAGGCGCTGGGGGCGCAGGATCGCCGACGCGGTCCTGTTCGGAGCCATCGGCTGCCTGGGCACGGCGCTGTGGCTGGTCAGGAATGCCCGCGCAGGCGGCAGCTCAACCGGCCGAGCGCTCTCCGCTCACGTGGTGAGCGGAAAACAGTTCGAGGCGGTCCTGTACGTCCTCTCGCGATGGGTGGCTCCCGATTCCCGGCCGGATCTGGCCCTCTCGCACAATCCGATCCGCATGGCGAATCTGCTGCTCGCGGCGGCCGGCCTGGCGCTGGCCTGCTTCCTGGCGCTCAGGCGAAAAACCGTCAGCCTCCCGGAGGAGAATGCTCCACGGCGCCTGCGCTTTCTGCCGCACCTGTTGATCGGCTACGTGCTCTGCTACGGCCTGATCCTGGCCGTGTCGCTTTCGTTTCTCGATGCCTCGACGGTGCCGGACAACCGCATACTGTCCGCGCCGTACGCGGCGTGCCTTCTGCTTTCGCTGTGCGCAATGAACTGGCTGCTGCCCGTGTTGAAAGGACGCAGGGCCCTCGCGGCTGCGGTCGTGTCAATGTGCATCGCGTTCGCGCTATTCTATTCGGTCAGCGCCTTGCGGTGGGCCGGCCGGGCCGCGCGCGAGGGCGAAGGCTTCCAGAGCCGCGCCTGGCAAATGTCCCCGATCATCGGCGAAATCAGAAAGCTCGCGCCGGAGGCGGCGATTTACACCAACAATCCCTTGCCCGTCTACATCGTGGCCGGCAGGGTGTCGTGCAAAGTTCCCGAAAAGTACAACCTCATCACCATGAGCCCCAACGCGAGCTATTCCGCCGAGATCGCGGAGATGTCGGAGCGGCTGGAAAAGAGCGGCGGGGTTTTCGCGTACTTCAAAGGAGAAGAACAGCCCTCGCACCCTTCCGAGGACGAGATCAAGGCGGCATTGCCCGGGGCGCTCGTCTTGCAGGAATCGGACGGTCGAGTCTACCGGCTGGGAACTCGACTGGGAGAGGTGCGAACGACGAAGGTCGAATAGCATAAGGAAAATGGCCGCCGACGGCCCGCGCCTACTCTTTTCTCCAATACCGGCCGCTCCAGTCCACTTCCTTGAGCTCGGACTTTATCCCATTCTGCGATCGAAAATCATCCACGGCTTGCTTGCACCCCGACAAGGCATAGTCGTCTATGATGCAGAATCCGCCGGGAGATAACTTGTGATATAAATTGGTCAGAGCATCCATGGTGGAGCTATACATATCGCCGTCGAGACGGAGAACCGCCAGCTTTTTTATCGGCGCCTTGGGAAGTGTGTCCTTGAACCAGCCCTTCAAAAAAACGACCTGGTCGTCCAGGAGGCCGTATTTCCTGAAGTTCTCCTCGACCTGTTCTTGAGAAACAGCCAGGAAGGCGCGGGTATGGTGTTCGTCGCCCGCGTCCGCGGGGAACTTCTTCGGGTCAGGTTTCGGCAAGCCTTCAAACGAATCCGCGACATAGACTTTGCGATCTTTAATGCCGCGGGCGGCTAAAACGGCGCGCATGAAAATGCACGCTCCGCCTCTCCACACTCCTGTTTCAATGAAGTCGCCTTCGATGCCCTCGCGGAGTGCGGTGTCAGCGCAGAAGTGGAGGTTGTCGAGACGCTTGAGCCCGATCATCGTATCGGCATATCCGGGCCAAAGCCGGCCTTCTTCTCTTTTCTCCAGAGTCCAGGGCGTTTGTTTAACGAGCTGAAAATGTTTTAACCTGAGAATCCGGGAAATGAGTGACACGGCCAATCTTTTTACAGGAGGCCGTTTGTAGTTGAACCTGTCAATTGGAACGGGCGGCTCGGGCCATAGAGCGAAGCACAGCGTCTTCTTGAGCAAGTCCAGATAGCGATCTTCGGCTGTCCTTTCCACAGAGGTCCTTTCTCGGACGTGGTCCGCTGACCCGTTGATCGCCAATACATCAAGGGTTCCGGGGCTATGCATGAATACGGTCAACTTCAGCAATTCAGGGTTTGCCGCTGGACCGCCTTCCGCGCCAGGGCCGCACCCCGAGGACTATATTCTCAACATTGAAGCGCCCCGTCAAGCGCCTTTTCGCCTATCTGGCGGACTCGCCACCAAGGACCTTGGCCAATTCCAGGAGGAACGCGCGACGCGCGGCATCGTAGCCGCGGTCGTTCGGGTCCTCGAAAACCGGACTGAACCAGTAGTGCGGGTCGTCCGCGCGGTAGGTGGAACGCCAGAACTGCGCGCAGGTGATGCCGTGCCCCATGAACAGCGCGTGCAGGTCCACGAGGTGGACGTTGCGGTGCCGCGTCGCTGCGCGGGCGATCACGGCGTTATACTCGGCGAGCACTTTCAGGCCGTCCGGCCACGAAGGCAGCCGCACGACGTGCGCGGTGCCGGCGCCGTCGGTCGGATCGTAAATGTTCCCGAGGAAGATTTCGCAGCCGCCGGGAAATTTCGTCGTGATGGCGGTGAGCATGTCGTCGAGGCGGCGCTCGTAGTTGGCGATCCAGGGCTGCGCCTGCGCCAGGGTAGCGCCGTACATGGCGCATTCCACCGGCGGTGACTGGCCGTAATCCTTGATGATGTCGTTGCCGCCACTGGTCATTACAACGATGCCGAATCGCTCCGGCGGCTCGACGGGCAGTTTCTCCACCTGCCATTTCATGTGCTGGAGCGAAGTGGTGCCGGACAGGGCGCGGTTGGTCTGCACGAGTCCGGGGATCACGGCGGACAACGATATCCCGCGCATGTCGTCGAATTCGTCGGGCGGGTTCGCGAAGAGCCGGTCGAAGTAGCTCTTGCCCGGCGAGGCGCCGTAGCCTTCCGTGACGCTGTCGCCCAGCCCGAGCAGGAGCGTCGGGCGGCGCATCCAGGTTCGCTCGAAGTCGGCGCGCGGAACCGCCGGGCCGGCCGGCCCGCCGCCGATGGGACGGCGCAGGTAGAAGAGGTAGAGCGAGAGCGCGCAGAGCAGGAAGACGGCCCAAAACCCAATCCGCAGGTGCAGCCGGCCGCGCCTCTTGCGCTGGAGCGCCGGACCGGGCAGGGCAGGTGTCGCGGGCTTCTCCATGGACTGGACCTCAATTCGATGGGACCGCAACATCGGGAGGCCGCGGACGATAATTATGCATAGAAATGTGGCGGGTGGCAAGGCGACCGGAGCTTATATGCCTGCTTCGCTCCGTTCACCGCGTCCGTCCGCCACAACTTGCCCGATGCGAGATGCACTGCGCGCTGCTATGCTCTATCGGCCGTGTCCGCCTCCTCCGCCATGACCACCGAAGCCGCCTCCGAAGCCGCCATGAGAGAAGCCGCCGCCGAACCTCATTCCGCCGCTGTAAAAGGATCGAGTCCCCGAGCTCCTGTAAGTCGGAGCCGATGTGCCGAAGTACGATGGGGTTGATTCACCGCGTGAGGCCGGCGAGGAGAACGTGCGGCCCGATGTCACAGGGCTTGGGTCGGCCGCCGCATCGAATTGACGGGCCGATGCGCCATCCGAACGCCATACGCCGTTTCCGTTCCAGATGACGCCGGAACCCTGATGATCGAACCGGCCCCCGAATCCCTCGTGATGCCTGTCGAAGCCGAAGCCGTTCCCGAAATCCGCGAACCCGACGAACCCGAACCCGAAGTCGGGGCACCAGGAATACGGATAATCATCCGTATAGCAGTAAGGCTCCGTCGGATAATCCGGCGGCCAGTAATACGGCGCCTCCGCGCCATACTCGTAGGGCGGCAGGTCCATCAGCGTCGCAGGCTGAGAGTAAATACCCGAGAGCGAAGCCGATCCCTGGTCGCCTTCATCGTGCGGGAGCGAGGCTTCCGGAGGAAGCCCAGTCGGAGCTTCTGCGTTAAGCGCCGAGATGCTGATCACTTTCGTGAGGTCCACGATCACCGCTCCTGCTTCGGTGTTGGCTTGCAGGGCACTGTCTTCAGGATTGTACTGCACCCGCAGGACGACGGATTTCGTGCGGATGTCCGCCCATCCGTTGAGCGAGTCGAAGTCAGCCGAGACGAAGTCTGCGGACGGCAAGGTCAGTCGCCCGTACTGGGTGGTGATACTCAAGGTGAAGGACACCGCGCCGCTCAGGCTGCTTCCGTCTGAAAGCAGAATCTTAAAGCCTTGGACGCCGGGCTGAGTCGCCGGCGCCGCTGCGCCTGATGCGGCCCTCAGCGGAACGACGAGCAGCGCTAGTACGATCGGTAAGATCAATTTATTGTATCGCATGGTTTCACCCTCCCATGCTGCACGTTTCCATCACGCTCACTTCTATAATAAGTATACCCCTTTATCGGCAGGCCTGCGGCCGATTCCGCTCCTGATCGCATGGCCTAAGTATCGGTAAATGCGCGAGATACGTCAGCGGGGCGCCTCTGCGCGCGCCGTCGCGCCGGTCGTTTAACTCCTTGACAAATCGGGCATGAGCAATCACAATGGGTTGAGCGGGCAAACTTCATCTGCGGGGTTCATGGGGGAGGCCGAAATGGCGGAGCAAACGGCCGTGCCGGAAGATCGCCGCTACACCAAGGACCACGAGTGGGCGCGCCTCGAAGGCGATCTTGCGGTGGTCGGCATCACCGATCACGCCCAGCACGCGCTGGGGGAAATCACGTACGTGGAACTTCCGCCGGTGGGCAAAGCCCTAAAGCAGTTCGCCGAGGCAGGGGCGGTGGAGTCCGCCAAGGCGGCTTCCGACATCTTCGCGCCGCTCTCCGGCGTCGTGGCCGAGGTCAACATGGCGCTGGAGACCGAACCCGAGAAAGTCAACTCCGATCCCTACGGCGAAGGCTGGATGTATAAGCTCAAAGGCGCGGCGGCCGCGGAGCTGGGCAACCTGCTCACGGCGCAGCAATACCGTAAGCTAATCGAGGAACCGCAGCCATGAGCTTTGTGCCGAACACCGAGGCGCAGCGCGCCGAGATGCTCGCCGCGCTCGGGAAGTCCATGGAGGACCTCTTCAGCGGCATCCCGCCGGAACTCCGCGCGCGGGCGTTCGATCTCCCGCCGGGCCGGTCGGAACTGGAGGTCCGGCAGGCGCTGGGAAAGCTCGCCGCGAAAAACCACTATCAGCTCGTCTCCTTCCTCGGCGGCGGGTTCTACGACCACTTCATCCCGGCCGCGGTGGACAGCATCCTCAGCCGCGGCGAGTTCTTCAGCGCCTACACGCCGTACCAGCCGGAAGCCTCGCAAGGCACGCTCCAGGCCATCTACGAATTCCAGACGGCCGTGGCCCGCCTGACCGGAATGGAGGCGGCGAACGCGTCGCTCTACGACGGCGGCACGGCGCTCTACGAGGCGACGATGATGGCCCTGCGCGTGACCGGGCGCCGGAAGGTCATCCTCGACGAAGCCGTCAACCCGATCTACCGCAAAATGCTCCGCTCGTACACCACGAACCTGGAGATCGAGTTCCGCGAGTTCCCCAGCCGCGACGGGCGCAGCGACCGCGGGCGGATCGCGGAGCAGCTCGACGATAAGACCGCCGGCGTCATCGTGCAGAACCCGACCTTCTTCGGCTGCGTGGACGATTACTCCGACATCGCGCAGATGGCGCACAAGGCCGGGGCGCTGCTGATCGTCTCGTGCTATCCGCTCTCGCTCGGCATCCTCAAGACGCCCGGCGAAATGGACGCCGACATCGCGACCGCAGAGGGCCAGAGCCTGGGGCTGCCGCTCTCGTTCGGCGGGCCGTATCTGGGGCTCCTGTCCACGCGCCGCCGCTTCGTGCGCAAGATGCCCGGGCGCCTGGTCGGGCGGACGGTGGACCAGAAGGGCCGGCCGGGCTTTGTGCTGACGCTCCAGGCGCGCGAGCAGCACGTGCGCCGGGCCAAGGCCACCAGCAACATCTGCACGAACGAATCGCTCTGCGCGCTGGGCGCGCTCGTCTACCTGACGCTGCTCGGCAAAGACGGCCTCACGGAGGCGGCGCAACTGTGCGCGGCCAAGGCCGCGTACGCGCGCCAGCGGCTCCTGGCGATCCCCGGCGTCACCGCGCGGTTCGCCGCGCCGATCTTCAACGAATTCGTCGTGGACCTGCCGCTGCCGGCGGTGCACGTGATCAGCGACCTGATCGAGCACGGCTTCGCCGCCGGCTTCCCGCTCAGCCGTTACTATCGCGGCATGGACAACGCCATGCTCATCGCCGTGACGGAGAACCGCACGCGCGAGGAAATCGGCATGCTCGCCGAGACGCTGGAGGGCCTGCTGTGAAAGCGTCCTGTGAATAACGGACATACGGATAACCCATGTCAGGCTGAGCGCAGCGAAGCATCTCATGGGCATCGGGTAATCAGCGCGCCGCGTGTGAGATTCCTCGCTGCGCTCGGAATGACCGCGCATTATTGAAATTTTTTCCGGGATGCCATGCTGTGAAGCTGATCTTCGAGAAGAGCGTCGCGGGCCGTCGAGGCGTGCGCCTTCCGAAATCCGACGTGCCGGAAGCGCCCGCGCTCGCGCCGGAATTGCGCCGCGCCGCGCCCGCCGAACTGCCGGAGGTCTCGGAGCTCGACGCGATCCGCCACTTCACGCGCCTGTCGCAGCTCAACTTCAGCGTGGACACTCATTTCTACCCGCTCGGCTCGTGCACGATGAAGTACAACCCGAGGCTCTGCGAGCACGTCGCGCGCCTCGAGGGTTTCACCGGCCTGCATCCGCTCCTGCCGCAACTGCGCGGCGGCGGCCAGCTCACGCAGGGCGCGCTGGCGGTGCTCTTCGAGTGCGAGCAACTGCTCTGCCGGATCACCGGCATGGCGCGCTTCACCCTGCAGCCGCTGGCCGGCGCGCACGGCGAGCTGACCGGCATCATGATCATGGCCGCCTTCCATCGCGCCCGCGGAAAGAAGCGGAGCAAGGTGCTCGTCCCGGACTCCTCGCACGGGACGAACCCCGCGAGCGCGGCGATCGCCGGCTACCAGGTCGTCTCCGTCCCGTCGGATCGCAGAGGCCGCGTGGACCTGGCCGCGCTCAAGCAACTGCTCGACGACGAGACCGCCGGCCTGATGATGACCTGCCCGAACACGCTCGGCCTCTTCGAGGAACAGGTCGGCGAGATCGCGCGCTGCGTGCACGCGGCGGGCGGGCTCATGTACTACGACGGGGCGAACCTCAACGCGATCGTCGGCAAGTGCCGGCCGGGCGATCTCGGGTTCGACATCGTCCACCTGAACCTGCACAAGACCTTCGCCACGCCGCACGGCTCGGGCGGACCGGGCGCAGGGCCGGTCGGCGTGACCGCGGCGCTGGAGAAATTCCTGCCGATCTCGCTCGTCGTCAAGCGCGAGGACGGCACCTTCTCGCTCGATTACGACCGGCCCGATTCCATCGGCTACATTGCGCCGTTCTACGGGAACTTCGGCGTCATCCTGCGCGCGTACGCGTACATCCTCTCGCTCGGCCGCGAAGGGCTGATCGAGGCCGCCGAGAACGCGGTGCTGAACGCGAACTACCTGATGTCGCGCCTGCGGGGCCATTACCAGGCGCCGTACGAAGGGACGTGCATGCACGAGTTCGTCCTCTCCGCGGCGGCGCAACTGAGGAATTCCGGCTGCGGCGCAAACGACATCGCGAAAGCGCTGATTGACCGCGGCTTCCATCCGCCGACGATGTATTTCCCGATCACCGTCAAGGAGGCGATGATGATCGAGCCGACGGAGACCGAATCGCGCGAGACGCTCGACGCCTTCGCCGACGCGATGATCGAGATCGCGCGCCTGATCCGCGACGATCCGCAGAAGATCAAAGACGCGCCCGTGACCACCGCGCTCTCGCGGCTGGACCTGACGAAGGCGGAGCGCGACATGGACTTGGGCGCGTGAAACGAACGGTCTGCGGCGACGATAGTTTTTGCCACGGATTTCGCGGATTCCCACGGATTACCGGCAACGGCCGGAAGCCGACTTGGAAAGAGCCGTTCGTTCCTTTCCGCTGATCCGCCGCAGGGGCAGGTTTGTCTAACCAGCAGCATGGTAATGTCTTATGATGCGCTGGGTTCGTTTTTTCAAATCGCCTTTTGCACCTGTGCCGCTGCCCGGCGAGTAGAAAAACCGCTTTGACAGCTTGAAAACAAGCCCCGCCGTCTTTTGCGACTTTGCGTGAGACTCGTTGTGCCGTGCCGTTTTCACAATGGCGTTTATTATAACACAGGATTTCGGCGCGGAGCGGGCGCGGGAAAGTCAGTGCGCTTGGCAGCGGGTTCAGTGCGGTCGGGAGCGGTTTGAGTGCGCTTCCGTGCGCTTCGCAGCGGCTTGAGTGCGCTTTTTTCTGCGACCAGGACTTGACAGTGCCGATGTCTCCCAAGAGTGCCTCGTCGCAGGCTAACAAGCGGGTGCTTGCCGGCGGAGTTGGGCCGCGCACCCTCGGCGATCCGATTGCCTCCGTCAGGGACGTGCGGCGAATCGTCATACGTCTCCTTGGCGATGCACGGACCAACGGGAATCTCATCGAAATCGCCGTTCTTGATGAGGCTCGGTCCGGCCGGCGACGCCATATGGATTGGCGAAGTAGCGGCTGCTATACTGCGCTGGGCCGGCGGCCCATTATAATGAGCTAAAGAAAGGAAGTGCTCCCGTGATCCGTAGCGCGCTCATTGCCGCACTTTGCATGGTGAGCTTCCTGAACGCGCGCGCGGAAGATGTGCCGGCGGGCGATCCGCGCATTCCCACCGCGTCCTGGGCGGCGACGCTCAACGAGCATCCGCGGCTGTTCGGCTCGAAGGACTACCTGAAGGACCTCGCCGCGAAAAAGCCGCGCGAATACCAGGGCGTCAAACGACTGTCCAGGGAGTCGCCGGACCTGGTGGCGGCCGGCGTGGTCAACGCGGTGGAGGGCATCGGCGCGGACGCGGCGCAGGGATATGTCGCCGCCGCGATGAAGCACGTCGAGCGCGGCGCGACCAATACGCACCAGGATACGTGGATCGCGCTGACCGACGTGGCGCTGACGTACGATTTCTTCTATGACCGAATCGCCCCGGCCGACCGGCAGAGGATGATCGGCTGGTTCAACTCCCACCTCGCCTCGTACACCCAGGATGAGAACGCGTTCCACAACTCGACCTTGTCCAAGATCCTCTGCTACCTCCGCATCGCGTACGCGACCTGGGGCGAGAATCCGCGCGCCAGGGAGTTCCGCGACTGCGCGCTGACGAAGTTGTACGAGGGCAAGGTGCTGCCCGTGCTGAAGGAGTTCGGCTCCGGCGGCGGCTTCACCGAATGCGGCTGGTACGCCCGGCATTCGCTGTGGCACCTGACGCAGGCGCTGGAGCTGGCGCGGCGGTTCGAGGACTACGACGGTTTCGCGCTGGACGCGCCGTTCTTCTACCAGCGCATGGCCTACGAACTCTACGACGGCTATCCCGGACTCTGGATTTATGGCTGCGAGCAGTACCCGGTGGAAGGCGACGGGTCGAACATCTACGGCGGCCACACGGAGTATCCGCGCGAGATGCGCACGCTGCTGGCGCAGTACTTCCGCGGTTCGCCGCTGGCCGGCTACGTGGCCGCAAAGCGCCGGCCGGCCTCCAACCCGCAGGTCGCGGCGATGGACTTCCTTTATGAGGAGCCGCCGGACCCGCCGCGCCCGCTGGCGGAGTTGCCGCTGGCGCACCTCGCCGAGGGCATCGGCAAGGTCTACGCGCGCAGCGACTGGACCGACAGCGCCTCCTGGCTGCGCTTCGAGTGCGGGGATTACTGGACCGCGCACCAGCACTTCGAGGTGGGGAACTTCGAGATCTACCGTTACGCGCCGCTGGCCACGGAGAGCGGCGAGTACCAGGAATGGGGCGACGCGCACGCGATGAACTGGCTGATCCGCACCGTGGCGGACAACTGCATCCTGGTTTACCAGCCCGGCGAGAAGTGGACGAACATGCGCGAAGGCGGCCGCATGGAGTACGCCAATGACGGCGGGCAGGCCAAGAAGTGGGATTGGCCGGTGGACACGCTTCAGCAGTGGCTGGCGAAACGCGAGCAGTTCACGCGCGGGAAGATCGTGGCGTACGAGAACCGGCCGGCATGGCTCTACGTCGCCGGAGACTGCACGCCCGCGTATTCATCGGAGAAGCTGGCGCTGTGGATGCGGCAGATTGTGTTCCTGCGGCCCGGGACCTTCGTGATCTTCGACCGCGTGGTCAGCCGGAAACCCGAGTTCGAAAAGACCTGGCTGCTGCATTGCCGGAACGAGCCGCAGATTGACGGCGCGCAAGCCGTCATCCGCAACGGCAAAGGCGAGCTGGTCATGCGGACGCTGCTGCCCGAAGCGGCGACGCTGCGCAAGGTGGAAGGCTACACCTATCGCGGGCAGACGTTCGAGGCGCCCAAAGGCCCGTTGAACGCCGCGGCCAACCGCTGGCGCGTCGAGGTGACGCCGGCCAAACCGGCCGAGGAGGACCTGTTCCTGCACGTCCTTTTCACCGACGGCGCGCAAGTGGTCGAGCTCATCCACGATGGAGACAAAGTGGGTGTCAAGGTAGGAGGCGATCAGGTCCTGTTCAGCGGCAGGCAGGGCGGCGAGTTATCCATCGGCGGCGAGCGCCGCGACCTTCCGCAGAGCGTGGTCAAGGGAAGTTGGGAGTGAACGAAAAGCGCCGGATATCTCGCGCCGGCGCCCGGAACGCCCGGTTGTCGGGCTTGCCTCGTGGCCGGGGTGATGGTAACCTCAATCCGTAACAACGACAATTAAAGCGTTCAGGAGGTGAACCATGCGAAGCACAATGACCATCAGCATTCCGAAGTCGGTCCGGGCGGAGATTGACCGCGTTTCCAAGGCGGAAGGCGTGTCACGGAGCGACATCGTGCGCGAGTCCATTCGAGACTACCTTTTCGTCAGGAAGTTTCGCGGACTGCGCACGGGAATGGCGGCCAAGGCGTCGAGGCGCAAGATCCACACCGATCAAGACGTATTCGACCGGGTGTCATGAGGATTCTTCTCGACACGAACGTGCTCATTGCGGCTTTCATTGCTCACGGCACGTGCAGCGAGTTGCTCGAACACTGCGCAGTCAATCACACGGTCATTATTTCCCCATTCATCCTGTCCGAATTCCGAAGAAACCTCGTTCGTAAGTTCGGCTTCACGGCTCGCGAGGCGGAAAGCGCCGCGCGGCTGCTGGAATCGCGCTTCGAGCAGATCACCCCCGGCGCGCCCAGGCTCCGCATCTGTCGCGATCCTGATGACGACCAGGTTATTTCAGCCGCACTTGCAGGTGCGTGCGATTGCATTGTAACCGGAGACAAAGACCTCTTGGTGCTGAAAAATGTCAGGGGCGTCTGCATCATCACACCTTCGCAATTCTGGGAGAATGAGAGGAAATGAAATTCCTGCCGCACCGCCCTTGTTCCACCCGCCCATTCAAAGCAGTTCTTTTCTTGGCGTCTTTGCGACTTCGCGTGAGCCCTTTTTGTAAAGATCATTAGGAAGGTCGCGATGACCGGTTTTCCTTTTGCCGAAACTCCTGACGACACAAAGTCGGACATTCTCCGCATCGCCGAGGCCGAGCGCGCGCGGCAGTGGCGGCGGCTGATTATGATTCCTTCGGAGAGCATCTGTCATCCGGCCGCGGCGGAGGTGCTCAACGGGGAACTCGGGCACATCTATGCCGAAGGGCTGCCGCAGCCGCCGCTTTGCCACGATCCGCGCGACGTTGCCGCCGATGAGGCGCTCTTCCAGGCCTGGCAGACGCGGATGGCGGACCGGCGGTATTACAAGGGCACCGTCAACGCGAACCGCGTGGAGCTGATCGCGCATCGCGCCATCGCGCAGGTCTTCGCGGCGCTGGACGGAAGCCCGAGCGCCGAAAAAATCCACGTGAACGTCCAGCCGCTCTCCGGCGCGGCGGCGAACCAGGCGGTGTACGAGGCGCTCCTGCAGCCGGGCGAGCGCGTGATGGGGCTCGACCTTTCGCACGGCGGCCACCTGACGCACGGCTCGGTCTTCAATTTCTCCGGGAAACGGTACGAGGTCCATTCGTACGGGATCGAGGAGAGCACGCGGCGGCTCGACTACGGGCGAATCCGCGAACGGGCGCGCGAGTCCAGGCCGCGCATCATCATCGGCGGCGCGTCGGCGTATCCGTGGGATTTCGACTGGGCGGCGCTGCGCGAGATCGCCGACGAGGTCGGCGCGTATCTCCTGGCCGACATCGCGCACCTGGCCGGCATGGTCGCCGCCGGCATTCTCAACAATCCGCTGCCGCACGCGCACGCGATCACGTTCACCACGCACAAGACGCTCTGCGGCCCGCGCGGCGCGGTCGTGATGACGACGCTCCCGGAGATCGCGAAGCGGCTGGACACCGCGGTTTTCCCGGGCCTGCAGGGCGGCCCGCACGTGAACAGCATCGCGGCCATCGCGCGGCTCTTCGAGCTGATCCTGGAGGACCGCGAGGGCTTCGTCCGTTTCCAGCGCAGCGTCGTGGAGAACACGAGTTTCTTCGCGCGCTGCCTGGCGGAAGAGGGGTTCGCGCTGGAGTACGCCGGCACGAACACGCACATGACGCTGGTGGACCTGAAGAAGTTCCCGGTGCAGGGAGAGACGTTTCTCGACGGCGAGATCGCGTCGCGCCTGCTGGAGATCGCGGGGATCGTGTGCAACAAGAACGTGATTCCCGGCGACTGCGACGCGGCGCACGCCAGCGGCCTGCGGTTCGGGCTGCCGTGGCTGACGCAGCGCGGCGTCACGCGCGAGCAGCTCCGCGAGATCGCGCGGCTGGTGAAGTTCACGCTCGAATGCGTGCGGACGTGCGCGATCTGGTCGCCGACGGGCGAGAAGAAGTGCCGCGGGCGCGTGCCGCCGGGAGTGCTTCGGACGGCGGCGGAAAAGACGCTCGCCATCGCCGACGCGCTGCCGTATCCGTCTCAGCCGCCGCGGCGGGCGGAAAAAACGCCGGTGCGTTCGGCGGTCGGAAATCGCACGGCGCTGCTCCTGCGCGGCGACAAGGTGCGGCTGGCGCTCGACCAGATGCTGACGGCCCGCCTGCCCGTGGACGGATCGCCCGTGCGGGCGGAAATGCTCGATTCGGACGGGCGCGAGCTGGCCGACGTCATCGCGCAGGAACTCGAATCAGCTTGCCCTGAGCGACAGTCGAATGGGCATCCCTTCGACCATGCTCAGGGCGAGCAGGAACGGTGGCTGCTGCTGCCCGCGAAGGATCGCGCCGGCGCGGTGCGCCGCTGGATCGAGGACCTCTCGGATGGATACCTGATGTTCGACGAGAGCGATCTCCAGCAGAAGATTGACGGGCCGATTGCGGTGGAGGAATTCGACGTCTCGCAATTGCCGCATGAATTTCTGCTGCGGCTTGAGATGCAGTCGGGCGGCTCGGCCGCCGACGCGACGAAACCGTGGTTCCTCGGGCAGCGGAAACTTTACGCGGCGCTGAAGCCGCCGCCGAAGGAGAAGTATCAGTACGTCCCCGCGGAGCCGCCGCTGCGGAAGACGGTCCTGAACACGATCCATCATCAGTTATCGGCGAAGATGGCGGCGTTTGCCGGATGGGAGATGCCGATCCAGTATCCGGCCGGAATCCTCGCCGAGCATCGCGCGGTGCGGACGGCGGCGGGGCTGTTCGATGTCTCGCACATGAGCGCGTTCGAGGTCGGCGGGCCGCACGCGCTGGGGTTCCTGGAGCTGCTGCTGGCGAACCGCGCGTCGCGGCTCGCGCCGGGCGAGGCGCAGTATTCGTCGGCGCTTTACCCGGACGGGACCCACATAGACGACCTCTACGTCCATCGCCTCGACCGCGAGCGCTTCATGCTGGTGGTGAATGCGGCGAACGCGGAGCGCGTGATGGACTGGGCCGCGGCGGTCAACTCGCGGCGCTTCGCCATTGACGAGGAGATGCCGGCGAAGGAGATTGACGCGCCGGTCCGGCTGCGCGACCTGCGGCACGCCGGCGATGAGAGCCTGATCGGCCTGGCGTTCCAGGGACCGGAGTCATCAGCGGTGCTTCGGAAGCTGGCCGACAAGCCGTCCGAGCGCGGCCTGCTGGAGCGGTTGGTCCAGAACGCGCTTGTGACCGTCCGGCTGGCCGGGCTCAAGGCGACCGTTGCGCGGACCGGATACACCGGCGAGAAAATGGGGTTCGAGATCTACCTCCATCCCAGGGATGCGGAGAAATTCTGGGACGCGGCGCTGACGGCGGGCAAGCCGCTGGGCGTTCTGCCCGCCGGATTGGGCGCGCGGGACTCGACGCGCGTCGAGGCGGGCTTTCCGCTCTTCGGGCATGACCTCGAAGGCGAACTCGGGATTTCCATGACCGAGGCCGGATACGGTTTCGTGGCGCGGTTCCACCAGCCGTTCTTCATCGGGCGGGCGCCGTACATGGAGCGGGCGCGGCGCTCGCGGCGGCACATCCTGCGCCTCCGCGGACAGGGACGCAAGACGCTGCGCGCCGGCCACGCGATCCTCGACGAGTCGGGCAGGGCGGTCGGGCGCGTCACGAGCTTCGCTTACGTGCACGAGGACATGACCTTCATCGTCCTCGCCTGCGTGGAGGAATCCTTCCAGCCGGCGCCCGGCAGCCTGGTGCGCGGCGTGCGGGCCGCGGCGGGAGAATCGGCGACCCCGCCGGACGAGCGCGGCCTGGTCGAGCTGACGGCGCTGACCCGTTTCCCGGACGACGCCGAGCGGGCCGCGTGGCCGGCCCGGTACGCGAAGCCGGCGTCGAAACCGGTAGCGAAATGAACCGGAACGTGGTACGATTCGCATGAAAAGAGGCCGGGGCCTCTTGGGCGTCAACGGGCGGCAAAGTTCAGGGGAAAGGAGAGGCGCATGGCTGAGTTGAAAGGCACGAAGACGGAGAAGAACCTGCGCGAGGCGTTCGCCGGCGAATCGCAGGCCAGGAACAAGTACACCTACTTCGCCTCCATGGCCAAGAAGGAAGGTTACGAGCAGGTCGCTGCGGTCTTCCTGGACACGGCGGAGAACGAGAAGGAGCACGCCAAGCTGCACCTGCAGGCGCTGCACGGCATCGGCGACACGATCGCGAACCTGAAAGCCGCGGCCGGCGGCGAAGGCGAAGAGACGAAATCCATGTATCCGCGCATGGCCAAGGAGGCCCGCGACGAAGGGTTCGAGGAGATCGCCAAGGTCTTCGAGGGCATCGGCGCGATCGAGAAGGCGCACCAGCAGCGGTACGAGTTCCTCCTGAAGTCCATCCAGGACGGCGCCGTCTTCAAGAAGGGCAAGGCCGTGGCGTGGCGGTGCCGCAACTGCGGCCACATCCACACCGGCCTCGAGGCGCCCGAGCGCTGCCCGGTCTGCAAGCATCCGCAGGCGTACTTCGAGGTGATGGCCGACCTCCGCTAATGAGCGCGGGACGAGTAAAGCTCACCACGAAGAGCACGAAGGCCGCGAAGGACGGAATGGAAGGCATTGATTCCCTCCGCTGCGCTTCGTGCTCTTCGTGTGCTTCGTGGGGAAATTCATTGTGACAGCGGGGCGATTATGCTTGGCACGGTGAAGAGCGCCGGGCTCTACGGCATCGAGGCGTATCCGGTCGAGGTCGAAGTCAACATCAGCAAGAGCGACTTCGGACACGTCGCGCTGGTCGGCCTGCCGGACGCGGCGGTGAAGGAGAGCCTCGAGCGCGTCCGCGCCGCCATCATGAACAGCGGCTATCACTACCGCGTTTTCCGCCTCACCATCAACCTCGCGCCCGCCGACCTGCGAAAGGAAGGCCCGTCGTTCGACCTGCCGATCGCGGTCGGGATCCTGCTCGCCTCCGACCAGATCGTCTCGAAGAAGCTCGACCGCTACGCGATCACCGGCGAGCTCGCGCTCGACGGCCGGCTGCGGCCGGTCAAGGGCTGCCTCTCCATGGCGCTGCGATGCCGCGAGGCCAAGCTTGACGGCATCATCATCCCCGAGGAAAACGCGGAAGAGACCGGCGTGGTGGAAGGGATCGAGATTATCCCGCTCAAGTCGCTGGACCAGGTCGTCGGGTTCCTCACCGACGAAGTCGTCATGGAATCGTACCGCGTGGACATCGAGGAAGCGCTGCAGAGGAACTCGCGGTACGACGTGGACTTCAGCGAAGTGAAGGGCCAGGAGCATGTCAAGCGCGCGCTGACCGTCGCGGCGGCCGGCGGGCATAACGTCCTGATGATCGGCCCGCCCGGCGCCGGAAAGTCCATGCTCGCGCAGCGGTTCCCGACGATCCTTCCGCCGATGTCGCTCGAGGAGGCGCTCGAAACCACGAAGGAGTATTCGGCCGACGGGCGCCTGATCGCGCGCCAATCGCT
>JBKQWE010000056.1:0-52860 GCA_052139675.1 Candidatus Brocadiia bacterium
CTGCCGCCGGCGCCTACGGCCTCAAATGCCAACGAGCGACGCTCCCGGAAGGCGTCGTGCCGAAATGGGCCTTCAATCTCCTGGCCGCGATTGACACACAGCATGACCACTTCTGGGTCGTGATTCGGGCCTGGGGGCCGGGCAAGGAGTCCGGCGACATGCGATCCCATCGCGTCTGGCATGGCCGCGTCGAGTCTTTCGAAGAATTGGACCGGCTCCTTTTTCACACTCCCTGGCGCAACGAGGACGCCGCGCGGCAGCCGATGTTTGTCGGACTCGCGGGGATCGACTCCGGCGGGACCCGCCTCGAATCCGAGAGCACATCGAGGACGGTGCAGGTCTACAAGTGGGCCTTCCCCCGCCGTGGCCGCGTGCGCATCCTCAAGGGAGACCCGCGACCGCAGGTCGGGCAGGTCCTTCGTCCGGGCCGGGGATACCTCGACACGGGCCAGCGTGGGAAATACGACCGCAGGATCAAAGAGGAAATCCGAATCTGGCTCATCTCCACGCACCACTTCGCGGATGAACTTGCCGGACTCGTCGTCCGGGGCAAGGAGGACCCCGGCGACGAAATCTGGTCGCTCAACCAGCGGAACGACCCGGAGTACAACGCGCAGTTGTCGAACGCGGTCAAGGTGATCGTCCGCGCCGGGAGCCGCATGGATGAAGAGTGGGTGCCGACGTCGCCCGGCGCCGCGATCCATCTCTTTGACTGCGAAGTGTATGAAGTGGCCCTCGCCTACATGGCGAACATTCACCTGTTGCCCGGTGCGCAGCAGCTTGAGCAGATGCGCGCAGCACAGGCCGCCGCAGAAGCTGCACCCAGGCACGAACCCGACAGGTCGTCCGCATGGATACCGACCCCATTCAAGCTTTTGGACGATCAGGGCTTCAAGCTGTGACTGCACAGAGAAGAAGAGCATGAACTGCTGCCGCGCAGGCGAAACAATTGGGATAGGAGAAACGACGATGCAGATTGAAATGCGCAAGCTGTCCGAGATTAAACCTTACGAGCGGAACCCGCGCATCAACGACAACGCGGTGGACGCCGTCGCAGCCAGCATCCGGGAGTTCGGGTTCCGGCAGGCAATTGTGGTGGACGCCGAAGGCGTCATCGTCTGCGGGCATACGCGGTATCGGGCCGCGTTGAAGCTGGGGCTGCAGAAGGTTCCGGTCCACGTTGCGAGGGACCTGACGCCGGAGAAAATCCGCGCCTACCGGATCGCCGACAACAAACTCGCTGAACTGGCGACCTGGGACATGGGCTTGCTGGCGGTGGAACTTGGGGAGATTAAAGACCTCGGCGTGGACCTGTCGCTCCTGGGTTTCTCCGAGGAAGACCTCTCCAAAGTATTCGAAGACGTCAAGCAGGGCCAGACCGATCCCGATTCGGTGCCGGAGCCGCCAGACGAGGCGACCTCGAGGCGCGGTGAAATCTACAATCTCGGCAACCACCGGCTGATGTGCGGCAATTCGGGGAGCGTGGCAGACCTCGACGCGCTCCTGGCCGGCCAGATTATCCACCTGGTGAACATGGACCCGCCGTACAACGTTCGGGTCGAACCGCGCAGCAACACCGCCATCGCAGCGGGCCTCAGTTCGTTCACCAACAAGAGCGCGCAACTCCATCATCAGAAGTTCGACATTGAACGCGGCGCGAGCGATCCCGCAAAAGCGCGAAAAAAGATGCGCGCCAAGGACCGCCCCCTCGAGAACGACTTCGTGACGTCCGAGGCGTTCGACAAGATGCTCCTCGACTGGTTCGGCAACGCCTCGCGCGTCCTCAAGCCGGGTGGCTCGTTCTATATCTGGGGCGGCTATGCCAACCTGGGGAACTACCCCGGCCCGCTCAAGGCCTGTGGGTTGTATTTCAGCCAGGGCATCGTCTGGGACAAACAGCACCCGGTCCTGACGAGGAAGGACTTCATGGGCGCGTTCGAGATCTGCTTCTACGGCTGGAAGGAAGGCGCCGGCCACAAGTTCTACGGGCCGAACAACGCGCTCGACCTCTGGCACATCAAGAAGGTCAACCCGCAATCCATGATCCACCTGACGGAAAAGCCCGTGGCGCTGGCGGTGCAGGCGATTCAGTACTCGTCGCTGATCGGCGAGAACGTCCTGGACCTCTTCGGCGGGTCGGGTTCCACTCTGATCGGCTGCGAGCAGACCGGGCGCCACGCATACCTGATGGAACTCGACACGCTCTACTGCGATGTCATCCGGCAGCGGTGGGCGGAGTTCGTTCATGGGGAAGGGACGGACTGGAAGGCGCTGACGCCGGCGATTAAAGCGCAGGAGGCCCAGGCGTCCATCGCCCAGGCCTCCCGGAAGGGAAAGAAATGATCGGATCAGCCGACCAGCGCGAACAGGCCCCGGTCCACCTTCTTGAACCTGGCCTCGGCGCCTTTTTTCTGAATCTCTCGCAGGATGCTGCTGTAAAGGGTAGCGTGCGGCGTCTTGCCGGCGCTCTCCCACAACTTCCGCTCGATGATGGCCTTGACGACCTCCTGGCAGTTCATCGGCTTGCCGGCGGCCTTCATGACCAGGATCGCGGCGTCCACTAGGCCAACGCGTTTCTCTTTCGCCTGGGGCGCGCCCTGTTGCGCCGTGTCGCGTCCGGCGGCGGTCTTCGCGCCTTTGGGCGCTCTGGCGCCCATCTTCGCCCCGGGTGCGCCCTGTGCGCCGTCAGCCGCCGCTGCGGGGACCGCGCTAAGGCGTGCGGCGTCCTTGATGGTCAGGTTGCGCCCTTTGGCGGTAGCAACCACCCAGCCGCCGCCGCAAGTGTTGAGCACCTTCACCTCGACGCTGTTGCGGCCGACCTTGCACAGGTACGTCTGCCCGACCTTAATCGCCTTCGACATGGCACGTCCTCCTTCCGGGTTCGCCGCCGTTTCGGGGCGGCTGCTAATGGAATGCGGGCACACGCCCGCGTCTTACAGCTTTCGGCTTTCGCGCATCTCGGCAAGGTGGTTTTCGATGAACGCCTCGTCCTGCTGGGCGAGTTGCGCCAGCACCTCGACCAGGCATTTGCGCACCTGAAGGACGTCGCCCACGTGACCCCAATGAAGGCCATCCGTTTTCGCGTATTCGGCGTGGCGCTTCATTTCCTGGCCGATCAGGTCGAGGAGGGCGCCCACGTCGTTCTGGCATCCCTGGTACGCCTGCGCTGCGGTCGGTTTCGTATTCTTCGCCATCGTCGTTCTCCCTGTTGTGGTTCAGGCCTTCAGGTCGGCGTGGAGGATCGGCTTGCCGTCCTCGCCCAGGACGCGGATGCCATGCTGCTGCGCCAGGAGAATGCCCTTGGCGGTCATCAGGTTGTGGTCGGCGCGGTCGGACTCGACGCGCACGTCGATGTCGGCCACGACCGCGTCGGGCGTCTCGATGTTGCGGCTGTACTCGGTGCGGTAGTTGTACGGGTCGGCGTAAAGCGTATCGCGGAACGCCTGCGCCACGCGCTCGGCGGCCTCCGGGGTCATGTAGCGGCCCACCACCGTCGCTATGTTGCTCTGCGCCGAGTTGTTCACCACAACCTTCCACGTCTTCACCCATACGTCCTTCTTCGTCGTCATCGTCCGCTCCTTTCTGTAACCTGCTGCTTACCAACGCCTTACATGCACATCAGGGCATCGCTTTGGCCGGAAAGCAAGGGCAAAATGCGGAATTCCGCATGCCGCTCGGCGCACGACCATGCTGGCATAAAACAAGGAGATAGAAATGACGCCCCATGACATGGCCCGTGAGCGATGCGCGAATTTCGTTGACAGCGGGTGCATCTCCGTGCGGCCCGCCGTCCACCGGGAAGGGGTCTGCGTCCTGGGGCGGATGCAGGAGCGATGCACGTACTTCGAGAAGGCCGTTCTCCCGCTGGTGGACCGGATGCCGCGATATGCCGGAGTGCGCAACCAGTATCGGGATGCCGTGAAGATTGGTGCGAAGGATTCCGCTTCGCCGGTGCTCTCAATGGAGGAAGACCGGCGGTGTCCATGCGGCAAGGTGAGGGAGGCCCGACATCGCTACTGCCCGGAATGCGGCGCGAAACGCCGGCGCGAACTCGCCCGCGACCGGGTGCGGAAACACCGGCAGGGTCGGGAAGTCCCGGTGTAACGCTTTTGGCTTTTTCGGAGTCAATGATGACAAGGGTTTTCGAGCGGGTTTTGACCCCTCCTGGCGCTATTGCACTGGGGCGGGTTTCAGGCGCGTAGAAGCGTTACATCGGCATCGGCCACAAATTCTATGGAGGAAACAGGGATGATCGGGAAGATCGAGAGTAACGACATGACCGGCGCCTGTGCATCGGCGCCGCCGTCACTTCTGAACGTTTTGGACGTGGCCCATCTGCTGAGTTGCTCCGCGCGCCACGTCCGCCGGCTGGCCGATGCCGGGCGCATGCCGAGGCCGGTGAAGCTCGGGACGCTCGCTCGGTGGAAGCGCGTTGAGATCGAGCAGTGGCTGGCCGCCGGCTGCCCGGACGCGCGTCGCAGCGCATTGCGGTAGGTCGGCGGAAAGCATGGAGGCGAGCGGGAATTCCTGCGGAGTCCACTTGATTCCATGCCAAAGGAAATGGCTGTGATGTGGGTAGAAAGGGAGGTGCAGTATGGCGACGATTTACCGGGAAAAATGGCGGCGGCCGATCCCCGATGGCGCCCAGATCATTGAGCGCCGTGGGAAGAAGGTCGCAGGGTGGACCGACGGGCAGGGCCGAAGGCAGTCGGCGGAACTGGACAAAGGCGGCGAGCGGATCGTCTCTTACTATCCGCACTGGTTTGCGCGCTACCGCGATGCCGACGGCGTCATGCGGCGCGTATCGACCGGCTGCACCGATTCGCAGGCGGCGAAACAGTTTCTGGCGAAGCTCATTGCCGAGACCGAGAAGGTCAAGGTCGGGATCATCTCGCGCGAAGAGGCCAGCGTCGGCGTTCACTCGGACGCGCCGCTGGAGAAACACGTCGAGGCTTACGCGACCCACCTGCGCGCCTGCGAACGGAATGCCGACCACATCCAGGGCACGCGGCGGGCCATTCTGCGCGTTGCGAACGACTGTGACTTCAAGCGCCTGCGCGACGTGCAGCGCATCAGGGCCGAGCGCTGGCTGTTGAAGCATGCGGAACTGGGCATGTCCGCTCGGACGCGGAACACCTACCGGATCGCGCTCGTGGCGTTCGGCAACTGGTGCATGCGGGAGTCTCGCCTGCTGGCAAATCCTTTCGCGGCGCTACCCCGCGCCAACGAGGCAGCGGATCGCCGGCGTGAGCGGCGCGCCTTGACTATGGAGGAGATCGGGAAATTGCTGACGGCGGCCGAGGAGCGCCCATTGCATAACCTGATGAAGATCACCAAGGGCAAACGGAAGGGGCAGCCGCTCACCAACCTCGGCGAACGCACGCGCGACCGGATGCACCGGGTGGGCCAATCGCACGCGATGTTCTACCGCATCGCCATTTTCACCGGCCTGCGGTACTCGGAGATCAAGAGCCTCAAGGTTGCTGACGTGCATCTCGATGCCGATCCGCCGTACCTCGACCTTCATGCCAAGCATGACAAAGCACGCAGAGGCGCGCACCAGCCCCTGAGCGACGACCTGGTCGAGCACCTGCGCCGGCACATCGCTGGCCGGCTCCTGCATGTCCAGGAAGATGCGCGGCGCCAGAATATGCCATGCCCGATCGCGTGGGCGCCCGATGAACGGTTGATCCTTTACGTGCCGCTGCTGCGCGCGTTCAACCTAGACCTGGAATACGCCGGGATCGAGAAGAAAGATCAGCGGGGTCGGACGCTGGATATCCACAGCCTGCGGCACACTTTCGGGACGCTGCTCGCCCTGAGCGGCGTCATGCCCCGCACCGCAATGGACCTCATGCGCCACTCGGACATCCGTCTGACGACGAACATCTATCAGCACCTCGAATTGGTGGACACCGCAGGCGCCGTGAACCAGTTGCCGGTGGTCGGCGCAGCCAGAAGCGACTCTGAAGTCAGGCAAACTGGAACGGACGCTAGTGGGGCACACTAAGGGGTGGCGCGTTTCGCTCTGTCACCTCTAGCCGGTGGTTGGACTATTCCTCTCTCTATCAGTATTCGTGCCATTCCGTTTTCGATGCGTTTCTCACTCACGCCCTGCTCCTGCACCCACGCAGTGGTGGTTCTACAGAAGTAGTTCCGCATGTCGGATGCCTCTTGTGAAAGTGCCTCCAGACGCTTGAACAGTGGTGGTATGCGTTCTGGATTGAAAAGGTCTGCGTGATTCTCGCGCCAACTGTGATGGACTAGCCAGTTCCGCTCATTCAAGAAGTGGTTGACTCGGGACTCGAATTCCGAGACCGATCCCGTTGATTTTGCTTTCCGCAGCTCTGCTATGAGGCCGCCAAGTGTGCAGGTCCGAAGCTGATCCACAACGGCCATTGCTTCGTGCCGTGCCCTGGACGGTGGCATCTTCAACACGGTTCCGATGAAATAGACTAGAACTTCTTCGCATCCCTGGATTTGCCACAGGGCATGGCCGATACGGCAGTTCAGTTCGGCTAAATCCTCCGGGTTGACTTCACGAATCTTCAAGGGTTCTCCTCTGTTCTCCCACGATCGGTCTCCGTTCTTGAGCCGATCGGCGCGGCCATTATACCGCAAATCATCAAAGTTATCCCGGCCGATGTCCGGCTGACGACGACGATCTATCAGCACCTCGACCTCGTCGACACCGCCGGGCCGGTGAACCAGTTGCCGGTGGTCGGTCCAGAAACGACAGGGCACATGACCGGAACCTGTGCAGCTGAAGCTTGACTCGCGCAGCGGCGTCTGTTTCGCTTTTGCAAGTGCAACGAGTCATAGACTCTTGGCAACCGGGTGAGCTTGCGCTTTGAATCAACTTTTCGATGATATCGAATAGTTCAGAGCGAAGGCACCCAACCGGTTGTCCGAACGGGGATTGCTGAAAATCCGGCATGCTGCTGGCCGTGGTTTTCCAGCGGGGCCACCTATTAAGCGCAGCTTAATAGGTGAAATCCAACCTGTAAGAGTTTCTTACAGGTTGCGCTGTGGCCAGAACCTTTCGCAAGTTCGGTGAACATCTGGCGCATGCGGGCGTCCTATCTGGCATGGACGGAAGGAGAACTCACACAGCCTGCGCGAGATTCCGGGCGCGGCGCAAAACCCGCACAACCTGTGCGAGAAATAGAGGAGAGCGGGTTGCCGCCGGCTGTCGCGGATATGCCCTGGGGGCACATGCCCCGCACCGCGATGGAACTCATGCGCCACAGCGATATCCGGCTGATGACGAATATCTACCAGCATCTCGAGTTGGTCGACACCGCAGGCGCCGCGAACCAGTCGCCGGTGGTCGGCACAGAAACGGCCGTGCGGAAGACCGGCACCTACGCCGCCACGTCTTGAGCGGGTATCGGCAGCATGGCGTTGAAATGCGCTCCTCCTCACCACCTGCCCGTTGACAGCATTCGCTAGAAACAGCTAGGATGCCCGTCCAGAGAAGATGCCCTGTCAGACCCCTGTGGCATAAGAGAGGCGGCCAGTGCTCCAACCCGATGAAGTATTGACCATTGACGAACTCGCGGCGTATCTGAAGCTCTCGAAATCGAGCCTTTACAAACTCGCCCAGGCCGACAAAGTGCCCGGCCAGAAGGTCGGCAAGCACTGGCGGTTTCACAAGGGCGCCATTGATGCCTGGCTGAAAGAACGCCCGCGCCGTGGCGCCCAGGCGGGAGAAAGGTCGTGAACAACTTCGGCGACAAGGTCAGTTTCATCTGGTCCGTGGCGGACCTGCTGCGCGGGCCGTACCGCCCGAACCAGTACAAAGACGTCATGCTGCCCATGACTGTCCTGCGCCGACTCGACTGCGCCCTGGAACCCACGAAGCAAAAGGTGCTTGACCGGCTGAAGCAGCTTGAGGGCGGGCGGGTCAAGAACGTCGAGCCGATTCTGCACCGCCTCACGCGCGTGCCGTTCCACAACACCAGCCTCTACACCTTCGAGAAGCTCAAGGGCGATCCGAACAACATCGCCGCTAACCTGGTCAACTACATCAAGGGCTTCTCGACGCGCGCCCGCGAAATCGTGGACCACTTCGGCTTCGAGGAGCACATCGCCAAGCTTGAGAAGGCGGACCGCCTGTACTTGCTGGTCTCGAAATTCGCTGAGATAGACCTGCACCCGGACCACGTCTCGAACATCGAGATGGGGTACATCTTCGAGGAACTCATCCGGCGATTCAACGAGGCGTCGAACGAGGAGGCGGGCGACCACTTCACGCCGCGTGAGGTGATCCGGCTGATGGTCAACCTGATCTTCCTGCCCGAAGGCGACACGCTGACTACGAAGGGCATCGTCAAGACGCTCTATGATCCGGCCTGCGGCACCGGCGGCATGCTGTCGGTCTCCGAAGAATACGTCCGCGAACTGAATCCTGACGCCAGCCTGGAGGCGTTCGGCCAGGACTACAACCCGCAGTCCTACGCGATCTGCGGGTCGGATATGATGATCAAAGGCCAGAACATTGACCATATTGCTTTCGGCGATTCGTTCACCGATGACCACCTGGCAGGCAGAAAATTCGACTACATGCTGGCCAATCCACCGTTCGGCGTGAAATGGGAGGCTGAAGAAAAGGCCGTCCGCAAGGAGCACGAGGAACAGGGCTTCGGCGGACGGTTTGGTGCCGGCCTGCCGCGCATCAACGACGGGTCGTTCCTCTTCCTTCAGCACATGATCAGCAAGATGAAGGATCCGAAGGAAGGCGGCACGCGCCTGGCCATCGTTTTCAACGGCTCTCCGCTCTTCACCGGATCGGCGGGGGCGGGCGAAAGCGAAATCCGCCGGTGGATCATCGAGAGCGATTGGCTGGAGGCCGTCGTCGCGCTGCCCGACCAGCTTTTCTACAACACCGGCATCTCCACGTATCTGTGGATCGTCACCAACCGCAAGAAACCGCAGCGGCGCGGTAAGGTGCAGCTCGTTGACGCGACGGCGGCCTTCAAGAAAATGCGCAAGAGTCTCGGCAACAAGCGGAACGAAATCTGCGAGCAGCAGCGCGATGAGATCACGCGCCTGTACGGCGAATTCAAGGAAGGCGAGCACGTTCGCATCTTCGACAATGCGGACTTCGGCTATCGCCGCATCACGGTCGAGCGTCCGCTCCGGCTGAGCTTCGCGGTGACGGACGAGCGCCTTGTGCGCGTGAAGGAATCCACGCTCTTCGCCGCCTTGGCAGTCAGCAAGAAGCGGAAGGACACCAAAGCCGCCCAGGCCGAAATCGAGGCTGGGAAGAATGACCAAGAGGCGATACTGGGAGCGCTCCGGCCGCTCTCTTCTCATGGTGTCGTAAAGAATCGGACCGCCTTTAGCGACCTCGTCACACAAGCCTTTGAAAGAGCCGACCTCAAGGTGCCCGGCGCGCTCTTCAAGGCTATTCTGGCTGCGCTCTCCGAGCGCGATGAAACCGCTGAGGTCTGTACCGACGCCAAGGGCAATCCCGAACCGGATGCCGACCTGCGGGACTACGAAAACGTCCCGCTGAAGGAGGACGTTGGCGAATACATGCGGCGCGAAGTACTGCCGCACGTGTCGGACGCTTGGGTGGACGACTCCAAAACGAAGATCGGCTATGAGCTCAATTTCAACCGGTACTTCTACAAGTACACGCCGCCGCGCCCGCTGGAAGAAATCGAGGCGGACCTGAAGAAGATCGAAAAGGAAATCGCTGACATGCTGACGGAGGTGACCGAATGACCGAAAACCTGCCGGAGAAGCGCGCTCCGGGGATCCTCTTCTACCAAATGCAGGACGGCCACTCCCGCATTGAAGTGCGGCTGGAGGGTCAAACCGTCTGGCTGACTCAGGCGGCAATGGCCGAACTTCTTCAGACCACGCCCCAGAACATAACCATGCATGTTCGAGGCATTTACGCGGACACGGAACTGAACGAAGAGGGAACTTGTAAGGATTACTTACAAGTTCGATCCGAGGGCGGCCGTCAAGTCGAAAGACGCCTCAAATACTACAATCTCGACATGATCCTGGCCGTCGGCTACCGGGTGCGCTCGCCGCGTGGCGTGCAATTCCGCCAGTGGGCCACTGAGCGCCTGCGCGAGTACCTCGTCAAGGGGTTCACGCTTGACGACGAGCGCCTGAAGGGGCGGAACCGGCTGACCGACTACTTCGACGAATTGCTTGCGCGCATCCGCGAAATCCGCGCCAGCGAGGCCCGCGTTTACCAGCGCATCCGGGAAATCTTCGCGCTCGCTTCCGATTACGTGGAGGACGAGCAGGCGACGCAGGTGTTCTTCGCCATCATGCAGAACAAGATGCACTACGCCGCCGCCGGGATGACGGCAGCGGAAATCATCCGTCGCCGCGCCAATGCCGCCAAACCCAACATGGGCCTGACCTCCTGGACCGGCAGCCGCGTTCTGAAACGCGACGTGACGACGGCCAAAAACTACCTGGACAAGAAAGAGATAGACACGCTCAATCGCATCGTGGTCATGTTCCTGGACCAGGCCGAGTTTCGGGCGCAACGGCGGCAGGACATCAAGATGCGCGACTGGGATTTGTCCTTGGACAAATTCCTGCGTGATAACGAATTGCCCGTCTTGCCCGGCGCCGGTTCGGTGAGCCGAGAGGAAGCGCTTGCCTGGGCGAATGAGCAGTACGACACCTTCGCGGAACGACGGCGGCTGGAAGCAGAGGCGTCTGCCGACGAGCACTACCTAGACGACCTGCGCTCCTCGGCGCGGACGCTGGAGACGGAGCGGAAGAAATTGAACGCACCAAAGGGGAGCACGGGGAAGAAGCGAAACAAGAATAATCGGAGGTGACGAAATGAACATATTCGAGACGATGCAGACCATTACGAAGCTGGCGAAGAGCGGCATGACGCTTGAGCTTCAGGAGAAGATTGCGGAACTCCGAGAGCAGGTCGTTACACTGAAGGAGGAGAACACCCAGTTGAAAGAAGAACTCCAAGCGCGCCGGCAGGAGCTTGAGCGTTACACCAAGGGGGATGCTTGCCCGAAGTGCAAGAAGCCTTCTTGGGCCTTGGAAGGTAGCAGGCCGCACCCCACTTTCGGAGATCTTGGAGCTCTAGAACTGACATTCAAATGCCGCGACTGTGGTTACGCAGAAAACCGCATGGACAATGGGAAGGTGCGTTCGAGATAGCATGAGACGCTATCCGCAATACAAACCGTCCGGCGTGGAGTGGCTGGGACACGTTCCCGACTCATGGCCCGTGAAGCGCCTGCGCTTCAGTGTCAACGTGAATCCGTCAAAATCCGAAATAGTCGCACTCGATGGAAATGCCGCCGTCTCGTTTGTTCCGATGGAGGCAGTCGGCGAATGGGGTGGAATGCGGCTGGATCAGACTCGGCTGCTCGATGACGTGGCAAACGGATACACATATTTCGCGGACGGTGACGTTGTCGTTGCCAAGATTACGCCATGCTTCGAGAACGGAAAAGGCGCTCTTGCGGAAGGTCTTGAAAAGGGAATCGGCTTCGGAACCACTGAATTGCACGTATTGCGGGCGCTGTCCGCCGTAGATCGGCGGTATCTCTTCTATCTGACGCTCGAACATGCGTTTCGCAACATCGGCGCGTCCTACATGTACGGAGCGGGTGGACAAAAGCGTGTCCCCGAAGACTTCATCCGGGACTATCGTCATCCGATTCCGCCCATCGAAACGCAGTCCGCCATTGCCGCATTCCTGGACCGGGAGACGGTGCGGATAGACGCGCTGATCGAGAAGAAACAGCGACAGATCGAACTCCTCCAGGAAAAGCGCGCCGCCCTCATCACGCACGCCGTCACCAAGGGGCTGAATCCCGACGCACCCATGAAGGATTCCGGCATCGAGTGGCTCGACTGGATACCCGCGCACTGACAGGTTACGCAGCTTGGTCGAATTACACTAAATCTCCAAACCGGCCCGTTCGGGAGCCAGTTGCACGCGTCGGATTACGTTGACGGGGGCATTCCTGCGATAAACCCAGCCCATCTTACCGACGGGCAAATTCATCCCGATCCTGCATGCGCCGTTTCGCCAGAGATGTTCGCTCGCTTGATCCGACACCGCCTTGACGTCGGCGATATCGTGTTCGCGCGCCGGGGAGAAATGGGACGGTGCGCAATGGTGACGAAGGAATCCGAAGGCTCCTTATGTGGCACTGGCAGTCTTCGAGTGCGCCTCGATTACAGTATCGCGGACCCTTTCTACGTAAGCCTGTACCTGAGTACCCAAGGCATTCGTGACCATCTGTTGCTGGAATGCGTCGGCTCTACAATGGATAATCTGAACACGGGTATCCTTGCCAGGATTCCCGTTGTGGTTCCGCCAAAGCATGAACAAGATGCAATCGGCGAGAGCGTGGCCATCAAGACAAAGCGGATAAGAAAAACGACGGAAGCGATTGTCCAGTCAATAGAGATGCTCCGCGAATACCGCACCGCGCTGATCTCGGCGTCGGTGACAGGGAAGATCGACGTGAGTGACGCATGAAACCTCTTAGGGCAAGTGGAGGACCGAGAAATGGCGCATGGCGATTCTGGCTTGTGGAGCTTGGACGAGAAGAAGATCGGGGCCATTCCGCGTCGGCGACAGAAACAGTTCCAAATATGGAAGAGCCGAGTGAATCCTGCTCAGTATCAGGCGGTAGTGGCAGCGATCAACGATCACTGCGATACCCATCCCGTGTTTACTTCCAGTTTTATACCCGGCAGCGACTGGACGGACACTGTATACGAGCCGCTCTACGAGGCGTGCCAGGGCGATCAAGAACATGCCGGATGGTTCTTCGGATTGATTGTGTGGGAAACCATGATACGTCGGCCTGAAAAGTGGTACTTCAAGCCCGCAGAAAAGGATTCAGAAGACGTGCTCGGAATGACATACTTTAAGAAGACTTGATCTATTTTTTCGGAAGAGAACGAGGCACCAGGAGAACCGAATGCCGCTGCCACATACAGAATATGCGTTCGAGGTGGCTATCGAGGGGCACCTAGCCAGCGCGGGCGGCTACGTGGTGGGCGTGGCCGACGCCTTCGACCGCGACAGATGTCTTGATCCTGGCATATTCCTGGCCTTTGTCCGCGAGACACAACCGAAGGAGTGGGCGTACCTGGCGGGCATTCAGAAGGACAAGGCGGGCGAGACGCTGCTGGATGACCTTTGCCGCGCGCTGAATTCGGAACACGAGGGCTGTCTGAAAGTCCTGCGGCACGGGTTCAAGTGCTTCGGGAAGACCTTCCACGCGGCGTACTTCGCACCGGCGAGCGGGATGAACCCGGACACTCAGCGGCTTTACGCCGCGAACCGGCTGACGATCACCCGGCAGCTTCACTACAGCGTGAAGGATCAGGAAAAGTCGCTCGACGTGGTGCTTGGTCTGAACGGCATCCCCGTGGCCACGATGGAACTGAAGAACCCGATGACCGGCCAAACCTGGCGGCACGCGGTGACGCAGTACAAGACCGACCGCGATCCGGGCGATCTGATTTTCCAGTTCAAGAAGCGCGCGCTGGTCCATTTCGCCGTGGACCCGGATGAAGTTTACATGACCACGCGCCTTTCCGGGCGCAGCACGACCTTCCTGCCCTTCAACAAGGGCTGCGGCAACGGCGCCGGAAACCCGGAGAACCCGAACGGGCATAAGACGGCATACCTGTGGGAAGAAGTGCTGGCGCGCGATAGCTTCATGGACATTCTGGCGCGCTTCATCCACCTTCAGGTCGAGGAGAAGAAGGTCGGCGAGAAGAAGGTCCGCAAGGAGACGATGGTCTTCCCGCGCTACCACCAGTTGGACTGCGTGCGGCGGATCGTGGCGGATGCGCGCGTCCGAGGAACTGGCACGAACTATCTGGTTCAGCATTCCGCCGGCAGCGGCAAGAGCAACTCCATCGGCTGGCTGGCGCACCGGCTGGCCAGCCTGCACAACGACCGGGATGAGCGGGTCTTCGATTCCGTCATCGTCGTCACCGACCGCGTCGTGCTCGATCAGCAGTTGCAGAACACCATCTACCAGTTCGAGCACAAACAAGGGGTCGTTCAGAAGATTGATGTCAATTCCGGCCAGCTTGCGGAAGCGCTGACCAGCGGTGTGCCCATCGTCATCACCACGCTTCAGAAGTTTCCCTTCGTCACGGAGAAAATGAGCGACCTGCCCAAGCGCCGGTATGCCGTCATCGTTGACGAAGCGCACAGTTCGCAGGGTGGCGAGACGGCCACGGAAATGAAAGGCGTCCTGGCCGCGCCGCAGATCAGAGAGGACGCCGCGAACTACGCGAAGGAAGAGGGGCTGGCGGATACCGAGGAAGAAATCCTCACGACGATGGCCAAGCGGGGCCGTCAGCCGAACATCAGTTTCTTCGCCTTCACAGCAACGCCGAAGTACAAGACACTGGAGGTCTTCGGCCAACCCGGCGCCGATGGCAAGCCGCAGCCGTTCCATCTCTATAGCATGCGCCAGGCCATCGAGGAGGGCTTCATCCTCGACGTGCTGAAGAACTATACCACCTACAAGACCTACTACCGCCTGGTGAAGTCCATCGAGGACGACCCGGAGGTCGAGAAGCGCAAGGCCGCCCGCGCGCTGGCGCGGTTCATGAGCCTGCATCCGCATAACATCGCGCAGAAAACCGAAGTCATGGTCGAGCACTTCCGCCATTTCACCCTGCACAAGATCGGCGGCAAGGCCAAGGCGATGGTGGTGACCTCTTCGCGCCTGCATGCCGTCCGATACAAGCAGGCGTTCGATAAGTACATCCAGGAGAAGGGGTACACCGGCATCAAGACGCTGGTCGCATTCTCCGGCACAGTGGTTGACCCCGACGCCCCGGGCCTGGAATACACCGAGGAGGGGATGAACGTGGACACGCGCGGAAAGCGCATCCGCGAGAAGGAATTGCCGGAGCGGTTCGGCTCGGAGGAGTACCAGGTGCTCCTCGTGGCCGAGAAATACCAGACCGGTTTCGATCAGCCGCTGCTGCACACCATGTACGTGGACAAGCGGCTCGCAGGCGTCCAGGCGGTGCAGACGCTGTCGCGCTTGAACCGGACGCATCCGGGCAAGGAGGACACGTTCGTCCTGGACTTCGTCAACGAGCCGGACGAAATTCTGGCCGCGTTCCAGCCGTACTACGAGCAGACGCTCATCGGCGAGCAGGCCGACGCACGGCAACTCTACGAACTCCAGGCGAAGCTCGACGCGGCGCAGGTCTATCACAAGCCGGAAGTCGAGGAGTTCGCCAAAGTGTTCTACAGGCCGAGGCGGTTCCAGACGCCGGCGGACCATGCCAGGATGAATGCCTGCCTCGATCCAGCCGTGACGCGGTACGCTCAGCTTGAGGAAGAGAAGCGGGAGGAGTTCCGAAAGACGCTCGTGGCCTACCGGAACCTCTACGCCTTCCTGTCCCAGATTATCCCGTTCCAGGACACGGACCTGGAGAAACTGTACTCCTATATCCGATTCCTGCTCACGAAGTTGCCTACGGGTGATCGCGGGCCGATCTACAACTTTGACGAAGAGGTCGCGCTGAAGTTTTACCGGCTTCAGAAGATCAGCGACGGTTCCATCAAGATGGAGGCCGGAACAGGCGGCGCCGTGGACGGCCCGACTTCAGTGGGCACGGCGGTGGCTCACGACGAACAGATCGAACTATCGCGGCTGATAGACCTGCTGAACGAGCGGTTCGGAACGGAGTTCAAGCCCGCCGATCAGCTCTTCCTGGATTCCATCCGTGAAGACGCCGTGGCCGACCCGAACATCCGCCAGGCGGCGAAGGCGAACACGATGGAGAACTTCAGCTACGTCTTCCTCAAGGCGCTTGAGGGCCTCTTCATTGACCGCATTGACCAGAACGAAGAGATCACGGCTAAGTTCATGAACGAGAAGGACTTCCAGGCTGCCGTCGGGCGGCACCTGCTCAAGGAAGTCTATGAGCAGATTCGCCAGGAAGCGGAAAAGGAAGGTGCGCCGGCGGCGTAACTGTGGATTCCCGCGTGGTTGCGCGTTCCAATGCTGAGCGATGATACTCTTTGACGAAGTCATGGAGGATAACCAGCAATGTCGTGCGATTATTTGTCCATAAGGTCCGAGAATGCCAAACGCTATGGCACCGACATAGGCCGCATTGGTCCCTTGTTGCTGGCAGACCGCTACGACAATCGCACGCACTTCATCTATGAATTGCTCCAGAACGCCGAAGACGCCCTGGTGCGCCGAAATGGCCGGAAGGGACAGCGAGCGGTCACATTCCGACTGGCGGAGACAGACCTCCGGATATCGCACTTCGGCATTCCCTTCAACGAGGCGGATGTGCGTGGTATCTGCGGCATTGCGGAGAGTTCAAAGAATCTCACGGCAATCGGGCGTTTTGGCATTGGCTTCAAGTCTGTCTACGCTTTCACGGGCTGTCCTGAGGTCCATTCCGGCCAAGAGCACTTTGCCATCGATTCCTTCGTATGGCCAAGAGCTATCCCGGCAGTCGAGTCCAAACCTGGAGAGACAGTCTTCATTCTCCCTCTGAGCGCAGCCGACGCATCGGCGGTTGCGGAGATTGGTGCTGGCCTGCGGAAACTCGACCCGCGAACGTTGCTGTTTCTGAGAGAGATTAACGAGATCGGCTGGTCCGTTGGGGACGGTACTTCCGGCAACTTCCTTCGAGGCGACCCGGAGACTATCGGCAAGAATGCCTGCAAGGTCGTTGTCATGGGGCAGGAACATGGGGCCACGGATATTGTCGAGGAAACCTGGCTTGTCTTCTCGCGTGAGGTGATGACGGCAGATGGAGTAAAGGCGGGTTGCGTTGAAGTCGCCTTTCAAGTGACCGAGAACCCTGGAGCCTCGCTAGGAGTGACGCCAATTCATGACTCCACGCTCGTCGTCTTCTTCCCAACCATCGTGCCAACCAACCTCGGTTTTCTAGTGCAGGGCCCGTACCGTACTACGCCGAGTCGAGACAATGTGCCGCGAAACGATGCGTGGAATCAGCATCTTGTGCAAGAAACGGCTACACTCCTCGTCGAGGCATTGCGTGAGATGCGGGGGTTAGGATTGCTCGATGCCGCCGCTCTCAATTGCCTGCCATTGGACCGCTCACAGTTCGGAGAAGGCAATATGTTCGCGCCGCTGTTTGAGGCGGTCTCAAAGGCGCTTTACGCCGAGGCACTTCTTCCATGCTTCGGGGGTGGGCACATTCCTGCTCCCAGCGCGAAGTTGGCGCGAACGAAAGAACTGCGGCAGCTATTCAGTTCGGACCAACTCACCAGCCTCTTGCAAGCAGGGCAACATACTGCATGGCTCAGCGAGGAAATCAGCCAAGACCGCACGCCGGAGTTACGACGTTACTTGATGCAGGAACTTCGTGTCACTGAAATAGTTCCTGAGACAATTCTGCCCAAGCTCACCAAGCCATTCCTTGAAGCGCAAAGCGACGACTGGGTCGTCTGTCTTTACGAGTTTCTGAACGGGCAGCCTGCGTTTCTGCGGCAAGGGAGGTTGGCTGATTTGCCTTTGATCCGCTTGGAGAATGGTCTTCATGTGGTTGCTTACTCGAGTGGCCAGCCATGTTTGAACCTCCGGCCGCCGACTCAGGGCGACCGGAGGTTTTCTTTTTTTCCGGCGTCGGTGGAGAATAGCGAACGTCGGCGTTTTGAGCAAGACCGGATAAACATGCTTTCCGCGGCACGCGCCAACAAAAAAAGCGTCGCGCGATGTTCTTCAGGAACTTCGCGCGGCGCGATAAGGCGCAGATTGAAAAGACGAAGTTTCGGTTATTTGCCGCTGCTCCGACGCATCCGGCGGCCGATCAGCCCGGCCAGACCGAGGCCCAACAGCGTCATCGTCGCCGGCTCAGGCACAGCTCCAATGGTCTCGTTCACGTTGCCCGTCAGGCTGAACGCCACGCCGCCGCCAGCATTAGGACCGTCCCAGATGCCGTTATTGGATTCGTAGTACCACTCATCGGTTTCTGGTGTGCCGCTCGTACACAAGGCGAACGTGTTGCCGGAGTTGGGGACGGTGTCGTAAATGGAAAGGAAGTACGTGCCGGCCGGGAGCGAGATGCTGGTCACGGCACTATACCGCCAGACTTCATCACCCAAAGCTGGGATTGAGAGACCCGTTGGTGTGGGGCTGCCGCTGCCCAGCACACCACTTGTGATATCCCCGCTGGGCTGCAGGTCGCTGCCGGGATTCGACTGGATGTCGTAGTTGAAGATATCCCCGGACGCTGGCGGGGTGTTGCCCGGATAGTAAAAGCCATCCCAGTTAATCATTGTGATCGTGCTGGGAGATGCTAGCGTGAAATAGTCGTACGCCTCGTAAATAGTGCCGCCCACTGCATTCTGGCTGTCGCTCAAGTACCCGGAAAAATAATTCGCATCTCCGTTGTCCCAGAGCGTCACAGCCGAGGCGGGCACCGACCAGACGGCCATGAGTCCCGCAATCATGATCAACGCAAGCCATGCCTTACGCATCGCATCCCCCTTCTTTTCCCAAAGCACACGCCTGTATGCTTCTCACGGACATGATGCTGGGCTTCCTTCTCCTGAATAACTCCCGACACTTACCCGACTTATCTTGTCGCAATTCGCGTGCCGAGCTCACGAATTCACCTGTTATGGACACTGGGCGTCAATGAATACGCGGGTTCTAACGCAATGGGGCGAGTCTTCGCACCGATTCGAGCGTCGGTCCCGTGTTGCCGACTCTCAACATATCTCGGCCGCCGTGTAGAGCCAGCGCCACAGAAACGGTCGCGCTATTCAATGCAATGTCTGCGCCGACATTGACAGAAAGAGGATACGCCCACGCGCGCCCCTCGCGCGCATGATTGGGACGAGAATCCTGAGTGGTTCGCCGTAGGTATGGTTTGGCCAGCCACAGGCGTTCCTGCCGAGCGCAGTCATAACCGGATTCCCCACAGTGCGCCCAGCCGTATGTGCAACCGAAGACGCCCGAAAGTTCCTCCAGTCCTTGGGCCTCACGGAACCCGACCCGGTGGATGACGTTGTCTGGAACGTGCTGCCGAGGTATGCCGGCGAAGACGTCGCTGTCGGCGATGCGGAGTATGAGACGCATATTCGCCGCATGCTCACAGCTTTCGGCACTGACTCGAAGGCGCAGCGCGACAAGCTGATCGCAGCCCTGCGTGAAAGGCGCTTCGTCAGAGCGTTGTCGGCTGAGGATGGTGCGAAACAGTACGCAACGCCAGATAGCGTCTATCTCTCCACTGAGCGACTGAAAGAACTGTTCACGGGCGTGCCTGGCGTTCTCCTAGTGGACGACTCCACGGCATGCTTGCGAGGCGAAAACGTGCGCGATCTGTTGGAGGCCTGTGGTGCGAGCCGTTACCTCCAGCCTGTTCGCGTGAGAGCGGATCTCACCGGGGAACAAAAACGGGAAATGCGCCGCGTTGCTGGATGCGAAAACTATACTTATGAGGAGGGCGCAGAAGATCAGGCATTGCGTGGTGTCGACAGCCTGTTGCGTGCATTGCCGAAACTCGACGCCGAGACCCGTGCCAGGAAGGCCGCCCTGCTATGGGAGGCACTGGGCGACGTCGAGGATCGTCGCGGCGCAGGCACCTTTGCCGGAACCTATCGGTGGACTTACTACCATTCTCGAAGCGCCACGTTCGATGCAGCCTTCGTGCGGCAACTGAACGGTACTGCTTGGGTGCCGGACAGGACGGGTAACTTGGAGCGGCCTGAGTTCGTTGTCTTCGACACTATTGGCTGGAAGGCCAATCCGTTCCTTCTCTCGAAGATACGCTTCAAGCCCCCGATCATCGAGACACTCGCTAAGGAGGCCGGCATTGAGCCGGGCCTGCTCGACCTCCTAAAGAAGCTTGGCGTGACGAGTGAGGCGGAACTTCGGGCCCGCCTTGGAATGGAGAATCAGTCCGAAAAGCCAGGGCCGACCGCGACCGATGACGCCGGTGCGGAGGTTGCGGGACCAGGTACAGGTGGAAGCGGTGATGGCACAGAATCCGGCAGCGGAGGTGGTGGCCGTACCACTCCCAGCGGCGGCAGCGGTCGAACAGGCACGCAGCCCGATGGAAGGGGCACTGCCAAGCGAACACCCGGCGGCAACAGCGGGCGGCCCTTCATCTCATACGTAGGAATGCATCCAGACGACGAAGAGCCGGACCCTGACGGTCTTGAGAAACAGCAACGCAACGACTTAGAAGACAAGGCCATTGATCGAATACTGGAGGCCGAGCCTGGACTAATACGCATGACTCGCAACAATCCCGGTTTCGACCTCTTCGAGCCGGGGCCAGAGAGACAGCCCGTTCGATGGATCGAGGTGAAGGCTATGACCGGCGGCCTGTGTGACCGTCCCGTGGGGATTTCACATACACAATTCGAATGTGCCGAGAAACACGGGGAAAACTTTTGGCTCTACGTGGTTGAACATGCCGCTTCTCCGGAAGAAGCCAGAATCGTGCGTATTCAGAATCCGGCAGGAATGGCCCGAACCTTCACTTTCGATCATGGTTGGCTCGATGTGGCCGCAATTGATGGTCCATCATGCAGGCCTTCGACAGAGTCCCCTGCATGAGGGGTAACTCGCATCAACCTGCGGCACTTGGCGGGCCATGTCCGCGATGGAACATGCTGGGGTGTACTGACCCCCGTACTGACCTCCGTACTGTCATCCTGTAGGAAACCGTAGGCAACGGTAGTCCATCGCTGGCAAAGGCGCCCGTTTCGCCCCGACGCGCGACTTTGCCCCAAGCTCGCCCCAAATAGAAAGATAGACCACGGCTGACAACCGCAGTCAACCGTGGTCTATCTGTTCAAATGGTCGGGGCGACGGGATTTGAACCCATGACCTCCAGACCCCCAGTCTGGCGCGCTAGCCAAACTGCGCTACGCCCCGATGTCAGAATTATCAGTCGCAGTGTACCTTTTCCGGGTCAAAGAGTCAACGGAGCCGGCCGCCCGCTTTACGGCGCCGGCGGCACAGACGTTTGGGCGTCCACCGTGAGGTCGAACCCGCCCTGCCGCGAGCCGTGCCAGGTGGCCGCGTCGAACTTGCCCTTGGCCGCCTGCCATTGCCACGTGTCGGCGATGCCCGGTCCGCTGACCGTGATGGTCGCCTTGTCCGGCCCGTCGGCCGTCAGCGTGACCTTCACGTTCTTGTGCCACGGGTCAACCACGCAGGCGTAACGCGCGGCGGTCCCCTGGGCGCTGGACTGGAGCTGCTGCCAGTTCATGAGCTTGCTGTGGTCATTGGCGGTTGAGACGCCGATCTTCGACTTGAGCGGCACGTCTGCCACAAGCTGGAATTCGCACTGCGACTGGCCCTTGGCGAGCCTGTACCGCCCTTCGGCCTCGTTCACCGGTTCGAGTTTGGCGCCCTGCATGAGCCATGTGATTTCGACCGGCTGGGACGAGCGGACGTCGTCGAACGTCAGAATGTAGCCGCCCTTCACCCAGATGAAAGTCCGCCGGAAACGGTCAATGGCCGGGCGGCTCCGCTGCGTCTTAACGTCGGTGTATGCAATGTACGACCCGGCCGCCTCGCCTTCGGTGACGACCACGTCGCCGGCATCCTTGTAGGCGGTGATCTTGCCCTGCTCGGTCATGTCGCCGTTGCCGGGTTGCTGCCAGTCATCTCCCTCGGGTCGCCCGTCCGCAACCTGGCCGAGGCCGTTGATCAGGATCGTGTTGACGCTGGAAGATAGCTTGCCCGGCCGCTCGCAATAACGATCGGTCTCGGCCAGGTACTCTCCGTCGCCGAAGATGATGAAGGAGTTCGCGTCGGGATGGTCGTGCGCCACGTTCAGATACGGCAGGCTGCCATTGGGATCCCGGGCGGTCGGGCGCCAGGAGTTGGCTTTGTAGCCGCCCATCGGCCCGCACTTGAACATCGCCGCGACGCCTTTGTCCTGCCAGGAATCGCGACTGATGGAGATGCCCAGGTCCGGCAGGAAGACCGACGCCGGCAGATTGGAATAGTGGCCGCCTTTCACGCTCGGATCGTCATAGATCAGCGCCTCCCAGGCGGAATCCACTATGCCCCAATCTTTCGAATGGCTTTGGAGGGCATGCCGGAGGCCGTCCATCACGTCGGGCTGCTGGTGCATCGCCGCGGTTTTCAGAAAGAACGGATTCATGCCGAGTTCCTTGGTCCAGCAATCGGCAAAGTAGAGCGACTCGGTCATGCCCGGCGCGGTGGTCTCCATGGTGTAGGTCCCGACGCTCCGGTAGAACGGCGAGTCGAGGTAATGCGTTCCGCTCAGATCGTCCGAGACCTCGAAGGCCATGCCCAGCGCGCCGGCGCTGGAGCCGTAACCCGGCCCTTCATGCTGGCTGCCGTCCGACGGCATCCAGTCCGCCATGAACTTGAGTTCCTTCTCCACCTCGCTCAGCAGCCACTGTTCCTCCGGTTTGCCCTCGGCCGCGCCGAGCGCCGCCAGCGTCAGGCCCCAGTCGCGGAACCAGCGGTGATTATACGCCGGCTTGCCGCGCCAGTAGTTGCCGCCGGGATTGCCGCCCTTGTGGCCGCCGTAGTACATGACGCGGGCGTGCTCCCAGAGCACCTGGCGGAACATCTCCCGGAACGCCGGGTCCAGATCGTTATAGAGCCAGTCCCAGGTGAGCGACGCGCCGACCATCGTGAACGAGGCGGTCGTATCGCTGTTCCGCTCGCCGCGCGGCCCCAGGTGCTTCAACTTTTCCATGACCTGGGCATAGGCTTCCGGCGTGTCGGCCACGGCCGGCTCGCCGCCCCGGGTCCAATCGGCCGTTCCGGCCAGCCATTTCAGGTAAGCGACCGACTTCTCGAACGAGGCGGGATCCTTCGTCAGCACATAGTGAAGGGCTACCATCGGGATCTTGAACAGGCCGTACTCCTGTCCCCAGGAGAGACCCGTCCTGCGGTCCGCCGGCACCGTGCATCCGGCGACATATCCTTCCATTTGCGCCCGGTAGGTCGCGGCCTCGGGGCTGTTGTAAAAGGCCTTGAGCTGCGCAATTTTGTCGGCGGTGATCAGCAGCCGCGGATGCGCATTGGCCGCGGCATCGAGGTACTTGACCGCCGGCCCTTCCGGCGCAGCCGGATCCTTCTCCGGCAGGAATGTGGCCTGCTGTGCCTGGGCCCACGCTGATGCAGCAATCACCAGCGCAGCCGAAACCGCCACCGCCGACCGCAAAACTCTCTTCATCGCTTGTCCTCCTGAACTGGTCCAACGAATCTACCTGGATTTCCCATTTAACTTCCTCGTCACTGGCTCTGGTAAAGCGCCGCTCCGACGGCGCGGCTTGCCTCGATAATTTCGGGATAGGGCGTGTCGCACACGTCCAGGAACCCGATCTGCATGTTCTCCTTATCGTACCCGCGGGCGGTGACCGGCTCGTCCTGGTATTGGAACCAGTGGCAGCCGACGAACTGCGGGTGCGCGAGGACGCCCAGGACGTAATCCTTGTAGGCCTTCGCGCGCGCCTCCTGGTTGGCCACCGCCACCGCGCCGGGGTGGAACAGCCCGCGGTCCAGCGCGCCGAAGTGGAACTCGCCGATGATCAGCGGCACGTCGGCGCCGCCGGTGAACTGAAAATCGGCGGCGCTGCGATGGTAGATGTTGTAGCTCACCACGTCGCAATACTTCGCGGCGGCCGCGGCGGCGCGGGGGTTGATCCACGCGAACCGGCAGCCCAGGTAGAGCTGGTTCGGCGCGACGGCTTTGACGGCGTCGCGCGCGGTGCGAAAATACTGCTCGCCCAGCTTCGAGTAAAATGCGGCCAGGTCCGGCTCGGCTTTCTGCTGGTCCGGCGCGTCGCGGCTTTCGAGCAGCGCCTCCCACGAGGCGTGCGCCGTGCCCCAGGCCTGGTTCAGTTTCCCAATGTCGCCGTATTTCGCCTGGAGGTCGGCGACGAAGGCCTTCTTCGCGGCCTGCTCCGGCGGCGATTTCAGCGCCGCGACCGCAAGCGACAGCCCGTCGTCGTCCCAGAACAACTCGTTGTCCGAGAAATAACCGATGCACCACGCGTCGCCGGCGCTCTTGCCGCGCTTCGCTTCCATGCTCCGGCGCAGGGCATCGGCAAAGCTCGCGTCGAAGGCGTCGGGGAATCTCGCATAGGAGTCCGGGCCGGCGATGATCATCTTCGATCCGCGGCTGCCGATGGAATCGGTGTAGGGTGTGAGCCGCATCAGGAACGTGCTTTCGTCCGACCAGTTGGCGATGGTATTGAGGCCCCAACTGCGCAGCCGCTCGTGGGCGAGCCTGGAACTGATCTCATGCCAGTCCGGACCGTACTTGCGCAGGAGGTTCGCGCGATTGAAGCAGAACATCTGGGGCGGGCGCCCGTCGTTCTGGTCCGGGCGCGCGCGGCCGCGCGTAAGGAAGTCAGCGAATTCCGTCTGCTTGCCGGGAAAATCCGCGAACCAGTTTTCGCGGTTATCAATCGGCGTGCCCTCCTGCGACCGCACGCAGTCAATGCCGTTCGAGAAGAACAGCCGCCCGTCCGGATCCACCAGCCACCATTTGCCGCCGGTCTTCTCGACGCGGAAGAAACCGGTGGCCTTGAGCGCCGGGCCGGCCAGCGAGCCGCCGTACTTGTCCCAATCCTTCGGGCCGGGGTGCGCGGCGAGGTCCTTTGCCTCCTGCTCGCGCCGTGCCGCGAAGTCGTCGAGCGAATGCGTCTTGCCCGGCCAATCCTTATGCCGGTACTGGCCGAACGTGTCAATGAACGGGAAGAACGGGTCGGCGTCCGTCGTCCATGCGGTCGGCGGGCTGTAGGCGCCGGTGGCGCGGATCTCCGTGATCTCGAAAACGCTGTCCTCCGCCGGCTTGTCCACATAGACCAGAAGTTGCGTAACGTTTTTCGGGTCGAAGCCGCCGTCCGCGCCGGCCGCGACCGGATAGCCCAGCATGCCGAAGAGTTTTCCGCCGAGCGTATCCTCGTGCGTTCGCTGCAGCGGCACCATCAACGTGTCCACGGTGCACATGTTGAGCGTGAGATGGCCCGTGACGCAATTCTTCTTGCCGTCGGCGCCGGCATTGTCCACACGGCAAGTGACAGTGACGGGGTTTGCGCTCCGGTTCCTGATCTGCAACGCGATATAGCTGAATGCTGAGAGATCCCAGTGCCCCTCCGGCGCCGGCAGCGCGATGCCCGCCCAGGATTGCGCGTGGCCGGTGGTCACGACCAGGACCGGCGCCGGGCCGGGTTTAGGCGACGCGCTCGCGTCGGTCGCGGTGATTCTCGCCGGGGCGCAACTCAGCGCCAGGTCGGACGCCCCGGCGAAGGAAGTCGCGGCTACAGCCAGGCAGCATAGACAGATCACGCTGAAAAGCTGGATTCGCCGTCCGGTCGTCCGCATGGTTCCGCCTCCAGTCTCCCGGTTGCCCGCGTCCAAAGGATAGCCGGCATTGAAGCATGAAGCTATATAGTCCAACCGCCGCTGTCAAACGATTCTTCGGCGATCCGCCGGCGGCTGGAAACGGATTTCAGCACGATTTCTTGAAAGCGTCACAGAATAGGATAGACTTCTTGTAAGGAGAGGGAGAGATGAAGAGGCGCCGTTTGAGGATGGGAGGGTTTGACCATGCGCTACAACAAACTGATCTTACCAGCGGCATTAGCGCTGCTCATGCTTCCGTTGGCAGTGGTGGGAAACGCGACGGCAGCGGCAGGTCAGCCCAACGCGACCTACCATGCCTTAGACTGGCCGGGCGCACCGGCTCCGTCTCCAAACACGCCGGACAACCCGGACCCAAACTACCCCGCGCCAAACCTTCCAGGGCCGCCCGCCGCGTCTCCAGATACGCCGGACAACCCGAACCCGGATCACCCGGCCCCAAGCCTTCCGGCGCCACCCATCTCATCTCCCGATACGCCGGACAACCCGGACATAAACCATCCGGCCCCGAGCCTTCCGGCTCCGCCGGTTGCGTCTCCGAATACCCCGACTAACCCGGATCCGAACTATCCGGCGCCAAGCCTTCCGGCGCCGCCCGTCACGTCTCCCAATACTCCGAGCGACCCGAACGCGAACAACGCGGCGCCGAGCGCACCGTATTCGAGTAACCCGGCGCCAAACGCGCCGGACTCAGGCAACACGGCTCCAAGCGCACCGGACTCGGGCAACCCTGCGCCCAATGCGCCGGACATCGGCAATCCGGCTCCGGGCGCACCCGATTCGAGCAACCCGGCTCCAAGCGCACCGGATTCAGGCAGCCCGGATTCAGGCTCGTCCGATCAATAGGGCTCTGCGGAGCGGCCTACTGACCGCTCACGACGCTCGCTTGGCCTGCGCCATCAGTTCCCGGGCCTCGCGAGCGCTCTTGACGGAAGTTTGGATGTAAACTCCCCGCGCGCCGAAGCGCCTGACAAACCCCTCCACCGCGCGCGCGGGCAACCACACGTGAAGCCCCTTGCCGCCCTTGAGGATTTTTTCATAGAGCGGATACCAGCGCTCATCGTCGTTCGGCGCTGCGCCCGACCCGGAGATCCACTGGATCGCATGCAGCCGCTCCAGCTTCAGAAGCTGGTCCACGTGGCAGATGCAGTTCGGCCCGTCGAGGTGATAGAGCACACGGTCGAGGCGCTCGATCTGTTTCCTCACGTACGGGATGAAGAACTCTCCGAACTGGTCGGGAGAGATCATCGCGCTGAAGTCGCACTGGACCTTGACCGTCCTGCCCGGTCCCCAGATGTGGAACGCCGTGAAGACGCTGCCGCCCGCATCGTCTTTGGCAAGGTCGTAGAAGGCGTCGTAATGAACCTGGTAGAGGCTGTTGATGCGCTCCAGCCAGCGGCGGCACTGCTCCGGCCGGTCCATGAGGTCGTAGAGGAAGGTCGCCGGGCCGCGCATCGCCGAAAGGATGTCCGTGGACTCGATAATATCCGGGATGGTGAGGTACGCGTCGGCGCCGAACACGTCCCGCAGCTTGCAGAACAAATCCAGGTGCGCGCGCAGCCAGCGGTTTTCCGGGTCATACTTCGGCAGCGGCGTTTTCTCCAGCGACTCGATGCAGGGCTTGTACCAGACCGTGTCCGGACTGAAGACCGGCTCGGAGCCGAGATAGAGCGACAGGCTGCCCGGGCCGAGGTTCGCGGTGACTTCGGGCAGGGAGTCGCTCCCGAAGTCATTGTGCTCGAGCCAGCAGCGCGTGCCCTGGATAAGGTAGTCCGGATTCAGGTACCTCTGCGCGGGGTCCTTCGGCTCCTTCGGCCAGGCCGTATCGCCCAGCGGCGCGTCGCGCGGCGCGTCAATGGCCATCAGCGGCCGGTCCACGGGCTCGCGATGCCACCACTTCTCGAACCGCTCCTGCGTCTCCGCCCAGTTCTGCTTGTACCGCGTTGATGGAGGCATGTGGACTCCTGTGTCGGCGAGATTGGCCGGATGGCCGGCGGCTCACGACCGTCGCCGGACTTGGCGCCAATGTTACAAGGCCTGCGTGCGCAAAAGCAAGCGTTGACAAGCGCGGAGTGCTGCGATAGCATGCGGCGACGTGGGGCATTCCCGTGGGAGATCGAAAGGAAGAACCATGCTGAAGATCGGAATGGTCGGGGCCGAGAACTCGCACGCCGTGCAGGTCGCCCGGCTGTGCAACGTTGAGAAGCAAGTGGAGGCGCGCGTCGAGATGGTGTGGGGCGAGAAGGCCGAGTTCGCGCAGAAGACCGCGACCGACGCCCGGATCCCGACTATCGTCAAGGACTGGCGCGAGATGCTCGGCAAGGTGGATGGCGTGATGATTGACCACCGCCATGGGAAGCATCACTTCGAGCCGGCGAAGTTCTTCCTGTCGAACGGTGTGCCCACCTTCGTGGACAAGCCGTTCACCTTCACCCTGGCCGAAGGCAAAAAGCTCATCGCCATCGCGCGGCGCACGAAGACGCCCGTCACTTCGTTCAGCTCCAACCCGCTTCAGCAGAACTTCGCCGATTTCAAGGCCGCCGTCGCCAAGCTCGGCGAGGTCTACAGCCTGGCCACCGCCGGCCCGGCGGACATCGAGAGCCCGTGGGGCGGCGTCTTCTTCTACGGCATCCACCAGGTGGACGCGATCATCAGCCTTCTCGGCCCCTGCGCCGGGACCGCGCGAATGTTCCGGCACGGCGATAACGCCGTCGCAGTCCTCACGTACCCGAAGGGCCCGATGGTCACGATGACCTGCATCAAGACGGGGTTCCACCACTTCCATTGGAGCGCCCTCGGCGAGAAGGGCGCCGTGGACTGGGACCACCACGACGACACCAACGTCCTGCTCAAGGGGCTCCAGACTTTCCTGAAGATGTTCACGACGAAGGAACAGCCATTCGAGGGAAAGCGCATGCTCGCGCCCATCGCCGTCCTTGAGGCTATGGCGAAGTCGCTCAAGACCGGCCAGGCGGTGAAAGTGGCGAAGGTGTAATCGCCATCGTCGAAATGGAAGGGACACGATAAAGCGGACTGCTCCGGCGCGGCCTTCATCGCCGCGGCGGAGTCGGAACCGTTCGCGCGCGGCACAGCGCCCATGCCCCTTCAGGCGCGCCGCGCATCTGTCCGGTTCAGCCCCCAGGCGATCTGTTTACGCGGCGCCGACGTCCGCAAACATCCGGCGCGAGGCGTCGGCCGGCTGCTGGCCTGCCATGCGCAGCAGGACGCTGTGGACAAGCCGGTCCTTGAGTCGTTCGTGCATCTGCCCCTGCTTCAGCGGCGTGACGATGATCCCTGCTTCAAACCATTCCGCGACGACCACTTCATTTATGCACAGCCGCTCGCCGTCCGTTGTCACCGGCGACCCCTCCGCCGGCTCCTGACTCAGAAACGCCTCCACGACATCCATATCCGTCATGTTATACCCCCCATGGCATCCGTTGCTTCGCAACCAAAGGCAAACCTTACGCGAATGTTACCACGGCCGCATCGGCTTGAATATCGGGAGCGCCGCCGGTCTTTCCCTAGGGGAATGCCTTACGGCGCATGAGGCACGTCCGAATCGTGCCGCCGGCTTCGAGCGCGGCCTCATTGCACCGGCGCGGAGGGCGTAGATTGCTGAGTCCCGGAACTCGGGTGCGGCGAGAGATCGGGATGGCGGAAATGGAAAGGCTCGGGTGCGGCGCCGGCCTTCCCGCTGACGGTCTTCCGGGCGCTGGACTCTTCGGCGCCGGTCTTCTGGGCGGCGGGCTTCTCAGTGCCGGTCTTCTGGGCGCTGGGCTCTTCGGCGCCGGTCTTCTGGGCGCTGGGCTTCTCAATGCCGGTCTTCTTGGACGCCGCCGGCGGAGGCGGCGCGAACGGCTTCTCCGTCGGCGTCGGTCCGCCTTCGGCAAGTTGAAGCGTGAAATTGACGCGCGGTTTCGGCGCGCCGGCCGCGGCGACGACGCTCTCCGGCTCGATCAGGAACAGGCGCGCGGCATCGGCCGCCTGCGCGGCCAGCAGGTAGTCCCTCACCTTGGCGGCGCGGTTGTACGCCAGCCGCCGCAGGTCGTCGGGCGTGACGACGGTGTGCTCCATGAGCATGCGCTCCATCTCCTCGCGCGGAACGGCCGTGGCGACGCCGATGAAGTTCCGCGGCTTGTCCGGAATGTCCTCGGCTTCATACGCCAGCTTGAGATACCGGTCGTACTCCTCCGGTGCGATCTGCACCTCCGCGAGCGACGCCCCTGCCGCGCCCTGGCCGATCGTCTCCTTGAGCTTCACGGCCTTGAGTTTCCGGTCGAAGAACAGCTTGCGCAGCGCCCCGTCATCCGGGCCGGCGACCGTCTGCGCCTGGATGTCCATCCGCAGCGCGGGCCGGTCGGCGAGGAGCTTCGCGATCGCGTCGAGCTTCTTGACGCTGTCGGGGGCCAGTGCGTCGCTGCCGTAGTCGAACTCCACGTAGCGCATCTCCTCGCTGCCGCCCAGGAAAGCGAACGGCGACGTGACGGCCCGCTCGACCAGGTTGACGAGTGTCTGCACGATCACGGGCCACAGGCGGAATTTCGGGTCGCCGAGCGTGCCGCTGATCGGCACATTCAGCGTGATCCGCCCGAAGCGATCGCGCAGCAGCGCCAGGGCGAACTTGATCGGCAGCTTCGTCGCCGTCGGGCTGTTCACGCGATCGCCCAGCGTCAACTGATCGAGGAGGATGCGGATGCTCAAGCCGAGTTGATCGCGCTGAACGAGGCACTTCACGTCCAGGACGAGTTGGCCTTTTGTCAGCGGATAGCCGATGTATTGGTCCGAGTACGGCGTCAGCGGACTGAGCTGCACATCGTGGAACGCGATCGTCACGTCCACGAGGCGGTCCTCGCGCGCGGGCTGCAGCCGGCCGGAAAAATCGAGCGGCGCCTGGTTATCCAGTTTGGCCTGGAAGTGGAACTCGCCCGGCGCGGCCTGCTTCGCCGGGTCGAGCGCGAAGCCGGTGAGCGCCAGGTCCATGGCCTCCAGGCTCGTGTCGAAGTTCGGCTCGATGCTCCGGTCCTGGAACTCCACGCGCCCGTCGTGCAAAGCGATCTTGCCGATAGCCACGGACGCCGGCGGCGCGCTCTGCGGGGCCGGCTCGGGCGACTGAGCCGTACCTGGAGCAGGCGATGCCGCAGCGGCAGGCGCACGCGGCGCGGCGGCTTCGGCCAGGTTCAGCGACCCGCCCTTCTCCCTGACCACGTGCACGTTCAGCTTGTCGAGCAGGATTTCCTCGATGCCCACCGACGCGGGCGGGAACGCGACCTTGATCCCGTTGAAGCTCAGCGCGTCCCACTTGAGCATGTCCTCGCCCGCCTTGTCCAGCACGGCCAGTTTCTCCAGAGCCACGCGCCCGGCGAAACTGGCGGCGGGGCCGCTGTTCCCCTGCGAAGCGGCCACGTCGCCTTCAATCAGCAACCGGCCGTCGGTCACCGGCGCCTGCAACGCGCCGCTGTAGTACGGCGCGTATTTCGGCAGATATAACCCGGCCAGGCGCAACTTCCCCGCGAACGATTTCGCCTCCACCGAGAAATCGCCCTCGATGGAAAACGCCTCGTTCGATTCCGTCAGCATCTTGAAAGAGTACTCGCTGCTCTTTCCCGGCGCCGTCGTGAAATGTTGGACGTGCAGGTCAATCGGCGAGAGCGTCGTCTTGAACGGGCTCGCGGCGGCCTCGTCGGCGAAGAGGACTTTTCCCGCGCGCAACTCGATGTGGTCCACCTCGACGAGCAGCGGCGACTGAGGCGATTTCGCCGCCGCGCGTTCCTCCGGCGCCGGCGCAGGCTGCGGCGAAGGCGCCGGCGGCTGAGGCATCAGCGTGAGCAGGTTCACCTGCCCTTCGCGCGACCGGGCGACGTCGAGTTCCGGCTCGCGGATCAGCACTTCCTTCAGGGACACCTGCCCCGCCAGCGGTTGCAGCACGAGGCCCGTCAGCCTGAATTCCGGCAGCCGCAGCACCGGCCGGTCCGCGAGGTCGGTCACCTCGAGGTTCAAAACCGCCGCGTCGCCGCTGACGCTCAGCGACGGCGCCCCCGCTTTGTGTTGGACGTACGAGAGCGTCAGGGCCAGCGTCAGGCTTCCCGAAGGCACCTTGAAATTCAGACGCATCGGCGCCTCGGGCACGTAACGCGCAAGGTCCAGATCCTGCAGATTCAGATCGAGCGTCGTCTCCCGCGAATCCTTGAACGGCCGGGTCGCCCCGTCGAGGCGGATGAGGCTGCCGTCCAGCCGCGCGGAGAAGTGCGGCTGAACGTCCGTCTCGATGTAATAGGCGAAATTGGAGACGAACGGGACGGCGATCTCGATTTCCTCCAGCGCGTGCTTCCGACCGGAGACGTGGTCCTCGTAAAGAATCCGGCCGTTGTGGAGCTGGATATCGTTGAACGAGAAGCGGAACGGCTCGCCCTTCGGCTTCTCCGGCGCCGCCTCTTCCTTCTTCGGAGTCATCAGGTCGGAGTAATTGAACCGGCTCGCGTCCTCGCGGACGATCCGGACCATCAGGCCGTCAACGTACACCGCGCCGATGACCGGCGCCAGGTGCCAGGCCGAGGCGATCTTCGCGTTGACATAGATGCGGCCGACGCTCACAAAATCGTCCGCGCTGTCGCGGTCGCTCACGCGGATGCCGCGGATCGTCAGCGACAGCGCGTACGGGTTCACGCGGATCGAGTCAATCGTCACGCGCCGCGAAAGCGCCTCCGACGCCTTGCGCTCCGCCATGCGCCTCGCCAGCGGCGGCAGAACCAGGAAGAAGAATACGTTGAACAGGATGAACAGGACCAGCAGGACTTTGTAGATGCGCACAGCCCGCCGCCCGCGCATCCACGGACGAAGCAGTCTCATAGCCGCCCCCGACGAATCGTTGCCCTCAGTTGCGAACCGGGTTCCCTGCGCCCAAACCGATTGTAACCGCGCCATCGGACCCAAACAAGCCGTTTTCGCTGTAATAGCGTAAGACACTGGCATGACAGCGTTTACAACACGCTGGGTTCGTTTTTCAAATCGCCTTTCGGGCGTCATCGTCTTCCCCGCAGGCATTTTGCGACTTCCGAATTCACTGGCATAACGATACCATAATATCTCTTATGTGTCAAGCGCTCGACTAACATATTTTCTGTTTTACCGGCGCGGAACAAGAAATGCGCCATGACGCGGTTTTCGTGTATATTATGACGATTCCATTTCGCGCGCGAAACAGGGAGAATCCGCAGCGATGGATGCCACGGACACCTCGGCGAGCGCTCCCGGGGCAACCGGCAAACGCAGAATCCCCGCCGGCATAATCATCGGCGCAGCGATTGTCGGCGTGATCGTCCTCGGCCTCGCCGGAGTGCACCTCTACTTCCGCTCGAAGATCAACGCCGAACTCAATGCGATCCGCAAGGCCGGATTCTCCGTGACGCTACAGGAATTGAACGATTATTATCCCGTTCCGCAAGGCGAAAACGCGGCTGCCGTTTACACTCAGGCCTTTGCGAAGTTCGCTGAAGCCGACACTCCGTTGGAGGATAAGCTGCCGGTCTTCGGAGAGGGAAGACTCCCGCCGCGCGGCGAGCCGATGTCGGAGGACATGAAGACCGACATCTCGACATACCTGGCTGCCAACGCGCAGGCTCTGGAACTTCTCCACAAAGCGGCTTCGATAAAGGGCTGTCGGTTCGATCTGGATTTCTCTCGGGGTAATGAAATGCCTCTGCCTCATTTCAGGGGACTCCGTCAGGCGGCACGGCTGCTCGAGCTTCAGGCGCTGATAAAGGTTGAGGATGGCAAGCCGGATGACGCGGCGACGGCGATTGCGGATTCTTTCGGCGTAGCCCGCGCCTTGCAGAATGAGCCTTTAGTCATATCACAGCTTGTGCGGGTAGCCATTCTTTACCTGACCGTAGGCACCCTGGAACGTGCGCTATCCAGAACGACTTTCGGCGACAAGCAATTGATGGAGCTCTTGAAGGCGACTCAGTCGCAGGAGAATCCGGAGACTCTGGTTCGCGCGTTGGCAGGCGAACGTTGCCTTCAGGAAGACTATTTCAAGAACTCTTCCATGTACGACGGTATTGTGCCTTTTAACAAAGTCGGAGCCGCTGTCGTCCTGCACTTATGGGACTGGAGCGGACTCAAAGCAAAGGATCATCTCAATTACCTGCGACTGATGAACGGGATAATCAGCGCCGCCGGCGATCCCGCGAATGAGATGTGCGACCTGACTGCCGAGCGGGAGGAGGAAGTTCAGCAGGCGCCAAAGTACCTTCTCCTGACGAGGTTGCTCGTTCCAACGATGCTCGACGTCAATCGAATTCAGTTAAATATGCTGGGCTGCCTGCGCGCGGCCCAGGCCGGGATCGCGGTCGAGCGGTTCCGCTTAGCGAACGGCCGGCTTCCGGATTCGCTGGATGAGTTGGTGCCGAAGTGGCTGGACAGCGTCCCGGCCGATCCGTTCGACGACAGGCCGATCCGCTATAAGAAACTCGCCAAAGGATTCGTGACCTATAGCGTCGGCCCGGATCAGAAGGACCACGGCGGCCTTGAATTCGACCCGAAAGACTCGAAGGCGCCGCACGACATCACGTTCATCGTCGCGCGGTGATGCATAGGAGCGGACCGTTGTGAAGAGCGGCGCGAAAGCGGGAAGTCTGTGGCGTACCACGGAGACTCAGCCTCTGCTCGAATCAAGTCCTGCGGCGGGCTTGCCCGCCGTCCTCGTGGCGGGCCGCCCGCGCGTCGTCGTCCGCGAGACCGTTTGCCGGAGCATCCTCAACCAAAGCTCGATCAGCGACTACTCCCTCAACTGCTACACCGGCTGCATGAACGGGTGCGTCTATTGCTACGCGCGGTTCATGCAGCGGTTCCACCCGCACGCGGAGCCGTGGGGCGCGTTCGTGGACGTGAAGGTGAACGCCGTCGAGACGCTGCGCCGGCAGTTGCGCCGCGCCCGGCCCGGCGACGTGTTCATGAGCAGCGCCTGCGACGGCTGGCAGCCGATCGAGGCCAGCCGCCGCCTCACGCGCGGCTGCTGCGAGCTGCTGCTCGAGGGCGGATTCTCCGTCAACGTGCTCACCAAGAGCGAACTGGTGATGCGCGACTTCGACCTCTTCGCCGGCCGGAACGGGCGCATCGGCGTCACGCTGACCACTCTCGACGACCGCCTCAGCCGGCTCTGGGAGCCGGGCGCATCGTCCGTCGCGGCGCGGTGCCGCGTCGTCGCGGAGGCGCGGCGCGCCGGGCTGCGGACGGGCATCATGTTCGCTCCCCTGCTGCCGTTCCTCTCCGACACAACCGACTCGCTGGAGGCGATGTTCGAGCGCGCCGCCGACCTGGCGGTTGACGATCTCTGGGTGGACGCGCTCAACCCGCGGCCGAAAGTCTGGTCCTCCGTCTCGGACTTGCTGCGGCGGGAATTTCCCGAACTCCATGAGCCGTACCGCAGAATCCTTTTCAACGAGGGCGCCCGAGCCGTGTACCTGGCCGAGGTGCGCAACCGCGTGGCCGCCGCGGCCGCGCGGTTCAAGCTCCAGGACCGGCTCACGGGCTGCTTCTAATTTGTGCCACGGCACGATAAACGTTTTTTTCGCCACGGATTTCACGGATGGCCACGGATTACCGAAGAACGACCATGACGGCCGTTTTTACCTTTGCAGTTCAACGTCGGTAATCCGTGAAATCCGTGTAATCCGTGGCAAAGACGTTGTTCATATTTTTAGCCACGGATTTCACGGATGCCCGCGGATTACCGGAAAAACGAGGAGAACAAATGGTCTTGCCTTTGCAGTTGAACGCCGGTAATCCGTGAAATCCGTGTAATCCGTGGCAAAAACGTTTTTCACGTTTCTTTTTGCCCCGTAGTCCGTGAAATCCGTGGCAAGAACGTTTTTCAGACGGAGGGGACGATGGAATTATATATCGTGCGGCATGGCGAGGCGGGGCAGGCGATGCTGGTGCGCGGGCGCGCGGACGACGCGCGCGAGTTGACGCGCGAAGGACGCAAGGAGACCGCCGAAGTCGCCAGGGCGCTGCGGGCGCTCGGGTGCTCTCCGGAGCGGATCGGGACGAGCCCGCTCCCTCGCGCGCGCCAGACGGCGGAAATTCTGGCGGAGGCGCTGGACGCGGAGAAGGAATTGGAGAGCTGTAAATTCCTCTCGCCCGGCTCAGATGCCGAGGCGCTCATCCGATGGCTGCGGGACGCTCGCGCGGATTCCGTGATGATCGTCGGCCACATGCCCGACCTAGCTAGCCTGGCCTCGGCCCTGCTCGCGCCGAAAGGCTCCCTCGACATCGTCTTCAAGAAGTCCGGCGTCTGCTGCATCTCGTTCGACGGAACCCCGGCGGCCGGCGCGGGACGGCTCGAGTGGCTGTTGCAGCCGAAGCAGTTGCGCAGGCTCGCGAAGCGGCCGTAATCTCACCACCACGACACGACGGGCACGGCGGTACTGCCGTTACAGCAATGAATTGCCTTGACGTCCGTCGTGCTCGTAGTGCCGTCGTGGTGAAAGTTCATGTCGTTGTGGTAGCGCTTTCTCCATTGACGATTCGATGCAGATTCCCTATAATGCGGCTCTAACAAACGGGCATTTTTTCGGCCGCCCGATCCGTTTCGTAAGTCCAATTGGCAGAACGACTTTCATCTTGGAAGAACGACCTTGGCGCAGGAAGAGCAGACGCCGGAACGGCGCGACCGGATCAAGGACCTCCTCATCGAAGAGGAGATGAAGGATTCGTACCTCACGTACGCGATGAGCGTTATCGTGAGCCGCGCGCTGCCGGACGTGCGCGACGGGCTGAAGCCCTCGCAGCGGCGCATCCTCATCGCGATGAACGACCTGAACCTGGGGCCGCGTTCGAAGACCCGAAAGTGCGCGAAGATCGTCGGCGATACGCACGGCAATTACCATCCGCACGGCGACGCGGCGATCTACCAGACCCTCGCGCGCATGGCGCAGGATTTCGTCATGCGCTACCCGCTCGTCGAGGGCCAGGGCAATTTCGGCTCCATGGATGGCGACCCGCCCGCCGCGCCGCGCTACACCGAGGCGCGGATGACCGAGGTCACCTCGGAGCTGCTCGCCGACATCGAGCACGAGACGGTGGACTTCGTGCCGAACTACGACGGCACGCGCCAGGAGCCGACCGTGCTGCCGGGGCGCTTCCCGAACCTGCTCTGCAACGGCAGCACCGGCATCGCCGTCGGCATGGCGACGAACATCCCGCCGCAGAACGTCACCGAGATTTGCACCGCCATCGTCGAGCTGATTGACCGGCCCGATATCGCGCCGGCCGATCTGCTGAAGATCGTCAAAGGCCCCGACTTCCCGACCGGCGGGCTGATCTGCGGACGGGAGGGCATCCGCAGCGCCTATCTCACCGGCCGCGGCAGCGTGGTCCTCCGCGCGCGCTCGCACATCGAGACGAGCAAGACCGGCCGCAAGAGCATCGTCTTCAGCGAAATGGCCTACGGCGCCAACCCCGACAACATCCTGCGCCGCGCCGCGGAACTCGTCAAGGAAGGAATCATCCAGGGCGTCTCCGACCTGCGCAACGAGAGCGACCGCTCCGGCACGCGCGTGGTCGTGGACCTGCGCAAAGGCGAAGACGAGCGCGTGGTGCTCAACCTGCTCTACAAGCACACGCAGCTTCAGGACACCTTCGGCGTCAACATCATCGCCCTGGTGGCCGGGCAGCCGCGGACGCTCGGCCTGCGCGACCTGCTCGTGGCGTATGTCGCTCACCGGAAAGAGGTTGTGACGCGGCGCACCAAGTTCCTCCTCCAGCGCGACCTGGACCGCGCGCACATCGTCGCCGGGCTGCTGATCGCGCTGGCGAACATTGACGCGATCATCGAGATCATCAAGAAATCTCCCGATCCCGATACGGCCGGCCAGCGGCTGATGGCGCGGTTCGGCCTGTCCGAGCGCCAGGTCAAGGCGATCCTCGACATGCGCCTTGCGCGCCTGACCGGCCTCGAGCGCGGCAAGCTCGAACAGGAGCAGGCCGAACTCGAGAAACGCATCGCCGGTTACCGCGCGATCCTGGACGACGAGCGCGTGCTGATGGGCGTCATCCGCGAGGAGACGCTGGACATCAAGGGCCGCTTCGGCGACAAGCGGCGCACGGAGATCGTCGGCGAGGTGGAGGAGTTCGACCGCGAGGACCTCGTCGCCGAAGAGAATGTCGTGGTCACGATCAGCCACGAGGGCTACCTGAAACGGCAGCCGCTCAACGCGTATCGCAAGCAGCGGCATGGCGGCAAAGGGATCACCGGAGCCGAGCACAAGGAAGGCGATTTCACCGAGCACCTCTTCATCGCCTCGACGCACGACAGCATCCTGCTCTTCACCGACCTCGGCCGCGTGTACTGGCTGAAGGTGTACAACGTGCCCGAGATGGGCCGGATGAGCCGCGGCCGCGCGCTGGTCAACCTGCTGCCCATCCCGTCGGACGAGAAGATCACGTCGTTCATCCCGGTCCGCGATTTCTCCGAGGGCGACCTGCTCATGGCCACCGCGCAGGGCACCGTCAAGCGGACGCCGCTCTCCGATTACGGCCGCCCGAAGAAGACCGGCATCATCGCCATCGGCCTCGACGAGGGCGACCGGCTCATCGGCGTGCGCCACATCTTCCCCGAGCAGCAGGTGATGCTGGCGACGCGCGACGGCATGGCGATCCGCTTCCCCGAGAAGACCGTCCGCCGGATGGGCCGCTCCGCCCACGGCGTGCGCGGCATCCGGCTGGAGAAGGACGACCTGCTCGTCGGCCTGATCCTGGCCGATGAGAAGACGACGGTGCTGACCGTGTGCGAGAACGGTTACGGCAAGCGGACCGCCGTCGGCGAATACCGGCTGACCAACCGCGGCGGCAAGGGCGTCATCAACATCAAGACCACCGAGCGCAACGGCAAGGTCATCGCCGTGGTCGAAGCCCACGACGATGACGAGATGATGATCATGACCGAGCGCGGCATGGTCATCCGCTGCCCTATGGCGAACGTCCGCACCATCGGCCGCAACACGCAGGGCGTGCGCGTGATCACCCTCGACGAGGGCGACCGCGCCGTGGTCGTGGCGCGGCTGGCGAAGGAAGACGCGGTTTCCGCCGACGAGGCCGCGCCGGATGCCGCACCGAGCCCGGCAAGCTCTTCGCCGGTCGAACCGCCCGCTGCGGAGGAAACCGCGCCCGAAGCCGAAAACCCGGAACCGAAAGAGCCTGATGAAGAACCGGAATAAGGCCCTGAACCAATTTCGCCGACCTGGAGGAACTCGAAAATGATGGGCTGCTCTTACGGCCGGCTTTTCCGGACCACGGTCGCGGGCGGATCGTACCAGGAAGGGCTCAGCGTCCACCTCCAGGGCGTGCCGCCGGGACTGCTCATCACGGAGGAGGAAATCTACTCCGACCTGCTCCTGCGCAAGCCCGGCCAGGGCGAACTCGCTTCGCCGCGGCGCGAGCCGGACATCCCGATCCTCTACAGCGGCGTCAACGCGGCCGACACGATGCCGGGATTCGAGAATCGGAACCGGACCAACGGCACGCCGCTGGTGATCCTGATCCCGAACCTTGACCGCCATTTCGAGCACATCGAGCAGTACCGCTCGACGAACCGCACGCCGCGGCCGGGCCACGCCTCGTACGCCTCGTACATGAAGTACGGCCCCTGCGACGACGCGATCGGCGCCGGCTTCTTCAGCGGGCGCTACACCGCCACGATCGTCGCCGCCGGCGCGGTGGCCAAACACATCCTCCAGCAACACGGCATCGAGGTCTGCGCCTACGTGAAGGAGGCCGCCGGCGTGCGCGCGCCGGAGATGCCGCTCGACCGGATCCGCGCGCAGGTCGCCGCGTTCAAGCGGCTGCGCCGCGACTACGACCTGTTCCTCAAGCTGATCTACCGCGAGGGCCGCATCAAGCCGGAGATGCGTTTCCTCCAGAAGATGGCCGCGCTCGCCGAGGTCGAGAAGATGATCCCGTCGCTCCAGGAGAAGAAGGCGTTCGACGAGGCCGAGGCGCGCGCGAAGTACGGCGTTCACCCGCTGATGAATTGCCCGGACCTCGACGCCGCCGATGAGATGGTGAGGCGCATCATCGAGGTCCGCGATTCCGGCGACTCGACCGGCGGCGTGGTCGAGGTCGTCGCGACCGGCGCGCCGGCGGGGATGGGCGAGCCGGTGTTCGACAAGCTCGATGGCGAGTTCGGCCGCCTGATGAGCATCGGCACCGTAAAGGCCGTCGAGATCGGCGCCGGACTCGCCGCGAAGGACCTGACCGGCTCGCAGTGCAACGACGAAATGTTCATGAAGGACGGCAAGGTCCGCTTCGGGTCCAACCACGCCGGAGGCATCACCGGCGGGTTGACCACCGGGCAGGAGATCGTCGTGCGGCTGGCGATCAAGCCGACGCCGACGATCGCAAAGCCGCAGCGGACAGTGGACAAAGTCGCGCTCACCGACGCGAACCTCGCGGCGGTGACGCGGCGCGATCCCACCATCGTCGCGCGGGTCTGGCCCGTCGCCGAGGCGTTCACCGCGCTGGTGCTCCTGGACCAGTACGCGATGCACCTGGGCTACCGGGCGCTCCGCCGCGAAGAATGACCGGCTCGTAAACCCGCGCGGACGACGTGGATCGGACGCGCCCCTTGAAATCCGCCCGCCGCGTCTGTATCTTGATTCCCAGTGGGATGGACCGGGCCAAGAGCCTTTTGCAAGAAAGATATGTCATGAATCGCCAGAAGCGTTTTGTCATGACCGTCCTGGCCGTCGGCGCGGCGGCCGTCGCGGGCTGGTTCGGGTTCCAAGCAGTTCGGCCGCAGCGGATCGCGGGCGAGATGAAAGCCGCGGCGTTCGCGGTGTCGGCCGAAGAGACGACCGTGCCGGCGCCGGCGACGACGACGCATGAGCCGCCGCAACGCAACTCCGACCTCGACAACGCCAAGCAGCTCCTCGAGGATGGCAAGAAGTTCGAGGCGCGCGCGGCGCTGACCAAGCTCATCCTGCCTGCGCCCGATGGCCCCGCCCGCGACGAAATGCGCAAGATGCTCGACGCAATCAACAAGGAACTCTTCTTCTCGAGCAAGCCGTCGCCGGACAGCATCAACTACGAAGTCCAGGGCGGCGATACGCTCGCCGTGATCGTCCACAACCAGACGAAAGACTCCAATCAGAGCAAAGACTACTATTTCACCGAGGTCGTCATGCTCGTGAACGGCATCAAGGATGCGCGGAGGATCCGGCCGGGGAAAGTGCTGAAGATCCCGCAAGGGACATTTTCCGCCCTCGTGCAGAAGGACGCGCACCGGCTGATCATCCTGCTCGACGGGAATTACATCAAGGAGTACCCGGTCGCGCTGGGCGCGCCGGATTCGCCCACGCCGGAGGGCAAGTTCGTGCTGGACGTCGGCAAGGTGAAGAACCCGGACTGGACCTCCGCGGACGGACAGCTCTATAAGTTCGGCGACCCGAAGAATATCCTGGGCACGCGCTGGATGCCGTTCAACGATACGGAGGGCCATCACGGCCTGGGCATCCACGGCACGACGGACCCGGCGACTATCGGCAAGGACGTGTCCGACGGCTGCATCCGGATGCTGAACGCCGACGTGGAGGAAATCTTCGGGATGCTCGCGCCGGGCGACACGGTGGAGATCACGAAATAGGCAAAACGGCAGACGACGGGCGAAAGACGATGGACGATAGACTACGGACGACCCACCATCGTCCACCGTCCATCGTCCATCATCAACTCTTCCTCCTGATGGCCGCCGCATTCGTCCTGATGGCGTATGGCCTGATGTGGGGGCTGCCGAACCTCTACGACTTCGCGCAGGATTCCGTCGTCCCGCAGGGGAACCTGGCGCAGGTGCGCGCGGCGTTCGAGAAGGTCACCGCATTCCGCTATCCGCCGTTCCACTTCATGGTGCTGCGGGCCTGCTTCTGGCCGGTGCGCGGACTGCTCCGAATCTCCAGCTACGGCGCGAACCTGAAGGTCGCCTCCACGCTTTTCATCCTGGCCGCGCGGCTGGTCAGCGTGGCCATGGCGCTCGGCGTGCTGGGCCTGATCTACGCAATGGGCCGCCGGCTGTGGGACGAGCGCACCGGCCTGGCGGCGGCGCTACTGTTCGCCCTCGCGCCGGTGACGCTCTATTACGGCAAGAACGCGAACCTCGACATCCCCTACCTCTTCTGGCTCGCGCTCGCGCTGTTCTTCTACATCCGGATCCTGCAGGAGAACCGCCGGCGCGATTACCTCTGGCTCGGCCTCTCGGCCGCGCTGGCGGTGTGCACCAAGGACCAGGCGTATGGGTTCATCGTGCTGATGCCCGTCGTGCTCCTCTTCCACCTGCGCGCGAAGTTCAAGCTGCCGCTGGGCGAGTTCCTGCCGCAAGTGTGGCGCTTCGCGTGGCCGGCGGCGCTCGGGTTTATCGTCCCCTTCGTCGCGATCCACAACATCCTCTTCGACCCGGCCGCGTTCCGGCGACACCTCAGCGTGGTCATCGGGCCGGGATCGGAAGGCTGGCGGCAGTTCTCCGGCGGTCCGATCGGGCAACTGCGGCTGCTCGTGGAAACGGCGCTGCGCCTGTGCGACGCGTGGACCCTGGCGGGCCTGGCGCTGGCGATTTTCGGGCTGGTTGTCGCCTTCAGGGAAAGCGGCGAGCGGCGGACGCGGCTGGCGACGCTCGTCCCGGTCCTCTCGTATCACCTGTCGTTCCTCGCGGTCATCGGCTACGTCTATCCGCGCTTCATCCTGCCGATGCTGCTGGTGCTGGCGCTCTTCGCGGGGCGCGGCGCGGTGAGCCTGTGGCGCGTTGGCGGCTTCCGCAGAACCGCCGTCGTCGCGCTCGTCGCGTGGATCGGCCTCGCCGGGCTTAGCGTGGATTACGTGATGTCGGAATACCCGCGCTACGACGCGCAGCAGTGGCTCGAGACGCACGCCTCCGCCGAGACGCAGATTTTCTACGCCGGCGACATGCGCGACATGCCGCGCTTCAACCGGCCGCTCGACGCGCATCCCATCGAGCCGACGCCCGGGGCAATCGAGAGCCTTCGCCCGCCGGCGGACCTGCTCGTGCTTTCATTCGAGGAAGATCACGCCGCGGCCGGCACGCGTTCGATGCGGATCGCCTCGATCCTGCGCCGGCATCTCGGCGATTGGGGATTGGTCCGCGAAAACGCCGGCGGCGGAAAAGGCTTTCTCGAGCGCCTGGTCGCAGGCGAATACAGGTATGCTGAAGCGGCCCGTTTCGAATCGCCGATCTCCGCGTGGGTGCCGGAAGTCGCCGAATCGCTCAACCGGACCATCGTCATACTCGGGAGGAAGGGACAATGAGAAGCGTGTTCATGGTGCGCGGCGAGCATCTCACGCATCAAGGCCACCTCTTCGGCGGCGACCTGATGGCGGAGATTGACACGGTCGGCTACTGCCTGCTTCGGAAGAAATTCGGCAGGAAAACGCTCGTCACGCGCGCCGCCGAGATCAGCTTCGAGCACCCCGCGCATCCGGGCGACGTGATCACGTTCGACGCAAAGGTCGCGCGCATCGGCACCACGTCCGTCGTCGTCGAGGTCATCGGCTCAGTCAGCAAGCGCCGCATCTCCAGCGCCAAACTGGTCTACGTGAACCTGGGCCCCGACGGCCGCAAAGCGCCGATTCGGTCGTGAGCGGCATGATAGCGAGGGACAGTGCCCAATTATTAGCCGCTATTTTAGGGCAATAATTAGGTGATACTCCCTGGTTATATCGCTAGCTGTACATCAACGGCGGAGTTGTTACCTCCTTGTATTCTTAATGTCGGTCTGCGATAATACCTGCGCCTTGCATCCTTGTTGAGTAAAATGATATGAGCCAGTTCATTCAGGCCATTCTGAATACTCCACCCGCAATCTGGATTGCCATTGCTGCGTTCGCTGTATCAACCGCGGCATTCGTACTCTCATACCGCCGCCACTCTTTCGATACAAGACTGGCGGGTGCCAAGAAATTGACTGAACTTCGTTCGGTAGCGTTTGAAGCTCAGCGCATGTGCGATGAATTTCTTCGGGCTCTGGAAAAACTCGAGAAGATTTTCCTGGAATCTCGGGTCAGTGCGGAGGAGAGTTTGGCAGCCTATCGCGAAATCCCGAGAGCCTTATGTAAGGCAGATGTCTCAATGGCTGCTGACAAAATTGAGCTGGACTTGCAGGGGTGCATTGTCCAACTTGATAAAGTTTTGCAGTCTGCCAAAGCTTCTCGGGACAACGCGATTGGCGCACGTCAGTTAGCAGGCAAGCTGCTGAAAGTCCTCGATTTTCCTCCCACTCAGGAAACGGCTATCAGGCTTGAGCGCATAACAGCTGACTGTGAGAACCTCCGTGGCCTATTCAGCATCATCGTTGCCAGTACCACAAATGCTGAGGGTTTAACAGCCAGCGGCATTGCTCTCCGTAAGGCCATTAGTTCCGCCGCCGTCACACGCCACCAGTTCGCCGAACACGTCCAGCGGCTCCGCACCTCATCATATCCCCCATCCACTGCCCATGCGCAAACGGCGCCTGACTCCGTCCACATGCCAACGTCATGTCCTGACAACCCAAATCAGTTTTAGATCATTCCTAGATCGTAACTCGTAACTACATCGCGGGTGAATAAGAGAAAAGACGGCCCATGTTACGCTCGCTTCCATCTCGTCCCGCCGGCCGAGTCCTCGAGGATGATGCCTTTGGCTTTGAGTTGGGTGCGGATGTCGTCGGAGGTCTTGAAGTCGCGCCTGGCGCGGGCTTCTTCCCGGCGGCGGATGAGGGACTCGATCTCGGCGTCGGGCGATTCCTCTTTCTCCTCGCCGAGGACGCCCATGACTTTGTCGAAACTCGCGAGCAACGCGGCGGCCTGGGCGGCGCCGGCGGGGCTCAGTTCGAGCTTGTTCACGTCGCGCAGCATGTCGAAGAGCGCTGCGAGCGCGGCGGAGGTGTTGAGGTCGTCGGCGAGCGCGGCGTCGAAACCGTTTTTCCCCTTTTCCAGCGCCGCGGCCAGTTCCGGCGGATCGGCTTTCGCGCCGGATTCTTTCAGCCGAATCCGAAAATCTTTCAACCTGCGGATGGAGGTCTTCGCGGCCTCGACGCTTTCCAGGGTGAAGTTGAGCGGCTGGCGGTAGTGCGTGCTGATGAGGACGTAGCGCACGGCCATCGGGTCGCAGCCCTTCTCCAGCAGGTCGCGCAGGGTGAAGAAGTTCCCGAGCGACTTGGACATCTTCTGCCCGTTGACCTGCAGGAACCGCGCGTGCATCCAGTACTTGACCCACGGGACTTTGCCGGTGGCGCCTTCGGACTGCGCGATCTCGGATTCGTGATGCGGGAAGATGTTGTCCTCGGCGCCGGTGTGGATGTCGAACTGGTCCCCGAGGTACTTGCCGGACATGGCGGAGCACTCGATGTGCCAGCCGGGAAAGCCGCGGCCCCACGGGCTGTCCCACTGCATGATGTGCTTCGGGTCCTGCTTCCAGAGGGCGAAGTCGGCCGGATGGCGCTTCTCGGGATTGATCTCGATGCGCGCGCCGGCCTCGAGCTGCTCGATCGTGTTGCCGCTCAGCCGGCCGTAGCGCGGGAAGGCGGCGATGTCGTAGTAGACGTTGCCGTTGACGGCGTAGGCGTGCCCGTTCCCGATGAGGCGCTCAATGAGCGCGATCATCTCCGGGATGTGCTCGGTCGCGCGCGGGTACTTGAACGCCGGCTCGATGTTGAGCGCACGGATGTCCTCGAGAAAAGCCTTCGTGTAGAACTCCGCGATCTGCCACGGGTCCTTCTGCTGCTCGCGGGCGGCCTTGGCCATCTTGTCCTCGCCCTCGTCGGCGTCGCTGGTCATGTGGCCGACGTCGGTGATGTTCATGATCTGCGTGACGGCGCAGCCGAAGTGCTCCAGCGTCCGCCGCAGCACGTCGGCGAAGACGAAGGCGCGGGCGTTGCCGATGTGGGCGAAGTTGTAGACCGTCGGGCCACAGTTATACATGCGGACCTTGCCCGGCTCGATCGGCTCGAACTCCTCTTTGCGCCGCGTGTACGTGTTGAAGACCTTCACGGGCGGCTTCCTATTATCGTGTGCTGCAAATAAAATGCATAAGTTCACCTTCTGTCATGTTGAGCGCAGCGAAACATCTCACACCATAAACCTTTGCCAAAGCGCAGCGTATGAGATTCTTCGCTTTGCTCAGAATGACCGCGTATTATGCAACTTGTTTATGGGACGCCACACTATTTGCCGGTGATCTCGAGCTGCACCGCCGGTTCGCCGACGGACCAGAGGTACATGAAGCGCGGCGTTTCGTCGGCGGCCCGGCCGCCCAGCCGCAGCGCCAGGCCCTGCGCCGGCGGCGCGGACGTGCGCGCGAGCAGCATGGCGAGCAGGCCCGGCTTGCGCCGATAGGCGACGACGCGCGTCTCGTCGCGCTTGATCTTCGCCTGGTCGCAGGCCGCGCGGACGGCGTCCTCGAAATAACCGATCTCGTCCACGAAACCGATCTCCTTCGCGCGCTGGCCGGTGAAGACGCTGCCGTCGCAGTACTTCACGAGTTCCTCGCGCGTCATCTTGACGCCGCGCGCGGTCATGCCGTCGAGCACGATGCCGACGAAGCGGCCGTAATATTCGTTGACGATATCCTGGAGCATCTGATGCTCTTCGGGCGTCAGGTCGCGGAAGACGGACCCGACGTCCTTCATCGGGCCGGACTTGATCGGACGCGACTTGACGCCGATTTTGAGGAACAGGTCCTCCATGCCGATCAGCGGCATGATGACGCCGATGGAACCGGTGACGGTGGTCGGATGCGCCACGATCCGCTGCGAGGCGGAGGCGACGTAGTACGCGCCGGAAGCGGCCACGTCGCCGAAGATCGAGACGATGTCTTTGCCGGTCTGCTCGTGGAACTCCTTCAACTCATGGTAGATCACATCGCTGGCGGTGATGCCGCCGCCGGGGCTGTCAATGTCGAGCAGCAACGCCTTCACCTGCGGGTCCTTGCGGGCGGCGCGCAGCGCGTCGTGGATCGCGGCCACCATTCCCGGCTCCGACGAGAACAGATTCGAGCGCGGCATGTCCGCGATCAGGCCGCTGATGGGCACCAGGAGGACCTTGTTCGGGCCATGCCCTTCGATCGTCTGCTCGACCAGTTGCGCCTCCTCGCCGCTGCCGTCGGCGACGATATCCGTACCGGTTCGGGACGTCAGGACTCCGGCGAGGCCGATCACCAGGAGCACCGTGCAGGCGAAGAACAGGACGGCGAGCCCGGCGACGATCCAGAAAAGGCAGCCGGTGCGGGACTTTTTCGGCGGTGGCGACGGTTGCGGCGGCTGGGCCGGCGCACCCGGCGGCGTGTTCGCGGGCTGAGCGGGCGGGTATGGAGAGTCCATCGGCGCACCTCCGGAGACCGTTGAGGCGGGATTGCCCATTCTTAAGCGCTGATTATAGTTCGGCCTCGTGAAAGGTGTCAAACAGCCGCGCGGTCCCGCTCGCGGCATCCGGTTCGCGAGTTTGACACCTTGCGCGGGGTCGGCTAGAATCCAGAGAGAAGTCGAGCGCCGCGCGTGAAGACGCGGCGCTGAGAGGTGGAGAGGCCGTGCTAGATGGGGAGCTGGCGGTACCCTAACAAACCTGCAACCCGCCCAGCAGGGTCGAAGCCTTTCAGAGATTCGATCGTTCTGTACCGTTGTCATGCGAGGTGGCGTCGAAAGTCGGGTCCCATGCAATAGCGGCCTGTGAACCGGGTCAGGTCCGGAAGGAAGCATCCCTAAGCGGGTACCGCTATGTGCCGTGGGGCAACCTGGCTGGAGCTAACCGGCATGACGGCGCTCAGGGCGTAGAACCGAGGAAAGGCGCACGGCCTTTTCACTTGTTCGCCCGGCCATCGCCGAGGCGCGGAAATCGAACCTGTCGGGATCGTTATGGCATACCTGGTTCTGGCGCGAAAGTACCGCCCGGGAACGTTCGAGGGTTTCGTCGGGCAGGATATCATCGCCGAGACCCTCAAGAACGCCATCAAGCTGGACCGCGTGGCGCACGCGTACCTTTTCTGCGGGCCGCGCGGCGTCGGGAAGACCTCGATGGCGCGCGTCTTCGCCAAGGCGCTCAACTGCGTCAAGGGCCCTACCGACAAGCCCTGCGACAAGTGCGAGCAATGCAAAGCCATCGCTTCCGGGCAGGACGTGGACGTGATCGAGATTGACGGCGCCTCGAACAACGGCGTGGAAGAAGTGCGCGACATCACGCAGAATTCCCGCTACGCGCCCGCGCACTCGCGCTTCAAAATCTATTACGTTGACGAAGTCCACATGCTCAGCATTTCCGCCTTCAACGCGCTCCTCAAGACGCTCGAGGAGCCGCCGCCGCACGTGAAGTTCATCTTCGCCACCACCGCGGCGGCCAAGCTGCCGGAGACGGTCCTCTCGCGCGTGCAGCGCCTGGACTTCCGCCGCATCTCCAACCTGGACATCGTCAAGAAGCTCACGGAGATCTGCAAGGCCGAGAAACTGGCCGTGCCCGCCGACGTGATGGCGCTGACGGCCCGGCGCGCGCGCGGCAGTATGCGCGACGCGCTCAGCCTGCTCGACCAGATCCTCTCCTTCTGCGGCGGCAAGCCGGACCGCGACGCGGTCGCCGGACTCCTCGGCGCGCTCGGCGACGACGAGATGGCGCGCCTGCTGAAGATGGTCCGCGAGAAGGACGCCGCCGGGCTGCTTAAGACGGCCTCGGAACTGCTTGCGCGCGGGATGGACGTCGGCGAGCTGCTCGACCAGCTCACCGGCTACGTCCGCGACGTGCTGGTCGGCCAGAGCTGCGGCGCCGACACGGACCTGCTCGACCGCTCGCCCGAAGGCGCCGCCGCGGTCGTCGCGGTGGGGAAGGACCTTTCGGCCGACCAACTGCTGTACATCGCGGAGATCCTCAACGGCGCGCGGCGCCGCATCCGCGAAGGACAGGATGACCGGATCGTGCTGGAAATGGCGCTGGTGAAGCTCGCGCAGTCGGACGGCCTCGCTTCCGTCGGCGAGCTGATCGAGAAGCTGGCGGCGCTGGAAGAAGGGGCGGAGAAATCCGCGCCGCCCGCGCCGGCCGCGCAATATGGAAACACGAAGGCTCCGGCTCCGCGCCCGGCGGTAAATCCGCAGCGGCCCAGCCCGCCGGCCTCGCGGCCGGTGGAGAGCGCGGAAGGCCCCGATTCCGCCGCGGCGGTCCGCGAAGATGCGCCCGCGGACGCCGCCGATCTCTGGCGCCGATTCCTGGACGAGGCGCACAAGAACTCCTGGCTCTATGCCCAGGTCGCCGCCGGCCGCCTGCAGCGCGTCCAGAACGGAGAGGTCGTGATCGCGTTCCCGCCCGACCGCGCCGCCGCGCGCGAAGAGGCCGACAAGCTGGAGAACCGCCGCAAGCTCCAGCAGATTCTCGCGCGCTTATTGAATCAACCGGTGAAACTGACGATTGTAACTCTGGAGAGCGAACCGGCCCGGCAGTCTCCTGCCGAGGCGGGAAAGAGCGATGAGATGATCCAGGAGCTAAAGCAGAAACTCGAGGGCCAGATCGTATCCTGAGCCGCCGAGCTGCGCGTTGAAAAACGCTTTTTGCAGTGACCGACAGGACAAGGGAGGATCCGCAGATGGCAAAAGGCTTCGGGATGGGCGGCGGTTTTCAGGACATGCACCGGCAGGCCGAGATGATGCAGAAGCGGCTGGTGGACTTGCAGAACGACCTCAAGGAGCGCGTTTATGAAGGCGCCGCCGGCGGCGGGACCGTCACGGTGCACGTCAACGGGCAGCGCGAGATCCTCGCCGTCAAAATCGCCCGCGAGGCGGTGGATCCCGAAGAAGTGGAGATGCTCGAGGACCTCGTCAAAGTCGCCGTCTCCCAGGCCATGAAGAAGGCCGCCGACGCGCACGCCGAAGCGATGTCGAAGATCACCGGCGGGATCGGCATCCCGGGAATGTTCTAACGATGGACGCATTCACCGATTCGATGAAGCGCCTGGTTGAGGCGTTCGGGCGCATGCCCGGCATCGGCCAGCGCACGGCCGAGCGGCTGACCTATTACGTCCTGCGCGCGCCCAAGGGCGAGATGGAGCGCCTGGCGCAGGACATCCGCGACGTGAAGGAAAAGGTCGGCCACTGCTCGCAGTGCCACAACATCACCGAGACCGACCCGTGCCGGCTCTGCGCCGACCCGCGGCGGGACGCGAGCGTCGTCTGCGTCGTCGAAGAGCCGAAGGACGTGTTCGCCATCGAGGCGGCCGGCAGCTTCCGCGGACTGTACCACGTGCTCATGGGACGCATTGCGCCGCTCGACGGCGTCGGGCCGGAATCGCTCGAGATCGCCTCGCTCCTTGATCGGGTCAAGCGCGGCTCGGTCAAAGAGGTTATCATGGCGACGAACCCGAACCTGGAAGGCGACGGCACGGCGCTGTTCCTGAGCCGGAAGCTTTCGGAACTGGGCGTGCGCGTGACGCGCCTCGCGCGCGGGCTGGCCCCGGGCAGCGCGATCGAACACGCCAACACCGCCATCCTTTCCGAGGCGCTCGCCGGCCGCAAAGAGATGTAGGGAGGACCGAACGTGGGCCGAATGGAAATCAGCATGCAGCCGCGCCTCGAGCAGCGGCTGAAGATGGCGCCGCAGATCATTCAGTCCATCGAGATCCTGCAACTGCCGCTCATGGCGCTGCAGGAACGCATCGAGCAGGAGCAGCTCGAAAACCCGACGCTCGAGCTCGAGGAGGAATCCGATCCCGAGGGGTTCGAACGCCCCGTCGCGCTCACCCGCGCCGAGACCGCCGAGCAGACCGACAAGTACAGCAAGATTGACGACGTCTCGCGCGATTTCCACGACTACTTCACGCAGACCGCGTCGCGGCGGCCCGCCGGCGACGGCGAGCGCGACGAGAAGATGGAGGCGATCCAGAACACGCCCGGCCGGCAGCCCTCGCTGCGCGACCACCTCACCGAGCAGATCCGGTTCCTCGACCTCTCCTCGCGCCGGCGCGAGATCTGCGAGGGCGTCATCAACAACCTCGACCGCGACGGGCGGCTGGCCTACTCGGTTGACGAGATCGCCGAATCGCTTGACCGGCCCGCCACGTCGCAGGAAGTGGAAGCGGCGCTGGAGGTCGTGCAGCGGCTCGACCCGGCCGGCGTCGGCGCCCGCAACCTGGTCGAATGCCTGCTCCTCCAGTTGGACCCGACCGACCCGGACTACGCGCTCGAGCGCGAGATCGTCCTCCACCACCTCAAGGACATCGAGGGGAACCGGTTCCCGAAGATCGCCAAGGAAACCGACCGCGACATCGAGGACGTGAAGCGCGCCATCGCGGTGGTCTGCCTGCTCCATCCCGCGCCCGGCCGGATCTACGACAACGAGGTGGTGCCGATCGTCGCGCCCGACGTCTTCGTCGAGTTCGTGGACGACCACTACGAGATCCGCCTCGACGACACCACGCTCCCGCGCCTGCGCATCAGCCAGCAGTACCGCGAGCTGCTCGGCGGCAAAGGCCTGGAGCCGGAGGCGCGGCAATTCCTGCAGAAGAAGATGGAGTCCGCGCGCTGGCTGATTGACTCGATCCAGCAGCGGCGCAAGACGCTGCTCAAGGTGAGCCACGACATCGTCCGCGCGCAGCAGGAGTTCCTGGAAAAGGGCCTCTCGCACCTGCGGCCGCTCAAGATGCAGGAAGTGGCCGACACGGCCGGCATCCACGTCGCCACCGTGAGCCGCGCCATTCGCCACAAGTACATGCAGACGCCGCGCGGCCTGCTGCCGATGAAATTCTTCTTCACCGGCGGCACCGTCTCCGGCGAGGGCGAGATGCAGACCTGGGACGCGGTCAAAGAGCGCATCAAGCGGCTCGTCGAGGACGAGGACAAAGTGAATCCGCTCAGCGACGACGACATCGTGAAAAAGCTCGGCGACGGGGGCGTCCACATCGCGAGGCGGACGGTGACGAAGTACCGCAAGTCGCTCAATATTCCCACCTCGCGCCAGCGCAAGAACTACTGAGCCGCGCGCGAGAATGTCAGGAGAGAGCCATGGCAGTCACGATACCTCTTGGCAAGATGAAGATTTCGGACAAACTCCGCGCCTTGGAGGAAATCTGGGACGACCTCCAGCGCACGCCCGGCGCCGTCGCCTCGCCTTCCTGGCATGCCGACGTGCTGCGGGCCCGGATGAGCCGCGTTCGCGCCGGCAAATCTGCGTTTTGCGATTGGCCTGACGCAAAACGCTCGATCAGAGAGCGCGCGAGATGAGGATTTTGATCCTCTGAAATGACACTCCAGCCATCACAGGAAGACCGCGCGCTGGAACACGCAGGCATGAAGCATGGCACGCCCTTCGCCCCGCGCAGCATCCTGGAACGGCTTCTTCGATCCGCGCCGGTGATCGCGCTGCTCGCCAGTCTCGTGACGCTCACGTCCTGCCTCCTGGCGCTTTTCTATTCCAGCGCGATTGCGGCTTCTGTTTTGGCCTGGGCCGTCGTTGCAGCCGCGATTGTAGTCGTGGGGTTAGGAACCTTCGTGATCCTTCGGAACTGTGGTATTCTGGACGGCGACTGGGAACGCCGCGCCGCAGAAGTCGAGCGCCGCCATGCCGCCGAAATGGCGCGCGAAAAGCATTTCCTCGCCGGCGACCTCGAGACCGCCCGCGGCATCCAGCGCATGTTCCTGCCCGATCCGATGAAGAGCCCGTTCCCGCAGCAGCTCGCCTTCGCGCACGTCTTCCTGCCCGAGATGGCCGTCGGCGGCGACTATTACGACCTCAAGCAGCTCGACGACCACCGCGTCGCGCTCCTGATGGCCGACGTTTCCGGGCACGGCATGGCGGCGGCGTTCATCACCGGCCTGATCAAGACCACGTTCGAATTCGGCTGGTCGCCCGAGCAGAGCCCGCACGAGTTCATGGCGCGGCTGAACAACGTCCTCGAACGCCTGACGCCGTCCAGCAGCTTCGCCGCGGTGGTCTTCGCGATCTACGACGTGACCGCCCACGAGCTGCGCTACAGCAACGCCGGGCACAACCCCGCGCCGATCCTCGTCCGGGGCTCCACCGGCGAAGTCGAGTGGCTCGACGATTGGGTGGACCTGCTCGCCGGCGTCAACCCCGACATGAAGTACCAGGAAGACCGCCTGCCGCTCTCGCCCGGCGACAAATTCGTCCTCTGCACCGACGGCATCACCGATATCCCGAACGCGGAAGGCGAACGTTTCGGCTTCCACCGCCTGTACGATTGCCTCCGCGAGAACGCCGAACTCTCCGCCGCCAGACTCCTCGAAGCCATCGTCGCCGCCGTAACCGCCCACGCCAACGGCCTGTCCCGCACGGACGATCAGACGATTTTGATTATGGAAGTGCTGAAGTGACCTCGGGGATCTAATCCCTCCGCCCGCGGACAGCCATCGTCGCCCACTCCCAGTTTCATCACCGGACGAACGGCGCGTCTTGACGCCGTCCAAGTGCCGCGCTAGGCTGGAAGAAATGGGGCACAAAGGGGAACCATGAACGAGCCGCT
>JBKQWE010000057.1:0-40822 GCA_052139675.1 Candidatus Brocadiia bacterium
CGTAATCTTACTCGTAATCGGCCTTCGTCTGGCCGTAAGAGCAAACGGCGATTACGATTACGATTAGGATTACGATTACGAAAATGGATGGGCCGAGCACGTTATTTCAGTTATGAAACAGGCTCTAATCACTTTCATTTTGTCAAAGCGTTGCGTTGCTCCAATAGAGTAAGTCTATGCTCAACATCGGTCATTTCTTTTTCAACGCTGCGTTGTGCCGTGAAAGTCCAGATAAGAGAAAACACAAAGGCGATAAATGCAAGAACAAGAGACCAGAGCGGCACCCACGCCTTAAGTCTCCTTTGTAACAGGTCTCGCTTTTTCTCTGCCAGCCCCTCAATGAGGTGCAAGCGGGCACAATCAATGTCTTGTCTAAACATAACAATAAAGACACCCATTGCCATATCTATAAACCCGTTGTTACTTTTGCTATATCGTGTGATAAAATACTCCCCGTCCTCAACTGTAATGCCCGCCTGTTTGTAAAAGTCAAGGTATTTGATTGGAGTCCTTGCCCCTGACTTTTTCACCATCTGCAGCAAAACATCTAACTTGTGCAAATCAGTTTCATACGCTGTCATTAGTTGCCCTCTCAACTATAGCCTTATTACTACCTTATGCCAACTTCATAGCGATGTGCCCGTCAAGGATGTTTCTCGGCTTTCGCCTCAAGAGCCGCAACCCGCTTGTTTATGAGTTGAAGTCGCTTATTGGTGTATCTAAGGACAAAGCTTATTGCAAAAGCCAGGAGTCCGCCCATGAAGTAGGTAAATGCTAACTGTTCGTAGATGATGGATGTCAATGGGGTTGTTGATGCTTTGTAGACGTCTCTTATCCCCATAAGGACAAAGAAGCACCCGAGCAGATAAAAAGCAATAATTTGCAGGGTCGCCGTATTCACCTTCACGATTTCTCCGTCTCTCTGTACATTCGCATTCATTGTCGCAGCCCTCTAATATTTAGACTCACGGCGGTAATCCCACGGGGTAACGGGTCAAGCATCTCGCCGTCGCCCTCGTCTTGCTCCTCTCGCCTCTGCCCTTGAAGTGGCGGTATTCTACCACAAGCCCCCGACAGGCGAAAGGGGCGGTAGGATGTCAGGCGGGTAAGGTCAAGGGCAGGCTACCGGTAGGCTATCCGGCTCAATCCGGTGGCTTCAGGCGAGTCCGGACGCCTTGAGCCTTGCTCTGACGCTCAGGGGAGGCAAAAGGCACGGTTTTACAGGGGTTTGTAGGGTGTTAATAAATAACTGGGCGTCGGGCATGTAAATCTGCACCTGGCCCTCGAGCAGCCGCAGGATCTCCGGCCGCTCGTATCCGCCGCAATTGAAGACGGTGGGAAGCCGCAGGCCGCGGGCGCGGGCGGTTTTGAGCGCCGCGAAAATCGCCGGGACTTGGTGCGTCGGCGTGACCAGGTTGACGTTGTGGCAGCCGGCGCGCTGCAGGTTCAGCATGATTTCGGCGAGGTCGTCCTCGCTGATCTGCCGCCCGTCGCGAAGCCGGCTGGTCTCGTAGTTCTGGCAGAAGACGCAGCCGAGATTGCAGCCGGTGAAGAAGATCGTCCCGGAGCCTCGCGTCCCGGCGAGCGGCGGCTCCTCGCCGAAATGCGCTCCGGCGGAGGCGATCACCGGTTCCGCGCCGGTCCTGCAGACGCCGAGTTCGCCGGCCAGGCGGTCCACGCGGCAGAGGTGCGGACAGAGGACGCAGGAACGGAGAAGAGTGTGGAGTTCATCCGGCACGCGCTCAACAGCCTGTTTCATAGCCCGCGAAAGGCACGGAGCGATGAACATATTTCGTAATCGTAATCGTAATCGTAATCATAATCGCCGTTTTCCGTCCTGCCACATGAACGGCCGAGTACGATTACGATTAGGATTACGATTACGAGTTTTGGAAACCTGTCCTATTGCGCGGCGACGGGGACCTCGAGCTCGACGATACGCATTACGCCAAGGTCCGCGACCAGGAACTCGATCTTTCCGGTGGCCTGCGCGGCGCGGACGAGCCGCTCGAATTCCTGGAGCGTTGTGGCCGGCTGGCCGTTGACGCTGGAGATGATCTCATACGACGAAATCTGCGCCACGGCCGCCCTGCTGCCGCCCTGGACCTGGCTGACGACGACGCCGGGCGCGTCGGGCGGGAGCCGCAGCACTTTGCGGACTTCATAGGTCAGTTCGCGCACGGTCAGGCCGATCGAGGTCTCCTGGTACTGGTCGGCATTGTCGAAGTCGTCCGGCGCCTTCTCCACGGTGAAGTCGAGGGTCTTCTCCTTGTTTCCCTGGAGCAGCCGAAGGCGCGCCTCGCGCCCGGGGCCGATTTGCGTGAGCAGCAGCGTCAGGTAATTGACCGTCGGGCGCCAGAGGCGTCCTTGATTCTCGGACCTGCGGCTTTCGCCGCCGCCGGCGGGAACCGCCAGGTCAATCTCCCCAGCGCGGCCCTGCAGGCCGATGGAGAGCAGAATGTCGCCGGGCTTGATGCCGTTGCGCGTGGCGGGCGAGGCGTCGTAGACGTCGGTGACCAGCAGGCCGCGAGCGCCGCCGCGCGTGGCGTTCTCGGCATCCAGCGCGCGCGCCAGCGCGGCGCTCATCGGCTGGAACTCGACTCCGAGCCAGGCCGGCCGGAGCTCTTCCTTGCGCGACATCGGCCGCCCGAACGGGTCGAAATGCCCCTGCGGCGCGCGCAGCACCGCGGCGACCTCGGAGAAGAGATACGGTCTCGTCTGCCGCGCCGTGTCCTGCGAGTTACGCTGGCGGGCGAGGATTTCGTCCCTGTCCTCTCTGCGGAACGGCGCGCAGAAGCCGAGCAGGCGGCCATCCTCGTCGGCGAGGAAATCCCCCGCGCGCAGCGGTTTGCGCGGCATGGGGTAGCGGGCTTCTTTATACGACTTGGCGACGTCGAGGTAGCGGTTGTACTCGACCTCGTCGGACCGCTGTCCGTATCGCCGGCGCACGCTGAGCGAATAGAAGATCTTGCCGCGCGGGAGCGGCCCCTGCTCCACGAGCGCCGCCGGATCGCCGGTGACCTTCTTGGCCTTGATGAGGAACCCGCCGAAGTCGCGGAACAGGCCGAGGAACTGCGTTTCAATCCGCTGGTCTCCCTCGATCACCGTGATCTTGTCAATCTTCCGCACGGTGAACCGGTCCAGATCGGTCGGCACGAAGATCTTGCCGTCCTTGTCGAGCAGCAGGCCGTACAGCATCAGGCGGCCCTCTTCGAGCCGGAGTTCGTCCGAAACGCGGCTGTCGCTGCGGAACGTGATCTCGATCTCCTTCACGCTCGCGCGCGCGGCGGCGATGATCTTCTGCGAGGCCGCCGCCAGCGCGTCGGGCGTCCGGCGGTCGTCGGCCATGATCCGCGTGCCGATCCAGGAATCGGCGCCGTCGCTGCTCGTCCAGAGGCTGTTGTCCAGGCCGATGCCGATGGCGCGTCCGCGGCCGTCGAAGACGATCGGCGCGGTCGCCGGCGCGACATTCGAGTACACCTCATTCTCCGTCGGCTCCTGCCACCAGGCCAACTGCATGTGCTTCTCTTCGGCCTCGACGGCCACGGACGATGCGAAGTCCTCGTCCACCTCGAAGGCCAGCGCGTCTTCGATGAAGGCCGGCTGGGCCAGGAGGAGCCTGTCGCCGGTCTGAAGGTCGGTTTTCTCGAAGGTGAGGCACGGCAGTTTCTGCGCCGGCGGCGTGACCGGTTCGAGGAGGACGGCGGCGTAGTGTTCGAGCACGGCGGCGACGCGCATCGGCATGGCGGCGCCGGCGGCGTCGGTCGCGGTGATTTCCTCGTAGCGCTTGAGCGGCAGGTTCGGGTCGCGGATGAGGACGAGCCCTTCGGGGCTCACGCGGACGCCCGAGACGAGCACCGGAAGGCGCTCGCGCACGACGGCGTCGAACATGGCCTCGATCGGCGAGCGCTCTTCGTAGCTCGCCTCGCGCTCCTCGAGCACCTTGATCTTCACGGCGACCATGCACGGCGGCAGGGTCTCATAGGCCAGCTTGATGGCGGCGTCGCGCCTAGCGCCGGGCCGAGCGGCCGGGACGGCGGGCAGAGCGATCTCCGGTGTCGTCGCCGGAGCGGCCGCTGCGGCCGGCGGAGCGATCTCGGGCGTCGTCGCCGGAGCGGCCGCTGCGGCCAGCGGAGCGACCGGCGCGTCCTGCTGTGCAGCGGCCGATGCGGCGAACAGTGCGGCGGCGAGGAAACAGGTGAGCGCCTTCATTTGGGACTCCCGCTTACTCGGCTGTGTGTTTGTAATCGCGGTTGAAGTCGAGCACGATAAACTGCCGGTAGCCGGACCGGAGCACCTCGATGAGCGCCGTGCGCCGGCCCGGATCGAGCCGGCTCAGGCGTCGGTAGGCCTCCTGGATGTCCGCCGGCGTTGCGATCGGCGTGTGATCAATCGAGAGGATGATGTCGCCGGGGCGCAGCCCGCTGACGCGCGCGTTGCCCAGGGCGCCGAGAACGTAAACGCCGCGCGGGACGAAGTAGGAGAGGTTCGGCGTGCGGAACTTGCTGATCTCCTGCACGCTGCAGTTCCACATCGGCAGTTCGAGCCCTTCGGAGGCGAGCGCCTGCTTGAGGATGGGCGAGAAGCTCAGCTCGATCGTCTCCGTCCCGCGGCGCACCTGGAGCTTCGCGGGCGTGTCCGGCGGCAGCGAGGCGAAGCTGTTCCGCACGTCCGGGATGTCCTCGAGGAACGTGCCGTGCACCGGCAGGCCATTGAGGCTGAGGATCAGGTCGCCCGCCTGCAGGCCGCCGACGGCCGCCGGAGAGTTTTCCTCCACGCCGCCGACCAGAACGCCGTCGTCGCCGGGGGTGATCACGTCGCGCAGGAAGTCCCGCAGCGGCTCGAGCTGGATGCCGCTGTACACGCGTTCGACCTTGCCTTTCTCCTGCAACTGGGCGATGACGCGCCGGACCGTGTTCGAGGGAATCGCGAAACCGATGCCCTGTCCCTGAGAGATGCGCAGCGTGGTGATGCCGACGATTTTCCCGCGCGCGTCCACGAGCGGCCCGCCGGAGTTGCCCGGGTTGATCGGCGCGTCCGTCTGGATCCACAGGTTGTACGGCGCGACGTCCAGATACCGGCGCGGGGAACTGATGATGCCCAGCGAAATGGACCGGCTGAACCCGAACGGGCTGCCCAGCGCCAGCACGAATTGCCCGGGCTGGATCATGTCCGAATCGGTGAATTCGCACGCCGGCAACGGGCTGTGTCCGGCGGGCAACTGGATCTGGAGCAGCGCCAGGTCCGTATCCGGGTCGAGGCCGACCAGCCGCGCGGGGAGCATCTCGCTGTCGAAGAGCACGCATTTGATCTCGGTGGCGCCGTTCGCCACGTGGCTGTTCGTGACCACGTATCCGTCCGGGCTGATGATCACGCCGCTGCCGAAGACCTGCTGGAGCACGCGCTCGCCGGAGGCGACGTACTGGCGGATCGGCTTGACGAAGACCAGCGACGGGAACACGTGCTCCTGCGCGTGATGGATCATCGTCGGCAGGTCTTCGGCGCTTGGCTGCGCCGAGCGGCACCCGCATAAAGCGACCGCCAGAAACGCCAGGAGGACGCCCGCAGTCCGGGCGCCCGCGCGGAGTCTTGCCGTCATTTTCCATCTCCCAAGGCAGAGATCATTTCGCACAAGCGTCTTATGCTAGCAGTATGAACCGGGGCTTTCAACCGGGAGGGTATTTCAACTGTTTCCGCTCAGTCCGGGCCGGCGGCCTTCTGAAGCGCCTTGACGAGAGCGGGATCCGGCCGGCCGCCGAGCTTTTCGTACATCTTCACGTCGGCCAGCGCCCGGCCGTATTCCTTCCTCTGGAAATGGAGCCTCGCCCGGTTGTAATAAGCGCCGGCGTAGTCGGGCCTCAGCGCGATGGCCTCGTTGAAATCCCGCAGGGCTTCGTCGAAGCGGGCGCTCCGGGCATAAGCGCCGCCGCGGTTGTTATAGGCCTCGGCAAAATCCGGCTTCAACGCGATGGCCTGGCCGTAATCGGCGATGGCCTCGGAATCGCGGTGAGCGTCGGCGCGCGCATTGCCGCGGTTATTGTAGGCCGTGGCGTAGTCGGGGTCCAGCTTGATGGCCTCGTCATAGTCGCGGAGAGCCTCGGCGGAGCGTCCCGCCCGCGCGTAAACGATTCCGCGGTTGTTGTAGGCCTCGGCCGAATCCGGCTTCAACGCGATGGCCTTGCTGCAATCCGCGATGGCCTCGTTGGGACGGCCGATCTGCGCCTCGGCAGAGCCGCGGCTGTTGTAGAAGGCGGCGAAGTCCGGCTTCAACGCGATGGCCTGGTCGTAATCCCGGATGGCCTCGCTCAGGCGGCCGGCGCCCGCATAGGCAAGGCCGCGGATTTGGTAAGCCGGCGGGAAGTTCGGCTCCAGGTCAAGAGCCTTATCGCAGGCGCGGATCGCATCAACGTAGCGCGACGCGTTGACGTAAGCCTCGCCGAGGTTGCTCCAGGCGCGGGAATTCTCCGGCCGCTTGCGGGTCGTGTCCTCCCAGATCGAGATTTCCGTCCGGTAATCCGCGTTGCGCCGGAAAGTGGCGCAGCCCAGCGCGGCGGCGACCGCCAGCGCAAGGACCACGGCCGCCGGCGCCGTGTGACGCGTCAGCCGCCGGATGAACGCATAGCCGGCGATCACCGCGCCCGCGACGACCGCCGCCAGCGAAAGATACATCCGGTGCTCGAAGCAGGCGTCTTTAATCGGCATGAACGATGAGGTCGGCGCGAGGATCAGGAAAAACCACGCGCCCAGAAATCCCGCCATCGGCCGCCTGACCACCGCCCAGGCCGTCGCGGCCAGCAGCGCCGCCAGCGCGATTACTTCAAGCGCCACCTGGCTGAACGCCGTCGCGAACGGCCAGGAATAATCCAGGCAGAGCGGCAGCGGCCAGAAACTCAGCCGCAGGTAATGGAGAATCACGCCCGGCTGCGTGAGCGCGTACTGCCACGGCGTGACCATGCTGATCCCAAAGCCGGCGGCGCCGGATCCCTTATAGAGAAGCATCATCGCGCCGAACACCGCCCAGGTCGCCGCCAGTCCAAGGTAGAGCGCGCCGCGCCGGCGGAACGCTTCGCGGAATGACCCGGCGAGGAACGCGCGGTCGTACAGCAGCACGACGACCGGCACGGTGGCTATCACTTCCTTCACGCCCATTCCCAGCGCGCAGGCGGCGATGGCAGCCGCGTTCCACCGCCGCGGCCGCTCGCCCGACGCGCCGCGGATCACCGCGTACAGCGTGAGCAGATAACAGAGCCCCGCGAGCGACTCGACGCGCTGGACGATATACGTCACCGATTCGGTCTGCAGCGGATGCAGCGCCCAGATCAGCGCCACGGCCGCCGCCAGTCCGGTCGAGGCGCGGGCGAAACGGTCGCGCAGCCGCGGCAGCAGCAGTGTGCGGCGGACAATGCCGAAGAGCGTCAGCGCCGCCAGGAGGTGAATGAGCAGGTTCCCGGCGTGGTACGAACGCACCTCGAGCCGGCCGATGGCGTAGTTGAAAGCGAAGGACAGGTTCGCCAGCGGCCGGCGCGCCAGGGTGACGTTGGCCGGCGGGACCAGGACCTCGACAGAGCGCAGGCTGCGGATGGTCGCGTTCCTCTGAATCGCGGTGGTGTCGTCGAAGATGAATGGGCCGCTGAAGCTCTTCGAGTACGCCGCCGCCACCGCGACGACGATGACGGCGGCCGCCAGGATTGTCCTCGTACTGTGGCTCATGGTCGGGCTCATCGCGCGGTTCCTGTGGCCTGGTCCAGCGCCTTGAGGAACCCAGGGTCCGGCCGCCCGCCCAGCCGCACAAACATCTCCACGTCGGCCCGGGCCTTGCCGTAAGCCTTCATCGTGTAAAAAGCGAGGGCCCGGTTGTAGTAGCCGGCGGCGTAGTCCGGATCCAATCGGAGCGCCTGGTCGAGGTCGCGGAGGGCCTCGTCGGCGCGTCCGGCCCGCGCATAAGCGATGCCGCGGTCTTCATGCGCCTCGGCATAATCCGGGTTCAACGCAATGGCCTTGTCGTAATCCTCGATGGCCTCGGCCAGGCGGCCCATCGCCGCGCAGGCGAGGCCGCGGTTGTAATAAGCGAGGGCGTAGTCCGGGGTAAACGAGACGGCTTTGTCGTAATCCTGGATGGCCTCGGAAAGCCGGCCGGTCGCCGCACAGGCCACGCCGCGGTTACAGTATGCTGTGGCGGTGTCGAAGAGGTTCGCGCCCGCGCCCACCGCGAGAGATCTGTCGCAGACCCGGATCGCGTCATCGTAGCGGGACGCGTCGTCGTAAGCCTGGCCGAGGGCGCTCCAGGCGCGCGCGTTCTCCGGCCGCTTGCGGGTGGTGTCCTCCCAGATCGAGATTTCGCTGCGGTATTGCGCGTTGCGTTGGTACGTCAGCGCGCCCAGTCCGGCCGCCGCGCACAACGCCAGCAGAGATGCTATCACGAGGACCAGTCGCCCGCGCGACAAGTGCTCGGTGGCCATGTAGGCCGCGAGAACCACCACTACGACCGGCGCCGCCAGCGGCAGATACATTCGATGCTCAGCGGCGACCTCCGTCGCGATCGGCAAAAAGCTCGAGCTGGGCGCCAGGACCAGGAAGAACCACGCGCCGAAAAACCCCAGCGCGGGCGCCCGCCACAGCGCCCACAAGATTGCGGCCAGCAGCGCCGCGATGACCAGCGCCGCCGGCAGGTCCTGCAAGGCGCTCGCCGCGATCGGCCAGGAATAGTCGAAGCACAGCGAGCTCGGCCAGAAGCTCAGCCGCAGGTAGTGCAGAATGACGCCCGGCTGCGTGCGCGCGTATTCCCAGGGCCCCACGTCCAGCCCGAAGCCCGCGCCGCCGGCCGCCTTGCCCAGAAGCATCATCGCGCCGAGCACCGCCCAGGTCGCCGCCAGCCCCAGGTAGAGCGCCCCGCGCCGGTGGTAGGTTTCGCGGAACGACCCGGTGAGGAACGCGCGGTCGTACAGCAGCACGACGATCGGCGCCGTGGCCATCACTTCCTTCGCGCCCATTCCCAGCGCGCAGACGGCGATTGCGCCGGCGTACCAGGGCCACGGGCGTTCGCTCGACGCGCCGCGGATAACCGCGTACAACGTCAGCAGGTAACAGATCCCCATCAGCGACTCGGCGCGCTGGACGACGTAGGTCACCGATTCAGTCTGCAGCGGATGCAACGCCCAGATCAGCGCCGCGGCCGCCGCCAGTCCGGTCGAGGCGCCGCCGAACCGCTGGCGCAGCGCCGGCAGCAGCAGCGTGCGGCGGACAATGCCGAACAGCGTCAGCGCGGCCAGCAGGTGGATGAGCAGGTTCCCGGTGTGGTACGAGTGCACGGCGAGCTTGCCGATGGCGTAATTGACCGCGAAGGACAAATTCGTCAGCGGCCGGCGCGCCACGGTGGTCTTGCCCGGCGGGATCAGAACTTCGGCGGAGCGCAGGCTGCGGATGGTCGGGTTCTTCCGGATCGCGGCGACGTCGTCGAAGATGAACGGGCCGCCGAGGCTGTTCGAGTACGCCGCCGCCACCGCGATGACGATCACGAGGGCCGCCGGCACGGTCCAGACTGAACTGCGGGGTCCGGGGGATGAATGATGACGCGCTTCCGCATTCGCCATTCGCGCTTCTCACTTCAGGACGAAGCTGACCCAGACTTCCGTGCCGACTTTGGGAACCGCCGCGGTGTTGACCTCGAAGCCGAGCGTGTCGCCGCGGTACGGATTCCCGGCGGCCGAGGCGGCGTTCAGCACGCAGGCTTTGCGATACCAGAGGCCGACGGGCGTCCGCTCCATGTCGCCGACGTAGACCTCCTGTCCGTCGGATGTCTTCCCGGAGAAGGAGCCGGTGAAGATCCACTGGAGTTTCTCCGGCGGCTTCTTCGTGGCGCGATCAATCAGCCAGGATTCGGCATTCGCGGTATGCTCGCCCTGGTCGTCGCTCCAGCGCACCGCGATGCCCACGCGGCTGCCGAACGCGGCGGGCTCTTTCGGCGGCGGAGCGGCCGCGTCGCCCTTGAACGATTCGGGCAAGGCGCCCGGTTTGGCGCCGAGCGCAAGGAGGGCCGCGTGCAGGTCGTGGCACTGGCCTTCGAGGACGAGCACGGACTCGTATTCCTTGCCGCTGTCCGCGTTGACGGCGAAGAAGTCCAGGATGCCGGTAGTGAGGCAGACCGTGGCGCGGACCTCGGCGCGCTTCTCGGAGGGATAGATCGTGTATTTTCCGAGCACGCGCTTGGGCGGCGGCGCGGCGGTTTCCGGCGCGGCGAACGCACGCGAGAACCCGAAAAGCAACGTCGCGGCGGCGAGAATCGAAATTTCCCTGCGCATGATCGGCCTCCCTTTTTTCCCCTCGCGCATCGAAAACCCTCCGATGACCTGACGCGAGTATAACGGCTATGGCCGCGCGTTTCCATGCGCATTCGCGGGCGCGGCCGCAAGGCGGTAACGGAAGTGACCGGATGCTTGTCAGCGCGCGAATCTTGTGGTAAGCTCCCGTCAATCCAGGTTCGAAGGTTCAGTTTGAGAGGGCGCGGATGAGCGTCTCGGGCCAATATGATGCAGAGGCGGTTCGAATCCACGAGGCTTCCATTGCGCTTCTCGAAAACCCCGGCATCGGAATTGACCACGACGAGATAAGGTCGCTCCTCTTGAAGCGCGGCGCCAGGCCGGGGACGCGGAACGACAGCGTCAGGCTGCCCGCCGAGATGGTCGCCGAGGCGCTCGCGCAGTGCCCGAAGCAGTTCGACCTCACCGACCGCAGCGGCGCTCCCACCCGTCTGTCGGCCGTGTCGGAACCGGTCTTCTGGTCCTGCCCGGGGATGTTCCTGCATCGTTCCGGCGAACACCGGCTCTTCACCTCGCGCGACATGGCCGCCATGAGCCGGCTGCTGCATCGTCTCGACCACGTGCAGGCGGTCTTCGGCATGTCGCTGGACGACGTGCCGCCTCCCGCGCGCGACGTGGTGGGCTTGCAGGTCATGGCAAAGAACACTTCCAAGCACCTGCGCGTCCTGTGCTTTTCGCCGGAAGGCGCGGAGGCGCTGACGCGGATGCAGCCGGTCGTCGGGGAACATCCCTGGTTCAGCGTCGGCTTCACCGCTCACGGCCCGCTGCGCTGGACGGGGCTGGCCCTCGAGATATTCCGCAAGACGGCCGGCCACGGGATTCCGGTCTCCATCAACGGAGAGCCGATGGCGGGCGCCTCGGGTCCGGCGACGCTCGCCGGCGCGGCCGCCGTGGGGAATGCGGAGATCCTCGCCGGCCTCGTCGTCAACCAGCTTCTGGAACCGGGCCGGCCCTGCATTTACAACCTCGGCCTGGCGCACATCTTCGATATGAGGGCGGCCGTGGCGGTGACCGGCGGGCCGGAAAACGCCCTGCTCGCTCAAATTTCCGCCCGCATGGGCCGGTACTACGACCTGCCGTCCGCCTCGTGGGTCTCCACGGAAGCCCTGTCGCCCGACGGACAGGCGGCGCTGGAAAAAATGTTCGGGTTCCATTCCCACATGGAGAGCGGCGTCAACTGCATCTGGGGCGTCGGGCAACTGGAATCGGAACTGGCGATCTCTCCGGAGCAGGCGGTGATTGACAACGAGATGATCGCCTTCGCGCTGCGGTATCGCCGGGGGTTCACGACGACCGCCGACGCGCTGGCGGTGGAGGTCACCCGCGCCGTGGGCATCGCGGGATCGTTCCTCGACCAGGAGCACACCGCCGCGCATTGCCGCTCGGAATTCTTCATGCCGGACCTGCTGTTCCGAGGGCGGCGGGCGGCGGACGCCGGCGGGACGGATCATCTGCGGAAGCGCGCGGAGGAGATCGCCGCGGAGGAGATGGCCAAGCCGGCGGAGAACGGCCTTTCCGACGACCAGGCGCGTGCGCTGGACGACATCGCCGCGGACTTCCTTCGGCGAATCGCCGGTTAGATACCCCGACTGTACAAACCGCGCCGCCAAGCTCCTTGACAACGCCATGTCCAGCGGATAGATTCCGCTTTGCTTTCCTCTTGGCGATCCGGTCCGGATTCCCCGCGAATAAGGAGGGACGAAGATGACGATGTGGCAGCGCGTTCTGACGACAGGCGTCGTGCTGCTGGCGGCGACTGTTGCCGTCGCCGCGGACGAGGCCAAACCCGAGGCTTCCAATCCCTACGCCCAATGGAAGAACGGGCCGCCGAAGGATGCCTCTTTCTTCCCCATCGCCGTCTGGTGCCAGGACCCGGCGAATGCGGCCAGGTTCAAGCAGGCGGGCATCAACGTTTACATGGCCCTGTGGCAGGGCCCGACCGAAGCCGACCTCGCTACGCTCAAGAAGACCGGGACGCTGCTCATCTGCGACCAGAATGCCGTGGGCCTGGCTCACAGGAACGATCCGACCATTATCGGCTGGATGCACGGCGACGAACCGGACAATGCCCAGGAGGTCCCGGGCGGCAAAGGTTACGGGCCGCCCATCCTTCCGGCCAAGATCATTGCGGGATACGATGCGGTTCGCAAGGCGGATCCCACCCGGCCGGTGCTGCTCAATCTGGGCCGGTCCGTGGCATGGGACGGCTTCCCGGACCGCGGCGTGCGCTCCGGGCACGACGAGGATTACGCCGAGTACGCCAAGGGATGCGACATCGTCTCGTTCGACGTCTACCCCATGTCGAACGTAGAGAAGCCGGCGGTCAAAGGCCAGTTGGACCTGGTCGCCCACGGCGTCGAGAACCTGATCAAGTGGACTGGAGGACACAAGATCGTCTGGAACGTGATCGAATGCACGGCGATTAACGGGACCGGCAAGGCAACACCGAAGCAGGTCAAAGCGGAAGTCTGGATGAGCCTGGTCAGCGGAAGCCAGGGAATCACCTATTTCGTCCATGAGTTCAAGCCCAAGTTCGACGAGCATGCGCTGCTGGACGATCCGCCGATGCTGACTGCGGTGACGGCGCTCAACAAGCAGATCCATGAGCTCGCGCCCGCGCTGAACAGCCCCACCGTCAAGGACGCGCTCAAGGTGGAAGGCTCGAACAAGGAGGTCCCGGTGGCGACGATGGTGAAGAAGGAAGGCGGAGCGACGTACGTCTTCGCCGTCGCCATGAAGCCCGGCGAGACGGAAGCCACGTTCGCCCTCGAAGGGCTCCCTGCCGGCGCCCAGGTCGAAGTCCTCGGCGAAGGCCGGAAGATCGAGCCGGCGGACGGCAAGTTCAAGGACCATTTCAGCAACTGGGACGTGCATCTCTATCGGATCAAGTAATAAAGGAGAGACGATGACGATCCAGCGGCGAGTCCTGGCGGCGTGCGCTGTCCTGCTGGCAGCGACGATTGCAGCCGGCGCTGACGAAGCGAAACCCGAGGCCGCCAATCCCTACGCGCAATGGAAGAACGGGCCGCCGAAGGATGCCGGCTATTTCCCCATCGCCGTCTGGCTGCAGGCGCCGGCGAATGCCGCCCGGTACAAGAGCGCGGGCATCAACGTCTACGTCGGCCTGTGGCAGGGGCCGACCGCAGTCCAGCTCGCCGAGCTCAAGAAAAACGGAATGCAGGTCATCTGCGACCAGAATGCCGTCGGCCTGGCCCATAAGGACGACCCGACCATCATCGGCTGGATGCACGGCGATGAACCGGACAACGCCCAGGAGCTCCCGGGCGGCAAAGGCTACGGGCAGCCCATATTGCCCTCCAAAATTTTCGCCGAATACGAAGCGGTCCGCAAGGCGGATCCCACCCGGCCGGTGCTCCTCAATCTCGGTGTGGGCGTGGCCTGGGACGGCTGGTATGGCCGCAACGTGCCCGAGAATCTGCGAGAGACGTACGCCGAGCCCCAGTACGTCAAGGGATGCGACGTCGTCTCGTTCGACATCTACCCCGTGGCGTCGGATGACGCGGCAGTCAAAAACAAGCTGGATTTCGTCGCCCTGGGCGTCGAACGGCTGGTCAAATGGACCGAAGGACGCAAGGTCGTCTGGAACTGCATCGAATGCGGGCGGATCGGCGGGACCGGAAAGGCGACGCCCAAGCAGGTGAAGGCGGAAGTCTGGATGAGCCTGGTGCATGGCAGCCAGGGAATCATCTATTTCGTCCATCAATTCAAGCCGACCTTTAACGAGCACTCGCTCCTGGACGATCCCGAAATGCTTGTCGCGGTGACGGCGCTGGACAAGCAGATCCATGAACTCGCGCCCGCGCTGAACAACCCCACCGTGAAGGACGCACTCAAGGTGGAATCCTCGAACAAGAATGTGCCGGTCGCGGCCATGGTGAAGAAGGAAGGCGGGGCGACGTACGTCTTCGCCGTCGCCATGAAGCCCGGCGAAACGGAAGCCGCGTTCGCTCTCGAGGGCCTCCCGGCCGGCGCTCAGGTCGAAGTCCTCGGCGAAAACCGGAAGATCGAGCCGGCGGACGGCAAATTCAAAGATCAATTCCGCAACTGGGACGTGCATCTCTATCGGATCAAATAGTCAAAGGAGGAACGACGATGATCGGACGGCGAGTCCTGGCGACGTGCGCTATCCTGCTGGCTGCCGGCATCGCCGCCGGCGCGGACGAAGCGAAGCCGGAGTCCACCAGCCCCTATGCGCAATGGAAGAACGGTCCCTCAAAGGACGACAGCTACTTTCCCATCGCCGTCTGGTGCCAGGAGCCGGGCATGGCGCCGGAATACCAGAAGGCGGGCATCAATCTCTACTTCGCTCTCTGGGAAGGGCCGACCGAGGCCCAGCTCGCCGAGTTGAAGAAAGACGGCATGCAGGTCGTCTGCGCGCAGAACGCCGTCGGCCTGGCGCACATTGACGATCCGACCATCGTCGGCTGGATGCACGGCGACGAACCGGACAACGCCCAAAGCGGCGGCGCGCCCGTGCCGCCGGCGAAGATCGTCGAAGAATACGAAGCGATCCGCAAGGCGGATCCCTCGCGGCCGGTGTTCATCAATTTCGGCCGCGGAGTGGCCTGGGATGGCTGGAAGGGCCGCGGCACGCGGAACAATGAGGCTGAGGCCGCGCGCCGCGCATGGTGGGAATGGCTACGGCACCCGGTCTTCGAGAGCTGCTGGGGATCGTGCAACTATCTCTCGTGCGAGAACTGGCTGAAGGTCGGCGGATGGGACGAACGGACGTTCGGCTGGGGCGGCGACGACGACGTGCTGCACAACCGGATTCCGCGCACCGGCGTCAAGCAGATCAAGATAGACGGCCTGCCGCTGATGCACATCGAGCATCCGTTGCGGGACTGGCACTCGAAGAGCGCGCGCGGGTTTGAGAACGTCGCATTCGTGCACCAGGTGCAGGAAAACTATCTGAGGATGGGCGCTTCAGGGCGCTAGCCCGAAAAGGTCCAACGGGCTGAGAGGAGTGAGAATGAGCGCGTTAGTTGCCGCCGTTCTGCCACTCGAATCCGGGAGACGGCGAGGAATAGGAAGTCTGATGAGGTCGCGGATCGCCGGAGTTCAAGGCCTCGGCGGCCGCAGTGAAAACAAGCCGCAGGCCCTGTCCCATGGCCATGAGGTAGACGATGCAGAGCACCGAGATCAAAGCCACATTGATCGCGTACTCCGTCAGCGCCTGCCCGCGCATGCGTCGCCGTTCGTTTCTCATTCGCAAATCCTTTCAGATTACCTTCATCATTATATGCGATCCAGGCCTCGTGTCAAGTTCTTAAACGAGAAGGAAGCCCTGGATGGCGCCCGATAACCCATACATTCACCCCGAGGACTTCGCCGAGTACGTCAAGGGATGCGACATCGCCTCGTTTGACATCTACCCCGTGGCGAACATGCCGGCGAACCTCCGGGGCCAGTTGGATTTCGTCGGGCACGGCGTCGAGCGCCTGGTCAAGTGGTGCGATGGAGGCAAGTACGCCTGGAACGCCCTCGAATGCACGCGGATCCACGGCGAAGACAAGCCGACGCCCAAGCAGGTCAGGACGGAAGTCTGGATGAGCCTGGTGAAGGGAAGCCGGGGAATCATTTATTTCGTCCATCAATTCCTGCCCAAGTTCGACGAGCATGCGCTGCTGGATGATCCCGAGATGCTCACCGCGGTGACGGCGCTCAACCGGCAGATCACCCGGCTCGCGCCCGTGCTGAACAGCCCCACCATCGCGGACGGCGTCAAGGTGGAATCCTCGAACAAGGACGTGCCGCTGGCGACCATGGTGAAGAAGCAAGGCGGCGCAACGTACATCTTCGCCGTCGCCATGAAGGCCGGCGAAACGGATGCCGCCTTCACGCTCGACGGTCTCGCCGCCGACGCGCAGGTCAGGGTGGTCGGCGAACGCCGGAGCATCGAGCCGGCGGATGGCAAGATTCGCGATCACTTCAGCGACTGGGACGCGCATATCTATCGGATCAGGTAGATCGGCGTCTTCAAGCCGCATAGGTTGCCCGGCTCCGCGTCACCGGATTACCAGCGAAAAGGAGCAACGAGGATGATCTGGCGTCGAGTTCTGACGACGGCCGCGGTCCTGCTGGCGGCGACGATTTCGGTTGGCGCCGACGAGGCTAAACCTGAGTATGTCAGCCCGTACGCGCAATGGAAGAACGGCCCGCCGAAGGATGAGTCCTATTTCCCCATCGCCGCCTGGAACCAGAACCCGGTGAATGCGGCCAAGTACCAGAAGGCGGGCTTCAATCTTTACATCGGCCTGTGGGAAGGACCGACCGAGGTCCAGCTCGCCGAGTTGAAGAAACACGGAATGCCGGTCATCTGCGACCAGAATGCCGTGGGCCTGGCGCACGTTAACGATCCGACCATCATCGGCTGGATGCAGCAGGACGAACCGGACAATTCCCAAGAGATCCCGGGCAAGGAAGGTTACGCGCCGCCGGTCACGCCGGCCAGGGTCCTTGAAATCTACCAGGCGCTCCGCAAGGCGGACCCCAGCCGGCCGGTGTTCCTGGGCCTCGGCCAGGGCGTGGCCTGGGACAACTGGTTCGGCCGCGGCGTGCGCACCAATCACCCCGAGGACTACGCCGAGTACGTCAAGGGGTGCGACATCGCCGACTTCGACATCTATCCCATGTCGCATGACAACCCGCAAGTCTACGGCAAGCTGGATTTCGTCGCCAAGGGCGTCGAGCGGCTGGTCCAGTGGACCGAAGGCCGCAAGATCGTCTGGAACACAGTCGAATGCACGCTGATCGGCGGCTCGAATACCCGGCCGACGCCCAAGCAGGTCAAGGCGGAAGTCTGGATGAGCCTGGTGCACGGCAGCCGCGGAATCCAGTATTTCGTCACTGCGTTCAAACCGAAATTCAACGAGCACGCGCTGCTCGACGACCCCGAGATGCTCCCTGCGGTGACGGCGATCAACAGGGAAATCCGGGAACTCGCCCCGGTGCTGAACAGCCCTACTGTCAAGGACGCGCTCAAGGTCGAATGCTCGAACAAGGCCGTGCCGGTGGCGACGATGGTGAAGAGGCGTGGCGGCACGACGTACGTCTTCGCCGTCGCCATGCAGCCGGGCGAGACGGAAGCCGCCTTCACTCTCGACGGCCCCCCGGCCGCCGCGCAGGTTGAAGTGATCGGCGAAAAGCGGAAGATCGAGCCGGCGGACGGCAAGTTCAAGGACCGCTTCGCCGGCTGGGACGTACATCTCTATCGCATCAAGTAGATAAAGGGGAAACGATGATGATCGGCCGCCGAGTCCTGACGGCTTGCGCTATCCTGCTGGCCGCGGCCCTTGCGGCCGGAGCTGACGAGCCCAAGCCGGCGCCCGCCAACCCTTACGTGCAATGGAAGAACGGGCCGCCGAAGGATGCCTCGTATTTCCCCATCGCCGTCTGGTGCCAGGCGCCGAACGATGCGGTCAGGTACCGGCAGGCGGGCATCAACGTCTACGTCGCCCTCTGGGAAGGGCCTACCGAGGCCCAGCTTGCTGAGCTCAAGAAATGCGGAATGCAGGTGATCTGCGAGCAGAACGCCGTGGGCCTGGCCCATAAGGACGACCCGACCATCATCGGCTGGCTGCAGCCCGACGAGCCCGACAATGCCCAGGAGCTTCCGGGAGGCAAGGGTTGGGGATTGCCTATCTCACCGGCCGAGATTCATAAGGGATACGAAGCGATGCGCAAGGCGGATCCCACGCGGCCGGTATATTGCGGTCTCGGCGTGGGTGTGGCCTGGGACGGCTGGTACGGCCGCAATGTGCCCGCGGATAAACGAGACGAATATGCCGAGCCGCAGTACCTCAAGGGATGCGATATCGTCGGCTTCGATATCTATCCCGCGGCGTCGGGTGACGCGGCGGTCAAAGGTAAGCTGGATTTCGTCGCCCGGGGCGTCAGCCGGCTGTACAAATGGGCCGACGGAAAGAAGATCGTCTGGAACACCATCGAGTGCACGAACATCTCGGGCGCGGGCAAAGCGACGCCCAAACAGGTCAAGGCGGAATTCTGGATGAGCCTTGTGAACGGCAGCCAGGGAGTCCTCTATTTCTGCCATCAAATGGGCCCCAAGTTTGACGAGCACGCTCTGCTGGACGATCCGGAGATGCTCGCCGGGGTGACGGCGATCAACAAGCAGGTCCACGAACTCGCGCCCGCCCTGAACAGCCCCACCGTCAAGGACGCGCTCAAGGTGGAATGCTCGAACAAGGCCGTGCCGGTGGCGACGATGGTGAAGACGGAAGGCGGAGCGACGTACGTCTTCGCCGTCGCCATGCAGCCCGGTCAGACGGAAGCCGCCTTCACCCTCGACGGTCTCCCCGCCGGCGCGAAGGTTGAAGTCCTCGGCGAGGACCGGAAGATCGAGCCGGCAGACGGCAAGTTCACGGATCGCTTCAACGACTGGGACGTGCATCTCTACCGGATCAAGCAGCAATAGGAAGAACGATGATGATCGGGCGGCGAGCTCTGACGGCGTGCGCTCTCCTGCTGGCTGCGACCGTCGCCGCCGGCGCGGACGAAGCCAGGCCGAAAGCCTCCAATCCCTATGTGCAATGGAAGAACGGGCCGCCGAAGGATGACGCCTTCTTCCCCATCGTCGTCTGGAACCAGGAGCCGAGCGATGCGCCCCGGTACCAGAAGGCGGGCTTCAATCTATACAACGGCCTGTGGATGGGACCGACCGAAGCGCAGCTCGCCGAGCTCAAGAAACACGGAATGCACGTCATCTGCGACCAGAACGCCGTGGGCCTGGCCCACAAGGACGACCCGATCATCGTCGGCTGGCTGCAGGTGGACGAGCCCGATAATTCTCAGTCGCTCCCCGGAGGCAACGGCTACGGGCCGCCCATTCTGCCGGCCAAAATCCTCCAGATATACCAGGCGATGCGCAAGGCGGATCCCACGCGGCCAGTGTTCCTCGGTTTCGGCCAGTCGGTGGCCTGGGACGGCTATAATGGCCGCGGCGAGCGCAGCGGGCACAGCGAGGACTACGCCGAGTACGCCAAGGGAGGCGACATCGTCGCGTTCGACGTCTACCCCGTGTCGCACGGAGAGCGGGAGATCAAAGGCAAGCCGGAGTACGTCGGCCTGGGCGTCGAGCGGCTGGTCAAGTGGACCGGAGGCCGCAAGATCGTCTGGAACACCGTCGAATGCACCGCGATTGACGGCAATGGCAAGGCGACGCCCAAGCAGGTCAAAGCGGAAGTCTGGATGAGCCTGGTGAATGGGAGCCGGGGAATCCAGTATTTCGTCCATGAATTCAAGCCGAGAGAGAACGACCACGCGCTCCTGGACGATCCGGTGATGCTCGCCGCGGTGACGGCGATCAACAAGCAGATCCATGAACTCGCGCCTGCGCTGAACAGCCCGACCGTCAAGGACGCGCTCAAGGTGGAATGCTCGAATAAGGCCGTGCCGGTGGCGGCCATGGTGAAGAAGCACGGCGGCGCGACGTACGTCTTCGCCGTCCCCATGAAGGCCGGCGCGACGGATGCCGCCTTCACGCTCGAGGGTCTCCCTGCCGGCGCGCAGGTCGAAGTCCTGGGCGAGAACCGGAAGATTGAATCGGCGGACGGCAAGTTCCAGGACCGCTTCGGCGACTGGGACGTGCATCTCTATCGGATCAGGTAGGCGCGGGACACCCCTGCCCGTCCGAAACACAAAGGAGCTTAAGGTGGCCGCTATGCAGATGATGGCTCTGTGCCCGACGTTCCTGGCGCTCTTCGCCGCATCCCGCGCGATGGCCGAAAACCCGGCCCTGCCCGTCAAGGTCAGCCCGAACGGGCGCTATTTCGTCGGCCAGGACGGCAAGCCGATCTTCTGGCTCGGCACAACCCAGTGGGAACTTTTCCACGGATATACTCTCGAGGACGCCCGGACGATCCTGCAGAAGACCCGCAGCCACGGATTCACCTTCGTCCAGGTGATGATCCTGGGCGTCAGCGACGGCACGAAGCCCAACGTATACGGCGAGAAGCCCTGGATCAATGACAATCCGCTCACGCCGAACGAGGCGTATTTCAGGAACGTGGATGCCGTCGTGAAGGCCGCCCGCGCAGAGAACCTGACCATCCTGCTGACCACGTACCATCAGAGCTGGCGCAAGTTCATCACGGTGGAGAACGCGCGGGCCTGGACGAAATGGGTTTCGGCGCGTTACAAGGACGCGCCGAATATGGCCTGGACGATGAACCCGCAAGCGAAGGAGGAGTTCATCCCGGTCATCCGCGAGCTGGTGGCGGGCCTGCGCGAGGGAGACGGCGGGCGCCACCTGATCAGCGCGAAGCCGGACCCCTCGCCTTTTTCGTCCAGCTTCGTCCACCCGGAGCCGTTGTTCGATTTCAACGCGATGCAGACCTGGAACGCCGTCCAGCTCATCTACCCCATGGTGACGCACGACTACCAGCTCAAGCCGGTGAAGCCCGTGCTCATGGCGGAAGGCGCGTACGAAGCAGGCTCCGAATACGGGTTCGAGGTCACGCCGCTCTGGGTGCGCCGGCAGGCCTACTACTCTTACCTGGCCGGCGCGCACCACACCTATGGGCATAACGACAGTTGGCGCGTTCTGCCGACCTGGAAATCGGCGCTGGATGCGCCCGGCGCGCAACAGATGGGCATCCTGCGCAAGGTGTTCGAAGCGCGCGCGGAGTGGTGGCTGCTTACGCCCGATCAATCCCTTTTCGCCGACGGCGGCCGGACGGATGGACAGGTCCTTCACCTGGCGGCTCGGCATCAGGACGGCCAATGGGCGATGCTCTACCTCGCCGACAAGGCCGAGTTCAGCGTGGACCTGGGCAAGCTGAGCGGACCCGGAGTCAGCGGCTTCTGGTGCAACCCGAAGTCGGGCGAAAAGACGCCGGTCGAGCCGCTGACGAACAAGGGAGTGAAGCGCTTCTCCACGCCCGAAGGCTGGGAAGACTCTCTCCTGATCCTGGAGTCAAAGGAGGAGAGACGATGATGTGGCAACGAGTGCTGGCGACGTCCGCTATTCTGCTGGCGGCGGCCATTGCCGTCGCCGCCGACGAAGCGCAGCCCGAAGCGCCCGGTCCCTATGCGCAATGGGAGAACGGGCCGGGAAAGGACGCTTCCTGCTTCCCGCTCGCCGTCTGGGCGCAGGAGCCGCGCGACGCGGCCGCGTACAAGAAGGCGGGCATCAATCTTTACATCGGTCTGGAGGGCCCGACCGATATCGCGCTCGCCGAACTGAAGAAGGCAGGAATGCCGGTCATCTGCGAGCAGAATTCCGGCACCCTGCGCCACAAGGACGATTCGATCATCGTCGGCTGGATGCACGCCGACGAACCCGACAACGCCCAGGCGGTCCCCGGAAGCAAAGGCTACGGGCCGCCCGTGCTGCCGGCCAAGATCATTGCGGAATACGAAGCGTACCGCAAGGCGGACCCTTCGCGGCCGGTGTTACTCAATCTCGGCCGGTGCGTGGCCTCTGACGACCTCCCTGATCGCGACGGGCGCAGCCATCACCCGGAGGATTATCCCGAGTATCTCAAGGGCTGCGACATCGGCTCGTTCGACATCTACCCGGTGGCGCACACGTCCCCGCCGTACGCGGGCAAGCTGGATTTCGTCGGCCGGGGCGTCGAGCGGCTGATCAAGTGGACCGATGGGCGCAAGCCCATCTGGAACTGCATGGAATGCACGCGCATCCACGGGGAAGACAAGCCGACGCCCAAGCAGGTCAAAGCGGAAGTCTGGATCGGCCTGGTGAACGGGAGCCAGGGAATCATCTACTTCTGCCATCAGTTCCTGCCCAGGGAGGACGATCGGGCGCTGCTGGACGATGCGGAGATGCTCGCCGCGGTGGGAGCGATCAACACGGAGGTCACGGAACTCGCGCCGGCGCTGAACAGCCCCGCCGTCAAGGACGCGCTGAAGGTGGAATCCTCGAACGCCGAGGTCCCGCTGGCGACGATGGTCAAGAAGCAAGGCGGCGCGACGTACGTGTTTGCCGTCACCCTGAAGCCCGGCGAGACGCAAGGCGTCTTCACGCTCGAGGGCCTCCCTGCCGGCGCGCAGGTCGAAGTCCTCGGCGAACACCGGAAGATTGCGCCGGTGAAGGGCAGGTTCAAAGACCACTTCAGCAGTTGGGACGTGCATCTCTATCGAATCCAGCCGACGGCTGCGGAGGAACCGAAATGACCGGGCCGCGAGTTCTGACGACAGCCGCCCTCCTGCTGGCCGCGACGGTGGCCACAGGCGCCGACGAAGCCAAACCCGAGTTCGTCAGCCCCTACGCGCAGTGGAAAAACGGGCCGCCGAAGGACGACTCCTTCTTCCCCATCGGCGTCTGTACGCAGGAGCCGAATCTTGCGCCCATGTACCAGAAGGCGGGCATCAATTTTTACGAGGGCCTGTGGAAGGGGCCGACCGAGGCCCAGCTCGCCGAGCTCAAGAAATGGGGAATGCGGGTCTCGTGCAGCCAGAACGCCGTAGGGCTGGCCCACAAGGACGATCCGCTCATCATCGCCTGGGAGATCGAAGAGGACGAACCGGACAACGCCCAGGCGCTCCCGTCGGGCACGGACTACGGGCCGCCCATACCGCCGGCCAAGGTCGTCGAGGAATACGATGCGATCCGCAAGGCGGATCCCACCCGGCCGGTGTTCCTCTGCCTCGGCCAAGGCGTGGCCTGGGACGGCTGGGTCGGCCGCGGCGTGCGCACGAATCACCCCGAGGACTACGCCGAGTATGCCAAGGCATGCGACATCGTCGCGTATGACATCTATCCCGTGGCGCACTCAAAACCCGAGGTTAAAGGCAAGCTGGATTTCGTCGCCCGGGGCGTCGAGCGGCTGGTCCAGTGGACTCACGGCCGCAAGCCGGTCTGGGACGCCATCGAATGCACGCGGATCAATTCGGACACCAAGGCGACGCCCAAGCAGGTCAAGGCGGAAGTCTGGATGAGCCTGGTCCATGGGGCCGCCGGAATCCTGTATTTCGTCCATGAGTGGAAGCCCAAGTTCGACGAGCACGCGCTGCTGGACGATCCGCAGATGCTCGCGGCGGTGACGGCGATCAACAAGCAGGTCCGCGAACTTGCGCCGGCGCTGAACAGCCCCACCGTCAAGGACGCGCTCAAGGTGGATTCCTCAAACAAGGGCGTACCGGTCGCGGCCATGGTGAAAAAGCACGGCGGAGCGACGTACGTCTTTGCCGTCGCGATGAAGCCCGGCGCTACAGATGCCGGGTTCACCCTCGAAGGTCTCCCTGCCGGCGCGCAGGTTGAAGTCATCGGCGAAAACCGGAAGATCGAGCCGGCGGGCGGCGAGTTCAAGGACCGATTCGGCGACTGGGACGTGCATCTCTACCGGATCAAGTAGACAACCAGGGAGGAGCGAAAATGAGGTGGCAGCGAATCCTGACGATGGGCGCTTTAGTGCTGGCCGCAACCATTGCCGCCGGCGCCGACGAGCCTAAACCGGAAGCCGCCGGTCCCTACGCGCAATGGGAGAATGGACCGGGAAAGGATGCTGCGTACTTCCCGCTCGCCGTCTGGGCGCAGGAGCCGCGCGATGCGCCGAGGTATGAGAAGGCGGGCATCAATCTGTTCATTGGCCTGGAGGGCCGGACCGACAGCGCGCTCGCCGAGCTGAAAAAATATGGAATGCATGTCATCTGCAGCCAGAGTGCCGAGACGCTGGCCCACAAGGACGATCCGACCATCGTCGGCTGGCTACAGCGCGACGAACCCGACAACGCCCAGGAGACACCCGGACACAACGGCTACGGCCCGCCGATATTGCCGTCCGTGGTCATTGCGAAGTACGAGGCGTTCCACAAGGCGGATCCCACGCGGCCGGTGTTCCTCAATCTCGGCCGGGCCACGGCCTGGGATGAACTCCCCGACCGCGGCGAGCGCAGCAGGCATCCGGAGGATTACGTCGAGTACGCCAAAGGATGCGACATCGCCTCGTTCGACATCTACCCGGTGGCGCAGAACGACCCGAGGTCCAAAAACAGGCTGGATTTGGTCGGCCGCGGCGTCGAGCGGCTGGTCAAGTTCACCGACGGGCGCAAGCCGGTCTGGAACTGCATCGAATGCACGCGGATTGACGGCGGCGACAAGCCCTCGCCCAAGCAGGTGAAGGCGGAAGTCTGGATCGCCCTCGTGCATGGAAGCCGCGGAATCGTCTATTTCTGCCATGCCTTCAAGCCGAAGGAGGACGACCACGCGATCCTGGACGATCCTGAGAACCTCGCCGCGGTGACGGCGATCAACGGGCGGATACGGGAACTCGCGCCGGTCCTGAACAGCCCCACCGTCGCAGGCGCGCTCAAGGTGGAATCCTCGAACGTGGACCTGCCGGTGGCGGCCCTGGTGAAGAAGCACGGCGGCGCGAGCTACGTCTTTGCCGCCGCCATGAATCCCGGCGAGACGGAAGCCACGTTCACCCTCGAGGGTCTCCCGGCCGGCGCGAAAGTCGAAGTCCTCGGCGAGGACCGGAAGATCGAGCCGGCCGACGGCAAGTTCAAGGACGCCTTCAAGGACTGGGACGTCCATCTCTATCGGATCAAGTGAAGCAGGTTCGGGACTGCCGCGGACGGCGGGCCGCCTGGAAAATCATGCTTGAAAAAGAAGAACGGTGAAGACGAAGCACTGGCTTGCCGTTGCTCTATGCACGGGACTGATCGCCGCGTTCGCCGCCGTCATTGCGCTCAATTACGGCCTCTTTTCGCCGGGCCATGTCCAGGCGCTGTCCCGCGCCTGGTTCATGGTGCTGGTCGCGGCCTTCCTGACCGGCTACATTGACACCTGCGTCGGCGGCGGCCACGGCACGCTGCTGACTCCCGTCCTGATTCTCCTGGGATTCACGGCCCCGATGGTGGTTCCGGCCGTTCTCCTGTCCGAGATCGCCATCGGCATCCTGGCCACCATCCTGAATCATCGCGCGGGCAACATTCGCCTGGCGCGCGGCGAGCAGCACCGCCGCGTGCTGCTCGTGCTGGCCGCATGCTCGCTGGTCGGCTCGTTCATCGCCGTGACCGCGGCCGTGCACGCGCCGCCGAGATGGGTCAACGCCTACATCGGCCTGATGATCATCGCGGTGGGCGTTCTGCTCCTGGCGGGACGAGGGATTCCGCGCAAGTTCTCGATGCGGCGGATCGCGGTCCTGGGCACGATCGCCGCGTTCAACAAGGGCCTGTCCGGCGGCGGCTACGGGCCCCTGCTCACCAGCGGCCAGATTCTCTCGGGAGTGGGCGAGAAAGGGGCCGTGAGCATCACGCCGCCCGCCCGCGGGTTGACCAGCCTGTTCGCGGTGACGCTGTACTTCGCGGTGAAGGGCCGCCTGGAATTGAACCTGGCTGCGCCGCTCATTATCGGCTCGCTGCTGGCGATGCCGGCCGCCGTCGGCACGATCACATGGATCGAGGCCCCGCTGCTGCGGAAAGGCGTCACCGTGGCCACCCTGGTGCTCGGCGCATTGCTCGTGGTCAAGGCGTTTCATTGAACGGCATCCCGGGAAACCCGACCGGCATGGAAATGGAGAGACTCGTGAAATACCTTCCTTTCGTCAGCGCGGCGCTGCTCCTCGCGAGCGCCTGTCCTGCATGGGCGCTGGAGCCCGCCAATCCCAAAGCCGACGCGAAGGCCCGCGCGCTCCTCAATTACCTGGAGAGGCTTCCGCAGCAGGCGGACAAAAGGCTGCTCTCCGGGCAATTCATTGCTTTCGGCCCATCCGCCAAACTGGAGATTTGCTCGGAGATCCATGATAAGACCGGCCACTGGCCGGCGATCATCGGCCTGGACTACGCCGACTTCGCCAGGGGCGGCCTGGAGTACAAAGCCGTCAATCGCCAGGCCATCGAGTACGCCCGGCAAGGCGGCCTGGTGACCATCTCGGCGCACCTCTATGACCCGGCCAATCCCAACGGGGGCGGCCTCCGCGACGAGGGCGTGGACTTGCAGAAACTCCTCACGCCGGGCAACGACGCTCACGACCGCTGGATGAAGGAACTGGACACGCTCGCCGCCGGGCTGAAGGAGTTGCAGGACGCCGGCGTAGTCGTTCTCTGGCGGCCGTTTCACGAGATGAACGGCGGCTGGTTCTGGTGGGGCGCGAAGGACCCCGAAACCTTCATCCGGCTCTGGCGGCAGATGTTCGATTACTTCACCGCGACCAGGGGATTGAACAACCTGCTCTGGGTCTACTCGCCCAACCACGGCGACAGGACCGCCGACTATTATGCCGGCGACCGGTACGTGGATATCGTCGGCCTGGACGCCTACACGGATTTTGTGGACCCGCAGCACATCCGCGGTTACGACGCCGTGGCCCGGCTGCCCAAGCCGTTCGCCTTCACCGAGTTCGGCCCGCATGGCCCGCAAAACCCGCCGGGCGATTACGATTACCTGCTCTTCATCGGCGGCGTCGAGAAGTATTTTCCCAAGACAAGTTACTTTCTCGCCTGGAACGACAAATGGAGTCTCGCCCGGAACCGGAACGTGAAGCAACTCCTGGAGCATCCCTGGCTGGTCAACCGCGAGGACCTGCCTGAAGCGCTCAACCCGCAGCGCGCCAGTCCCCGCGCGCGATGAAAGAACGGACCTGCGCCGGGTTGCGCGCTCGGCGAAACAGCGTTATGATGCAAGTTCCATGCAGGTTGCGCCGCTTTACTCCGAGTGGATGAAAGGTAAAACCATGCTGCGAAAGACTCTGCCGGTCGGCTTGCTGCTGGTTGCCGCGATGCTGGCGGCTCCTGCCTTCGGCGCCGACGCTGCGAAAGCCGGCCTCGATCCCGCTGTCAGAAAAGAGGCGCTGAAAGCTATTGACGACGGCGTCGCGTGGCTCAAGAGCTGCCAGAAGGAGGACGGCACCTGGTCGCTGAAGCAGTACCCGGCCATTACCGCCCTGGCGGCGCGCGCGATTCTGCAGGACCCGTCGCAGCCGGCGGGCCGGATGGACCCGGCCGCCGAAAAGGGGCTCGCGTACGTCGCCTCCTGCGCGCGCCCGGACGGCGGCATCTTCTGCGAAGTCCCGGCCAACAAGGGCGGCACCCAGGCGAATTACAACACCGCCGCCTCGCTGATCGGGATCTACGCCGCGCACGAGACCCGGTACGAGCCGCTCGTCCGCGCCGCGCGCAGCTACCTCATACGCACTCAGCATCTCGAGAAGGACGATTTCTACGGCGGCTGGGGCTATGACGCCAGCCGCAAGGACCCGCACGCCGATATGAGCAACACCGGTTTCACGATGCAGGCGCTGTACGTCACCGCGCCCCCGCCGAAGCCGCGCGAGCAGGAGCCGAAGGCCGCCGAGACGCCGCGGACCGAAACGCCGCCGCCGGAAGCGGTTCCCGATGATCCGAACTGGGCGGCGGCGACGGCGTTCCTCTCCCACTGCCAGAACCTGGCGTCCGACGCCGAGAAGCAGCGGGCGGTGAGCAAACGGCCGCAGGACATCGGCGGATTCTACTATCATCCCAACGGAAGCATGGCCGGCGGCGAGCTGGATGAGGACGGGCGGCAGATCTGGCATTCCTACGGCAACGCCACGGCGCTCGGGCTGGAGTGTCTCCTCGAGGCGCACGTGGACCGCACGGACCCGCGCGTCGCCGCGACGGTCAACTGGCTCCGCTCGAACTACAACCTCGAAGAGCATCCCGGCGGCATGGGGAAGTCGGGATTGTATTTCTTCTACCACACCCTCGCCCGGGCGCTCTCGATGTACGGCGAAGAGCCGCTGAAGCGCGCGGACCAGCCGGCGGCGGACTGGCGGCGCGGGCTGATCGAGAAGATCGTCGCGCTCCAGCGCACCGACCCGCAGACCGGCCTGAAGTACTGGGTCAACGACGACGCGCGCTGGATGGAGAACGATCCCGTGCTCGTCACCGCCTACAGCGTGCTGGCGCTCGAGACGCTCGTGAAGCCGCCGCAGGAGCCGTGACTCGGGCTCTCACTCCAGCGGCGTCACCTCGGTCATCTGGTCGTAGAACCGGACGAAGTCGTTGTGGTCCGCGTCGGCCATGAACTTCATGGCGCTGCGCGGATGCTCGTTGAGCGCGCCGGTGATCACATACGGGATGTGATATCCCCACTCGATGGACTTCTGCAGCGGCAGGAGTTGGGACTGGATGACCGCCAGGACCGGGCGCAGGTCGAACTTCGGGTTCTTCAGGAAGGCCATGAGCAGCTCGATCGGGCAATTCCCGGCGCCGCGGCCGATGCCGTAGAGCGAGCCGTCGAGCCGGTTGCAGTTGCGGATGATCGCCTCGATCGTGTTCGCGAACGCCAGTTGCTGGTTGTTGTGCCCGTGGAAGCCCAGCGTCTTGCCCGGCAGCGCGGCGGCGCACTTCTTGACGAGCACGTCCACCTGCTCGCTGTACATGGCGCCGAAGCTGTCCACGATGTAGAAGACCGGTACGCGGCTCTTCGAGAGGTCGTCGAGCGCCTCGTCCAGGTCGCGCTCCATCACCTTGCTCATGGCCATCAAGTTGATCGCCACTTCGTATCCCTTATCCATGCAATGCTCGGCCAGCGCGATCGCCTTGTCCATCTGGTTCACGTAGCAGGCCACGCGGATCATCGTCAACTGGCTCTCGCTCTTCGGCGGGATGTCGTCGAACTCGATGCGCCCGATGTCGGCCATCGCCGAGAGCTTCATCGCCGTCTTGTGGTCGCCGACGATCCGCCGCAGCGGCGCCTCGTCGCAGAACTTCCACGGGCCGTTCTCCTTGCGCGAGAACGCAGCCTCGGAGCTCCTGTAGCCGATCTCCATGTAATCCACCCCCGCCGCCGAGAGCGCCAGGTAGACCGCGCGCACGAATTCGTCCGGGAACTGCCAGTTGTTCATCAGCCCGCCATCGCGGACCGTGCAGTCCATCACCTTGATTTCAGGCCGATACACGGAATCCTCTCTTTCTCTGGACCGTCGGTTTCATAACCTCGTAATCGTAATCTTACTCGTAATCATAATCGGCGTTTTCCGACTCAACTGGAATAAGGCCGAGTGCGATTAGGATCACGATTACGTAGAACACCCAGGGCGTCGCGTCTTTCGTGAGATATTAAAAACGTTATGGTACTGTATCCTGAATCCCGAACGCCGCGCAACACTCCGCTCATCCTTCCAGTTCCGCGAGCGCCTTCGCCAGGACGGCCGGGTCTACGGCGCGGACGTATTCGCCGTTCTCATCGCGCGCGTGTCCGAGCCGGTCGAGCAACACGAACCGCGGCCGCGCCTCGAGCGCCTTCTTGTCGCGCGACATGATTTCCAGCAGCGCGCCCGGATTGATCTCCGGCGGAAACTTCGCCGGCATGCCGAGCTTCGCGAGCAGCGCCGCAGCGCGGCGGGTGACGCTTTCATCCGCAAGGCCCAGTTGCTCCGCGATGCGCGCCGCCGCCAGGATGCCCAGCGCCAGCGCTTCGCCGTGCAGCAGCCGGTAGCCGCTGGCCGACTCCACCGCGTGGCCGACCGTGTGGCCGTAATTGAGAACGCGCCGAGCGCCCTGCTCCTCGACGTCCTGCTCCACGACGCGTGCCTTGATGGTGACATTGCGCTCGGCCACCGACTCCAGCGCCGCCGGATCGCGGGCGAGCAGCGCCTCCAGGTGCGTCTCCAGGTACTCGAAATATGCCGGGTCCGCGATCATCGCATGCTTCACCGATTCCACCAGCCCGGCGCGGTAAGCGCGGTCGTCGAGCGTGGCCAGCGTCGCGACGTCCATGTACACGCGCGCCGGCTGCTTGAAGATGCCGTACGCGTTCTTCGACAGCCGCGAATCCACGCCGGCCTTCCCGCCGACGGAGGAATCCGCCTGCGCCACCGTCGTCGTCGGGACCTGCACGTACGGGATGCCGCGCTTGAAGATCGCCGCCGCGAAGCCGCCGATGTCGCCGACCGTCCCGCCGCCCAGCGCGACCAGCAGCGAATCGCGGCCGAACTTCAGCGACTCCATCGCATCGAGGATATCCGTCACGGTCCCGATGTGCTTGGAGACCTCGCCCGGCGGATCAATGACGTACTGCGCCACCGCCCGGTCTCCCGTCAAGGCCGCAACGTGGCCGGCCGCGCGCACGTTCGCGTCCGTCAGCAGAAAAATGCGTCGGCGCGGGTGCAGCCGCTGCGCGTCAGCGAGCACGTCGCCAAGCAGGCCGCGGCCAATCAACACCGAGTAACTAAGGTCGTCGCTGCGCACCAGCGACACGCGGACCTCGCGCACGGCAGGAACTCCTAGTTAACTCACTATCGCACATAGTGTTACGCTGCGCAGGGTTTCCAGGCCAAGCGCCAGCGTCACATCATCCTCGCGCAGCGTAACTTACGACACATTGGGTTCGTTTTTTCAAATCGCTTTCTGCGCGGCATCCCACTACGGGACGCCGGCTTGCGACTTCCAGCGCTCCTCGTGGCGATTTCGCTCGAAGCAAATTGCACGCCATTTCGCGCCTTTTTCTGATGACTTGTCGCCCTTCTGACTTGACTCTTCGTAGGCTTCAAGTATACCATAATTTTTCTGATTTGTCAAGCTAGATTTCAGCCCTGGCCTTCGCCTCAGGAAGCGAAGAAATTGCTCTTTTCTTGCTTGCAGACGGCTGACTTTGCGACGCATGCGACGGAGGCTCCAGGATATGCGTTGATTCTATCTAATTGCGCTAATTGCTATAAGTCGCCGCCGCGCGCGCACTTAAAGCACAAACGGGCGCTCCACGGCTCGATTCACCTTTAGTTTTGCCCTTTTGGCACGATGATTGCTTAGGGTACAAGTGCGTGTATTCACAGAGTGGGTGTCGGGGATAGTTTTTTTCATTTCCTGTACAGGAAAGGAGAGGCCGTGAAGAAGCTTGTACGTCAGATGCGGCGCGGGGGAGCATTTACGTTAGTTGAGTTGATGATCGTGGTCACGATCGTCGCCATTCTGGCCTTGATCGCCATTCCGCTCTATTCGGCGAACACGACCGCGGCGATCATGTCCGAGGGCGTCGCCGGCGCAGGCACGATCCGCACCTCACTGCGGACCTGGTACTCCCAGAACGGCAGTTACACCGGTGCGACGATGACCAGCCTTCTGATCGGCCAGAACGATCTGCAAGGCAAGTATTTCGCGCAGACGGACTACCAGTTGCTCAACGTGACAGCCTCGACCTATACGATCCAGGCAGGGCCGCCTTCGCAGACGACCAAGACGACCCAGTACTATCAGATCAACCAGCTCGGCTCGGAACTGGGCACGTATTACACGAACCAGTAGCGCAGCCGGAACGGGGACGTGGAAGCCGGAGGACGAGATCGCCTCGCGAATACTCGCAAGCATCTCCTCTTCCGGCTTCTTTCGCTTAATGCGGCGCGGCCACCAGAGCTAGGCCTTCCGCATGGCCTCCGCGCCGCCCTCGGCGATCTCGAGGGCCGCCGCCACCAGCAATTGCGTGCTTCGGAACACATTCTCGAGGCTCACGCGTTCCGGAATGTCGCCGGGCAGATGGTACTCCTTGTCTCCGCCGCCTCCCGTGTTCATCACCGTCGTCAGAAAACCCGCCTTGATGTACATGCCATCGTCGTCGTTCACATGCGGCTTGAAGAACGTCCGCACGTCCAGCCCGATGTGGTAGCGGATCGCGCAAGTCGCTATCAAATCCGCCAGGGGCCGGCCTTCCTCGGTGCTGTAGCCGATGGCGTGAATCAGCTTGCCGGCGGCCATCAGCTCGTCCGACTTGGAGTCCAGCCCGTCCACGTTCATGACGGCGATGATCCGGTCGCCGTGCGCGGCGGCGGCTTCCGCCGCGGGGCGGCTGGTCCAGGGCCAATGCTCTTCGTTGCAGAAGAGCACGCGCACCGACCGCTTCAGGTCGCACCCGGCCAGGACCCGCGCCACCTCCATGTTGGCTACCGTGCCGGTGCCGTTGTCATGCGCGCCGGGCGAGTCAATCCAGCTCATGGAGTCCTTGTGCGAAATCAACTGGATGATCTCCTCGGGATGCTCGCGGCCGGGACGCGTCGCCTGGAGGTTCGCCGCTTCGAACCAGGGATCGTCCGACAGCGGCGGGGAGAACCACTGGTTGGACGGCGTCTTGGTCCGGTCGCAGCGGAAGGCCTGCACCTTGTGCTGCGTCGTCGTCACATCGTAACCGGCCGACTCGAGCTGGCCGCGGATGTAGGCGTCGGCCTCGACCAGCGAGTTGACGCTCTGGCCCGGCCGCGTGTAGTTCACTTTGCGGAACGGCAGCGGGTCGCGGCAGAGATAGAAGAGATCGCGGCGGATGCGGTCGGCGGACACTTTCTGAAGCGCGTCCCGGATCATGACTGAACCCCCTTCTTCGAAAGAATGCTCGCGCCTCCCTCGGCGATCTCGAGGACCGTCGCCAGCAGGAGTTCCGTGCTGCGCACCAGGTTCTCGAGGTTCACGCGCTCGGGGATGTCGCCGGTCATGTGGTACTCCGAATCGCCGCCGCCGCCGGTGTTCATCACCGCGGTGCGGAAACCCGCGTTGATGTACATGCCGTCGTCGCCGTTCGGCTGCGGCTTGGCGAAAATCCGCACGTCCAGGCGGATGCCGTAGCGGGCCGCGCAGGCGGCGATGAAGTCGGCCAGCGGGCGCCCTTCATCGGTGCTCCAGGCGATGGAGTGGATCAGGTTCCCCATGAGCATGTCCTTGTCCGGCTTATCGTCGAGGCCGACCTGGTTCAGGACGGCGATGATGCGGTCGCCGCGGGCGGCGGCGGCTTCCGCCGCGAAGCGGCTGGTCCACGGCCAATGTTCCTCGTTGCAGAAGAGCACGCGCACCGACCGTTTCAGGTCGCAGCCGGCCAGAATCCGCGCCATCTCCAGGTTGGCCACCACGCCGGTGGCGTTGTCATGCGCGCCGGGCGAGTCAATCCAGCTCTGCGAGTCCTTGGGCGAGATCAACTGGATGATCTCCTCGGCCTGTCCGCGGCCGAGGCGGGTCACCTCCAGGTTCTCCGCGTCATACCACGGGTCTTTCGGGTCGGGCGGAGAGTACCAGTGGTGCAGCGGCTTGGTCTTGTCGCAGCGCCAGGCCTGCACCTTGTGGCGCGTCGCCGTCACCTCGTAACCGGCCGACTTGAGCTGACCGGTGATGTACGCGTCGGCCTCGGCGAGCGAGTTGACGCTCTGGCCCGGCCTGGTGTAGTTCACCTTGCGGAACGGCAACGGGTCGCGGCTGAGATAGTAGAGATCGCGGCGGATGCGGTCGGCGGACACCTTCTCAAGCTCGTCTCGAATCATGATTGTACCCTTTGACCAGGGATGGCAAAACGCGAACACGAGTACAGCCGTCTTTCGAGCACGAGACTATACGCTCGAATTCCCTGTGTCAAGCGAGTTATCGGCGAGTGCGAGGTCCGCGGCGCGCCAGGCGCGGCCACAATGCCCCTGAATCGCCGCAGAGACATAAGATCATTTCTAAATTGTTTCACGTGGAACAATCAGACTCATCCTGATGTTCATGCCGCTTTCATGCCGTCGTAATGCCGCCGTAATGCCATCGTGAGGGGCCGGAATGATGTCCCATTGGCCACCGCATGCCGACAAATCCCCTCTCCATTGACGCCCTCACGCGAAGGCCGATGAACGACCCCTTGGCTCGGCAACCCCGTCTGAAAAAACGAACCCAATCGCGTGCACTTCCCTTGGGCAAGACCCATTACCCGCATTCGCAGCACGCGAAGGTGGAGGAAATAGGGTGTCCTCGGAATACGCCCCAGCCTGGTAATAAGACGCCTTAGCAGACGATTATTCTCGAAATATCTCTTGACAGCAGGAGTCGAGCATGCTATAAGGCAGCTTATAGTTATACTAAGGGACCTTACAATGATAGTTTCCTTCCGATGTTCGCCAGAGATCAAGGCACGTGTGGACGAACTCATTGCGGTGCAGCTGTATCCCGACTTCTCAACGTTCTGTTCCACTGCTATCGAGAATCAGCTCCTTCTGGAAGAGTCAGCCACGGGAGATACACTGCATCCCGCAGGCACGGAGCCGACAGCCGGCATGGCCAAAACCGGGCCAAAGACGCGGGGGAATGTGAAGGATGGTGCCCATCGGAGCGGCAATGCCATGACTTCACTGACCCTCTCCCGTGCTCCCTCTCATGGCCAAGAAAAAGACATACGCAGTCCAGTAAAGGGACAAGTTGACCGGCATCAACTTCAACAGCCGCTGTCCGACCTGGCTATTGACCGTGTGAGCAAGAGCCCTCCCTTCGGCCTGCCTTCTGCAGTTCCCGATATCTTCGACACGACACACGTCGTGCCGGTGGACCGTTGGTTTTTCGGGCAATACAATCGGCTGCTACCGGCGAAAGTGAGCCTAAGGGCATTGGCCGTGGTGTCACAGGAGGGCAGGGAGGCCCTCGTTCTGGATAATATCGCACCGAGAGTAGCCGAGCTTGCTGCCGGGGTGGGAGACTACTTGCGCGCGCTGGACCAGCGTCATACACGACACCGTGACGATGCATTGGCAACGGCATTTCCTACAGCCGGAGCAGAAGGAGAAAAAGGCCGTGTCCGTTACCAGTATCACTTCGTTGGGCATACCGCTCGAGGCGAGCAAGGCGGCATGTTAGTGGCGCTGAAGTTCGCTACCGTGCAGGTCATCAAGAACAAACCGCACATTTTGCCGACCAGCGCCGGCTGGGAGTTCGCCCTCATTGCCAACCCGATACTCGATGGGGACCCTACGGCCGAAACGCCGACGCTGAGTGCAGAGGAAATCGCCTTCTTGCTGCGACATATTAAAGAACACGTTCCCGTCGAATTCTTTGCCTGTCGGGTCTTGCTCTCCTTGATCGACGAAGGGAAGGTAACACCAACGGCGGTCACTCAGTGCCTTGCCAGATATCTGGTCGACGGAAAGACCCAGGCAACCGAGGAGGATTTTCTATCGACTCAGAAGAATGGTGTCCTTGGAAGACTGGGCGACCTGCGCCTCGTGCAGCGACTCCGAAAAGGGACCAGCATCACGTATAGGCTCACATCTGAAGGCAAGGCATTTCTGGAAGAGAACAAACTCCAGGAAGCCAACGTACAAATCCCACATTGAAGAGGAGGCATGTCATGTCGGGAAGTGGCACTGACTACAGGAAACTGTGCGTTGACCTTCTTCATGCAGAATCGGAGGCTGAAGTCACAAGGCTGCTCGAGACTGCGTCCCTAACTGACCCCCGCCATTGGAAACCACTGGGCGACATGCCCAACAACCGATCCATTGTGAACAATCAACAACAAGATGCCAGCGGCGCGTTGGTTGAAAAAGTCGTAAATGGGCTTGACGCCATGCTGACAAAAGAGTGCTTTCTGAAAGGAACGCAGCCAGATTCACCGGAGGCTCCACAGACAATGGCCTCCGCAACGGAGTTGTTTTTCGGGGTCAGGGATGGAAATCTTGCCAACCTTGGTAGTAGCGAACTGACACGCCTTGCAGAGAATATCCAAATCGTTGTTACCGGCAGCAAGGCTGACCCTTCCTATATGATCATTGACAAGGGCGAAGGGCAGACACCCGCCCGTTTCGCCGCTACGTTCTTATCGCTGACAAAGAGCAATAAGGGGCGCATACCATTTGTCCAAGGCAAATTTAACTGCGGTGGCACCGGAGTGCTACCTTTTTGTGGCGCCCGGTCATATCAGTTGCTCATCTCACGCCGTTGTCCGAGCCTGCCTTCTGACCCTTCGGTTCCTGGCACCAAAGACGCGACACATGCGTTATGGGGATTTACCCTCATCAAGAAGCTTCCACCAAGTGCAGGTCAATACGATACTATGGTTTATGTCTATCTCGCGCCGAACGGCCAGATTCCATCATTCGATGCAGAAGATCTATCCGCCCTGCCAGAAGTGCGCAGCGATGCTATCAGCCAAGAGGTTGACGCCGATGACGATCCGGGCGAGCGGTCATCGAAGCATGAGACGCCCAGACCTTATCGGGTAGGACTTGCCTATGGGACGGTGATCAAATTGTATAATTACCGTTGGAAGACCAGGAGCCTGGCGACACGAGAAGTTCGGTTTGAGCTCGAGAGATATCTTTATCGCCTCAGCATGCCAGTACGCGTTACTGAGACTCGTCAAGGTTATCGTGCGCACTACTTTGCAACGACCATCGCTGGCACGTCTGTCACAATCGCAAAGGATCGGGATAAGGGGTTCCTGGAGGACGATTTCCCCGCAGGAGGCGAAATTCAGCCTGCCGGCGTCGGCGCTCTGCCGATTTCAATTGCGCTGTACCGAGAACGGACGCAGGAGACTGACAAGGCCAAGGATCCGAAAAGACTGTCCAAAGGACTTTGCTTCACGATCAATGGCCAGGTTCATTACGCCACGGGGCCCGAGTTTTTCGTGACACGAGGGCTGAACTACGAGTACATCAAAGACACCATGCACGTAGTGGTTGACTGCACGGGCTTGCCGCAGGACATACGCGACGACCTTATCATGCCATCGCGTGACCGACTGCGCCAGGTCCCAGCATTTGAGGCCATCCGTGATAGCGTAGTGGCAGACTTGAAAGACCGGGACGCCCTGCGGGCCATTAACGACGCGCGGAGGCTACGCCGCGTTAAGGACGCCCTGACTGACGATGCTGCACAAAGTGTCCTCCAATCGCTCCTTGATAAGGACCCCGTTCTGGCGTCTTTATTCAAAGGCGGCAAGGGACTCCGTGGCCCAATCATGGCAGGTAAGCCACCCGCGCCTGCCTATAAGGGCAAGCAGCCTCCGACCTTCTTCCATTTTGCAAATGGAAAGACTCACGTGGACAAGTCCTTTCCAATTGACCGCACCTGCGCGGTCGAGATCGAAACTGATGCGATCAATGGCTACTTCGAGATGCCAAACCCGCTTGATCGCGGTGAACTAAAGATCGAGCCTCGGTGCTATGAACGATGGAATCTCTGGGACGGGCGCCTGAGAATTGTGTTTCGCGCGCCAAGCAACGCTCGCATCGGTGACTCTGTTAACGTGACCATAACTATTACAGACCCCGCGCGTCATGCCGGCGGTCAGCCGCCGTGGGCCAACACCGTCAAGCTAGTCTTCACTGAAGGTGGGAAGCCTGTAGTTTCTGGGACTCCTGGTAAGCCGAAAGGGGCGCAGACGCTGGCCATGCCGAAGCCGATACCCGTATATCAGGCTAATTGGCCCGACCATGGTTTCGACGAGTATTCGGCTCTAAAGATCAGCATGGGCGTGGATGAGAATCACGACTTCTTCATAAACATGGACAACAGGTATCTCCACAACGAGCTCCTTCGACGAAAAGATCCCGAAAAGGAGGCTGCCAAATTCGCCTACCAATGGGGCCTCATGCTAGTTGCCCTTGGAATGCTGCAAGAAATGCGAAGACAAAAGGCGCAGATAGGTGACGCTAATGGCACGAACGGAGATTCCGCAACCCCGACTGCGAGTCCTGAACAATTGGTCAGCCGCTTTTCGGGCGGCGTTGCGGCCGTGATCATCCCGACCGTGCTGAATCTAATGGAGGCAGCAACTTCGAGCACCGCACCGACGGTCGCAGTGGCGCCGTAGGCGTCGGCCTGCTGTAAGAGCGTTGGCCGCGGCGCGGTCTACAGGGTCATGCTGGCAATGCACTCACGATTTGCTAGCCATCGTGTGAAGAAGTACAACTTCGTAGCAGGATGCTGCGTCGTCCCTTTGCGCGGCGTACCATTTTCGGTTCGGAACGACCCGCCACAATCTACCGTCATCACTGTCGTGCCTCAATGGTAGAAATACTTCCTGAAGCCCGGCAGCTTTCATGACTTCTAGGTAACGAGGAAGTTGCCACGCAGGATCGGAGAATGCGACGAGCTGAATGAACATCGTTCGCCTATCGCCAACACGGGTGATAGAGGTGAAAGTGCGAAGTAGATTCTCATAATATGAATCCAGACTCTTCTGGTGACGGTCACCGAAAGTGTAATATGACGAGGGCATACCATCGAGACAATTTGCTATCCAGAATGGGGCGGCAGTTTCTCGGCGCCCACGGATCTGCCAGCGATGGTATAGGATGTGGACTCCTGGATACGGCGGTGATGTGACGATCAGACGCGGCGCTGGTAGGCGCGGCAGCGCGCGAACAGTGTCAAGTTCTGCGGCTGACGTGTGGAGCGGCAGCGCCCATGGGACATGATGTCCGGCCGCCTGAACGGAGTTGAACAAGTCAGTGGCGGAACTGAGCATTTCCAAGAGCAGTTCGTGGAACTTATCCCGAAACTCCCCTGCCTTTGGTACTGTCCTCTGGTTGTCAAGCGCCCATTGTCCGGTACGAAGAATAGCGCAACGCGTGACCACCCTCTGCCCTTCGGACTTCAGGGAGTTCAATTGCGCTAGCATCAACTCAATCGTCTTACGAATCCGCCATGTGCTCCTGTCGCTAATGTTCCTCTGATATGCCCCTTCGAGCCATTTCGCTTCGCGGATTGGCAGATTGCGCAGCGTGATTTTGTCCCCCAACGTGGACGCCCAATCGGCAACCGATTTGCAGTCCTCGCTTCCGAGCAAGGCTGTCTTCGCTCTTACGATGAAGCAAGCCAGCGTGCTAAGGTCACATCCGATGGAATTCCTGCCGGCTGCCATCGCCTCTACGAGGGTTGTTCCGCCCCCCATGAAGGGGTCGAGGATGATATCCCCCGGTTCCGAGAAGAGTCTGATCGCGGTCCCGGCAAAGGCAGGAGAGAATCTAGCTGGATAACGGTAATATTTGTGCGTAAGTCCGTCAACCGATTTCGAAGAACGAACACTGTTCACTAGGCAAGCCAATTGACTTTCAGACAGTGTGATTGTCGCAGGCTTCACTCGTCCATTCGATGGTGTCGTCCCAGGAGCGTGCATGGCTAGACACCCTCCTTCCTGCGTAGTATGTCAACCGCTTCATCTATCAGCCTGCTCGGGCGCACTTCGCGCCGGTTGGCTCCTTCCCGAAGTCGCTTGGCGCGGATGAGTTCCAGAGCAACCTGAGCAGCACGGGACATGCTCAGGGTGATTTTCATCCTCTCCGTCGGCCCCCGCGATACCTGTTTCATGTAGCCTCCAGTTCAGTTTCGTAATACAGCTTACCATAACTACAGCTAATTATCAAATATGGTATTACGGTTATACGTATATCCAGAATCACGCCAGTCCCAACGCCATCTTTCGGCCGCCGGGGTATCGTCAAAGAGTTACGTACAATGGCCCCGTCAACGCGGTTCATAAGGCGGTATCCGTTTAGTCGCGAAGCCGTCATCGTGCGGCCTCGGAGAAGGAGACGGGCGATGCATGGCATGAACGACGCTCCGCCGTACACGGATAAGCGGTTTGCAAAGTGCGCGATCATTCCGGCTGGGACGGAGGAGGTGCGGCAGGCCGGGCGGGAGAAGCGGATCGTGATTTATGCGGCGGTCAAACGACGCATGGCGTTATTCCGGGCGATTATTACGGAGACAAAACCTATTCTTTGTTCCGAGGTTATTCCGGTGACATGGTTATTCCAGTTATTCCGGTGGTTATTCCGGGGTTATTCCGGGTTATTCCGGGGGTTATTCCGGGGTTATTCCGCGGTTATTCCGGGGACGCAAACCCTATTCTTTAGCTTCAAGTCTTGTTGCAACAGCCTTGCAAAAAGATTCCCCTCCCCGGAATACCGAGAATAACGCTGCCTCTGCGTTCGCCCGCTTCCGTTTCTTGCGCCTGCTACTCTGTGAAGTAGCGGCCCTTCGCTACGTAGCACGAGTCTTCGCGGCTGCGAAGTGATAAATCACTCTGCGGCGGCGAGTTTCCCCAGCAGCGCGCCCATCTCGCGGAGCTTCTGCGTCGCCTCCTCGTCCGGGCGGTTCAGCACGAGCACGGGGGCGCAGGCGAGGCGGAACTTGAAGCTCCGGCAGATGGACTTGACGCTCTCGACGGCTTTGCCGCCGCCGCCGTGCGTCAGGAAGACGCCGACCGGTTTGTCGGTCACCTTGCCCTGCGTGGGATAGTAGGCCCGGTCGAAGAAATCCTTCACGCCGCCGGCCATGTAACTGAAATAGTCCGGCGTGCCCACCGCCAGCGCCGCGCAGTCGAGCAGGTCCTCCGGCCCGGCCTTCAACGCCTCCATCAGCTTCGCCTCGACGCCCCCGGTTTTCCGCACGCCCTCCGCGACGGCCTCGGCGGCCGCGCGCGTGTTGCCGCTCAGCGAATGGTAAACGATCAGCACTTTCGGCATGGTCTTCCTCCCCTGTTTATCGCCCGCGATCCGCCCGAACGCACCGGCGGTCATCATATCATCCCCGGCGTGCCCGGACAACGGCGCAGCGCTGAAAGTGACACCGGCCCGGCCAATCTGGGTATAATATGCCTCGTAATCGTAATCTTACTCGTAATCGTAATCGCCGTTTTCCGTTCCAGCCGAACGAAGGCCGATTGCGATTAGGATTCACTACTGTCCGGTTAAACTTCCGGCAGTTTGACACAAAGCGTTAATCGTGAGCGAGTTGCGACAGAAATCAGTCGTTTTCGATTTCAGCATCGAGCACTCTTTCGGCCATAGTCT
>JBKQWE010000058.1:0-31450 GCA_052139675.1 Candidatus Brocadiia bacterium
CTTCGTTCAGCATGACGAGCGCCCATCTCAGGCCTTTCGCAAGAAATGCGCTAACGAAGAAAAGACCTACTGAAAGTCAACCGGCTGAAAGCCGGTGGGATTAGACCCGGTGCACGGAACCTAAAAGCAATTCGTATCGGCGTTCATCGGCGTCCATCGGCGGTTAAGAGATTAGAGCCCGTCTGTAAAAGCCGAGGTCGCTCGCGGCCGGTCAATTCGTGGCGTAGGAATGCAGGCTCACGAGCAGGTAGCTCACGCCGAAGTAGGTGAAGCCCACGAACACGAAGCCCGCGATGGCGAAGATGGCGTTCAGGCGCGGCAGGTTCTCGCGCTTGACGCCGAACTGCGCGCCGGCCATGCGGAAGTGCAGGTAGATGCCGTACACGAACCACGTGATCAGCGACCACGTCTCCTTCGGGTCCCAGCCCCAGTAACGGCCCCAGGCCTGCTTCGCCCACACGGAGCCGGAGATGATGCCGATCGTCAGCGCCAGGAACCCGAACGCCATCAACTGGTAGGCGAGCACGTCGAGGACTTTTTGCGACTCGCGCTGCCGCCAGATCGCCAGCCAGAGGATCGCCGTGCAGAAGGCCGCGAAGAACGCGCCGTACGAGACCATGCACGTGAAGACGTGGAAGACCAGCCACTTGCTCTGCAGCGCGGGCATGAGCGGGTGAGCGCCCTGCGCGAAGAGCGTCGAGACCGCCAGGATTCCCACCGCGCCCAGCGACGCGCCCAGCTCCATCCCGGTGAAGCCCACGAAGATGCGCGAGACGAAGTACACCGCGCAGAAGCCCCACGCCATCCAGAGCATGGACTCGGGGACGTTCGAGAACGGCGGATAGCCGATCGCCCGCCACTCGGCGATGATCGTCGCGGTCAGGCCGGCCATGCCGAGCGCGATCAGGACGTTGCCCGCCCCGCGCATCCAGCGGAGCCAGCCGGCCGAATCGGCGGCGCGATCGGCCTTCTTCATGACCAGCGCCAGGACCGCCTGCAGCGCGTTCACCAGCACCGCGGCCAGGAAGATGACGAAGGAGGCCGTCCACAACTGCTCATGCATCGCCGCGCCCCTTTCGGTTCAAGAGCGGCTTGACATAGAACGCGAGCGCCACGCCGATCGGCAGGAGGAGGAACCCGGCAAAGACGAGCGGCACGCCCGGATCGCGCGTCACCTCCAGGGTGCTGGCCAGGGTCTCCGGGTCGTACGAGACCTGGTAGAACGTGTACGGGCCGACCTTGAGCGGCGAGTTGACGAGGATGACGGCGTTCTGGACCTCTTTGCCGCCCGCGTCCAGGATCGTCACGTGGCTCTCGAAGGCCTTGACGGTGGCCGGATGCCAGACGTATTTGACCTTGATGCCTTCCGGGCCCGCGCCGTGGCCTTCGAGCTCGGGGTACTTCGAGAAAAGCCACTGCTTGGATGTCCCGGCGGGGCCGGTGAACTGGACCTCGACAGCCGGGTTGAGCGGCTCCTCGGAGGCGGAGTAGATTTTCCGGTTCTCGTCCATCTTGAAATCGGGGAGATACCTCAGCACCTCGATGGAGGTGCCGTCGGGGCGCAACTGGACCGGCTTGCCGACATCGCGCGGGATGGAGCGGGCCTGCGCTGCTCCCTGCACGCGCACCTCCAGCGCGTCGTGCGCGTCGTCATAGTACCGGACGATGAAGTCGTCCAGGCGCACCTGGAAGCCGAGCGGGATGCGGGCGGCGGCGTCTTCGACTTCGAAGTCGCCGATCGTCTTTCCCTTCTCGATCGTGATCATGCCGTCCACGCCCGCGATGCCGCGCAGGATGGCGCCGGCGACGATGAGCAGGATGCTGGCGTGGGTGATCAACGTGAAGCTCTTGCGAAGGGTGAACCGCGCGCCGGAGAAGGTGCAGGCGGCGACGCTGAGAGCCAGCAGCCCCAGCAGGCCCAGGAACCACCAGGTGACGTAGAGATGATTCAGCCCGAGCAAGACGATGAGCGAGCCCGCCACGCGGCCGTAGCGCGCGATGGCCGCGCCCGGTTCAATGGGCCCCTGCTCGATGAGCGTGCCGACGATGGATGCCGCCGCGATGAGCGCCATGAGGACGATGGCGAAACGGATGGACCTGAGCCTGCGGATGACGCGCCGAACCCAGCCGGGGTCGGCGGCCGGCGAGGAAGCCTGGGCGGTTTCGTCGGTGTTTTTCATTTCTCGGCGTGCGCCTGGGCCACTTGTGCGGCCTTGGAGCAGACATTCTCCAGAATGCTGGAAGCGTACTCCGGGTTATGAACGGGATTGGCGGCCACGACGAACTTCAGGTCCTCACGCGCCTCGGCGAGGGCCTTCGCGCCGGCCTCCTTTTCGGGCGAATCGGGCAGCGCCGCGAGACGGGCGGCGGCCTCCTCAACGGCCTTCTGCGCCTGGGCGACGCTCTTGGCCGCATCCGCTTTCCACGTCGCTATCATACCGTCCACCGCGTCGCCATGGCAAGCGGCGCAACCGACGCCGGTGGCCTCGCCGAGGCCTTCCGGCGAGACCTTGCCGCCGGCGGCCGGCGTTTTGTGACAGGCGATGCATTGGACGGAAGCCGCCCACATGACGCTGGGCTGGGATTTGACGCCGCGCGCTCCTAGGCCGCGGTACAGCGTGGCGACCTGGGCGTGCCGGTCGCTGTGACACTGGGCGCAGGAGATGTCTTCGCCGCCGTGCACGACGTCCTTCCCATGGCGGATTTCGGAGTGGCAGTAAAAGCATTCCACGTGGTGGTCGGTCACGTGCGTCTGGTGCAGGAACGGGGTGTCGCCGCGTTTTTGCAGGTCCTCGGTCTTGGAGTGGCAGGCCATGCAGACCTGGCCGGGGATGCTTCCGGTTCCCTGCAGGCAGTCGGCGTGGCACATCATGCACTGGACCTGCGGACGGTCAATGTAGTCCTTGTGCGAGAACGTGTCGCCGGTCGCCAGCTTGACCGGCTGCGAAGGCGCGGCGTGGCAGAGGGTGCAGTTGGCGGTCGGGCTGGCTGCGGCGACGGGGTCGTCGTAGCGGTAGCCCTTGAAATGGCAGGTGAAGCAAACCGATTCCGTCACGGTCAGGTGCCCGCCCTGGAGGACCTGGACGATCTGCGAGTGGCAGGTCTGGCAGCGGAGCTGCTTGCCGCGGCGGGTCTCCGTCAGGTGCGGCTTATGATCGAACCGGACGGGGACCTGCAAGTGTCCCTGGAGGCCGGTGAATTCCACCTGGCCCTGGCCTTCCAGGAGCCGTTTTTCATGGCAGCCCGGCCGCAGGCAGGCGGCATCGGGAATCTCCGCGTGCAGCCGCGTGCCGTAGGTCCCGGTCACGTACGAGGCCACCTGGCGGAGCGCTTGGAACTTGACCTTCAGGATGGACTTGATGCCCGACGCGGCGTGACATTTCAGACACTCGACGCCGCGCTGGCCGTGAGGCGAGGTTTTCCAGGACTGGTAATAAGGTTCCATGATATGGCAGCTCCGGCAGAAGGTGGAGTGGCCGCTGAGCAGCAACATTCCACCGGAGCCGGCGACGGCCAGAAAGGCCGCCGCGGCCAGGCAATAGAAGAACCGCCTCTGCAGGAGCAGGGGTTGGCCGGTTCCGACGGGAACATGGATTCCCGCAACGCGCAGTATGCGTCTCATGGGTGGCGATACCGGAATTCGACAAAGAATCTGTGGCGACCGCGACGACTGGGGTCACGGTGCGGCACGGCTCACTCGGCCGCAGCTTTCGGCACTACGTGCTTGATCTTGTCCCAGCAGGCGTCGTAGTCGAAGCCGACCTTCTTGCCGTCCTTGGTGGTAAAGCGGTCCGGCTTCCAGGCGGGCGACTTATCGTTGTGGCAGGTGACGCAGAGCTTCTCGTCGCCGATCATCAGGCCCGCTTTGAGGGCAAGCGCACGGTCTTTCATGACGCTCAACGACTTGTAATCATTCCCCGGACCGTGGCAGGTTTCGCACTGGATGCCGTCCTCGACCTTGAACGCGGGCTTCAGGAACTCGGCTTTCTGAGCATCGGAGAGGTCCCAGCCGGTCGCGTGGCAGCGCAGGCATTCGGGAGTTTCCACCGGGGCGGTCTTAATGCCGCGATCCGTCGCCATCTTGACGGCCTCCGGCGTCTTGAGCGTCTCGTACGCCGTTGCGTGCTTGGACGCTTTCCAGATGACGACCTGCTCGCCCTGTTTCTTTGTACTGTGGCACATGCGACAGCCGGCGACGCCGATATAGGCGTGCTCGGGCGCCTTCGCCGCGTCCGCCGCAACCGCTGCGCTGACGGCTACGCCCAGAATTACGGACAGACCCACTCCGGCGAACCCGATTACCTGTCGCTTGCCCATTGCTTCTCCTTTAACTAAGATGCGGTTATTCTAACCCAAATCCGACGTCCAGTCCAGTCATTCTGCCACCTCTTTCCAAAGCCGACGCTTTGGCGATACCCGATAATATAGCACGTCTTATGCCTAATTTCGAATGCTGCATGGAATTTTCGTAAAGTGCTGGCAGGACCGCGTCTTAGCGTTCGGCGGGTGAGGAATCGTGGAGCAAGCTGTATTCCCATGTCTGGCAAGGTGTTGAGGCTGAATTCCCAAAACTGAGAACGCCGCGGGCTGAGAAACACCGCGGTTATGAGCTACATGGTCCATTCTTCAGCGGCCTGTTTGGCATCAGGATTCTGGTCGCATGTTGTTCGCGACTGAGTGTTTCCCGTGTACGAGCGGCACGCTCAAGTTCTTCGGTATGCAGTATCCCGTTCCGGCTTGGCACGCCGCTTGCGATCATAGCATTTGACGTACCATGGCCCAGGCCCTTTTCGCAAAGTTGAGAAAGAATTGCTAATGCCAGCGCTGCACGAGCTTAGCGCATCCTGGATACCCGGATGAGGTTCATTGTGCTTCGACACGCGACGCTGACGATATTGATCGCCCTGGTCTGTCTCACCGTCCGGACGGCCGCCGCTCTCGACAATGCCGACTGTCTCCAATGTCACGGCGACCAGTCACTGGCCAAGAAGGACTCCAAGGGCAAGACGATCTCCCTGTACGTGGACGAGGCGAAATTCAAGGCCACCATCCACGGCAAGAACCTCTGCACCAGTTGCCATTCGGATGTCACCGACCTGCCTCATCCGGACAACTATGTCGCGAAGTCGGTTTCCTGCGCGCAATGCCACCGCGTCGAAACGGAGATCTACCTCAAGAGCGACCACGGCCAGGCGGTCCACACGGGCGTGCAGGAAGCCGCCTCGTGCAAAGATTGCCACGGCAGCAACCACTATCTGCTGAACCACCGCGACCCGCAGTCGCCGGTGTATCGAACCAACCTGCCCAAGACTTGCGGACGCTGCCACAGCAACGTGCCCGAGATGGAGAAGTTCAACCTCCGGCAGCGTTCCCCGGTCCTCAGCTACGAAAACAGCGTCCATGGCATTGCCTTGCTGGAAAAGGGCGAAGTCAACGCCGCCGTCTGCACCGATTGCCACGGCTCGCACAACCTGCACCGGTCCACGAACCCCCTGTCAAAGCTGTATTGGCAGAACGTTCCCGGCACCTGCGGCAAGTGCCACGAGAACGTCCAGCAGACTTACAGCCTGAGCGTTCACGGCACCGCGGTCAAGGCCGGGGTGCGCGATGCGCCCGTCTGCACCGACTGCCATGGCGAGCACACGATCACCGCCGTCAAGCTGGCCAGCTCCCGCGTGGCGCCGGCCAACATCCCTGAAACCTGCGGCCAGTGTCACGCCGCGCAGCGGATCATCACCCAGTACCGATTGCCGCCGAATGTGTTTTCGACCTACGTGCAGAGCTTCCATGGCCTGGCCCTGCAGGGCGGCAACGTCACTGCGGCCAACTGCGCGTCCTGCCACGGCGTGCACGACATTCTGCCCGCCACCGATCCGCGCTCCACGATCAATCCCCAGAACCTGCCGGAGACGTGCGGCAAGTGCCATCCCGGCATCGGCACCCGGCTCAGCGCGGAGTTCTTCCGCATTCACGCGCCGCTCGGGGCGGCCGAGGGAAAGCCGTGGATCGTGAATTTCATCTCCTGGTTCTATATCGCCCTGATTCTGATGACCATCGGCGGGATGGCGTCGTTCAACCTGCTCGACTATCTCCACAAGACCCGCGCGCACATCCGCGCCGTCCGGAACAGCGACGGCGAATCGCGCCTGACTCGCTGGATGGGCTTCCAGCACTACCTGCTCGTGGTGCTGTTCGTCCTGCTGGTGTACACCGGCTTCGCGCACCGGTTCCCCGACGCGTTCTGGAGCTGGCCGTTCCGCGTGCTGCCCGACGGCAGCGGCTTGCGCAGCCTCCTCCATCGCATCTGCGGCTGGACCTTCGCCGGCTTCTTCCTGGCGCACGTGGTGGCGCTCGTCGGCAGCCGCCGCGGCCGCGAGCACTTCCGCGCGCTGTGGTTCATCCCGGACGATCTCAAGGACGCCCTCGCACAGTTGGCTTACAATCTCGGCCTGCGCCCGACGAGGCCGCCGCACCGCCGCTGGAACTACGCGGAAAAGGCCGAATACTGGGCCTTGATCTGGGGCTCCATCGTGATGATCGTGACCGGCACGATGCTGATCTTCACCGCCACCGTGCTGGCCACGCTGCCGAAGGTCTGGCACGACGTGGCGCAGGTGATCCACTACTACGAGGCCACCCTCGCCGCGCTGGCCATCCTGGTGTGGCACTTCTACTGGACGATCTTCGATCCCGACGAATATCCGATGAACCCCTCCTGGCTGCTCGGCAAGAAAGCGGCGCACACCGGCGGCACCGCAAGGCTCGACCGGACCGCCGCGGATTCCCACGGGCCGGGCGGCGCGGGGACGGCGGTCGCTCCGGCGGTGGACTGCGGCGACCGCGCGGGGAGGTGCAATCTGCCCGAGAGCGAGTGCCGCATCCTGCAGGTGCTGCAGGACGAGTTCCCGCTGTGCCGGTCGCCGTACGCCGAGGTCGCCAGGCTGACGGGGCTTTCGCCGGAGGACGCGGACCGGCGGATCTTCTCTCTGCGGCAACGCGGGGTCATCCGGCGCATCGGCGGCGTCATCAGCCCGCGGCGTCTCGGCCTGGCCGCCACGATCGTGGCGATGAAGGTGCCTCCCGAGCGCGTCAACGAGGTGGCCGCGGTGGTCTACGCGCTGCCGAACGTCACGCACAATTGCCTGCGGGCGCACGAGTACAACATGTGGCTCACGCTGACGGCGAAGTCGCGCGAAGAACTGATCGCGACGGTGGCGCAGGTCAAGCGGGTCACGCGCATCACGGAAATCCTCGACCTGCCGGCATTGAAAACGTACAAGATCAACGTTCGATTGGACTGCGGGCAGCCCCTGGAAGCTCGGCGCGTGACGCGGCCGCAGGCCGCCGTTCCGCCGCCCGCCGATGCGCACGGCGAACCGCCGGCGGCCGCGCCGAAGCCGGGACCGGTCGTATTGACGGAGACGCAGGAGAAGGTGCTCGATCTCCTTCAAGGGGACCTGCCGGACGGTCTGGAGCCGTACGACGCGCTGGCGGAGCGGGCGGGGCTGCCGGTCGAGACCTTCCTGGCCACGGCGAAGGAACTCCTCCAGTGCGGCTGTTTCCGGAGAATCAGCGCACTGGTCAATCACGGCCAGATCGGTTTCCGGGCGAACGCCATGGGCGTCTGGCAGGTGCCCGTCGGCCACGAGGACGAAGCCGGTCGCGCCATCGCCGGGTTCGCGGCGGTGACGCACTGTTACCGGCGCCCGATCTCCGACGATTGGCCCTTCGCGATTTTCTCCACGATCCACGGCCGCAACCGGGCGGCGTGCGAGGAGATCGCGCGCCAGATCGCCGACAAAGTGGACCCGATCGCCCATCTCGTCATCTTCACCGAGCGCGAATTGAAGAAGGGAAGCCGAAGGCTATGGATACGCGGTTCAGGGGTCGGTTGATAACTCCTAGTGCTTCCTTGCGGAAATAGGCGTCCTATTTCCGCAAGGAAGCATGGCCGCGCTAAGCCCTATCACGTTAGTGAGTTATGCTTTCCGTTGGACCGTGTTTAGCTGCGTAAATTGGCGTGCCAATTTACGCCGCTAAACACCAGGGTCAAATCTCACATGAAGAGCCTTAACCGCCTGATCGTCGCCGCCACGCTGGTCATGCTCGCGCGGGGCATCCCGGCAGGGGCCGCAGCGGAGCCGGAGCAGCCCGCCAATCCTTCCCCGGCGGCCACCTCGAGCCTTCCGGCCGCCACGCCGCTTCCGTCACCCGCGGCCGAAGCCTCCGCGCCGGCGGCAACTTCGAGCCCATCGAGCGCAGGGCCCGCCGCGGCGCAGAGGGAATCCGACACCTGCGGCTCGTGCCACGAGCAGGAGACGAAAGAGTGGATGGAGTCGCCGCACGCGCACGCCATCAACGACCGCTACCTCGGCGAGTGGGAACGCGAGGGCCGCAAATGGGAATGCCTCGTCTGCCACACGAGCCAGTACGACCGCAAGAGCGGCGAGTTCTCGCACGCCGGCGTGAGCTGCCAGTCCTGTCACGGGCCGGTGACCGAGGACCATCCCGACAAGGTCAAGAAGCTCCTGCCGGTGACCTCGGAGGTCTGCCAGCCCTGCCACAGCGTGACGTTCGGGGAATGGCGCATCAGCTCGCACGGCCAGAAGAACATCCGCTGCTTCGACTGCCACAAGATGCACCAGATGAACCTCCGCAAAGAAGATCCCGACCAGATGTGCGGCACCTGCCATACCGAACGATTGAAGGACTTCTCGCACGCCACGCATCACCTGAAAGGCGTGCAATGCATCACCTGCCACATGCCGGAGGTGATGGGCGCGGGGCTGAAGATCAAGGGGACCGGCGTGCGCGGGCACACCTTCAGCGTCGGCGCCGAGACCTGCGCCCGCTGCCACCGCGAAATGGTCCACACGCGCAGCAACCTGGCCGACCTGGAAGGCGAAGTCGAGCGCCTCAAGGAGGTCAGTCCGCAGGCGCTCCAGAAGCAGGTCGAACAGCAGCAGCATGAGATTGACCAACTGCGCGCAGAGCTCCGGACCGACCGCTCGGTCTTCTCCGTGGTTGCCGTGGTGGCCTTCGGCCTGGGCCTCATCATCGGTTACGCCGCCATGCACCACTTCCATAAGAAGAACTCAAAAGAGGAGCCGCCCAAATGAGCGCGCCGTCTGCCGGTCCGGACGCGGGCGGGATTTCCCGCCGACATTTTCTCGGCCTGGGAGCGGCGGGATTGGGCGCGGCGCTCCTGATGAGCCGCTCGGCCGGCGCCGGCGAAACGGCGGCAAACCCGGACGCTCCCCAATCCAGCGTGCTCGTTGACCTGACCCGCTGCATCGGCTGCCGTGCCTGCGAGAACGCCTGCCGCGTGCGCCAGAAACGGTCGCCGCTGCCGACCGGGCGGGTGGGCTACGGTCCCGGCGAAGGCCGCCTGTCGTTCACCTCCTGGACGTTCGTGGATTTCCGGGAAGTCCACGGCGAGTCGTCGGCCAGGACCGTTTTTCCGGTCAAGAGGCAGTGCATGCACTGCGTGGACGCCGCGTGCGTCTCGGCCTGCCCGGTGGCGGCGCTGCACAAGACTCCGCGCGGCTCGGTGGTCTACACCGCATCGCGCTGCATCGGTTGCCGGTACTGCATGATCGCCTGCCCGTTCAAGGTGCCCCGCTACGAATGGAACGAGGGGCTGACGCCGCGTGTCGGCAAGTGCGATTTCTGCGACGACCGCGTGGCCTCCGGGACCAGCCCCGCCTGCGTGATGGCGTGCCCGACCGGCACGCTGAAGTTCGGGACGCGGGCGAACATCCTGCGCGAGGCGCAGGCGCGGATGCAAGTCAACCCCGGCCGGTACGTTTCCATCTACGGCGACAAAGTCGTCGCCGGCACTTCCTGGATTTATCTTTCGGACGTGCCGATGGAGCAGCTCGGGTTTCGCGTGGACCTGCCGGACGTCGCCCTGCCGTCGCTGACGTGGGCGTCGCTGGCGAGAGTGCCGGTGGTGGTCGTGACGCTGGGGATTGTCCTGGCCGGGGTCTATCGGCTGCACGGAAGAAAGGCATCCCATGATTGAATCGGCCTATGTGGCGATCCTGCTCCAGGTCGCCGTGGCGCTGGGGGCGGCGGTCGTGGGAGTGGCCGCGTGCTGGCTGCTGGCCGGCCGCAAGATACCGCAGCAGGTCTCGATCCGCCTGGTCTGGTGGGTGGTGCTGCCGATCCTGTGGGCGTGCGGCGGCATCGCGTTCGTGACCCGGTTCACCGGCGGGCTCGGCGCCATGACGAACCTCTCGGACACGTTTCCGTGGGGAATCTGGATCGCGTTCGACATGCTCTGCGGAGTCGCCCTGGCGGCGGGCGGGTTCCTGACCGCCGGAGCGGTGTACATCTTCGGGCTGAAGAAGTTCTATCCCATCCTGCGGCCCGCGATCCTCACCGCCTACCTGGGCTACCTGATGGTGCTGGGCGGACTGCTCATGGACCTGGGCCGGCCGTATAATATCTGGCACCCGATGATCTACTGGCAGCACCGCTCCGTGATGTTCGAGCTCGGCTGGTGCGTCAGCTTGTACAACATGGTGCTGACCGTGGAGTTCCTGCCGCTCCTGCTCGAGAAGTTCCGCTGGCACCGGCTGCTGCGGATCGTCCACTCGGTCACCATTCCCGCAGTGATCGCCGGGTGCATCCTTTCCACGCTGCACCAGTCGTCGCTGGGCGCGTTGTTCCTGATCGTGCCCGAGAAGATGTGGCCGCTCTCCTATTCGCCGCTGCTGCCGCTGTACTTCCTCATCAGCGCGGTGGCCGTCGGCCTGGCCATGACGATCGTGGAATCCAACCTTTCCGCCAAGGCGTTCCAGCGGAGCCTGGAAACGCCGATCATCCTCGCGCTCGGGCGCGTAATCCCGCTGGTCATCATTCTGCTGCTGACCATCCAGGTCATAGATATGACAGCGCGGGGCGTATGGGTCTACCTGCTCCCGCGGCCATTTCAGACGTTCACCTTCCTGCTGCACATGGCCTTGCTCCTGATCCCGACGTTCATCCTGCTGCACCCGCGGTTGAAGCGCCATCCGCGCACGGTGTTCTGGGCCGCGTCCTCGGTGGTGGCGGCGGTCATCGTCAACCGTCTGAACGTGGCATGGTTTGCCATGCTCCCCTCGGCCGACAACGTTTATGTGCCCTCATGGCAGGAAGTCGCCGTCACACTCAGCCTGGTTTCTTTAGGCGTAGTGCTTTTCGGCCTGGCGGCGCGCTACCTGCCGTTGTTCACCCATCCTTCGCTGGACGAGCCGGTGGCGCCGGCGGCGGAACTGGCGCTCGACCGGAGCGCGGCGGCTTCTGAATAGGGGTCCGAGTTATGGACGCGCAATTCAGGGATCGGTTCATAACACTCTGGGCGAAGTATTTCGGCGAGGCGGAACTTCCCCTCGGCTTCTACTACGCGAATCACGAAGCGTGCTGCCAGCGCCTGCGCCCCACCGTCGGGCATGCCTGCCTGATCGGCCAGTTGGGCCAGGTCCGGAAAGGGCGGACCCTTTGCGTCAGCGGCGATTCCGTCAGTTGCTTCGGCGGCAAGAGGTATCTCGGCTTCAGGAAAGAGGTGATCCCGGATTTCGAGTATTTCCTCTCCTGCGGGATACCCGGCAAGGTCATCGGCGAGCGCTATAAGAAATCACCCCAGATCGTCCGGCAGGCCATGGCAAACCAGCCTTCGTTCGACGCGCCCGCCAAATACGCCGTCTTCAAGCGCTGGGACAAGCTGGAGGAAAGCGACCCGGTCGAAGTGGTGATCTTCTTCGCCATTCCGGACGTCCTCTCCGGCCTTTTCACGCTCGCGAATTTCGACGAGACGGATCCCTGCGCCGTCATGGCCCCTTTCGGGGCCGGATGCGGCGCGATCACGCTGTACCCCTATCTCGAGAAGGACCGCAACCCGCCGCGCTCGGTGATCGGCATGTTCGACATCTCGGCCCGCCCCTTCGTCCCGGCCTGCACGATCTCGTTCGCGACGCCGATGGCCAAATTCGAGCGCATGGTCGAGAACATGGGAGAGAGCTTCCTCACCACCGCGTCCTGGGCCAGGGTGAAACGCAGGATACAGAAGGGTCTTCGCGGGTGAAAGAGGGCGCCGATTGACGCCCCAGCCACAGTGTGGTACAATGCTGCGTTATGATCGTACCCACTGTCAGGACATTGCGCGAGGAACTCGGGCACTCCCAGCGGGAGATGGCCGAAGTCCTCGGCGTTTCGACCAAGGCCATCCAGAGCTACGAACAGGGATGGCGCAAGACGCCGCCCCACGTGGAGCAGCAGGTCCTCCTTCAAACCATCCTGCGCCACCATCCCGACCTGCGGAAGATCCCGCGGTGCTGGAAGGTGAACAAATGCTCCCCGGAGACGCGCCGGAACTGCCCGTCGGCCAAGCTCAAACTGCCCGGATTCTGCTGGTACATCACCGGAACTCTCTGCCACGGCGCGCCGTTAGGGGCCTGGACGGCCAAGCGCGAACGCTGCCTTCAGTGCCCGGTGATGAAGGGCCTGCTCCAGGCTGACGCGTGACCCCGGGAGCGTGCGAGCGCGCCCGATGCCCTCTTCCATAGTCGTGCCATGAGCGCCAGTTCGCCGGCGCGCGAGGTCGAGGCCATGTTCGGCCGTGACGACGAGATGAGGTTGCGCGATGGCTCGCGCGTTTCCGTCGTCGGGGCCGGGCCGTCCGGTTCGATCTTCGCCTCTCAACTCCTGCGCCGGGCGCGCGAGCGCGGCCTGGCCCTCGATGTCACCCTCTTCGACGAAAAGCAATTCCTGCGCGAAGGGCCGCGCGGATGCAACCTGTGCGCCGGCGTCATCTGCTCGGACCTGCTGCATGACCTGGCGGACATGGGCGTCGAGCTGCCTCCCGCGTACACACAGCGCCTGATCGAAGGGTATCGTTTCCGCACGCGGGCCGGCGAGCTGCGCATGTCGCGCGCCGCCGCGCACGGCCCGATCGCCACGGTCTACCGCGGCAACGGCCCGCCCTCGGGAAGCGCTCACGCCGAGATGAGCTTCGACGAACTCCTGCTCAAGCACGCCATGACGCTGGGCGCGCATTTCATCCCGCACCGGGTCGCGAGCGTGGCCCTGCCGTCGAGCCGTACCGGCCGCGCGGTGGTCCGGTTCCGAAGCGACAGCGGCGCGGAGCCGATGGAGACCGACCTCATCGTCGTCGCCTGCGGAGTCAACTCCACCCTGCCGGCCAGGCTGGAGGCGATGAAATTCGGCTATCGCCGCCCCGTCTCCCGCCGCGCCTGCCAGGCCGAAATCCCGCTGCCGAACGATTTCATTGACGCTCGTTTCGGCGGCGACATCCTTCTGTTCGCGCTGGGCTTGGAACGCATCCGTTACGTGGCGCTGGTGCCCAAGCGCGGATTCATTACGCTGACGCTGATCGGCTACGGCGACCTGGGGCCCGACGACCTCCGGTCCTTCATGCGGCACCCGGAACTCCGCGCCGAAATGCCCCAGGGATGGGAGTACGCCGGGCTGGGCTGCCGCTGCTTCCCGCTGATGCCGGTCCGCCACGCATCCGGGCCGGCGGCGGACCGCCTGGTCGTCATCGGCGACGCCGCCGTGAGCCGCTATTATAAGAACGGGATCGGCTCGGCCTACGTCACCGCCACGCTGGCGGCGCGCGCGGCGCTGGATCACGGCGTCTCGGCGGACGCGCTGCGCCGGCATTTCTGGCTGCCGGCCCGGCGCCGGATTGCGCACGATAACTTCTCCGGGCGGTTGCTGGCCTCCGCGTCCGATTTCATCGCGCGGAGCGACTTCTTTTCCTCGGTGTACCTCGGCGCCTGCACCCGCGCGCCGGCGGACCGGGCGGCGCGGACCTTCCACCTCGTTAACTGGAACATGATCACCGGCGACCGGCCTTACCGCGAGATGCTCCATGCGGCCGCCTCGCCGGCGTTCGGCCTCGAATTGGCGAAGTCAGCCGCGCGGCTGCTGGCGCGACGCGCGGCCTCGGTGGCGCATCCGGTCCGAGTGGCGAGCGCCGCGCCGACGCGCCTGGGACCGCTCCGCGGCGGCGAGACCGTGGCCATCATCGGCGGCGGGCCGGCCGGCGCCTCCTGCGCGATCTCCCTCAAGCAGTTGGCGGCCAAACGCCAGATCGCCGTGAACGTGCTCCTGTACGAGGCCAAGGACCTGGACGGCGAACAGCAGTACAACCAGTGCGCGGGCCTGCTCTCGCCGCCGATTGTCGAGGTGATGGAGCAGCAGCTTGGCGTGAAGTTCCCGTCGCACCTGGTCCAGCGCGAGATCACCGGCTATCTCTTCCGCGGCGACCGCGAGACGATTTCCCTGCCGGGGCAGGGCCAGCCTTCGCTGGCGCTGCGCCGCGTGCAGTTCGACCGCTACCTCGCCGGCGAGGTGCTGCGCCGGGGAGTCCGGATCGTTCACGCCCGCGTCCAGGACCTGGAGATCAACTCCCGCGGCGTGCGCATCTTCACCGACAGCGGCACGCAGATGGCCGACGCCGTCGTCGGGGCTTTCGGCCTGGACAGCGGCACGGCGGCGGCATTCGGCCGCGCAACGCCCTATCGCGCGCCGCACTGTATCGAGACGCTCATCACGAAACTTCATCCGCCCATCGAGCAGATGGCGCGCCACGGCGGGACGGTGTACGCCTTCCTGCCGCCGTTCGACGGCGTCGAGTTCGCCGCCATCATCCCCAAGGGCAACCACCTGACCCTGGTGGTGGCCGGCCGCAAGCTGCGGACGGAGATGATGGACCGCGTGCTGCAATGGGGACCGGTGCGGGAGATCGTCCGCCCGGAGGAATGCCAGGAGCGGCCGCCGGAGTACCACAAGGGCCGGTTCCCTACGTCGCTGGCGCATCACATTCACGGCGAGCGCTACTTGACGATCGGCGATGCGGCCGGCCTGGTGCGCCCGTTCAAGGGCAAAGGCGTGACCACGGCCTGCCAGACCGGCTACCTGGCCGCCGCAACGATGCTCGACTGCGGCGTCGGCGCGGACGCGATGCGGCACTTTTACGCCGAATGCCAGCATCTGACGGATGACATTTTCTACGGTCGGATCGTCCGCAAGCTCGTCCGCGTCGCGCGCGGCGCCGGCGCGATAGACGACCTCATTCGCCAGGCGCACGGGGACGCCGCTCTCCGGACCGCGATGTATTGCTGCGTTTCCGGCGAGGGGACGTTCCAGCACCTGCTCGCCCAGACGAGCGGGCTGCGGCGCGGCCTGCGGGTGGCCGGCGCCGTGCTTCACGGGATGTGCAAGCGCCAGCCGAAGCTCATCGGCGAAGCCGGCGCTTCCCGCTGAGTCGCAAGGAGTTGATCCCCTGTTTCCACGGATGAGGAGTCGCCATGACTAAGACAAAGTGGACCGGCGAAAAACTGGCTGCAATCGGCAGCGCCTTTCAGCCGGCGTGCGTGCTGATGGCCGGCGCGGAACTGGGCGTGTTCGATGCCCTGGCCGATAACCGCCTGACGGCGGGCGCGCTGGCCAAGCGCCTCGGGGCGGATGCCCGGGCGATGAGGATGCTGGCGGATGCCCTGGCGAGCATGGGGCTTTTGAGCGCGCGGGGCGGCCGGTATACCCTCGCCGCCGGAGTCGCCGACGTGCTCACTGAAACGGGCCGGCATCGCGCGCTGGCGATCGTGCGGCACCAGGCCAACTGTCTGCGGAGCTGGGCTCAACTGGCCCGGGTGGTCAAGACCGGCCGCCCGGCCAAAGACGACCCGAGCATGCGCGGCGCCGCCGCCGACCAGGCCGCATTCATCGAGGCCATGGACGACGTCTCCCGTTCATTGGCCCCGCAATTGGTCAGGCGCATCGGACCGCCGCCGTTCCGGCATCTGCTGGATATCGGCGGAGGACCCGCGACCTGGACCATCGCCTTCCTGCGCGCCGCGCCCTCGGCCAGCGCGACGCTGTTCGACCTGCCGCACACGATGCCGATCGCGCGGAGGCACGTCGCCGCCGCAGGCTTGCAGCAACGCGTCCGCTTCGTGGCGGGCGACCTGGACTCGTCCCGCCCGCTTCCGCGCGGCGCCGACCTGGCGTGGATCAGCGCCATCGTGCACATGTACTCTCGCGCGGAGAACCGCGAACTGTTCCGAAAAACGCATGCGGCCCTCGCCGCCGGCGGCACAGTGCTCATCCGCGACATCGTCATGAGCGAGTCCCGCATCGCGCCCGCAGGCGGCGCCATGTTCGCCATCAACATGCTGGTCAATACGCCCAAAGGCGGGACCTTCACCTTCGGCGAACTGAGCGAGGACCTTCGCGCCGCCGGCTTCCGCAAGCCTTCCTTCCTGCACAAGGGCCAAGGGATGGATTCCGTGATCCAGGCTCTGAAATGACCGCTTTTCGCGGCCCGCAGCGGGCGCGGAGAATCGAAGAAAAACATTGAAAACACTGCTACTTTGTGAGATAATAGATAAACGAGTTTGACCGCTTCTTCGTGTCGCACGCGGACGCCGGAATACCTCTGAATCGCAGTTCTGTCGCCTGCCCTGTGCAGCGGGATCACTCTTCGTCACGCTAACGCGGCGGCGCCGCTTGCCGCCGAAGGCGTTTCGCCGCGAGGTGGGATAATGGAAGCCTGTGTAATCGGCACGCGCGGTTCGCCCCTGGCGATGTGGCAGGCGGACTACGTCCGCCGCGCGCTTATCCAGGCGCATGCGGGCCTGGAGGTCCGGATTGAGATCATCCGCACCACGGGCGATGTTCTGCTGGAGCCGCCGCTCGCGAGGATCGGCGGTATGGGCGTCTTCACGAAGGAGATCGAGAACGCGCTGCTGAAACGGCAGGTGGACCTGGCGGTTCACAGCCTCAAAGACCTGCCGACTCAGCTCGCGGACGGACTTCGCCTGGCCGCCGTCCTCAAGCGCGAGGACCCGGCCGACGCGCTCGTCGCGCGCGACGGGCGAGGCCTGGCGCAGCTTCCCGCCGGCGCGAAAGTCCTGACCGGCTCGCTGCGCCGCCAGGCGCAACTGATGCATCGGCGGCCCGACCTGAAGATCGCACAGATGCGAGGCAACGTGCAGACCCGGCTGGACAAATTCGACCGGTCCGACGCAAGCGCCATGCTGCTCGCCTGCGCCGGGCTGGCCCGGCTGAACCTGTCCGGCCGGATCACGCAGCGGCTCGATCCCGCCGAGTTCCTGCCCGCCTGCGGCCAGGGCGCGCTGGCGGTCGAAGTTCGCGCGGACGACTCGCGCGTAGCGGAGCTCTGCGGCGCGCTCGACGACCGCGCCACGCGCCTGGCGACGACGGCGGAGCGCGCGTTCCTGGCCGCGCTCGGCGGCGGCTGCCTGGCGCCGATCGGCGCTTACGGCCGGTCGCCGAACGGAGAGGAAAAGCTGGTGCTCACCGGCATGGTGGCCAGACTGGACGGATCGCGCCTGATCCAACAGACCGTCGCCGGCGCCGCCAGGGAACCGGACGGTGCCGTCGCGCTCGGTGAGCGGCTTGCGGAACGACTGCGCGCGGAAGGAGCGGAAGAAATCCTGCGGGAGATCGCCTCCAAGTCCGCGACAACGCTGAGGGAAGGGCCATGAGCGCGGGCCGCGTCTATCTTATCGGAGCCGGTCCCGGCGATCCGGGGCTGCTGACCTTGCGCGGCAAAGCCTTGCTGGCGCGCGCCGACGTGGTGGTGTACGACCACCTCGTCTCGCCCCGACTGCTGGAGCATGCGCCGGCGAACGCGGAGCGCGTCTACGTCGGCAAACGGGCCGGCGCGCATACGCTGAGCCAGGAGGAAATCAACCGCCTGCTGGTCGAGCGCGCCGGGACCGGCGCAACAGTCGCGCGGCTGAAGGGCGGAGATCCCTTCGTCTTCGGGCGCGGAGGCGAGGAGGCCCTGGCGCTCTGCGATGCGGGCATCCTCTTCGAGGTCGTGCCCGGCGTGACGGCCGGCATTGCGGCGCCCGCTTACGCGGGGATCCCGGTCACGCACCGGCAACTGGCCAGCGGCGTGGGCCTGCTCACCGGCCACGAGTCGCCGGACAAGGAGGAAAGCTCGCTGGACTGGCGCGCGCTGGCGAACTGGAAAGGCACGCTCTCGTTCTACATGGGCACGGAAAACCTCAGCCCGATTTGCGAGAGGCTGGTCGCGGAGGGTCTCGATCCGCAGACTCCCGCTGCGGCCATCCGCTGGGGCGCTACGCCGTCTCAGAGAGTCGTGACCGCGACGGTGAAGACGCTCGCCGCCGCGGCGCAGTCGGCCGGGCTCGAGACGCCGGTGATGATCGTGATCGGGCGCGTGGTCGCGCTGCGGGAGAAGCTCAACTGGTTCGAGCGGCGGCCGCTGTTCGGCCGGCGCATCGTGGTGACGCGGGCGCGCGCGCAGGCCTCGGAGTTCGCCGCGCTGCTCGAAGAACAGGGCGCGGAGGTGATCGAGGTCCCGACGCTCCGCATCGAGCCGCCGACGGATCCGTGCCCGCTCAATGAGAGCGTCGCGCGGGCGGGCGAGAAATTCGACTGGATTGCGTTCACCAGCGTCCATGCCGTGGACGCCGTGTTCGACGCGTTGAGCCGGGCCAGGCTGGATGCGCGCGCGCTGGCGCCCAGCCGGGTGGCGGCGATCGGCCCTGCGACGGCGGAGCGGCTGGCGCAGCACGGCATCCGCGCGGACGTGCAGCCCGGCGCGTTCACCACGGCCGCCGTCGTCGCGGCGCTCGCCTCGGCGGGCGAACTCAAGGGCCGGCGCGTGCTGTGCCCGCGGTCGGACATCGCTCCGCCGGAACTGACCGATGCCCTGCGGGAATGCGGCGCCGCGGTCACCGAGGTGGTCGCCTATCGAACTCTGCCGGATGTCTCGAACGCCGAGCAGGTCAGGGACCTGCTCCTGCGCGGCGAGGTCCACTGGCTCACCTTCACGAGTTCCTCGACGGTCCGATACTTCTGCTCCGCCGTCGGGCTCCAGGCGCTGCTTTCCGGCAAACCCAGGATCGCCAGCATCGGGCCCATGACTTCCGCCACGCTGCGCGAGTGCGGCCTGACCGCCGTCGTCGAGGCGAAAGAGCACACCATTCCGGGCCTGCTCGATGTGATCGTCCAATCGGAAACGGCTCATTAGGAAGACGCGCTCATGATCGGTATCTCTAAGCTCTATTGCGGCACCGTCGAGCCTTCGGACGTCCTGCGTTACGGCGCGGAGTCGAAGAAACTCCCCAGCCACCTCCTGCAGTTCTCGCGCGACAAGAAGCCCGTCGTCGTCTGGAACTGCACGCGGCGGTGCAACCTCCGCTGCCGGCACTGCTATTCGCACTCCGCGGACCAGCATTACGAAGCGGAAATGACGACGGACGAGGGATTCGCCCTGCTGGAGGACCTGGCCCGGTTCGGCGCGCCGGTCGTGCTGTTCTCAGGCGGCGAGCCGCTGACGCGCCCCGACCTGCTGGACCTGGTCGCGCGCGCGGTGCAACTCGGACTCCGCGCCGTCATCTCCACCAACGGCACGCTGATTGACGAGGCGAAAGCCAAGCGGCTGAAGGAAATCGGCCTGAGCTACGTCGGCATCTCGCTCGACGGCATGCGCCCTACCAACGACCTGTTCCGCGGCGTGGAAGGCGCTTACGACCGCGCGCTGCAGGGACTGCGCAACTGCCTGAAGGCCGGAGTGAAGGTCGGGCTGCGCTTCACGATCACCCGCAGCAACGCGGCCGACATCCCCGCGCTCTTCGACCTCGTGCGCGAGGAGCACGTGCCGCGGATTTGCTTCTACCACCTCGTCTACGCCGGCCGCGGCGCGGCGCTCATGGCCGAGGACCTCGATCCCGCCGCCGCGCGCAAGGTCGTGGACTTGATCATTGACCGCACGGCGGAGCTGCACCGCCAGGGCATTCCGACCGAGGTGCTGACGGTGGACAACCACGCGGACGGCGTCCATCTCTACCTGCGCATGCTGCGCGAGGGCAACCCGCGCGCCGAAACCGTGCGCGAGCTTCTGCTGATGAACGGCGGCAATTCCTCCGGCACCGGCATCGGCTGCGTGAGTTGGGACGGCTCTGTCCACCTCGATCAGTTCTGGCGGCACGTGACGCTGGGGAACGTCCGCGAGCGCAAGTTCTCCGAGATCTGGACCGACCTCTCGAACCCGCTCCTGGCGAAACTGAGAGACCGGCGCAGCCACGTGACCGGCCGCTGCGCGCGCTGCCGGTACCTGGACCTGTGCGCCGGCAATTTCCGCGTCCGCGCCGAGGCGGCCACCGGCGACCTCTGGGCGGCCGATCCGGCGTGCTATTTGACCGACGAGGAAATCGGCGTATGAATCACGGCGCTCACCCAGGTTCGACAACCGGCGCGCCTCTGCCGAGGCTCATCGCCTGGGAAGTCACGCGCTCGTGCCTCCTGAACTGCAAGCACTGCCGCGCGGCGGCGCGCCAGGAAGCGTACTCCGGCGAATTGACCCTCGCGGAATGCCGCGCGCTCCTGGACAACGTCGCTTCCTTCGCCCGGCCGACGATCATCCTCACCGGCGGCGAGCCGATGCTGCGCGCGGACATTTACGACATCGCCAGCTACGCGCACGGCCTGGGTCTGCCGGTGGTGATGGCGCCGTGCGGTCCGCTGCTCAACGACGAGACCGTCGCGAAGATCCTCCGGTCGGGAATCCAGCGAATTTCGCTCTCGCTCGACGGCGCGACCACGGTCTCGCACGACGAGTTCCGCGGCATTCCCGGCGCGTTCGACTCGGTCCTGCGCGGCATCGAGGCAGCCCGGCGCGGCGGGCTGGAGTTCCAGATCAACACCACCGTGAGCAAGCACAACCTGGCGGAACTGCCCGCGATCCTCGATCTCGCGGTCCGGCTGCGCGCGGTGCTCTTCAATCCGTTCCTGCTCGTGCCCACCGGCCGCGGGAGCGACCTGCGCGACCAGGAGCTCTCGCCCGAGGAGTACGAGCAGGTCCTCCAGTGGCTCGCGTCGCAGGCGAAAAACCCGGCGATGCCGATCCGCGTCACCTGCGCGCCGCACTATCAGCGGATCGTCCGGCAGATGCACGGAGCGTCAATGCCGGATACGCACGCGCCCGGCGGCCCCATCGGCGACGCTCAGGGCCGCCCTGAGCAAAATCGAATGGGCGGCTGCCTGGGCGGCAAGGCGTTCGCCTTCATCTCGCATCGCGGGAAGGTGCAAATCTGCGGGTTCCTGGACCTCGAGGCCGGGGATCTGCGGCGCGAGAATTTCGATTTCGTGAAGATCTGGAAAACCTCCGCGCTCTTCACCGCGGTGCGCGACGTGGACTCCTACCGCGGCCGCTGCGGGGGCTGCGAATTCCGGAAGGTCTGCGGCGGATGCCGCGCGCGCGCGCACGCGGTCACCGGCGACTACCTCGCCGAGGAGCCATTCTGCAACCACCAGCCGCACGTGTTGAAGCGGGTGCGGGCGAAACTCGATCCGCTCGACGAGAAACTTCTCGCGGCGATCCAGGCGGATTTTCCGCTCGTCGAGCGGCCGTTCGAGGCGCTGGCCGCCCGGCTCGGCGCCGGCGCGGAGGACCTGATCGCGCGCGTCCGGCGGATGCGTGCCGAGGGCGTCATCCGGCGGCTGGGCGCGGTTTTCGACACGCGCCGGCTGGGATATGTCTCGACGCTAGTGGCCGCGCGGGTTCCGCCGGACCGGCTGGCCGAAGTCGCCGCCATGGTCAGCGAGGCCCCGGCGGTCACCCACAATTACGGCCGCCGGCATCCGTACAACCTCTGGTTCACTCTGACGGCCGAGTCGGAGGCGGAGATCGAGCGCATCCTGGCCGGTTTGCGCGCGAGGACCGGGATCGCCGATTTCCACAGCCTGCCCGCGCTGGCCATGTACAAGATTCAGGCCACGTTCCGCGCGGGCGACGAACGGCCGTCTACTCCGGCCTCGCGCGCCGAAACGAGCGCGAATGCCGTCGCTTTGACCGACGATCAGAAGCGGCTGGTGCGGCTGCTGGCGGGAGATTTGCCCATTGCGCCGGCGCCATTCGCGGAAGTCGCCTCAGATGCGGGGATCAGCGAGCGCGATCTGCTGGAGCAGATACGCGCGTGGCAGGCGGCGGGAGTGATCCGCCGGTTCGGGGCCGTCGTCGCGCATCACAAGCTGGGCTACTCCGCCAACGGGATGGCGGTTTTCCAGGTCCCGGAGGAGCGCGCGGACGCCGCGGGCAGGCGGCTGGCGGAATACGAGGAGATATCGCACTGCTACCGGCGTCCGAGAATGGCGGATTGGCCCTACGATCTTTTCGCCATGGTCCACGGCCGGTCGGATGAGGAGGTGCAGGAGTTCGTCGCCCGCGCGGCGCGCGACCTGGAGCTGGCGGACTACGATATCCTTTTCTCAACCGCCGAATTCAAGAAGAAGTCCTTCGAGTACTTCGCCGAGGTCCCGAGCGCCCTTCCTGAAGGTCAAAAGAAATGACTTCGACATCGAGCCGCGAGCTGTTCGCCGAAGCCGTGAAGATCATCCCGGGCGGAGTGAACTCGCCGGTGCGCGCGTTCGGATCGGTGGGCGGAAGCCCGCGGTTCATCGCCCGCGCGGAGGGCGCGCGCGTGTGGGACGTCGAGGGCAACTCCTACATTGACTACGTCGGCTCATGGGGCCCGCTCATCCTCGGGCACGCGCACGCCGAGACGGTGGCGGCGGTCTGCGACGCGGCGCGGCGCGGCCTGAGCTTCGGAGCGCCGACGGCGGGCGAGGTGACGCTGGCGAAGATGATCGTCGAGCGAATCCCCTCGATCCAGATGGTCCGGCTGGTGAGCTCCGGCACCGAGGCGACCATGACGGCGCTGCGGGTCGCGCGGGGCTTCACCCGCCGCGAGAAGGTCATCAAGTTCTCCGGCTGCTATCACGGCCATTCCGACGCGTTCCTGGTGAAGGCGGGATCCGGCGCGGCCACGCTGGGCGTGCCGACGAGCCCGGGCGTCCCGGCGGCGGTCGCCGCCCAGACGGCGGCGGTCGAGTTCAACGACTTGGGCGCGGTCCGCGAGGTTTTCTCGGAGAGCCCGGGCGAGGTCGCCGCCGTCATCGTCGAGCCGATCTGCGGGAACGCCGGCGTGATCCCGCCGGAGCCGGGTTTTCTGGAGGGCCTGCGCGAGCTGTGCACGGCCCATGGCGCGCTGCTGATTCTCGATGAGGTGATGACCGGGTTCCGGATTCGCCCCGGCTCGGCCCAGGCGCTCTATGGGATTACGCCCGACTTGACCACGCTCGGGAAAATCGTCGGCGGCGGACTTCCCATCGGAGCGGTTGGCGGGCGGGCGGACGTCATGAAACTGCTCGCGCCGTCGGGCCCGGTCTACCAGGCCGGGACGCTCTCGGGCAATCCGGTCGCCGTCGCGGCGGGGATCGCCACACTGCGCAGCCTGAACGGCGCGGTCTACAATCGGCTGGAGACGCTTGGCGCGCGGCTGGAGGCGGGCATTCGAGGGAACCTGGCGCGACGCGCGTTCCCCGGGCGGTTCCAGCGCGTCGGGTCCATGGCCACGCTGTTCTTCACCGATCGGCCCGTGAAATCCATGCGCGATGCGGCATCGTGCGACACGAAGAAGTTCGCCGCCTACTTCCGCGCGATGCTCGCCGCCGGAATCTACCTGCCGCCGAGCCAATACGAGGCCTTCTTCATCAGCGCCGCGCACACGGAAGAGGATATTGACCGAACCATCGCGGCGAATGGGGCTGCGCTGGAAGAGGCGCATCGCCAATAGCCCGCGAGAGGCGGCGTCAACTCACTTCGTTGTTCTGCCTGCCGGTTCGTAGCCGCCGGGAGATTCTCGGACAAGGGGCTTGCCGTATTTTTTCTCGGCCTGTCGCAGCATCTTGAAGAAGCGGTGGACATCGTACCCTGCTTCTGCGGCGAGCTTGGCACCCGCTTGCCGTACTTCTTTCACAATAGGGTCGGGGTTCATGGCTTACGTCTCCTGTTCCACGCCCAGTAGTTCCTCCGGCGTACAAATTGTAGGCGTTGGGACACCCGCAGCCGTGTTGAGCCTTGTCAAACGTTTGATGATTTCCCCGTTGGCAATATGAGCGCAGTTCCAAGTCACCAGGAAATCCATCGCATAGACGCACGCAAAGGCAATATGCGCTGCGTCCCGGATGGCGCTCCGGGGCAAGCTAAACTCCGCCATGTACCGGCCTGTCAACCGCTCGACGGCTTCAGCAGCTTCGAGAATCTTAAATGCGCCAACTGCCTGCAGCCGCCTCTGGACCTGTTCGGGATCTCCTTCGCGCGCCTCCTCGAGCACCAAAGAAGAAATGTAGGGGCGGAAATCGGAAAGCCTCGTCTCCCACCAAGCTCGCGTTATCTGCTGATGTGCCAAAACAACTACGTCCCGCGAATCACGGGAGACATAGTAGCTGGGCACGGTTGTCTCAACGTACAATGACGGTTTCATCCGATGCGGATCCTCTGCCCTTCAATCGTCCTCAAACGGAGAATACCATCGGCAGGAAGAGCCGTCAATCTTTTTGCCCCGAATCTTGAAGTGCGGCAGGCGCGCCGAGAGATCATGCGGCACGTTGTTTCCGCAATTTGGATTCCCGCTTTCGCGGGAATGACTTGGGGGACGATTGGCGAAGCTTGCGGGGGTTATTTGAGTACGAGCGCCGAGTTTGCGGCGAAGGACTGCAGCGGGCCCCAGTAGACGCCCAGGATCAGCACCGGGACGGCTAGGACCAGCATCACGGTACAGTACGACAGCGCCACGGGTCTCGGCGCGGCGGCGGCCGGCTCCGTCTCGGTCAGGAACATCACCCTGACGATCCTCGCATAGTAGTAGAGCGAAATGGCGGCGTTGATGACGCCGACGAGGGCGAGCGCGTCGTACCAGGGGCCGGCTTTATGGAGCACGGCGGCGAAGATGTAGAACTTCGCCACGAACCCGCCGAACGGCGGAACGCCGGCGAGGGAAAAGAGAAAGATCGCCATCGTCACGGCCAGCAGCGGGCGGGTCTGCGAGAGGCCGCGATAGCCGTTGATATCCTCGCGGCCGGTGCTGTCGCGGACGGCCATCACCACGAGGAAAGCGCCCAGGTTCATCAGCAGGTAGACGCCGAGATAGAGCATGACCGAGTCCACGCCCTGCGGCGTGAAGACGGACAGGCCCATGAGCATGTAGCCGGCATGGGCGATGCTCGAATAGGCGAGAAGGCGCTTCACATTCTCCTGCCGGATCGCGGCCAAGTTGCCCAGGGTCATGGTGGCGGCGGCCGCCAGTCCGAACAGGGCGGGCCACGGGACTGCGGCCGTGCCGACGACGGTGGTGAAGAAGCGGATGAGCACCGCGAAGCCCGCGGCCTTCGGGCCGACGGAGAGCAGCGCCGTCACGGGCGTCGGCGCGCCCTGGTAGACGTCCGGGCACCACATGTGAAACGGCACCGCCGCGATCTTGTACGCGAACCCAGCGAACACCATGACCAGCGCGATGGAGCAGATCAGCTTGTTCGCGGCCGGCCCGCCGCTCGCCAGCAGTCCCACCATCCCCTTGCCGATCTCCCGGATGTCCAGTTGCCCGGTCAGCCCGTAGAGATACGAGAAGCCGAACAGCATGATCCCGGAGGCCAGCGCGCCATACACGACGTACTTGAGCGCCGCCTCGGTGGAGTTCGGCTCATTCCGCTTGAACGCGGTCAGCACGTAGGAACAGATCGAGAGGAACTCGATGGAGAGGACGATCATCAGGCAATGCGTCGCGCTCGCGAGCAGGAACATGCCGACGGTGAGCGCCAGCAGCAGCGCGAAAAATTCGCCCTCCTGCGGGCGCTCCACCTCCAGCGACGAGTACGACAGGACCGCCACCAGGGCGCCCGCGGCCAGGAACAGCCACTTGAAGTAGATGGAGAACGAGTCCACGACGACCATGCCCGAGAAGAGGGACACGGCGCCGGCCGCCGGAGGCTGAGCGCTCCAGAGCGCCAGCGCGGCCAGGGCGAACGCCGCCAGGGTGATCCCGAGCGCCAGCTTCCGCCTGAGCGCCGGGACGTTCATCGCGAACAGGTCGGCGCAGAGGACGAGGAGGACCCCGCAGATCAGGATCGCCTCGGGCAGAAACAGTTTCAGGTCATGCAGAGTCTGCATCCGCTTACCTCATGATCCGATCCGGGGCGTCACTCGCACGATGGCCATCAGGCTGTGGAGCGATTTGTTCATCAGGTCGAAGATCGGCACCGGATAAAAGCCGAAGAAGATGACCATCGCCGCCAGCGGGTAGAGCGTGAACCGCTCGCGCCAGTTCATGTCCAGGAGCGATTTCCATTTCTCGTTGAGCTGGCCGAGGAACATCCGCTGCATCGTCCAGAGGTAGTACGCCGCCGTGATGATGACCGCCGTCGCGGAGAGGATGGTCATGATGCGGAACTGGACGAACGCGCCGACGAACACCAGGAACTCGCCGATGAAGCCGGCCAGGCCGGGCAGTCCCAGGCTGGCCATGAAGGCCAGGCCGGTGATGCCGGAGTACTCGGGCATGTTCTGGGCCAGGCCGCCGAAGCCGGCGATCTCGCGCGTGTGGGCGCGGTCGTAAATGACCCCGGCGATGAGGAACAGCATCGGCGAGATCAGCCCGTGGCTGACCATCTGGAACACGGCGCCGGTGACGCCCTGCGGCGTCATCGCCGCAAGCCCCAGGAGCACGAATCCCATGTGGCTGATCGAGGAGTAGGCGATCATCTTCTTCAGGTCGCGCTGCGCCAGGCACACGAACGCGCCGTACACGATGTTGATCGTTCCGAACAGGCCGATGGCCGTGGCCGCCCACACGGCCGCTTCGGGCAGAATCTGGAAATTGAAGCGGATCATCCCGTACGCGCCGGTCTTCAGCAGGATGCCCGCGAGGATGACGGAGATCGGGGTCGGCGCCTCGACGTGCGCGTCGGGCAGCCACGTGTGGAACGGGAACATCGGGACCTTGATCGCAAAGCCGATGAACAGGCCCACGAAGATGATCTTCGAGAACGCGATGCCCAGGATCGGCGCCGCCTTCGCGAACAGGCCGCCCTGCCCCATGGTTGAGAGCGCCATGATGTTGAACGTGTGCGGGGTCGCAGTCCCGTCCGCCAGCACGCTCGGCCCGGAGGTGTAGTAGAGGCCGATCATGCACAGGAGCATCAGGACCGAGCCGGCGAGCGTGTAGAGGAAGAACTTGATCGCGGCGTATTCCTTGCGCGGGCCGCCCCAGATGCCGATGAGGAAGTACATCGGCAGGAGCATAAGTTCCCAGAAGATGTAGAACATGAAGAAGTCCATCGCGCAGAAGGTGCCCAGCATGCCGGTCTCGAGCATCAGGAACATGACCATGTAGCCGGGGACTTTTCGCTGGCTGAAATGGTGGCTGTCCACCTTGCCCCACCACGGCAGCGACGCGACCATCGCCACCAGCGAGATCAGCGCGGTGAGCAGCACCATGGTGATGGAGATGCCGTCAACGCCCAGGAAGTACTCGATGTTGAACTGCCGCATCCAGACGAAGTGATGGACGAACTGCAGCTTCGTCGAGGCGCCGTCGAAGTTCTTCCACAGGAAGCACCCGAGCAGCAGCACGACGGCGCAAGTCGCCAGGCCGACGGCGCGGCTGGCGTTGTCGAAGAACTCCTTCGACCCGTTGACCGCCTCCTTCACGCAGGCCAGCACCAGGATCAGCGCCGCGCCGATCAGCGGCAGGAAGACCATCCACGAGAGCAGCGTTGACGTCGTTGGGTAGTCCATAGCGAAACCCAATCTCCTCCGTTAGAAGAGCACGTAGCTGGCCAGAATCAGGATGATTCCGCCGGCCATGGCCACGTACAAATAGGAGCGAATGTTTCCGGTCTGCAAGAGGCACAGCATGCCGCCGGCATCGGAGATCATCGAAGCGGTCCCGTTGACGGCGCCGTCCACCACCTGGCTGTCCGTTTTGCCGTGCAGCCAGGCCAGGCCCAGGACGATCGGGCGGGTGACGTTGACCAGCCCGTCCACGACGGTCCGGTCGAACCAGTCCAGGGCGAGCCGGAGTTGCATGACCGCCCACACCACGGTGGCGTTGTAGATCTCGTCCACGTAATACTTGTTGTAGACCAGGGTATGGATACCGTGCACCCAGGCCGTCCGGCTCGCGTAGAGTTTCTGCGGGACCGGGTTCCTGTTGTCGAGATACAGCCACCGGGCCAGTTGCCAGCCGGTGAGCGCCAGCGCGACCGAGAGCGCCATCAGCGCCCACTCGGCGGAAGCGCCATGGCCCGCGTCCCGGATCAGCCCGGCCGTGCCGGCGAAGACCGGCTCCAGCCACTGCTGCAGGCCGTTCGGCAGATGCCAGAGCTCCGGCAGCCCCGCGAGCCCGCCGAGCAGCGACAGCGCCGCGAGCGCGATGAGCACGGCCGTCATGCTGCGGGGCGATTCTTTCGGCGCGTGATGATGCTCGGCGTGGGCCCCGGTCTCGCGGTCATGGGCGCGGTCGGCGCCGCGGTACTCGCCGCTGAAGGTCATGTAATAGGAGCGGAACATGTAGAAGGAAGTGCCGACGGCGGCGAGCGCGCCGAGGGCCCAGACGGCGATGCCGCCGCCGGGAAGGATCAGGTTCCCCGCGTTGAACGCCCTCCACAGGATCTCGTCCTTGGAGAAGAACCCGGAGGTCAGCGGGAAGCCGGCGATGGCGCAGCAGGCGATGAAGTACGTCGCCGCCGTGACGGGCATCAGCTTCTTCAGGCCGCCCATCTTGCGCATGTCCTGCTCGTGGTGGCAGCCCACGATCACGCTGCCCGCGCCGAGGAAGAGGCAGGCCTTGAAGAACGCGTGGGTCATCAGGTGGAAAATGCCCACCCCGTACGCGCCGACGCCCACCGCGATGAACATGAAGCCGAGCTGGCTGATCGTCGAGTAGGCCAGCACTTTCTTGATGTCATGCTGAAAGAAGCCGATCGTCGCGGCGAAGACCGCGGTCAGCACCCCGATCACCGCGATCCAGGTCATCACGAAGGGGCTCAGGGCGAAAATGAAGTTCAGCCGCGCGACCATGTACACGCCGGCAGTCACCATCGTGGCCGCGTGGATCAGCGCGCTGACCGGCGTCGGGCCGGCCATGGCGTCCGGCAGCCACACATATAAAGGAAGCTGCGCCGACTTTCCCATCGCGCCGACGAAAAGCAGTATCCCGATCAATGCCACCAGGCTGATCCCGAAGACTTTCTTCTGGATGAACGCCTCGCGGAAGGCCGGGTCGGTGAGTCTTTCCTTGACGTTTCGGAAGGTCAGGCCGACCGCCGGCGCCGGGACGGCGGCCGCCGCCTGCTGAGTCGAAGCTGTTGCGGCCGAGGCGGGCGACGCTTGCGGCTGGAACCGGCCCTGCGTCCAGTCGCCCTGCATTCCCCAGAACAGCAGGAACACGCCGATCATGAAGCCGAAATCGCCGATCCGGTTGACGACGAACGCCTTCATGCCCGCGACCGCGTTCTTGTGTTCCTTGTACCAGAAGCTGATCAGCAGGTAGGAGCAGAGGCCGACGCCTTCCCAGCCGACGAACATCAGCACGAAGTTGTCCCCGAGGACCAGGACGAGCATCGAGAACATGAAGAGGTTCAGGTAGGAGAAGAACCGCCAGTAGCCCGGCTCCTCGCGCATGTAGCCGATCGAGTAGACGTGGATCAGCGTGCCCACGAACGTCACCACGAAGCACATGACCAGCGTCAACGGGTCCATGATGAACGCCAGGCCGGCGTCCAATCCGCCGACCGGCAGCCAGTCCCAGAGATGGACGAAAAGGCTCCGCTCCTCGGCGGGCAGCGAGATCATCTTCGCGAAAGCGGCGACCGTGACGGCGAACGATATCGCCGGCAGGGCCACCGCCGGTATGTGCACGGCCGGCTTGCCGAACCGCGCCTGCATGCGGCTGCCCAGCAGGCCGTTGTAGACCGCGCCCAGCAGCGGGGCCAGCGGAATCAGCGCGAGCCACCAGAAATCAACCATGTTCAACCCCGTAACGTTGAGGCGGAATCCACTTCGATGCTCTTATGGAAGGTCCGGTACAGCGCGAGCACGATGGCCAGCGCCACCGTGACCCCGACCGCCGCCAGCACGATGCCGAACAGCGCGAAAACCTGGCCGGCGACCGCATTGCCGAAGTAATGCGAGAACGCGACCAGGTTGATGTTCGCCGCGTTGACGATCAGTTCGATGCCCATCAGAAGGCCGATCGCGTTCCTGCGGCTCAGGAGGCAAAGCACTCCCATGCAGAACATCGCGGCCGAGAGGACCAGGAAATGAGTCAAGCCGATGTGCATGTCACCTCTCCCGGGTTTCTTTGCGCGCCACGACCACCGCGCCGACCATCCCCACCACGAGCAGCACGGAGACGACTTCGAAAGGCAGCCGGTACGCGCCGAGGAGGCCGTTCCCGATCTGCGCCGTCGTCGGCCCGAAGGGCGGCTCGCCGGCATGCGGCTTCCAGGGAGCGAGCAGGACCGCCGTCACCAGCAGGGCGAACAGCCCCGCCGCCGTCAGCATGGCGAGCCCGCGCGAAAACGATTGATTGGACCGCTTGGTTTCCTCGATCTGGAACGTGAGCATGACGGCGAACAGGATGAGGACCAGGATGCCGCCGACGTAGAGGATGAGCTGCGTGACGGCCAGGAAGTCCGCCGAAAGCATCGCGTAGATCAGGCCCACGCCGAAAAAGGCGAAGAGGAGCGAGAAGGCGGAATAGATGATGTTCGTGGAGAGCGCGACAGCCGCCGAGCTGACCAGGATCAACGCGCAGAGCGCGTAAAACATGATGGCGTAGGTCATGGCTTCTCCGCCGCCCGGCCGGCCGCACGCGCCGAAAAGCCGTTCTTGATTTTGGCCGCGACGATGCTTCCCTTCGGCCGGACCTCGGGCGCGGGCCCCTTCAGCGCGTGAGGCGTCACCGGCGAGCCCTTCTCGATGTACCGCAGCACCAGGTTGCGGATGTCTCCGTCGGCGGCGGCGAACTGGGTTGTGTGCCGGAGGCCGCCGGTCGGGCACGCCTCCACGCAGAGGCCGCAGACCATGCACTTGCTCGCGTCAATGTCGAACTGCGTGATGCGGCGCTCCTTGGTCGCGGGATCTCTCTCGACCGCGACCGCGATGCACTCGATCGGGCACTCCTTCATGCACGCCATGCAGCCGATGCAAAGGCGCGTCTCCACTTCCAGCAGCCCGCGATACCGCTCCGGCAGCGTGTCCTCGATGCTCTTCTCGATCTTGTCGGGCCACTGGACCGTATAGGGCCGGCGGAACATCCAGCTCAGCGTCACGGTCATGCCCTCGAGGACCGAGAGCACGCTGTTGACGATGTTCTTGAAATATCGGGTCACGGCCCTTACCTAGTATTGTGTCCCGCAGACAACGTACATAAGTTCACCCTCTGTCATGCTGAGCGCAGCGAAGCATCTCACACCCTAAACCACTACCGCCTAAAGGCGGTAGGTTGAGTCGCGACTGAAAGTCGCGGAAAGAGCCACTGAAGTGGCGAGCGTCATTCCGAGCGTAGCGAGGAATCTCACACCCCGTGCGCCGCTCACGCGC
>JBKQWE010000059.1:0-11473 GCA_052139675.1 Candidatus Brocadiia bacterium
AATTGGCGTACCAATTTACGCAACTAAACGCAGTTCAACGGAACGCATAACCCAGTACAACGACGCGGCTTATCGCGGTCATGCTTACTTGCGGAAACAGGACGCCTATTTCCGCAAGTAAGCACCAGGGCATCGGAAGGCCGGCGGTTTTCCTGCATTTCGGGGCAAACTTTGGGGGAGAGAGTCATGGGCGACTCGGGGCGTCGTTCCGTCGGAATGTTCGATCCGCGTCTGATCAGGCTGGTCGCCTGCGTCGTGCTCATCGCCCTGCTGCCGCTGGCCGCAGGGTGCTACGGATCGTTCCCGCTGACGCACATCATCTACCAGTTCAATGGCGAGGTCACGCACTCCGACCTGGTCCACTCGATCATCTTCTGGGTCTTCATCATTATCCCCGTCTATTGGGTCGGGCTCCTGGGCGATGTCATCGTGCTGAACCTGATCGAGTTCTGGACCGGCGAGAAAATGGCGGTGTCCACCCAGACCCTTCCGGACGGGACGGTCGCCGCGCTGGCGCCCTCCGCAGACGGACGCGAGGCCGCGCTGACCGTTTCGCGCGATGGCAAGGTGCTGGAAAAAATCCGGTTTGTCAGGGTTTCCGAAAAAGAGATGCTGGTGTTCGATGAAGCCGGACACAAGGTCGGCGGGGTCATCCGCACGGCCTCCTCCGGCCTGGCGCTCACGGATGCTCAGGGGGCGACGGTGGTCACGGTCGGCTCCGGCGAGATTTCGCAGTTCCGGGACGCCATGAAAAAACTCCCGGTCGCGCCGGCAGCCCAACCGGCTTATCCCTGGTGACCCGCTGGAAGTCGGCTGGCGTTTAGTTGCGTAAATTGGCGTACTAATTTGCGCAACTAAACACGGCCCAACGGAACGCATAACTCGCTAATGTGACAGGGTTCAGCGCGGTCAGTCAGGAGGAACGGACATGAGAATCATCGCAGCCGCCGCCATGTTGTCTGAGGAATTGCAGGCTTTCCCGGCGTTGAGGATCATCTTTTCGTTCAAAGACGGGACGAGGATGCTCGTCGGAAAGGCCTCCGGCACGCAAGCGGACCCGGGCGCGCTGCGCGCTCACCCCAATGCGGCGTCGCCGGAGGTCATCGAGGTCGAGGGGTTCGCATGCGACCAGGCGGGAAGCCTGCTCCCGGACGCGAAGAAGATGCAGAGGTTTTTCCCCGTGGAACTGGTCGCGGGCTTCGACCTGATCGAGGCGCACCCGAAGACTCTGGCCCGGGTGCGGGAGGCGCTCGCCGGAGCAGGCGAACATTCTCCCGCCGCCCGGCGCGAGCCGGCCCCGGCGAAGGTCGGCGCACCATCGCCCGAGCAGCCCCAACTGCGCATGGCCGAAGACGGCCGGTCCCGGAAATAGAAGCGCGCCCTTCGTCCGTTTTGATGCCGCAACGGCCGAAGGGCGCGGGTGATTTTTTCTGATTCTTATTCGCCGCTCACAGGTGGCTTTGAATCTTCTCGAGAACTTCCCTTGCCCGTGGTTCGTCGCCCCAAAATCCGACCCGGATGGAGATATTCGCGCTCTGAGGATTGACCGCGGTGATCTCGATCCTGAGATGCGTGCCGTCGCCGAATTCGGACTCCATCGTGGTCACATTGGCGTCGGTCTTGTCCCGCATGACCGTGAGCTTCAGGTCGTCCAGCGCTTTGACCGCGGCGGCGTGGACCTTGATTGCAGGAGAGTACAGAGGCTGCGTCAAATTGCCCCTGACGTAAACTATCGCCCCGCCGGCCACGACCACTCCGGCGACCACGCCGACACCCAGAACCACGCATCCGCAAAACATCGGCAAGCCCGCGATGCATAACGCCAGCGCGCACCGCCGCGCCCAGGATGTTGCTCGTCCGTTCCGTCGGTTACTCATGGCGAATCCCCGCCTTTGTCAAAGAGGATCTCCGAAACCGGGTCAGGATGCGGCGCGCCATGCCGGCTCAGGCCGCGCCATGCCGGACGCGTTCCCGAGTTGCTTGTCAACATCCTGCAGGATTTGCTGCGAGATGTCGCGGTCGCCCCAGAAACCGACGCGGACGTGGATCTCGGTCACTCCACTGGAAAGCGATTTCAGCTCGATGGTGATCTTGCGGCCATCGCGCGTGTAGGAGGTCAGCGTGCTTTCGATGTCGCCGGCCCCTTCCGTGGAGACGCCGTTGCCCATTTTTTGCAGCACCGCCGTCGCCGCATCGCGCACGCGCGGAAGCGATCCGGCCAGCGAGGTCCTCAGCTCTCCGTGGATCCAGACGGCGCCCGAGACGCCCACCGCGGCTCCGGCCGCGAAAACGACCGCGATGCACCCCGTTGCGGCGACCAGCGTGACCGCTGAAAGCATCCCCGCCGCGCAGACCATGAGCCGTTTCATCACCAATCTCCCCCTGAATGAAAGCTGCCTCGTTGCCACCTGCACCCGCTCCTTGGAGTGTAGCACTTGACATGACTTCGAGCAACAAGCGATAAGGCCCGCCCTTCCGGGCCGCTCGCCCGCCGCTCACCTCCGCTTTCAGATGAACAGCGGCGCGAGCACCAGCGAGACGGTGGAGATCAGCTTGATCAGCACGTGCAGCGAAGGGCCGGCGGTGTCCTTGAGCGGGTCGCCCACAGTATCGCCGACCACCGTCGCCTTGTGCGTTTCCGACCGCTTGCCGCCGAACTGGCCGGACTCGACGAACTTCTTGGCGTTGTCCCAGGCTCCGCCGACGTTGTTCATGAAGTTCGCCAGCAGGATGCCCGTCATGGTGGCCACGAGGAGCATCGCTCCGACGGCCCTCGCCCCGGCGCCGGTCATGCCGAACCAGTTGCCGAGCATGCGGAAGCCGATGCCCACCGCCACCGGCGCCAGCACGCCCAGCAGGCCCGGCGACACCATCTCCCTGAGCGCGCGTTTCGTCACGATGTCCACGCACCGCGCGTAGTCCGGCGACTCGGTCCCTTTCAGGATGCCCGGCTTCTCCCTGAACTGCGCGCGCACTTCCTCGATGACGCAGTGCGCGCCTCGGCCGACCGCCCGGATGGCCAGCGCGGAGAAAAGGAAGACCAGCGTCGCGCCGAAGAAGCCGCCGAGGAATACCGACGGCCTCGAGATGTCTATCGCGTCCAGCCTGAGCCCGTAGCTCCTCACGGTGCGCTGGTAGGCGCCGAAGAGCAGGAAGGCCGCCAGCGCGGCGGAGGCGATGGCGTAGCCCTTCGTCAGCGCCTTGGTCGTATTGCCGGCCGCGTCGAGCAGGTCGGCGCCCGCGCGGGCCTCTTCGGGCTGGCCGCCCATCTCCATGATGCCGCCGGCGTTGTCCACGATCGGGCCGAAAGTGTCCATCGCCAGGACATAGGCCGTCGTGGAGAGCATTCCAACGGTCGCGACGGCGGTCCCGAAAAACCCGCCGACCGATTCTCCATGGGCGTCCGCGAACCCGGAGAGCCGGCCGAGGGAATAGGCGGCGAGGATCGCCCCGGAGACGGTCAATGCCGGCAGAGCGACGCATTCGAAGCCGACCGAAAGGCCCGCGATGATGTTGGGCGCGGCGCCGAGGCGGCTGGCCTCGCAGATCCGCCGCGTCGGGCGGTACGCGGCCTCGGTGTAGTAGCTGGTGATGTACAGGATCATGAGCGCCGCGATGACCCCGGCCATGCCCGCCGCAAAGAAACACAGCCACGCCTGCGGCGCGTAGTCGCAGTAAAGCAGGCTGCGGCAGGCGATCGCCAGGCCGATCGTGGAGAGTGCGGCGGCGACATAGTAGCCGCGGTGGAGCGCGGCCATCGGCTTTTCCGAGCGCCCCGCCCCTTCGACGCCGCTCAGGCCCGCCCTGAGGGAACTCGAAGGGGCCGCCCGCACGCTGAGCACGGCGGCGATGGAGGCGATGATGCCGAAGGACTGGACCACCAGCGGGAACATCATCACGCCGACGATCCATGAGCGCGAGACCGGCTGCCCATGGTCCCGGGCGGCGGCGGCGACGGCCGCGGCCGTGGTCGCGCCGAGGATCATCGCGCCGATGCTCTCGGCGGCGGTGGATTCGAAGAGGTCCGCTCCGCGGCCCGCGCAGTCGCCGACATTGTCCCCGACCAGGTCCGCAATCACCGCCGGGTTGCGGGCGTCGTCTTCCGGGATTCCCTGCTCGACCTTGCCCACGAGGTCGGCGCCCACGTCGGCCGCCTTCGTGTAGATGCCGCCGCCGAGCTGCGCGAACAGGGCCACGAACGAGCCGCCGAAGCCATAGCCCAGGATCAACAGCGGCACCCGTGGCGGATCGAGGCCGGGCATCGCCGCACGGACGAGACTGTAGAGCAGGGCGATGCCCATGAGGCTCATGACGACCACCAGCAGGCCCGAGACCGCGCCGCCGCGAAGGGCGATTTTAAGGCCTTCCTGCCACCCCGCCGTCGAGACGCCGGCCGCCGTGCGAATGTTCGCGCGGATGCTGATCCACATGCCGAGGTAACCGGCAATCAACGATCCGGCTGCGCCGAAAAGGAAGGAGAGCGTGATCCACGCCGCGAATTGCAGCCGCGAGTCCACCGGGTCCATGCCCGGCCGGGAGGTGCGGATGAATCCGTACGTGACGAACAGCAGCGCGGCGCAGGGCACGGCGATGAGCAGGATCGTCCGGTACTGTCGCTTCAGGAATGCCTCGGCGCCGGTCCGGATCGCGCTGGAGACCGCCTGCATTTTCTCCGTGCCGGTCGCCCGGGCGAGCACCCAGCGCGCCAGCCGCCACGCCGTAGCCGCGCCGATGAGCCCCAGCCCCATGACCAGCGCCAGTATCGTCAACTCGCTCATGCTTGCCCCTGCTTCGCGGCCCCGCGTGCCCTTCAACAACCTTATCACGGCGCCGCGCCGGAAAACAAGCATTCTCGATGCTGGCCTGGGCTGCCCGCCTGCGGTATTTCCTTTTATGCCTTCACATTACGAGTGACGTCCGGTCAGTTCTTCCGCTCCTGTCCGGGCATCTGTCCCTGGGCGCCGGCCAGAAGCCGGGCCGCGGTTTCCTCGAAGCGGCCGATTTCCTCCTGGAACTGCTTCAACCGGACGCCCGCCTCGGGCATGTCGCCGGACTGGGCGGCGGCTTCGATCCCCGCGGCGGCTTTGGCGACGGCGTCCGCCGAAACGCTGAGGCTTGCGCCCTTCACGCGATGGGCGACCGACGCGAGCTGCCGGCCCTTGCCTTCCTCGAACGCCTGTTTCATCTCGCGGGCGTCGCTGCGGGTGCAGGCGCGGTACTTGGCGATGATCTTCAGCACAAACGCGGCGTTGCCGCCGCAGCGCTTCAGGAGGTCGGCCTGGTCCAGGACCGGCTCGCCTCCGGTCTGGGGCTGCTCGGCGGGCGCCGGACGGGTGGGCGGGCCTGCCGGGCGCGATTTGCCGATGTAGGTCTGAATGACCCGCGCCACCTCCTCCATCGCCAGGGGCTTCGTCAGGTAATCGTCCATTCCCGCGGCCAGGCAGCGCTCCCGGTCGCCCTGCATCGCGTTCGCCGTCAGGGCGACGATCGGCGTGCGCGCGCCGCCGGCCGGCTGCTCCGCCTCATGCGCGCGGATGCCTGCAGTGGCGGTGAAGCCGTCCATCACCGGCATCTGGCAGTCCATCAGGATCAAGTCATAATCTTTCTGCGCCGCCGCGCTGACGGCTTCCTGCCCGTTCGCGACGCAGTCGCACTCATGTCCGAGCAGGCGCAGGATCTCCACGGCCACCTCGCGGTTGATCTCGTTGTCCTCCGCCACGAGAATCCGGGCGTCGGGTGTCGAAGCGGTCTCGGCCGGAGCCGGCGCCGGCGCCTGAACCGGGGCCTGGGCCGCGCCGGCCGGCGCGCCGCCCAGGGATTTGACGATGGCGTCGAACAGCTCCGACTGGCGGACCGGCTTGGTCAAAAAGACCGCGATTCCCGCCTGCCGCACCTTCTCGGGCTCGTCGTCGCCGGCGGAGCTGAGCATGACGACCACGGTTTTGCGAAGCCGCGGGTCGGCCTGGACGGCCAGGGCCAGTTCCAGGCCGCCCATGCCGGGCATGTTGCGGTCCGTGATCGCCACCGCGATCGGCTTGGCGGTTCGGGCGGCCTTGCGCATGAGGGCCAGCGCGCTTTCGGCATCGGCGGCGTCTTGTACGTTGCAGCCCCAGGACGCGACCTCCTCGCGGAGGATTTCGCGGTTGGTCTCGTTGTCGTCCACGACGAGGACCGGCAGAGAGCGCAGCGCCTTCGGCTTCTTCGGAGATGCGGTTTCCGCGCCCGCCTGCTTCTTCAGCGTCGCGGTGAACCAGAAAGTGGACCCATGGCCCGGAACGCTTTCCACGCCGATGGCGCCGCCCATGAGGTCCACCAGTTGCTTGCAGATGGCCAAGCCCAGGCCGGTGCCGCCGTACTTGCGGGTGGTGGAGCTGTCTCCCTGGATGAACGGCTGGAACAGCCGCGCCTGTTCCTCGCTGGAGATGCCGACGCCCGTGTCGCGCACGGCGATGCGCACCGCCACACCGGAGGCGCCCTTGTCCTCGGTGGAGGCGGTGATGATGACTTCTCCCTTGTCCGTGAATTTGATCGCGTTGCTGGTGAAGTTCGCGACGATCTGCGCCAGGCGCGTCGGGTCGCCGCGGAGGCGCGTGGAGAGCGTCGGCGCGACCCGGCAGGCCAGCTCGATGCCTTTGCGCCGGGCGCTGTCCGCAAACACCTGCGTGACGCTTTCGACGGTGTCGAGAAGGTCGAAGTCCACCTCCTCGACCAGCAGTTTTCCGGCCTCGATCTTGGAGAAGTCGAGGATGTCGTTGATGATCGCCAGCAGCGTGTCCGCCGCGGTCAGCGCCGTGCCGACGAAACGCTCCTGCTTCTTCTCCAGCGGCGTGCTTCGGAGCAGGCGCAGCATGCCGATGACGCCGTTCATGGGCGTGCGGATCTCATGGCTCATGTTGGCCAGGAACTGCGCCTTGACGGCCGCCGCCGCATGGGCCTCGCGCGTCTTCGCCTCCAGGTCGTGCGTTCGCTCCTCGACGAGTTCCTCCAGGTGCAGGCGGTGATGCATCAGTTCCTCGTCGCGGCGCTGGATTTGAGAGAGCATGTTGTTGAACCACTCGCAGAGCGCGCCGAGCTCGTCGCGGCGGTGCAGGCGGACGCGGATGCAGTAATCGTGCCGGTCCGAGATGGACTGCGCGGCGGCGGAGAGTTCCTGGATCGGCCGGGTGACCACCCGTCGCAGCAGCAGGGCCAGGAGATAGGCCAGCACGAGAGAGGTCAGCAGCACGCCTCCGACGATGTGGACGGATTTGCGGATGTGCGCCTGCAACTGGTCCGTCCGGGCTTTCAGAAACACGGCCCCGATCAGCGCCTGTCCGTCGAAAATCCGCCGCGACGCCGTCATGTACCGGTCGGTGATCCGGTCGCCCTCGGCGACCGGCGCCGGCGGGATGAACAACGGTTCTCCTTCCGCGGTATAAGTGGCGAAGACCGTGCCGTTCTTCCGATAAATGCAGGCGGCAGCGATGGCAGGGTCTTGCTTGAGCGACGCCAGCGTCTCCTGCGCGGCCTTGGCATCGTCGAAGGCCAGCGCCGCGCTGCTGTTCGCGCCCATGATGTCAGCCAGGGTTGACAGGTTTTTGCCCATGTCGCGTTGGGCCAGCCGGGTGTTCACGAGGATGTACAGAATGCCCACGGCGATCAGCGGCAGGGCCGCCGCGAGCATCAGCGACAACGTGAGCTTGACCCGGATGGTTCGTCCGGCCCGCAGCCTCGTCGAGAGCCACGCGAAGATTTTGTTCATGGTCGGCCTTTTCACGCTTTATCCTTACTTCGGTCCACCCACCAGCTTGGCCAGGCGCAGCAGCTTGGAGCTGATCTGCAGATGCGCCTGCCTGGCCGCCTGGGGGTTCACCTCAAAACGCACCTTATTGTCCTCGATCACGAAGTTGATGATGGCGCCCTTCTCGGCGAGGCCGGGCGAATCGCCGACGACCAGCACCGGCAGATTGCGCGTCCTGTCGAGAATCTTGTCAATCCCTTCCGCCTCCGAGGCGCAGATGAAAAGGACGTGGCAGGGTTCCCACGCCTCGAGGGTGCGGTAGTACTTGACGGTGTACGCCCTCGCATCCGCGCCGCCGCCGGAGGTCATCTGCTCCAGGGCGTTTCCGAAGGGATTCTCTCCCAGGACGCCCACGACGATCGGGTCGGTCGGGCCCTGGAAGGTTCCTTCCGGCCAGTCCACGTACTTGAAGAACTGGCGGATGAATGCGGCCTTGACGGCATACTCGCGGCTGGAGTCTTCCTTATCTCCGGCCCAGCCGCTCGATGCCGCCAGCATCAACGCCAGGGCGGCCGCAAGTAACTTCCTCATGACGCTTTCCATCGTTCAAACCGCGGATGAATCTCATCGAGTCCCGAAAAATAACACACGAAAGTCCAGCCCGCGTCACGCTGAGCGAAGCGAAGCGTCTCAACCCTTAGACCGCTGCCAACGCGCGGCGTATGAGATTCCTCGCTTCGCTCGGAATGACCAGGCAGCCTGCAACTTGTTTCCGTGAAGCCGTACTAACAGCATCCACGAGGCGATTCAGAACCGGTACGTCAGCTTGACCCAGAACGTCCGGCCGTCCTGCTGGATGACCTGCATGACGTGCTCGGGCCCGCCCGGATCGCCGTAGCTCTGGTTGAAAATGTTGTAGACGCTGACCGAGGCATCCAGCCCGCGCACGATCTCGGTCCCGAACAGCGTCACGTTCATCGTCACGAAGCCGCCGGCATTGCTGCCGTCGAGCGTCTGCCGGCCGCTCATGTATTGTCCCTCGAGGCCCACGAACACCTTCTCGCGCCAGACCGGCACGATCAGGTTGGCCTTGACCATGTGCTCGGGCGAATTGACCAGTTGTTCTCCGGTGGCTTCGTCCTTGGTCTGCGTGAAGGTGTAGGAGAGCCGCCCTTTGAGGCCGCAATCGGTCCGGCCCTCGACTTCCCATTCCACGCCGCGCGCCTCGACGGAGCTCACGTTCTTGAAGACCAGCAGCCCGTTGCTCGGGTCCACTTCCTGGTTGATCAGGTCGTCAATGTGGTTGTCGAAGGCGTCGAAGGTGAAGCGGAACTTCTTGGCGATTTCCTGCTCGGCGACGAACTCGTAGGTATTGATCGTTTCCGGGTCGAGGTGATCGGGCGCTTCCATCGTCCGGCCGCCGTCCTCGTAGTAGAGTTCGTAGGCGCTCGGAGCGCGGTAGGCCTGGCCGTAGATCAGCTTCAGCGTCGTCGCCGGCAGCGGGTTGTAGATCAGGGCCACCCGCGGGTCCAGCGTGCCGCCGAAAGTGTCGTAGTAGTCGAAGCGCACCCCCGCGTTCAGCCGCAGGTTCTTCAGGATGGACCAGTCGTCCTGGACGTAAATGCCGCCGTTCTTGGAAGTGTGGTTGTCGTCGAGGTACGTGGCCACGTCCCAGTTGCGCTGGCGCTGTTCCAGGTTGTAGATCGCCTCCACGCCCGCGGTGACCTGGTGCTGCTGCAGGAAGAGCCGCGAGATGCTGAAGTCGCCGGTGACCCATTGGCCCGCCGCCGTGTCTTCGTTGACGATCCTCGCAGGCCCCGTGCTGCCGGTATTAAGGTAAACGTAGTCGCCGTGGTAGGAGAAACTGTCGTACGCGATGCGCGCCCGGATCTCCGTGTCCGCGTCCAGCCGGTGGTCGTAGGCCAGGTCCCCGTATCCGTGTTCGTCAATCGTGCGGTTCCGCGCGTCGTCGAAGACCGTCCCGAACGAAGCGGTGGGAATCTGCTTCTCCCGCGTCACGAACGCGCCGGTCAGGACAAAATCGTCGAGGCCGGCCTTGGCGAACAGCGAGAGGTTCTGGTCCGCATCGGTCTTCGTCGTCCCCGGATGCGAGGGCGGCGTGTCGAATTCCTGGAAATGGAGTTCCTGCCCGGGAGTCATGTAGCGCGAGATCGAGAGGAGGTACTCGCCGTTGTCCCAGAACTTGCCGCCGTACGTGGCGCGGGCTTGCCAGGAATAGAAACTGCCGGCGCCGGCGGCGGCCTCGCCGCCCTTCAGTTGCGCCCCGCTGCGCGTGATCACGTTGATTACGCCGAAGAACGCGTTGCTGCCGTACAGCGCCGAGGCCGGCCCGCGCACGATCTCCACGCGGTCAATCAGGTCCACGTCCAGGATGAATTCCGTCCCGATCGCCGCGCTGTCGTACACGTTGTCGTTGATCCGGTGTCCATCCACCATCAGCAGCACGCGCGAGTTGTAGTCGCCCGTGCGGCTGAACCCGCGGATGCCCAGGTAGTCGTAGTTCCGGTCGTAGGAAACGTAGAACCCGCGCACGCTGTTGAGGATATCCGCCAGCGTGCGGTAGCCGTACTTCTGGATTTCGTCGGCGGTGATGATCGTCACCGAGGCGGGCGCTTCGGCCAGGGTCTGCGTTCGCATCGAGGCGCTGTAGACCGTCCGCACCGGGACGTCCATCAACTCCTCGAGCGACAAGTCCTTCAGATTATCGGTATCCGAAGAACCCTGCGCGGGCGGCTCCGAGTCCGCGCCGAAGGCGCCTGCGGGCGCCAGGAGGAGCAGGAAAACCGGCCATGCGATCATGCCGGGCAGATGGAGACGAGTCTTCATGCGGTTGCCATGACCCAAGTCAACCTTCGCGCGCCGGGCCGCTTCGGCATCAGCGCGCAAGAGTTCCCCCGGATCCGGCATCGGTGCGTCTCAGCAGGTGCTGCAAGCCATGCGCGGAACGTCATGGCCTAGAGTTAGCCGACGTCCATCGCGATGATGGCCATGACCGTCCTCGCGTGAATCATCGGCATTTGCACAACTTGGGTAAGGAGGAAAACCGTTTTTGCGTTCTCGGCGCGGCCTCACAACTGGAATTTCCGCCTCGTCCGCTAAAGCCCGCAGCCATCCCGGCCGATAAAACAATCGTGAGCACTCCGGGGGGATTGCACAGAAAGGAACTCTATGCGAATCCTGATCGCCGAAGACGACCCGGTCTCTCGCGAAATGATTGAAATGATTCTGCGTGAATTGGGCTACGAGGTCCTCTCCACCTGCGACGGCAACGAGGCCTGGCAGGCCCTGCAAGAGCCGGACGCGCCCTCGCTGGTGATCCTCGACTGGATGATGCCCGGCATGGACGGGGTTGACGTGTGCCGCAACACGCGGCGCCTCCGGACCGAAGTGCGTCCGTACATCATCCTGCTCACCGGAAAAGAGGCCGACAAGCATCTCGTGGAGGGCATGAACGCCGGCGCGGACGCTTATGTGACCAAACCGGCCAGCGCCGACCAGCTCGAAGTGCTCGTCCGCGAGGGAAAGCGGATCGTTGAGCTCCAGATCGAGATGATCGCGGCCAGGAAGACGCTGCGTCAGCAAGTCGAAATCCTGAGAAAAGAGATGCGCTAGTGTAGTGTTTCACTCAGATGATGCCTTATCGAAGTCATGTCGCGCGCAGTAAGCTGCGCGCTCTTGCTGAGCGCAGCGAAGCATCTCACACGCATTTCTTGAGTTATGCGTATGAGACCC
>JBKQWE010000060.1:0-12757 GCA_052139675.1 Candidatus Brocadiia bacterium
TTGAGTTATGCGTATGAGACCCTTCGCTGCGCTCAGGGTGACGAACTTGCACAAGGCGCGTTCTCAAGGGACTTTTGGCGCGGATAATGCAAGATAATTACGAAACACTACACTAGGTCCCCGCTCACCGTCCTCAAGACGCCCATTTCAAGGCGAGTTTCTTCCCCGATCGCGCGCAGTCGCGCAGATACAGATTGATCAAGTTCTGGTACGGCACACCGGTCTCCGCGGCCAGCGCCTTGAAATAGGCAATGACGTCCGTCCCCAGCCGGATGGTGACCTGCTTGCGGAAGTGTTTCGCGTACGGGTTCCGCACCGAATCAGCAAAATCATATTCTTTCTTCATCGGAGGCTCCCATATTGTCTGCGTTCGTTTCGCGTCGCCCTGCGCGCGGTGATGATCCGGATGACTTCGTCCTTCCGCTGGTACGCGTGGCAGACAACCAGCACGCGACCTCTGGCGCTGAACCCCAGCAGGAGGAACCGATCCTCCTCCGTTGAGTGTTCCGGATCATGCTTCACACGCGCGTTCTCGTCGGCGAAGACCGAGGAGGCTTCCTCGAAGGAAACCCCGTGTTTACGCAGGTTCTCCCGCGCTTTCTCTTCATCCCACGAGAATCGCATCTCATTCATATGGCTATTATATTGCTATGAGCATTATAAAGCAAGCCCATTCGGTGTCCTAGCCATATGAATCCCGCAGTCCGGGCTTGCGTTTGCCGTTCCGGACTGGCAATATTTGCCGTAGCTAAGCGGAGATCGTCATGGAGCGTGAGGCTCAGCAGCCGAAGTCCGAATGCAGCCGCGGCAACATCGTCGAAATCTTCAGCGGAATCCAGGGCGAAGGGATCCACGTCGGGCGGCGGCAGATTTTTCTGCGGCTGGCCGGATGCAACCTGGCGTGCGATTACTGCGATCAGCCGGAAGCGCGGACCGTCCCGGCCCTGGCGCTGATCGAGCGGGCGGCGGGACGCAGGAATTTTATCGCCGCGCGCAATCCGCTCGGCGTCGAGCGGGCCGCGCGCGCCATCCTGAAACTCGATCGGCCGCGCGGGCTGCATCACGCCGTCAGCGTGACCGGCGGCGAGCCGCTGATGCAGGCGGGCTTCCTGGCCGCGCTGCTGCCGGCCCTGCGGCGCGCGGGGCTGCGCGTGCTGCTCGAGACGAACGGGACGCGGACCGAGGAGTTCCGCGCCTTGCGGCATCTGGTGGATATCGTTAGCATGGACTTCAAGCTGCGGTCGTCCACCAGCCGCGCGATGCCGGCGAAGGCGCACCGGGAGTTCCTCCGCCTGGCCGCGCGCGGCGGAAGGGAAGTCTACGTCAAAGCGGTGGTGTCGTCGCGCACGACCGGCGCGGAGATCGCGCGCGCGGCCGGGCTGATCGCGGCGATCAAGCGCCCGGTGCCGCTGGTCTTGCAGCCGGTGACGCGGCGCGGCCGGCTTGCCCGCCTGCGCGGCGGGCGGACTCCCGTACCGCCGGATGCGGCGCGGCTGCTCGATCTCCAGGCGGCGGCCGCGAAAGTCCTGCCGGATGTCCGCGTGATCCCGCAGACGCACAAGATCATCGGGCAGAGGTAGCGGAGATTGTGCTCGCCCTCATCGTCGTCCTCGTCCTAGAATTGACGTTCCCAAACGGCCGAGGACGAGTACGAGGATACTGCGCGGCATATTAGGCCGGCTCTGGTAACATTGGCGGCGGAGATTCATGCCGAGGAAGTTCAAATTCTGCGTGCACTGCCGCCGGACGATCGCGGAGAATGAAGTCGAGCGCGGGCTGTTCGTCCAGACGCCGCAGGGGATGCTGTGCGCCACGTGCGCGCAACAGCTCGACGAGGAGACCGAGGCCGCGAAGCAGCTCGCTGCGGCCCAGGCGCCCGTTCCGGCCAAGCCGGCGGGCACGCCGGCCGAGGAGAAACCTCCGCCTGTTCCGGCGGCCGATCCCCCGGCGCCCGTCGCGCTCGATCCGCCGGCGCCGGCCGCCGGGGCGCCGCCGGCCGGTCCTCAATCCGGCGGGCCCGAACCGCCGGCGCAACTTCTCGACGGCATCCGCGACCGCCTGGAGGCGATCCATCGGACGCTCGTGTTCGAGAAGAGTTCTCCATGGAACGTCGTGGCCACCATCGCGCAGTGCCTGGCCGTCGGCATGCTGATCCTCGGCGCCGTCAACTGGGCCGATAACCCGATGTACCTGCTGCTCGTCGCCCTGATTTTTCAGGTCATGGCGCTGACGTTCTTCGTTCGAGGGAAATGACGGCTGTTCTCACCACAACGACACAACGGGCACTACGAACTGAAATATACGGCGACGATTATTCTCACCACGACGATACGACGGGCACTGCGTACGGAGATAAAGGGGTGTGATATGAAGAAGCAGTTCGCGCCTGTGCCTCGCGAGACTGAGGAGTTGGCAACGAAGACGATGGAAGCGGCGTTTCGTGTGCACCGCAAGTTGGGACCGGGCCTTCTGGAAAGTGTGTACGAGGCCGGCCTGTGCCACGAACTCTCCACGATGGGAGTTCTCTTCGAGCATCAACTGGTCTTGCCCGTAAAATATGACGGCCTGCTGCTGGCCGCAGCTCTCCGCCTGGATCTGTGGGTTAATCGCCTGATCGTCGTCGAAATCAAAGCGGTGGAGCGGATTCTCCCGCTTCATAAGGCCCAGTTGCTCACGTACATGAAGCTGACCGAATCACGGCTTGGATTCCTGCTGAACTACAATGTCGCGCGCTTGAAGGATGGAATCACGAGGATGGTACTTTAACGTCATTTTTCACCACTACGACACTCCGAGCACGACGGGAGAGTTCTTACGTCAACAGCGGAATTTTCCTGCGCTCGTCGTGTTCGTCGTCTCGCCGTAGTGAAAACTATTTTGGTTGTTGTATGAATTCTCACGTCGTGCCCGTAGTGTCGTCGTGGTGAAAGAAGCTTTGTTGATGGAGTTCTCGCATGGAAAAGGTGGTCAAGGAGATTCGCACGGTCGCGCAGGAGGTGAACACCCGAATCCTTCACGGCCGGAAGCCGACGATGAACGTGCCGGTGCGCTCGCTGGGCAACGTGAGCTACCGCCCGAAGCAGGGGTTCTTCCAGTTGAAAGGCGCGGAGATCGAACGCACGCTCACGGTCAACACGGTCAAGACGTTCGCGCAGACGCTGCGCATGATGTCGCTCTCGAAGATGCACGTCGAGCAGGCCAAGCATTCCTCGAAACGGGAGGCGTACTACATCAGCAAGAACTGGGGCGAGGCGCGGTTTCTGGAGCAGGACGAGTCGGACGCGATCATGGACGACGTGGAGGCGATGCTCCACGTGAACCGCGAGCAGCTCAACTTCCGCGCGGACGAGCACGGCGGCTCGGTCGCCGGCGAGCTGGTCGTGGTGGACCGCGACCGCAAAAGCGGAAAGAAGCTGGAGATTGACTGCTCGCGTTTCGGGTCGGGCAGCTATACCGTGCCGAGCGTGGTCGAGCAACTGGAGTTCCGGACCAAGGCGAAGTTCATCCTGGCCATCGAGACCAACGGCACGTTCGAGCGGCTGGTCGAGGAAGGCTACGCGACGAAATCGCACTGCGTGCTCGTCGCGATGGGCGGCGTGCCGAGCCGGGCGTGCCGGCGCTTCGTCCGGCGGCTGGCCGACGCGTACAGCCTGCCGGTTTACGTCTTCACCGACGGCGACCCGTATGGCTACTTCAACATCTACCGCACGCTCAAGGTCGGCTCCGGCAACGCGGCGCATCTCAACGAATTTTTCTGCGTTCCGCAAGCGCATTACCTCGGCGTAACGCCTTACGACATCGAGACTTATAAGCTGAACGACTGCACACACCCGTTGCAGCAAGTGGACATCAAGCGCGCGCAGGACGCGCTGAAGAACGACCCGTTCGTCCAGCATTACAAGGAGTGGCAGGCGGCGATCCACCTGATGCTGAAGATGGGCAAGCGCGTCGAGCAGCAGGCCTTCGCCAAGCACGGGCTGGAGTACGTCGTGGCGAAGTACCTGCCGGAGAAGCTGAGGCATCCGGAGAAGTTTTTGCCGTGATGCCTCGGAAAAGGGCATTCGCAATGACCACCCGGAGGTGAGGGTCCAGCCCCATCATGCTTGCCGTCTTGATATGGCATCGGAAGAGGTGTATCATTCAGCGAGAGGCGAGAAAGGTGGGAAATGGTGACATTTCGCGCACATTATGACGGGCGCAGCATTCTTCCGGACGAGCCGGTTGACCTGGTTGACGGCGCGGCCCTGATTGTTACGGTTATCCGCACTCCGGCCGGCCCTGCGGGCAAGGGAACGTTTATGCAATTTGCGAATTCGCTGACCCGCGTCGAAGCAGCGGAGATGCAGCGCGTCATCCAAGCGGAGTTCGAGAAGATTGAAGGCGAGTGGTAAGTGGGCGCGCGACTCGAACGCTTACGTTGACGCCATCGGCGGCGTCTCGGGGGTTCTGGAAACGATAGATCAGGCCGGCACGATCTACCTGCCGGCGACCGTGGTCGGCGAAATCCTTTTCGGCGCCCTGAACAGCGGCCGGCCCGCCGACAATCTTCAGACCGCAACTCGCTTCATTAACAACTGCGCGGTTCAAAGCTAGTGCTCTGTTACATCAAAAATGATAAGCAGGGGCTTCGACCTTGCCATCACCGTCCATTTGTCATTCCCGCGAAGGCGGGAATCCACGTTCGGCGCGCATCGCTGGATTCCCGCTTTCGCGGGAATGACGGCGACCAGAATATCGAATCACCTGGCACAGAGCCCTAGTCAGACCACACGACAGAGCGGGGGTCAAATAATCTCACTGATTTCGGCGCCTTGATATCAGCCGTCGCTCAACCGCAGATGGGTTTCGAGGAGCAAGAGCCAGCCACTATGGCCGATTGGGTTCGCCACCACCTCGCCAGAAGGCTTGGCTCATGAAAAAAGCGGAATGTCGCTTGACATATCAGAACGATTATGATAGACTGCTGATGGCGCGTGAGTAGTCGCAAGATGCTGTTGGGTATCAGGTTGACGCGCATTGGGCGATTTGAAAAAACGAACCCAGAGTGTCATAACTACCTCTGCTAACGCGCGTTGAGACAGCTTTGTCGTAACTATCGTTACGAAAGCAGGTTAGTACAAAGCCATGAAGACGCAGAAGGGTGACGAAGGCGGCGCGCCGGCCGCTGCGCCCACGGATTTTATCCGCGAGGCGGTGAAGGAAGACCTGCGCACCGGGCGCTTCGACCGCGTCCACACGCGCTTCCCGCCGGAGCCGAACGCTTATCTCCACATCGGCCACGCGAAGGCGCTCTGGATTGATTTCGGCATCGCGCAGGATTTCGGCGGGCTGTTCAATCTGCGGTTCGACGACACGAACCCGGCCAAGGAAGAGCAGGAGTTCGTGGACGCCATCATCGAGGACGTGCGCTGGGTCGGCGCGGACTGGGGCGACCGGCTGTTCTTCGCCTCGGACTATTTCGAGCGGATGTACGCGTGGGCCGTCGAGCTGATCCGCAAGGGCAAGGCGTACGTCTGCGACCTGACCGCCGACGAGGTCAGCGCGCATCGCGGCACGCTGACGAGGCCGGGCAAGGACAGCCCGTTCCGGGACCGCTCCGTGGAGGAGAACCTGGACCTCTTCGCGCGGATGCGCGCCGGGGAATTCTCCGACGGCGCGCGGACGCTGCGCGCGAAGATTGACATGGCGCACCCGAACCTGAACCTGCGCGATCCGATCATGTACCGCATCCTGCACGCCACGCACCACCGCACCGGCGACGCGTGGTGCATCTACCCGATGTACGACTGGGCGCACGGGCTGGAGGATTCCATCGAGGGCATCACGCACTCGCTCTGCTCGCTCGAGTACGAGAACCACCGCCCGCTCTACGACTGGTTCCTGGACCAGCTCGGCATCTACCACCCGCGCCAGATCGAGTTCGCGCGGTTCAACCTGACGCACACGGTGATGAGCAAGCGCAAGTTCATCGAGCTGGTCGCGGCCGGAATCGTGAAGGGCTTCGACGACCCGCGGCTGCCGACGCTGGCGGCGATGCGGCGGCGCGGCGTTACGCCCGAGGCGATCCGCGATTTCTGCAAACGCATCGGCATTGACAAGAAGGAAAACCGCGTGGACGTGCAGCTCCTCGACCACTGCGTCCGCGAGGACCTGAACCGGCGCGCGCCGCGCGTGATGGGCGTGCTGCGCCCGTTGAAACTCGTGATCGAGAACTATCCCGAAGGCCAGGCCGAGCAGCTCGACGCGGTCAACAACCCCGAGGACGCGAGCGCGGGGACGCGCAAGGTGCCGTTCTCGCGCGTGCTCTGCATCGAGCAGGAGGACTTCCGCGAGGTCCCGCCGCCGAAGTATTTCCGGCTGTCGCCGGGCGTCGAGGTGCGGCTGCGATACGCCTACTTCGTCAAGTGCGTCGGCGTGGTCAAGGACCCGACGACCGGCGCGGTGGCGGAGCTGCGCTGCACGTACGACCCGGCGACGCGCGGCGGCGATTCGCCCGACGGGCGCAAGGTGAAGTCCACGCTGCACTGGGTCTCGGCCGCGCACGCGCTCGAGGCCGAGGTGCGCCTGTATAACCCGCTCTTCACCCAGGAGAACCCCGACGACGTGCCGGAGGGCGCGGACTGGAAAGCGGGCATCAATCCGAACTCGCTGGAGGTCCTGACCGGCTGCCGCGTCGAACCGAGCCTGAAGGGCGCGGCGCCGGGCGGGCGGTTCCAGTTCGAGCGCCTCGGCTATTTCTGCGTGGACCCGGATTCCGCGAAAGGCGGCCTGGTCTTCAACCGCACCGTGACGCTCAAGGACGAATGGGCGCGAATCGAGAAGGGCGGGAAGAAGGCACAATAGCGTTGACACACACTCGCTGGCGAGCGTCCCTCGACTCAGATCCGCAATCGGCGTAGAATGATTGGGGCGGTCTCTCAGGTTGTTGACGCGCAGGAGGGCCATCGGAAATGACGAAGCAGGAGCTGCTTTCCCGCATCCGAATCTCTCCGGAGGTGTGCTTCGGGAAGCCCTGCATCGCCGGCCATCGCATATGGGTCTCTCTCATTCTGGACTTGCTGGCCAGCGGTGCGAAGGTCCCGGACGTCCTGAAGCAATATCCGGGGATCACCGAGGAAGATGTACTTGCCTGCATCGCCTACGGCGCCGAGATGTCGCGTGAACGGTACGTTGAGCTTCCGGCGGGCCAGAAGTGAAACTGAAGCTCGACGAGAATCTGGGATCGCGGGGCGCGGAGATCTTGCGTCGGGCGGGGCATGACGTGGCCACGGTTCCAGATCAGCAGTTGTGCAAAGCAACCGACCGCTCGTTGATCGCGGCTTGCTCGGCGGAGTCGCGCTGCCTCGTAACGCTAGATTTAGATTTCGCCAATCCACTACTTTTCAAACCGTCTGATTACTGCGGCATCGCAGTGCTTCGCCTGCCGGCGCAACCTTCAGCCGAGCATCTGTTTTCCGCGATCCGTACACTTGCTCAAGGCCTGCACCGCGCCGAAATTGCAGGAAGACTTGGGATCGTCGAAACGCAACACATCCGCGAGTACCAGGAAGATGCCGATTAGCAAATCGGCGACCGCCGCCTGCCGATGTCCGTTCGAGCGTCTCGGCTCCTTCTGCGTGGATCCCGATTCCGCGAAAGGCGGCCTGGTCTTCAACCGCACCGTGACGCTCAAGGACGAATGGGCGCGGATCGAGAAGGGCGGGAAGAACAAGTAGGAGCGATGATGAATGAGTGATGAAGTGATTTTCATCGTCCTTCATCATTCATCACTCTGACCTTTCACTTCCTGCGTTTCGCCGATTTCCCGCACTTGACACTCTCGCCTCACTCGTTTACTCTGTGCCCACCCAATTCCTTCCGAGGCGATGAGTTATGGCAGAGACGGCGAACCGGCCGGTGCGCGTGCGCATTGCGCCGAGCCCTACCGGAGACCCGCACGTCGGGACCGCGTACGTCGCGCTTTTCAATTTCGCCTTCGCGCGCCGGAACGGGGGCAGGTTCCTGCTCCGGATCGAGGACACCGACCGCGAGCGCTCCTCGCTGAAGTCCGAACAGGCGATCCTGGATTCGCTGCGCTGGATCGGCCTGGCCTGGGACGAGGGCCCCGACGTCGGCGGACCCTTCGCGCCGTACCGCCAGTCCGAGCGCGGCGAGATCTACCGCAAGTGGACCGCCGAGCTGGTGGCGAAGAGGGCGGCCTATCCCTGCTTCTGCACGGCCGAGCGGCTCGACGCGCTCCGCCAGGAGCAGCGCGCGAAGAAGATGGACTTCGGCTACGACGGCGCCTGCCGCAAGCTGCCGGAGAGCGCCGTCCGCGAGAAACTCTCCGCCGGCGCGCCGCACGTCATCCGGCTGGCGGTGCCCCGGGAAGGCGAGACGCGCGTCCGCGACCTGATCCGCGGCGAGGTGGTGTTCCAGAACGCGGGCGTGGACGACCAGGTGCTGCTGAAGTCCGACGGCTTCCCGACCTACCACCTGGCCAACGTGGTGGACGATCACCTGATGGAGATCACGCACGTGATCCGCGCGGAGGAGTGGATTTCCTCGACGCCAAAGCACGTGCTCCTCTACCGCGCGTTCGAGTGGGAGCCGCCGGTTTTCGTCCACATGCCGCTGCTGCGCAATAAAGACAAGAGCAAGATCAGCAAACGCAAGAACCCCACTTCGCTGCTGTGGTACCGCGAACAGGGATACCTGCCGGAGGCGCTGCTGAACTTCCTGGGGTTGATGGGTTGGTCCATGGCGGAGGACCGCGAGGTGTTCTCGCTCGAGGAGATGATCCGCGAGTTCGCCTGGGAACGCGTCTCGACCAGCGGGCCGGTGTTCGACTTGCAGAAGCTCGACTGGCTCAACGGCGTTTACATCCGCAAGCTGCCGCCGGCCGAACTGGTCCGGCGCATCCGCGAGAATGTGCTCAAGGAGGGCGCGCCGGACGACGCGGCGGTGCTCAGGACGATCCCGCTCGTGCAGGAGCGCATGAAGAAACTCAGCGACTGGATTCCGCTGACGCGGTTCCTTTTCTCCGACGAGGTGAAGCCCGCGCCGGCGGACCTGGTGCCGAAGAAGTGCGCGCCCGAGGAGGCGCGGAAGTGCCTGGAGGCGGCCGCCGAGGCGCTGCAAGCGGCGCCGGCGTGGGCCGCCGACGCGTTGGAGGCGCGCTGCCGCGCGCTGGCCGGGGTGATTCCGATGAAGGAAAAGGATATATTCATGTGCATGCGCGTGGCGGTGACCGGGACAGCGGTCTCTCCGCCGCTGTTCCAGAGCATCGAGCTGCTGGGCCGCGAGCGGACGCTGGCCAGGCTCAGGGCCGCGCGGGCGGCGCTCGGGGGCGCGGCGTAGGCCCGGAAGGTTCTTTTAGCGCGAGGACACAGGACATGAAGTTCGAGAGCGACCGGTTCGTCTGCGAGATTCACGATGACGTGGCGCACGTGCGCTTCAAGGGGCCGCAGGTGGTGGAGTACAGCCAGGCGAGTTACCTGGGTCCCGAGCTGCGGCGCGTGGTGAGCTCGTACGAGTTCCGCGTGCTGGTGCTCGACTGCGAGGGGCTGACGTTCCTGACGAGCACCGTGCTGGAGGCGTTCGTCACCGCGTATCTGCGCTGCCAGAAGCTCGGCCGCTCCGTGCGGATCGTCCACGCCGAACCGCTCGTCCGCGAGACGCTCCGCGCGACGCAGATTGACCTGCTGGTGCCGGTCCATGAGCGGCTCGACGAGGCGCTCCAGATCGACTGAGCGCTGAGGTTAAAAACAAAAGCTCCCCGCCGAATGCCGGCGGGGAGCTTTCTTATCGGACCGGATGATGATGCCCAAATATAATGTCGAGCGTCAGAGCTTCACGACTTTGTCAGCGCGCGGGCCCTTGGGTCCGGCGGCGAGCTCGAACTCGACCGCCTGGCCTTCGGCCAGCGTCTTGAACCCTTCGCCGACGATCGCAGTATGATGCACGAATACGTCTTCGCCGTTCTCCTGCGAGATGAACCCGTAGCCTTTCTGGTCGCTGAACCATTTGACTTTACCCTGAGGCACCTTTCCTCACCTCCTCTCGAAGCCTGCAAAAAGAAGCTGCCGGCGCGCGCGGAGCCGCATTAAAGTTAGAAAGCCGCGAGGGCCGTGACCCTGCGGCTTGCCTGTCCACGCGCGACCGACATAAGCGGAATACCGGACATCCACGCCCTCTGCAAACTCCTCGGCTGCGCTACGAGTATAGCACGCCGGGCATTGCAGTCAAGGGGCGGCGCGGAATTTTCTTTTGCAGGAGAGCGACAGCGCGGGCATGGAAAAACGGCCCGCGGCCGCCGGTCGAAGGCGCAACCGCAGGCCGTTCGCATGCTGCAGGACCCGCCGACGGGCGCCGGTCAGTTCCCCGTGTCGAGGCCGGACGCGCGGTCGAAGAGGTTCCAGACCAGTTGGCTGGTCGGCGAACTGATCGTCAGGTCGTCCACGCCGGTATTGGAATTGTAGGTGAAAGTAGTGGCGGAACCGCTCGGAGTATAGCTGTAGTACCACCGGTTATAGTTGCGGATCTGGTGGTCCGAGTCATCGTTCCACTTGACGTGGTTGTCGCCGTACAGGACGTTGTAGCCGTCCTGGTGGCTCTTGGAGGCGCGGCCGCCGCCGTCCTGGACGAACTCGGGAATGCCGGGTATCGAGCCGTTCGCGTTCGGGTTGGCATAGTCGAAGCTGTCCGAGCAGATGGCCCGGTCCCCGAGCGTGCGGTGGGTCTTGAACACCGGCATCATGAACTGCGGAAATATCTGATAAGGGGATCCCACCTTTCCGACGGAATCCAGCGGCACGATGCACTGGCCGGGATGATTCGGATCATCCATGCTGGGATAGCCGGGCTGCGGATCGGTGAGGGTCCCGGGATAATAGAAAGGCGTATCGCGGTAGGAATAGCTGGAGAGGATCGCGACCACGCTGGGGACGGCCGCCGGCGGCTGCGAGCCTTTCGGCGGGGGCGGCCCCTGCGTCACAATGGGCGTCAGCGGCGTCTGCATCAACTGCGTGCCGTCGCCGGTCAGGAACACCTGCTCGGCCGCGCCGATCGGCGGGGTGCCGACGATCTTCTGCCACTCGGCGGGATCGTAATAGTATTCGTTGGCGCCGCCGTTGGCGTTGCTGCCATACCAGGTCTTGGCGCCGCTTTTCATGGAGGGGCAATCGAGCACGCGCGCGTCGTCCAGGTAGTGGCGCGCGAGAAGGATTCCGAGTCCCACCGGCATGAAGTTCGGCTGATACACCAGCGGATAGCTGTTCGCCACCGGCGCCGGCGCCACATTGTTGACGGGGACGACCTGCCCGCCGGTGATGGTCACGCTGGAGGGGAAATCGAAACTGTAGGCGATCACCATGTGCCGGCTGATGCCCTGGTGGGCCGGATAGTTCGGGATCGGATTCAACGGGTCACCCGTCGGCCGGACGGTGCCCTGCGTGGAGCCCCAGAAGATCTGGTTGTTGATGGCGGTGGTGCTCGCATAGGGATAGCCCGTGGTGGTGACGCCGTTGGTGGCGCCGTAGCAGGCCCAGCTCGGCAGATAGTCGTCGCTCGCGACGCCGTAGATGGCCAGCGTCTTGCCGATCTGGTCGAGGTTGCTCGTGCAGTGCGCGCGCCGGGCCGTTTCGCGGGCCTTGGTGAGCGCCGGCAACAGCATGCCCGCCAGGATGCCGATGATCGCGATCACCACCAGCATCTCGATCAGCGTAAATGCGCCGTGGCGCCTGCGGATTATGCGGCGGAGCGTACCGTAAGAAGGCGTGTGGCAGCGGCCCATGAACTTCTCCTTTCAACAGATTCGGGGAACATCCGCCCCGGCTCACTATAATCATAGGGGCGCACAGCCGGACAGTCAAGCGGGAATTCGCCCCGGTCCCGAAATCCGCCGCCCGACGGTTGACAGTGCCTCGCAAGGCCGATAGAATGCGCTCTCTACACAGGATGGGCCGCAGGGAGCCCTCGGTGTGTCCCGTTTCAACCAGGAGGACAGGATCCATGCGCGTAGCTATTAACGGATTCGGGAGAATCGGCCGGCTTGTTTTCAGGGTCGGGCACTCGCGGCGCGATTTCGAGGTCGTCGCCATCAACGACCTCTGCAGCGCCGAGACGATGGCCAACCTGCTCAAGTACGATTCCACCCACGGCCGGTTCGCCGGCAAGGTGGAAGCCCGTGAGAACGCCTTGATCGTGGACGGCCGGGAAATCAAGGTCTCCAAGGAGAAGGATCCCGCCAAGCTGCCGTGGAAGGCGCTCGGGGTGGACTTCGTCGTCGAATCCACCGGCGTGTTCCGCAAGCGCGAGCAGTGCATGCTCCACGTCCAGGCCGGCGCCAAGAAAGTCCTGCTGACCGTGCCGCCCAAGGACGAGGTGGACGCGATGATCGTCCTGGGCGTGAACCCGAAGGCGCTCAAGAAGGAACACATCGTCATCAGCAACGCCTCGTGCACGACCAACTGCCTCGCCCCGATGGTCTACGTGTTGCACAAGACCTTCGGCGTCGTCCGCGGGCTGATGACCACCTGCCACGCGTACACGAACGACCAGCGCATCCTGGACCTGATGCACGAGGACCCGCGCCGCGCCCGCTCGGCCGCGCTGAACATCATCCCGACGACCACCGGCGCCGCCAGCGCGATCGGCAAGATCATCCCCGAGCTCAAAGGCAAGTTCGACGGCATCTCGCTGCGCGTCCCGGTCCCGGACGGCTCGATCACGGACCTCACCGCCGAGCTCAGGCGCAAGGCCACCGTCCAGGAGATCA
>JBKQWE010000061.1:0-42645 GCA_052139675.1 Candidatus Brocadiia bacterium
GCTGCAGAGCGGGGCGCGGGCGGAACGCAGGCGCGCCTGCATGTCCGGCCATGGCGCGAAGACGCGTTCGGCGTAAACGTCGTCGCGCGCGTTCAGAGTGCCGTAAAGCACCTGGAGGCCGGTGGAGGACATGCCGATGGAATAGGTGTCCGGGAACGCCAGGCAAAAGCGCAACGCCACGACGGCCGGGTCCTTCCGGACCATGTTCCATTCGCCGCCGACGTATTGCGCCGGAATGCGGACGTGCGGCAGCGCGCACGACCAGAGCGTTTCTTTCCAGTGATCCAAGTTGCCCTTCCTGACGAATGCGTTCGAATCCATCCTACGGCGCGAACACCGCCTTGCGGTGCATGCCGACGTTGAGGACCAGCGCGGCCATGACGAAACAGATCAGCAGCGACGATCCGCCGTAACTGACGAACGGCAGCGTGATGCCGGTAATCGGGCAGAGCCGCACGGTCATCGCGATGTTGACCAGCGCCTGAAAGCCCAGCGAGGTCAGCACGCCGACGACGACGAGCCGGCCGAACGGCTCCCGCGTCGAGCCGGCGATCTCCATCCCTCTCGAGAGGATGAGGAACAGCAGCAGCAGCACCGCCAGCGCGCCGAGAAAGCCCCACTCGTTCGCGATCACCGCGAAGATGAAATCCGTGTGCGCCGCAAAGCCGCGGTTGAGCACCACCGGCGAGCCGCTGGAGAAGCCGGTCCCGGTCGCGCCGCCGGAGCTGACCGCCGCGAGCGACTGCCGCAGGTGCCAGCCGGCGCCGCGCGGATCCGCCGCCGGCGACAGGAACGCCGTGACCCGCCCGCGCTGCGCCTTGCCCATGACGAAGAGCCACATCACCGGCGCGGCGGCGAAGCCCATCGCGACCAGGGCCAGCAGGTGCCTCGGCCGCGCGCCCGCCACGTAGAGCATCGCGAACAGCGTCGGCAGCAGCACCAGCGCCGTGCCGAGGTCCGGCTCGGCCAGGATCAACGCCATCGGCACAAGCCCGATGGCCAGCGGCGCGACGAGTTCGCCTGCGCCCCGGCCGAGCTTGCGGTACATCAGGCAGCGCGCCAGCGCCAGGATGACGGCGACCTTCATGAACTCCGACGGCTGGATGGAGAACCCGCCGTATTCGATCCAGCGCCGCGCGTTCTGGTGCTCGACGCCGATCCTCGGCACGAGCACCAGCGCCAGCCCGACCGCCACGAGGAGATAGATCGGGTACGCCAGATAGGTCAGCCGCGAGTAATCGAAGGACAGGCACGCGAGCAGCGCGAGCAGGCTGACGCCGAACCACCGGAACTGCTGGGCCGCCGGGGCGCCGCTGCGCGCGGGGTCCCAGTGCGTGGAACTCCAGATGAACGCGATGCCGAGCGAGGTCAAAATGAGCGCGGCCGCCAGCAGCAGCCAGTCGAAGTTCTTGATGGCCCTCACGTTCCGCTCTCAAAGCCCGGCCGACCCCGCCCGGAGCCATTCGACTCCGCTCACGGCCGGTAAGCGCCTCTCTGCGCTCTATTCGCGGAGCGCGTAGATCGGGTTGTTCTTCTGCGTGCGGTCCACGGCGACCTTGCCCTCGCGCGCCAGCCAGCCGATCGCCTGGTTCGTCAGCGCGGAGTTCTCGCCGATTCCCTTCTCTATCTTCTTGGCCGGCGCCGGCCCGTTCGTCTTCAGAAACTGCCACACCTTGCCCGCCGTCTCGCCAATGATCTCGCTCATTCGATACCCTTTCAATAGCCCCTTGCCCTGTCTTCCCTGATAGGCCGGACTCCCCTGGTCCGCATGAAGCCGCGACGAGAAACGTCGTGTTCTAAAATAGCACACACCGGGCGGGCAGTCAAGAAGAGAGCCGAAAACGAGCCCTCTCTTTTACATGCCGGCTTCGGCCTACTTTTTCTCCGCCTGGATTCTGGCGCGCGCCTGTTGGACGACTTTCTGGATGTCGGACGGCAGGCTGGGAACGGCCATTGCGCGGCCATCGGCATAGAGCAGCAGATAACGGGCCGGCGCCGGCACGCCCGGGTCGGCGATGAACGCCGCCATGTCAATCAGCAGCCAGGTGTCCTTCGGCAGGTTGCTGATGTCCCGGCCGTTGACCGCGTCATTCCAGGCGAACGTCAGCCCTTTCGCCTTGAGCGCCTCGGGCGCGAAGGGCGAGACGAACAGGCCGGGCACCGCGCCCTGGACGAGGTTCATGATGGACTTCGGGTCTTTGACCGGGTCGCCCTTCGGGTAGAACGCCGCATCGGGCAGCGGCTCGCTGGTGGTCTGCGCCACGAGGAGCATGTAAATCTGCCGGAGGTTCTCGCGCCCCTGGGCCTCATGGGCCGCGTTGAGCGCGTACCGGAAGCCGCCCGACTGGCTGTTCATGGATGTCATGATCGCGCTGACCATCATCACCTCGATCAACCCGAACGCCAGCGACCGCGAACGACGTCGGATTCGGAACATGGCCCTCTCCTTAAGAAAACTCGCCGCACTTGCATTCTACCACGCGCGAGGCTCGATGCTAAACGATCAGCGCTTCCGTCTGCGGATCGTAGAAGTGCGCCTTCTGCATGTCCAGGCGCACCGGGATCATCCGTTCGGGCGTCGGCCGCGCGCCGTGGCGCAGCGGCGGGACGCGCGCGATGAGGGTCAGGCCTTCGGCGGAGAGATAAACCCAGGTCTCCGATCCCATCGGCTCGACGACTTCCACCCGCAGGTTCGAGGCATCCGCCTCGTCCGGTCCCGCCAGCGAGAGGTCCTCCGGCCGGATGCCGAGCACCACCTCGCGCTCCGCATAGCCGGCCAGGCGCGCGGCCGCCGGAGCGGGCACGGCGGCGCGGATGGCGCCGCGCTCGAACGTGCAGCCGCCCTGCGCCCGGATCCGGCCGCGCACGAAATTCGTCGGCGGCGTCCCGACGAACCCGGCGACGAACTGGTTGAGCGGCTCGTCGTACAGCGTCAGCGGGTCGGCCACCTGCTGGATCACGCCGTGGTCGAGGACGGCGATGCGGTCGCCCATGGTCATCGCCTCGGCCTGGTCGTGGGTGACGTAGACCATCGAGGTCTGGAGCCGCCGATGCAGCCGGACGAGTTCGGCGCGCATCGCCACGCGGAGCTTCGCGTCGAGGTTCGAGAGCGGCTCGTCGAGGAGGAAGACCTTCGGCTTGCGCACGATCGCGCGGCCGACGGCCACGCGCTGGCGCTCGCCGCCGGAGAGCGCCTTGGGTTTCCGCTGGAGCAGCCGCGAGATGTCGAGCATCTCCGCCGTCTCCTGCACGCGCTTGCGGATCTCCGCCTTGTCGTAGCCGCGCCGCCGCAGCCCGAACTCCATGTTCTGGTACACCGTCATGTGCGGATAGAGCGCGTAGTTCTGGAACACCATCGCCACGTCGCGGTCCTTCGGCGCCACGTCGTTCACCAGGCGCCCGTCAATGGAAATCTTCCCGCCGGTCGGCGCCTCGAGGCCGGCGATCAGCCGCAGCAGCGTGGTCTTGCCGCAGCCGGAGGGCCCGACGAGGACGACGAACTCCTTGTCGTGCACCGTCAGCGAGGCGTCGCACACGGCGCGCACGCCGCCGGTGAAGACTTTCGAGACGTTTTCGAGAATGACTTCGGCCATCGGTGACCTCGAATCTTTCTTTGCCAAAAAACCGCGCGGTCATCCCTTGACGCTTCCCAGCCGGATGCCCTCGATGATGTACCGCTGCCCGATGAGGAAGACGACGATCACCGGGCCGAGGACCATCAGCGTGCCGGCCATGAGCAACTCCCACTGCGTCTCGGTGATGCCCATGAACGCCTGGAGCATCACCGGCAAGGTCTGCATTTCCGGCGTGGAGGTGGTGACCATCGGCCACATGAATTCGCCCCAGGCGCCCATGAAGGTCAGGATGGCGAGCACCGCCAGCGCCGGTTTGGACAGCGGCACGATGACGTTCCAGTACACGCCCCACGCGCCGCAGCCGTCAATGCGCGCGGCGTCCTCCAGGTCCTTCGGGATCGTCAGGAAGAACTGCCGCAGCATGAACGTGCCGTACGCGCTGAAGAGGCCCGGCACGATCAGCGCGAAGTACGAATCCAGCCCCACCAGGCGGCCGGCGTAGAACGTGTGCGCCGGCGAGGCCAGCCAGAACTTCACGAAGAGCTGCACGCCGAACCAATCGGTGCGGAACAGGAAATTCAGCAGCGTCGGCAGCGACTTGAGGATGACGAACAGCGGGACCATGGTCACCGCGCCGGGGACCATCATCGTCGCCAGGTACGCCATGAAGAGCTTGTCGCGCCCGGGGAATTCCAGGCGCGCGAAGGCGTACGCGGCCAGCGAGCTGGTGAACACCTGCCCGAGCGTGATCAGGATGCAGACGCACAGGCTGTTGATGAACGCGCGCCCGAACACGCCGGACGTCGTCCAGGCGTTCCGGAAGTTGTCCCACTGCGGCGAGAACCGGGTGACGATGCGCGTCTCGTCCATCGTGGCCGTGACGGGCGCCCGGCCCGCGTCGCCCTCGTAGTGCACCTCGAACTTCTCCGGCGCGAGCTTCTTCACCAGCTTCACGCTCGTCGTTCCGGTGGCGGCGCCCTCGACCGTCGTCAGCAGGAAGTGCGTGTCGCTGCCGCCCACCGGGATCAGCCGGTCGGTCGAGACGTCAATCTCCCGAGCCCCATCGGCGGCCGCCGCCGGCAGCCGGACCCGGTAAACCCCGGCGCCGTCCTTCAGCCGGGCGCGCTGCGTGACCACGCGCTCGCGGCCGTCCACGACGACGTAGTCGCGCGTCGGCAGCCAGTTGCCCTGCATGGCCTGGCCGGGCGGTTTGAGCGCCGTCAGCACCATCCAGACGAACGGCGCGAGCATCGTCACGGCCACGGCGATCAGGAAGGCGTGGCTGCAGAGCGCCAGCAGTCGCCGCCGCCGCCGCGCCGAGGGCGGCGCCGCCGTGTCCTCGAGCGGCCCCAGAGCCTTCGCGGGATCAGTCATAGTGGATCCTCGATCCGGCGTAGCGCCAGTTGATCAGGGTGAAGACGAACACGAAGAGGAACAGGAACCAGGAGATCGCGCTCGCGTAGCCCATCTGATAGAAGTGGTACGCGTTCTCGTAGATGTAGTAATCAATCGTGGTCACCGCCTCCTGCGAGTTCGTGTCGCGCGCGAGGAGGTAGACGGCGCTGAACCCGGACTGGAACCCGCCGATGATGCTGATGATGATGATGAAGAAGGTCGTCGGCGAGACGAGCGGCCAGGTGATGTGGCGGAACCGGTCCCACCAGCTCGAGCCGTCCACCGCCGCCGCCTCGTAGAGTTCCGGGTTGATGTTCTGGAGCGCGGCGAGGTAAAGGATCATGTTGTAACCGCCGACGCCGGTCCAGAACCCCATCAGCACGAAGGCGAACCGCGCCGCCCAGGGCCGGTTGAGCCAGTCCACGCCGCTGAAGCCCACCGTGATCAGGCACTTGTTGATCAGCCCGTAGTCGGTGTTCAGCAGCCAGCGCCAGACCATCAGCAGCGCCACGCCGGCGGTGAAGGTCGGCATGAAGAACACCGTGCGGTAGAGGTTCCGCAGGTGCAGCTTCTGGTTGAGCAGGATCGCCAGCATCAGCGAACCGAAGATGCCGAACGGAATGCCCAGCATGAAGAAAGTGGTGTTGAACACATAGTGCCAGAAGGCTTTGTCGGCGATCAGGTTATGATAGTTCTGCAGACCGGTGAAACGCGGCGGCCAGGTCAGCAGGTTCCACTCGCAGAAGCTCAGCACCAAGCTGAAGAGGATCGGCAGGAGCAGGAAGAGCAGGAAGCCGGAGAAATTCGGCAGCAGGAAGAGGTAGCCCGCGAGCGTGCGCCGGCCGGCGGCGCCGCGTTCGAGGGAGCCGGCCAGTTGCGGTTGGACGCCGATCGGGTTACCGGGCACGCTGGGCGCTCCTGACCTGCCAGGCGATCACGCCGCCGGCGCCGCAGGCCGCCAGCCCCAGCGCGAGCGCGAAGGCCGGGATCGAGGGCTCCACCGGCGGCGCGGTCCGCTCGGCGTAGATGGCGTTCAGGTTGTCCTCGAGCCCCTTGAGCAGCTTCGGCAGGTCCGCATCCGGCTGGTCGAAGTCGGCCTGGAAGCGCAGCAGGGCCAAATCAACTTCCGCGGCGGAAAAGCGCGGATTGTGCAAATCCGCATCCATGGCAACCGTCGCGTCGTCCATGCCGCTGAAGTAGGCGGCGTTCTCGCCTTTCGGCCGCTTGGGATCATTGAGGAAATACGCGTTCTCCTCCGGCCCGTAATGGATCGGGATGGACTCGCCCGCGTCCACGAGATGCTGGATCTGCTCCGGCGAGGTCAGGAAGAGCAGGAGCTGGAAGGCGATGTCGGGATACTTGCTCTGCGCGCTGATGACAAAGGTATTGCCCTCCATCATGCAGAGGTGGCGGCCCTGGAAGGAGCGCCCCAGCGGCGCCACGCGCCAGTTGACGTTGCTGAGGTTCTGAAAGTGCGACGTGGACCAGCGCCCGCTGATGTACATCGCCGTGGCATTGTTGATGAAGGTCACTTCGGCGTTCGAGTCGCGCTGCTGCGCGAACGTGGGGCAGACGCGATACTTGAATTGCAGGTCGTGGAGGAACTGCAGCCCCTGGAGCGCCTCCGGCGAATTGACGATGCAGCGCGTGCCGTCGGGCGTCCAGAACCGGCCGTGGTTCCACAGGACCCACTCCCAGTAATCGCACGGCATCAGGCCGGACTGCACCAGGTTGCCTGCCGCGTCGCGCTTCGTCAGCCGCTGTGCCGCCGCGAGCATCTCGCTCCAGGTCCAGTCCGCCGTCGGGTACGGCATCTTCTCGCGGTCGAACAGCGTGGGGTTGTAGTAGAGCACGTCGGTGTTGAGGCTGATCGGCAGGCCGTACAGGCGGCCGTTGACTCGGTGCGCCTTCAGCAACTGGGGATACAGCTTGTCAATCTGCGCCTGCGCGTGGTATTTCTCGATGTAGGGCGTCAGGTCCAGCAGCGCGCCGAACCGGACCAGCTCGTGGTAATCGCCGGGGAAGAAGACGTCCTGGACCGTTCCGGCCACGATCTCGGCGCTGATCTTCTGCGAATAAGCATCCTCGCCGATCGCATCGTAACGGACCTCGATCGGGTCGTCCGGGTGCTCGCGGTTCCACTTCGCCTGGAACTCCGCGGCGGCCTGGCTGTAGAGGCCGTCGTAGATGATCCACTTGTACATGGCGAAGGTGATGCGCTTGGCGCCCAGGCCCCGGTCGGTGCGCAGGAACAGCGCGCCGGCGACGACCAGCGCCAGCAGCACGGCCAGGGCGGCATACTTCATTTCTTCGGTCCCACCGCCAGGAATCCTCCCTGATGAGCGCGCGACATTATAGCAGGCCGGCGCGGGGTTGGACAGCGGCGGGAAAACCCTGCGGCCGATCAGCGGCCGGGAGCGGAGGCGGGCAGCTTGTTCTCCGGCAGCAGCTTCGTCTCGAACGTCCCGTCCGGCCCGAGCGCGGCCGCGAAGCCGCCGCCGGCGAGCCAGTTTTTCGCGGCGCGGTCGCCCTTGAGATAGGCGTCCCAGAACGCGGTGCTGCTCATGAGGATGAGCTCGTGGAAGCGCGGGTCCTTCTCGCCGTTGCCGCGCAGCCGCTGGCCGGCGAAGATCAGGTGGTCGCCGCCCGCGAACGTCACCAGGCAGCGGTCCGCGCCGCTCGTGCGGTCGAACGGGATGCGCCGGTCCGCCGCTTTCGTCTCGCCGAGGGCGGTCTCGTCGGCCGTGCCGGTCATATAGAAGCACGGGACCCTGACCGCGGCGAAAGCCTTCTCCAGGTCCTGCCGGCGCGCGGGCGCCGACGGGGCCATGGCGATCGCGGCCTTGACGCGCGGGTCGGGCAGCGAGACCTCCTGGCCGTTCGCGATGACGAACACCTCGCCGATCACCGCCTGGGTCGTGTACGCGCCGAAGGAATGGCCCGCCATGCCGATGCGGTCCAGGTCCAGGCGTCCCTTGAGCGGCGAGTCCTCGCGGTTCAATTGCTCCAGCCGGGTGATGGCGAAGCGGATGTCGAGCGGGCGATTGACCGCGTTGGCCGGGTCGTTGACGGCCTGGCGCATCGCCTCCAGGGGATGCTCGACGCCTCTCCACGTCGCGTCGTCGCTGCCGATGTGCTGCACGTGCACCGAGACGTAGCCGTGGCTGGCCCAGTGCCGGCCGAGGTACTCGTAACCGTCGCGCGTGCCGCCGACGCCGTGCGAGAAGAGGATCACCGGGAACGGGCCGTCGCCGGTCTTCGGGAAATAGATCTTCACCGGCACCAGGCGGTCGCGCGCGGCGTCCGTCCAATCATACGTCGCCGTGTCTACCGCGAACGGCCCGGCGGATTCCTTGTAAGGCGCCGGCGCCGCGCCCTGGGCGCGCGCGGGAGCGGTGAGGAAGAACAGGCCCGCCGCGGCGCACGCTGCGATGAGTGTCAGCCGGCGCGGCGTCATGCAGGTTCTCTCCCGTTTTCCGGGAGGGGCGCGGGCGGCGGCTCGGCGGCGGCTCGGCGCGCCTCGCGCGCGGCGCGCCGGCGGGCGACGAACTCGCGGAGCTGCTCCATGTACAGGAAGAACACCGGCGTGACGTAGAGCGTAAGCGTCTGGGAGAAGAGCAGCCCGCCGACGACGGCCAGGCCGAGCGGGCGGCGCGACTCGGCGCCGGCGCCGATCCCGAGCGCGATCGGCAGCCCGCCCATCAGCGCCGCCACCGTCGTCATCATGATCGGGCGAAACCGGATCAGGCAAGCCTCGTGGATCGCGTCGTGCGCGCTCTTCCCCTCGGTCCGCTGCGCCTCCACGGCGAAGTCCACCATCATGATGCCGTTCTTCTTCACCAGCCCGACGAGCATGATGATGCCGACGAAGGCGTAGATGGAAAGCTCGGCGTGGAAAATGATCAGCGTCAGCAGCGCGCCGAACCCCGCGAACGGCAGCGCGGAGAGGATGGTGATCGGGTGATAGAAGCTCTCGTACAGGATGCCCAGCACCACGTAAATGACCAGCACGGCCAGCACCAGCAGCCAGCCCATGCTCTTCAAGGAGTCCTGGAAGGCCTGCGCGGTGCCTTGATAGGCGCTCGTCATCCCGTTGGGCATCCGGTTTTGACGCATCAGGGCGTTGATCTCCTCGATCGCCTGGCTGATGGAGACGCCCGGCTTCAGGTTGAAGCTGATCGTCAGCGACGGAAGCTGGCCGGAATGGTTGATCGCCAGCGGGCCGACGTCCTCGCGCAGCGTCATGACCGAATCCAGCGGCACGAGCTGCCCGGTCGAGGAGCGGATGTACAGCATGGAGAGCACCGTCGGGTCGGTTTGATACTGCTTGAGCAGTTCCATAATCACCTGGTAGTCGTTGGTCGGGGCGAGGATGGTGGAAATCTGGCGCGTGCCGTAGGCGCTGTAGAGCGCGTCCTCGATCTGCATCGGGGTGACGTTGAGGACGAACGCCTGGTCGCGGTTGATCTCGATATTGAGCTGCCGGTTCTTCATCTGCAGGTCGCTGCTGACGTCGGCGAGGTCCGGCAGCGCGCGGACTTTCTGCTCGAGGTCCTCGCCATAGCGGTAGAGCTCGCCCGTGTCGGCGCCCCCGAGGGTCAACTGGTAGAGGGCGCGCGTCACGCGGCCGCCGATCTGGATCATCGGCGGGTTCACCAGGTAGACGCGCAGGCCGGGAACCTGGCTGAGCTTCGGCCGCAGTTCCTCGATCACCTGGTCGGCCGTCAGTTTCCGCTGGTCGCGCGGCTTCAGCACCAGGAACATGCGCCCGTTATTCAGCGGGTCCCAGCCGCCGATGGCGCTCATGAACCGGTCCACGTTCGGGTCGCCCTGCACGATGTCCGCCAGGGCCTGTTGGTGCGCCACCATGCCGTCGAACGAGACGTCCTGCGCGGCCTCGGTCCGCACGCTGATCTGGTCGCGATCCTCCGACGGGATGAACCCTTTCGGGGTCTTCCAGAACAGGTAGCCGGTCGCGATCAGGATGACGGCGGAGAAGGCCATCGTCGTCCGGCGGTGGTCGAGCACCTTCAGCAGGGTCCAACTATAGAACCGCACCGAGGCATCGAACGCGGCCTCGGTCGCGCGGTAGGCCGCGCCGTGGCGGATCTGGCGCGGGTCCTTGAGGAAGCGGCTCGCCATCATCGGCGTCAGCGTCAGCGACACGATGCCGCTGACGAGCACCGCCACGCCGATCGTCACGGCGAACTCGCGGAACAGCCGACCGACGATCCCGCTCATGAACAGCACCGGGATGAACACCGCCGCCAGCGACAGGGTCATCGAGACGATCGTGAAGCCGATCTCCTTCGAGCCCTCCAGCGACGCCTGCAGGACCGGCTTGCCCATCTCCATGTGCCGCACGATGTTCTCGAGCATCACGATCGCGTCGTCCACGACGAACCCCACCGAGAGCGTCAGCGCCATCAGCGAGAGGTTGTCCAGGCTGTAGTCGAGCAGGTACATGACCGTGAAGGTGCCGATGATGGACATCGGCAGCGTCAGGCTCGGGATCACCGTCGCGGAGAGGTTGCGCAGGAACAGGAAGATCACCATCACCACGAGCACCAGCGTCAGCAGCAGCGTGAACTGGACGTCCTTGGCCGAGTTGTTGATGGACACGCTGTTATCGCGGAGGATGTCGAGGTTGACGGAGGCGGGCAGCATGTTCCGGAAACTTGGCAGCAGCGCCTTCACCGCGTCGGCCACCTCGATGGTGTTCGTTCCGGGCTGCCTCTGGATGGCCAGGACGATGGAGCGTTCGCGCCGGCCGTGGGCGGTGTACCAGGCGGCCACCTGGTCGTTCTCGATGCTGTCCACCGCCGTGCCCACGTCGCACAGGCGCACCGGCTGCCCGTTCCGATAGGCCACGATCAGCCGCTGGTAGGAATCCGCCTCCATGAGCTGCCCGTTGGCCAGGAGCGTGGCGCCCTGGTGCGGGCCGTTGAGCACCCCCGTCGGCAGGTTCACGTTATACTCGGTGATGACGCGGGCGACCTCGTCAATGCCGATCCCCTTGGAGGCCAGCGCGTGCGGGTCCACCTGGATGCGGACGGCGTACTTCTGCGAGCCGTAGACCAGCACCTGCGCCACGCCGTCCACCATTGAGATGCGCTGGCCGAGCAGGGTCTCGCCGTATTCGTCGAGGGCGGACATCGGCAGGTCCCGGCTCGTCAGCGCCAGGTAGAGGATCGGGTAGTCGGCCGGGTTGACTTTGCGGTAGAAGGGCGGCGTCGGCAGGTCCGTCGGCAGGTTGGGCGCCGCGCGCGTGATCGCCGCCTGGACGTCCTGGGCGGCCGCGTCAATGTTCCGCGTCAGCGCAAACTGCAGCGTGACCTGCGTCATGCCCAGGATGCTCGTGGAGGTCATGTTGTCCACGCCCGCGATGGTGGAGAACTGCTTCTCCAGCGGCGTGGCCACCGAGGCCGCCATGGTGTCCGCGCTGGCGCCCGGATAGAGGGTGGTGACGAAGATGGTGGGCATGTCCACGTTCGGCAGGTCGCTCACCGGCAGTTTCACGTACGCCATGACGCCGAAGAGCAGCAGGCTGGCCATGACCAGCGTGGTCATGATCGGCCGGCGGATGAACATCTCGGAAAGGTTCATGAGGCGGCTCCCTGCGCCTCGGCCTTAGGCCCCGGCGCCGCCGGCTTCTCCGGCTGCACCTCCTTCTCCTGCACAACCTCCACCTTCGTCCCCTCCGCCAGGCGAAGCTGCCCGTCCGTGACCACCTGTTCGCCTTTCCGGAGCCCCTGCTCCACGACCACCTCGTCCGTGGAGATCCGGCGCACGGTTACGGGGCGGACTTCCACGGTGTTATCCGGCTTGATCACGTAAACGTATTTGCTGGCGCGGCCGACCTGCACCGCGCGCGCCGGCGCCACGACCGCGTCGTTCTGCACGGCCAGCTTCAGCGTCACATCCACGTAATCGCCCGGCCAGAGCCGCTCGTCCTTGTTCTCGAACGACGCGGCCAGGCGGATCGTCCCGCTGGTCGCATCCACGGCGTTGTCCGCGGCGGTCAGCGCGCCGGTGACGTACGCCTCCGACTGCCCGCGCGGCTTCACGCGCACCTCGAGTTTCTCGCCGCCGGCGCTCATGTATTTCTTCACGAGCGGGAAGTCCTTCTCCGGCACGCTGAAGAAGACCTCGACCGGGTCAATCTGGTTGATGACGGTCAGGACCATGTCGTCGGCCTTGACCAGGTTGCCTTCCACCACCAGGTCGAGGCCGACTGCGGCCTGGCCGGGCACCGGCGAAACGATCGTGCAGTACTTCAACTGGATGTTCGCGTTCTCGCGCGCCGCCTCGTCGGCGAGGACGGTCGCCGCCAGCGCGTCGGCGTTCGCGCGGGAGTTCTCGACCTCCGTGTCCGGCGCGTAGCCCTTCTTCTGAAGCTCGGTCTCGCGCTCGGCGTCGCGCCGCGCATTGGCCGCCAGCACCCGGTCGCGCGCCAGGTTCGCTTCCGCCTGGTCCAGCGCGGCCTTGAACGGCGCCGGGTCAATCGTGAAAAGCACGGCGCCCTGCTTGACGTAGTCGCCCTTCTTGAAGTGGACCTTCTGCAGAACGCCGGTGACCTGGGCCTTGACCGAGACGGTGGAGACCGCCTGGACGCGGCCGAATGTGGCCAGCTCGACGGCGACCGGCCGGGTCGTCGCCACGCCCGCGCGCACCGGCACCGCCGCGGCCGCCTTGTCCTTGTCCGCGCCGCCGGCTTGCCGGCTGCACGAGGAAAGCAAGCCCGCGCTCGCGAGGATCGCCGCAAGCCCCAGGACCGCCCGAAAACGCCTCAAAGTGAACTCCTTCGCGATAGTGGCCATCGTTGTATTGGGACGCTTCACCGCGTTAATCCCGCGAAATTCCGGCAGGTTCCTTATATTATAGAACTGACCGGTCGGTTTCGCAAGGAGAGCGGCTATACCGCATCGGCGCTCGTTCACAACCCGAGGATTCCGGTGACGACCGGCATCAGCCCGTTGGCCATCCGCATGAACCCGAGGTCGGTCGGGTGCACTCCGTCCACCGAGCACTCCTCGAAATCCTCGCCGAGCAGCTCGCCGCCGTCCTGAAAATAGAGGAGCTTGTCGCCGCGCCTGCGGAACTCGCCGACCACGCCCCGCTGGAACTCCCTTCGCTCGATCCGCTCCTGAAGCACGCGCTCGATCAGCCGCTCGATGGCGTGAGGAACCGCGGAGATCACCAGGATCGGGACCTTCGGATGCCGCTCCCGCAGGATGCGGATGAACTCCGGGAACCGCTCCCGCAGCGGCCCGATCCCGCCGGAATTGGCCTCGAAGTCGAGGATGAAGCACGCCGGATTCGGGATCTCGGAGATCGTTTCGGCCACCTCCGGCTCGCCCCGGCCGCTGCCGGAGAAGCCGAGGTTGATGAACTCGACGTTCAGCCGCCGGCTGAGGATGTTCGTCCAGGCCATGCCCGGCCGCGCCGCGCACCCGCCCTGCGTAATCGAAGTGCCGTACACGACCACCGGCCGGGGCAGCGCGAACGGCGGCGACGGCAGCACTCGCGCGCCCGCGTCGAGGCCGACGCTCACTTCCTCCACGCCCTGGTAGAGCGGGAAATTCAGCGTGAAGTTCCGCAGCGCCGGCTCGGCCCCGTCGAACAGGGAACACTCGTAGGCCGCCGTCTTCGCGTCGGTTCTCACCGTCTTGAAATAGTGCTGGTCGCCCGGCGGGCCGACGTACGAGTCGAAGCCGCACTGGCCCGTCGCCGGCATATGGTCCATGTTGGCCGGCCCCAGGAGCATGACTCGGACGGAGACGTGCGCGGAGTCGGACTGGAAGCCGATCTGCGCGCCGGCGGTGTTGTTCGCCAGGCCGTCCACCGCTTCCGGAAGCGGGCGCTTTGGGTGCCGCGGCAGCCGGCGGTAGACGCCTTCCGTCGCAAACCACGCCAAGCCCGCCAGCCGGAACGGCGGCGCCTTCGGCGAATGCCATTCCAGCGCGCCCTCTTTCGGCGCATCCGCCCGCATCAGCGGGTCGTGCTTCTTCGCATCGTTATCGGCCATGTTGGCGCTCCCTTACTGCAAACGGTCCGGAACCGGCGGTGAGCAAATATCTTGCCCGGCGCGCGGGGCGATTGCAAGCTCGGAAGGCCCGTTCATTTGAATTCCCGCGCGGTATCGAGTAAATTAACAGTTCGACGCAACACGTTTCCATTCCCTGAAAGGCTCAAAATGAGGACCCAAAAAACCAAAATCCTCGCCGACGTCACCGGCGAGCAGGCCGTCATCTACTTCGTCGGCTCGACCGTGCGCGACCTCGGCGACGTGCAGAAGATCGTGGACGAGATCGAGGAGGTGGCGTATAACTCCAAGATCACGCTGCTGGTCATCAACTTCTCGCGCCTGACGCAGTTGACCAGCGCGTTCCTCGGGCGGCTGATCACGCTCAACAAGTCGCTCAAGCAGACGGGCGTCACGCTGCGCCTGTGCTCCATGTCGCCGCAGATCGAGGAGGCGTTCCGGATCTGCAAATTCCAGAAACTGATCCCGCTCTTCCCGACCGAAGAGAAAGCGCTCGCCGGATGAGGCCGCCCGTTCGACTTCGCTCAGGGCGTCCCGCGCATCGTCAAGGGGCGCGCGCCGTCCCGCGCCAGGTCACGATCCTGGGCCTGGGGCTTTTCGGCGGCGGCGCCGGCGCGGCGCGGTATTTCGCCGAGCGCGGCGCGCGCGTGATCGTTTCCGACCTGCGCCCCGCGGCCGCGCTGGCCGAATCGCTCAAGGCGCTCGATGGGCTGCCGATCGAGTTCCGCCTCGGCCCCGCCAGCGGCGGGAAAGAGGACTTCGCCGGGTCCGAGCTGGTCGTCGTCAATCCGGCCGTGCCGCCCGAATCGCCCGCGCTCGCGACGGCGCAAGCCTGCGGCGCGCGGCTCGACGCCGAGATCAACCTGCTCCTGCGGCTCTGCCCCGCGCCGGTCGCCGCCGTCACCGGCACCAACGGCAAGAGCACCACCGTGGCGCTCCTCGGCGAAATGATGCGCCAGGCCGGGCGAAAGACCTGGGTCGGCGGCAACCTCGGCGGATCGCTGCTGCCGCAGGTGGAGGAGATGGCCGCCGGCGACATTGTGGTGCTCGAGGTCTCCAGCTTCCAGTCGCAGCGGCTCGCCTGGGCCGGCCTCAGCCCGCACCTCGGCGCGGTGCTCAACCTGACGCCCAACCACCTCGACCGGCACCGCGACATGGCCGAGTATGCCGAGGCCAAGCGCCAGTTGCTGCTCCACCAGGGACCCGGCGATTTCGCCGTGCTCAACGGCGAGGACCCGGTCCTGCGCACGTGGACCGACGCCGGCCGCGGCCGCAAGCTGTTCTTCGGCGCGGAGCCGGAGGCGCCGGCGGGAATCCGCTTGGAGGGCGAAACGATCCGGCTCTGGCGCGACAGGCGGCGCGCGCCCCTCGGCCATGCTCGGGGCGCCCTGAGCGGCGTCGAACGGGCGGAGATCGCGCTCGCGCGGATGCGGCTTCCGGGCGCGCACAACCGGTTCAACGCCGCCTGCGCCGCGGCCTCCGCCTGGCTGCTCGGCGCGGCGCCGAAGGCCATCGAGGCGGCCCTCGCCGAGTTCCCCGGGCTGCCGGACCGGCTCGAGCTCGTCGCCGAAACCGGCGGCGTTCGCTACTACAACGACTCGATCGCCACGACGCCGGAGTCCACCATGGTCGCGCTGGAGGCGTTCCGCGAGCCGATCGTGCTGATCGCCGGCGGGTCCTCGAAGAACCTGTCGTTCGAGGAAATCGGCCGGCGGATCGCGCGCCGGGCGAAGGCGGTGGTGCTGATCGGCGCGACGGCGCCGGAGATCGAGCGCGCCATCCGCGCCGGCGCAGCGCCGACGCCGCCGATCCATCCGGCGAAGAGCCTCGAGGACGCCGTCCGCCTGGCCCATCGCATTGCGCGGCCCGGCGACGTGGTGCTCCTGTCGCCGGCGTGCGCCAGTTTCGACATGTTCCGCAATTACGCGGAGCGCGGCCAGAAGTTCCGCGAGGCGGTCCGCGGCCTGTAACTCAACCCCGCTGGAGGACGGTCCAATGCGAAGTCCCGGGTTAGTGCAACCCCTCACGCGTTCGGGAAAAAGCATCCACCTGAAAGTCATCGCCTGCGAAGTCGCGGCGCGGGAGTTCTTCCACTGCGCGGCGCGGTCGGTCAACACGATGGACATCACGCTCAAGCCGCAGGGCCTGCACGACAGCTCCGACGCCTGCCGCAAGGAACTGCAGCCGCTGATTGACGCGGTGGACCCGAAGGAATACGCCGCGCTTTTCCTCGGGTACGGGCTGTGCAACAACGCCACCGTCGGCCTCCGCGCCGGCCGCGTGCGGATGGTCATCCCGCGCGCGCACGACTGCATCACGTTCTTCCTCGGCAGCAAGGAGCGCTACGCGCGGATCTTCACGCGGCGGCCCGGCACCTATTATTACACCGCAGGCTGGGTGGACGTCCACGAGCGCGGCGGCGAGCACGCGACGTTCGACCAGAAGTCCGGCCTCGCCAAACACATGGCGTACCAGGAGCTCCTGGAGAAGTACGGCGAGGAGAACGCGAAGTACCTCTTCGACTCGATGTCCTCCTGGGAGGCGCACTACACGCACGGCGCGCTGATCCAGTACCCGTTCACGCGGCATCTCGGGCTCGAGGAAAAGGTCCGCGCGATCTGCGCGGAGAAGAAGTGGGAATTCGAGGAGATTCGCGGCAGCCTGAAACTGATCCAGGACGGCCTCGACGGCAAGTGGGACGCCGAGCGCTTCCTGGTCATCGAACCCGGCCAGGAAATCAAGGCGCGGCACGACGAGTCCATCATCGAGTGCGCGGCCTGCCCGGGCGTTCAGCCGGCCTCATAAGGGCGAAGCAACACCCGCGGTCATTCCGAGCGCAGCGAGGAATCTCACACGCCGCGCAACGCATGAGATGCTTCGCTGCGCTCAGCATGACGAACAGCAGTTACCTGGTCGCATGCCCTGCTCCCCGCGCTCAGACGTCCAAATTCCGCACTTCCAGCGCGTGCTCTTCGATGTATTTCCGGCGGAGGGCTACGTCTTTGCCGGCGAGGATGTTGAAGATGTGGTCGGCTTCGTCGGCGTCGTGGATGCTGACTTTCAGGAGGGTGCGCGAGTCGGGGCTCATGGTGGTGCTGGAGAGCTCCTCGGCGTTCATCTCGCCGAGGCCCTTGTAGCGCTGGATCTCGAGCCCCTTGCGGCCCATCTCGCGGACGGCCGGCAGCACTTCGCCGAGGCTGCGCACTTCGAGGACGTCGCTGTCATTCGTGAGCTGGTAGAGCGGGAAACTGCCCTCTTCGCCGCGCCGCAGGAAGTCTTCCGCCTCGAAGCCCAGCTCCTTGAGCTGGAGGAGCGTCCTGGCGGCCTCGCGGCTCTCGTGGATCTCGACGATCTGCACGGCGAGCGGCTCGCCGGTCTGCGGTTTCTCCCCGGCTTCCTTCTCCGCCCCCTGCTCGTGGCCGTTCTCCGGGAGGATCTCGACCTCGCCGCGGCGGTGCTTCTCCTCGTCGAGGAACGCCTGCAGTTCCTCCTCGGTGTACATGTAGCGCGCCTTGCCTTCGGTGCGGATGGCGTAGATCGGCAGCATGCCGTCGCGGCGCAGGGCCAGGTATTCGCCGAACTTCACGCCGCGCCGCGCGATGACCGCCTGGTGCGATTCCATCCGCTCGCAGACCGAGAGCAGCTTCTTCAGGTCGTCCTGGCGGAGCTCGGTTTTGCGCTGCGCGTCCCAGTGGATCATGAGCCGCGTGCCCTCGACGCCGAGATCCTGCAGCCACGTGTGCAGGTGGCGGTCATCGTAGATGTACTGCTCGCGCCCCTTGCGCTTGACGCGGTAGAGCGGCGGCTGCGCCACGAAGACGTGGCCCTGCTCAATCAACGACACCATCTGCCGGAAGAAAAAAGTCAGGAGCAGCGTGCGGATATGCGCGCCGTCCACGTCGGCGTCGGTCATGATGATCACGCGGTTGTAGCGCAGCTTGGCGAGGTCGAAATCCTCCGTGCCGATGCCGGTGCCGAGCGCGGAGACGAGCGTGCGGATCTCCTCGTTCGCCAGGACGCGGTCAAGCGTGGTCTTCTCGACGTTGATGACCACGCCCCGCAGCGGCAGGATGGCCTGGAACGTGCGGTCGCGCCCCTGCTTGGCGGTGCCGCCTGCGGAGATGCCCTCGACCAGGAAGATCTCGGTGGTCTCGCGGTCGCGGCTGGAGCAGTCGGCGAGCTTGCCGGGCAGGTCGGCGCCGGCCAGCGCGCCCTTGCGGCGGACGAGCTCGCGGGCCTGGCGCGCCGCCTCGCGCGCCCGCGCGGCCTCGCCGGCCTTCGAGCAGATCGCCTTGGCTGTCTTCGGGTTTTCCTCGCAATACGTGCCGAGCAGCTCGTTGGTCATCTGCTCGACGACGCCCTGTACCTCGCGGTTGCCGAGCCGCGTCTTCGTCTGGCCCTCGAACTGCGGGTCGGGCAGCTTGAGCGAGATGACCGCGGTGAGGCCCTCGCGGTAGTCCTCGCCGGAGAGCTGCTCGCCCTCCTTGAGCGCGCCGAGCGACTTGCCGTACTGGTTGAAGGTGCGCGTCAGCGCCGCGCGGAAGCCGCTCAGGTGCGTGCCGCCCTCGTGCGTGTTGACGGTGTTCACGAACGAGAGCACCGTCTCCGAGTACCCGTCGTTGTACTGCAGGGCGATCTCGACGGCGTACGCCCCTTCCTCGCGCGAGAGGGAGATGATCTCGGGATGGATGACCGGCTTGTCGCGGTTGAGATGCTCGACGAACGCGCGCAGCCCGCCCTCGTAGAGGAAGACCTCGCGCCGGTCCGTCCGCTCGTCCGCCACCGTCAGCCGCACGCCGCTGTTCAGGAAAGCCAGCTCGCGGGCGCGCGCGAGGATGGTTTCGTACAGGAGCTTCTCGTCGGCGAAGATTTCCGGGTCCGGCTTGAAGGTGATCCGCGTGCCGCGCGTCTTCGTGATGCCGCGGCGCTCGACGCCGGTGACCGGCACGCCGCGCGCGTACTCCTGAAAATAGACGCCGCCGTCGCGGCGGATCTCGGCGGTGAGCCATTCGCTCAGGGCGTTGACGCAGGTCACGCCGACGCCGTGCAGCCCGCCGGAGACCTTGTACGTGTCGTGGTCGAACTTGCCGCCGGCGTGGAGCATCGTCATGACGACCTCGAGCGCGGGCTTGCCGGTGGCCGCGTGGATGTCCACCGGGATGCCGCTGCCGTCGTCGGTGACGGAGCAGCTCCCGTCGGCGCGGAGAGCGATCTCGATGTTCTTGCAGCGGCCGGCGAGCGCCTCGTCAATGGAGTTGGCCACGACCTCCTCGACAAGGTGGTGCAGTCCGCGCGCGCCGGTGTCGCCGATGTACATGGCCGGCCGCTGGCGCACGGCCTGGATGTCGCCGAGGACGCGGATCTTTCCGGCGTCGTAGCTCTCCGCCGCGGCCGCTTCTCCGGCCGGCGGGGCCGGCTGCGCTTCGGGCGCGTCGTCAGGTTTCTGCGGGTCCGTCATCGCTTTCCTGTGTCGGCACTAAAGAGAAAGAAATTCCGGTGATCGCGGGCCGCCGGACCTCGCGCTGCAGGTCCGTCAGCAGCGCGGACCGGTGGAACCGGATCTCGTTCATGAGCGCGGAAGATTCTACGCCGATCTCGACGATTCCCTTGCGGAAGCCGAGGACGCGCGTGCGGCGGACGAGTTCCGGGCCGACGATCCGGCCCCACCCGCTCTCGAGCTGCAGGTGCTTCCCCGCGCCTTGGAGCCCGTTCGCCTTGAGGAACGCGCTGAGCGCGCTCTTGAGCGTGGCGACCGGCTTCTCTTCCGGCCAGGGCGATATCGGGCGGCGCGGCACGGATCAGTCCTGGACGATCGGCATAATGAGATAGACGTAATCCGGGCCGACGCGCATCACGGCCGGGCGCCCGGGGTCTTTCATCTCCAGCCGGATCCGTTCCTTGCCGATGGCCTTGAGTCCGTCCAGGAGGAATTCGGGGCTGAACCGCATCTCGATCGGCGCGCCTTCATACTTGACGTCAATCGTGACGTGCGCCTCGCCGAGCTCCGGATCGTTGGACTCGATCGTCAGCGAGCCGGGGGCGAATTTCAGCCAGATCGTCCGCGAGCCGGACATCGTAAGGACGGAGGCCTGCCGGATCGCGTCGCTGAGTTCCTCCGCTTCGATCTCCAGTTTCTTGTCGCAGTCGTCCGGGATCACTTCCTTGTACGGCGGGAAGCGCCCGTCCACCAGTTGCGCGACGAGCACGCCGCGCTCGCTGCGGATGAGGGCCTGCCGCTCGGAGATCAGCAGCTTGATGATCTCCTCGCCGCTGATCATCTTCAGGACTTCCTGCAGCGCTTTCACCGAGATGATGGCCGATGACGCGAACGGCGCCGGCGAATTCGCCTTCCGGCGGATCACGGCCAGGCGGTGTCCGTCCGTCCCGACCATCTCGATTTTCGCCGCCTTTTCCTTCGTGACGAGCAGGACGCCGTTCAGGGCATATCGCTGCTTCTCGAGCGATACGGCGAAGATGGTCTTCTCGGTCATCTCTCTGAGGACTGCCGCCTCGAACTCAAGCGCGTTGCCCTCAGGAAAATCCGGGATGGTTGGGAATTCTTCTTCCGACAGCCCCATGACTTGGAACCGGCTGCCCTTTCCCTGCACGAGCATTCCGAGTTCCTTGACCTGCAACGTCAGACGCTCATCGGGCGACTCATTCACAATGCCGACCAGCGGCTCCACCGGGATAACGATGCCGCCGGCGGACTTGACTTCGACGTCCCGTACGAAATACTTGATCCCGACCTCGAGATCGGTCGCGGATAGCTCGAGCATGTCTCCGACGACTCGAAGATGGATGTCCTTCAGAATCGGCTTGATGTTCCGCGGATCCACTACGCCCTGGACGACTCGGAGAGCCTCTCGCAACTCCGTCCGTGAACATGAGACATTCATTTAAGCCCCTCCCGAAGGATGGTGAATGGATATGTATGGTTAAATTATATCAAATTCCATCTATAACCATCAAGGCGGTTAATTTGTGGAGCTATCTCGCACTGCGCTGATAAAGCCTTTTCTCTCAGGCGCTTCTGACAAATCGTCGTCTGTGGACAACTGTTATCGTATTGTGGATAACTTATTCGGTAATCCTGCGCATCATCCGCAGGACGACCAGCCCTCAAACGTGTCGTTCTCATCGGAGAAGTTATGCACAAAGCGTCCACAGTCACCTATCCGTTATAGCACCGGCAGCCGACCGGCGTCCGGCTGCAGGCGCGCGCAAGTCATGTTTAAGCGCTTCAAGCGCATGCGAAAGAGCGGTGTCCTGTTCCAGTGATGAAGCGATTTTCGCCTCCGCGTGCAGCACGGTGCTATGGTCGCGGCCGCCGAAATAGCCGCCGATCTCCGCGAGAGAAAGCGGCGTCAGCGCGCGGGCGAGGTACATGCAAATCTGGCGCGGCAGCACGACGGAGCGCGTCCGCTTCCGCGATTGGAGATCCGACACGCGCACATTATACCGCGTCGTGACGACGCGCAAAATATCCTCGACCGTCACGGCAGGCCCGGGCCTGGGCGGCTCCTGCAGCGCGGCGCGCGCCATATCGAGCGTGATCTCCTGCTTCAAGAGCGACGCGTAGCCGACGACCTTGGTGATCGCGCCGTCCAGCTCGCGGATGTTCGTCGTGATGACCGTCGCGATGTAGTCAATGACCTCCTCAGGCACGGCCATCTCGCGGAGTTCCGCCTTGCGATTGAGAATGGCCACGCGCATCTCGTAGCCCGGCGGGTCCATGCGCGCGACGAGGCCGCTCTTGAACCGCGACATCAGCCGCTCCTGCAGGCCGCTGATCTCCTGCGGCGGCTGGTCGCTCGAGACCACGATCTGCTTCTCGGCGTTGTAGAGGTCATTGAACGTGTGGAAGAATTCCTCCTGGCTGCGCTCGGCGCGCGAGAGGAACTGGATGTCGTCAATGAACAGGAACTCGAGCTGCCGATAGCGCGCGCGGAAGGCGGGCAGCTCGTTGCGCTGAATCGCGGAGATGAACTCGTTGACGAACGTCTCGCAGGAGAGGTACGCGATGCGCTGCGCGGGATACTTGGGCATGCTCGCGTGGCAGATGGCCTGCAGGAGATGCGACTTCCCGAGACCGACCGACCCGTAGACGAACAGCGGGTTATACGTCCGGCCCGGCGACTCGCACACCGCCAGGGCGGCCGCGTGCGCGAGCTGGTTCGACGGGCCGACGACGAACTTCTCGAACGTGTAATGCTCGTTCAGCCGCAGACCGATCGGCCTCGGCGTGGCCGGCCGCGCCGGCGTCTCAGCCGCGTCCTCGGAAACGCTCGCGTGCACGTCCGGGTCGAGCGTGAACGCGATCTTCGGGTGACAGCCGGCCACTTCAGCCACGGCCTCGTCCATGATCTTGAGGTAGTTCTGCGCCAGCCACTCCTTGAAGAAGTTGTTCGGCACGCGGATATTGAGCTCTTCGGGAGTGAACGACCGCGTCTTGAGGTTCCGGAACCAAGTCGCGTATTGCTGGGAGCTGACGCGCTTGCGGATGGACTCGAGGATGTCCGTCCACGCGGCAGCGGTGGCGAGCGTGTCCATGGGTGCAATCCTCCGTGCGCCCGTGGCCGTCCACAGCGTGTGGGGCGGCCGAATCGGCGCTTCGTTCAGGCAGCGCTCGCCTCTCCCGGACGGGAGGCACGAACACGGCGTTTCAGGCGATCTATGATGCAGGGCCTCGGGGCCCGGGAAGGCGTCATCAATCTTCCGCGCGCTGCAACCAGTGCGAGGAGGTATGTTAGCTGCCGCTTAAGGTGCTGTCAACAAAAAATCAGGGAATTTTCCGGCCCACGACTTTCGCGGCAGCGTGCATGGCGATTTTCCGGCCACATCTGGTATAATGCCCGCCGCGAACGGACAAGCCTCGCTTCGACGGACACCACTGGAAGGAGAACGGAAGCATGCGTCACGCGAGCGAACCGGCGATCATTGATGCGATCCACGCGCGGGAGATTCTCGATTCCCGCGGCAACCCGACCGTGGAGGTCGAAGTGGAGCTGGAGAGCGGCGAGGTCGGCCGCGCCGCGGTGCCCTCCGGCGCCTCGACCGGCGAGGGCGAGGCCGTCGAGCTGCGCGACGGCGACAAGGCGCGCTACAACGGCGCCGGCGTCACGAAGGCCGTTCAAAACGTGAACGAAGTGATCGCGCCGGAGATCGAGGGATTCGACGCGCGCGACCAGCGCCAGATCGACGCCGAGATGAGGGAACTCGACGGCACGGAGAACAAGGGCAAGCTCGGCGCGAACGCGATCCTCGGCGTGAGCCTGGCCGCGGCGCAGGCGGCGGCGACGGCCTCGAACCTGCCGCTCTACCGCTACATCGGCGGCGCCAACGCCTGCGTGCTGCCGGTGCCGATGATGAACATCCTCAACGGCGGCAAGCACGCCGACAACAACGTGGACCTGCAGGAGTTCATGATCATGCCGTTCGGCGCCGCGAATTTCGCCGAGGCGCTGCGCATGGGCGCCGAGGTCTTCCACGCGCTCAAGTCCGTCCTCAAGAAGCGCGGCCTCAACACCAGCGTCGGCGACGAGGGCGGCTTCGCGCCGAACCTCAAGTCCAACGAGGAGGCGATCGAGGTGATCATCGAGGCGATCTCCAGGGCGCGCTACGCCCCGGGCAAGGACGTGTTCCTCGCGCTCGACCCCGCCTCGTCCTCCTTCTACGGGCAGGACGCCAAGGGCCGCGGCATCAAGGCGCCGGGCCAATACGTCCTGGCCTCCGAGGACCGCCAACTCAGCGCGGAGGAGATGGTCGAGTACTATGCCGGGCTCTGCGCCAAGTACCCGATCCGCTCGATCGAGGACGGCCTGGCCGAGGACGACTGGGCCGGCTGGGCGCTGCTGACGAAGCGCCTCGGCGGCAAGATCCAGCTCGTCGGCGACGACCTCTTCGTGACGAACACCGACCGGCTCGAGCGCGGCCTCCGCGAGAACTCCGCCAACTCGATCCTCATCAAGGTCAACCAGATCGGCACGCTCACCGAGACGCTCGACGCCATCGAGATGGCCAACCGCAACGGCTGGACCGCCGTCGTCAGCCATCGCTCCGGCGAGACCGAGGACACGACCATCGCCGACCTCTGCGTGGCGATGAACACCGGACAGATCAAGACCGGCTCCGCCTGCCGGTCCGAGCGGGTGTGCAAGTACAACCAACTCCTGCGCATCGAGGAAGCTCTCGGCGACGCCGCCCGCTTCGGCGCGGAACTCTGGACGAAGGCGTAGTGCGGCGTTTCAGAAATAGGTTCCGTCATACGCAGTCATTCCGAGCGAAGCGAGGAATCTCATACGCAGCGTGCAGGCGGCGGTCCGTGGTATGAGACCCTTCGCGGCGCTCAGGGTGACGCGGTTCGGACGCATGCGTGTTTTTGAAATCTGGACTTACGGACATGCCCAACGCTGAGGACGCGAGCCCGCGCGATGACGCACCCGCCGCAGGGCGCTCGGACCGGCGCTTCTTCGCGGTCGCGCTCTGGCTCTGCGCGGCGGGCGCGGCCATTCTGCTCCTGTGCCCGGCGGCGTTCAACCGGCGGGTGCTGACGTTGCAGGCCGAGCGCGCCGAGACGGAATCGCGGCGGGAGTTCACGCGAAACGCCGCCCTCGAACGCTGGCGGGCCGCGCTCGAATCCGATCCCTCCGTCGTCGAGAGCGCGGCGCGCAACAACGGCTACGGCCGCGCCGACGAGAAGCCTTACCCGATCACCGCCGCCGAGTGGAAAGCCGCGCGCGCCCGCCTCGTCGGGGCGGCGCCGGCCGGCCGCGAGGCGGTCTCAGAGCCTTCGGCCGTCCGCCAGGCGATCCTGCCGACGCTGATGCTCATCATCCTCGGCGCGGTCGCCGTCCTCTTTTTCTGCGACCTCAAAGTGCCCGAGCCGGGAGTCCGACGATGAAGCGCCGCAGCACCTATCGCGAGAAAATGATCCGCAATTATTACGAGAACCGCGACGACCTCATGATCCAGTCGCTCAGCGAGGTCGTCTCGGAGCTGTACCTCGCCTCGAACGACCGCGCCCGCGCCGCGCTCTGGCGGCGGGCCGAGACGGCGATGCGGAACCTGAAGGTCGCCGAGGCCGAGGTCGCGCGCATCCTCCAGAACCACGACCTCGGCGCGCTGGCCAAGCTCGTCAGCCGGGAATTCTGAACGGATGGGCGCCATGAGCTCGTCTCGCAACGCGCTCCGACGGACCTGGCAGAAGGGGCTTTGGAAACTCGGCTTCCATCGCGTGCTGCCGAACCGGCCCTCGACGCTGATGGTCGAGCCGACTAACGTCTGCAACCTGCACTGCCCCGCCTGCCCGACCGGCGCCGGGATCCTCAACCGTCCGCCGCGCGCGATGAGCTGCGACGAGTTCAGGAACATCCTCGACCAGGCGCTCGATCCGGCCGGCTATCTGCGCCGCGTCACCCTCTTCAACTACGGCGAACCGTTCCTCTGCAAGGACCTGCTGCGCATGGTCCGCTGCGCGGCCGACCGCGGGCTGGAGACCTTCACGAGCACCAACGGCCAGTTCTTCGGCGACGAGAGGATCGCCGGCGAGGTCGTCGCGAGCGGCCTGACCGAGCTGCTGGTCTGCCTCGACGGCGCCGACCAGGAGACCATCAGCCGCTACCGCAAGGACGCCAACTTCGACGAGATCCTCTCCGGCATCCGCCGCATCCTGGCCGCGCGCGCCCTTCGGCGGAGCTCGGGGCAAGCCGCGCCGATCGTCGAGTTGCAGTTCATCGTCATGAAGCACAATGAAGGCCAGGTCGAGCGCATGCGGCGCATTGCGGCGGACCTCGGCGTGGACCGGTTCATCGTCAAGACCGTCGGCATCAGCCCCGGGATGCCCGGCTTCGAGCGCCTGGCCGAGGAGCTGCTTCCGGCCGACCTCGCCGGCAGCCGGTACGAGCGTCGCGCCGACGGCTCCTTTGCGCTCAAGGGCCAGCCGGGCTGCGGCTGCGAGTACGTCTACAGCACGCTCGTCGTCAACTCGAACGGCGACGTCGTGCCCTGCTGCTACGACATCCACTCCGAGCACGTCATGGGCAACCTCTTCCGGCAATCGCTGGACGAAATCTGGCTGGGAGAGAAGTTCCGCGACTTCCGCCGCCGAGTCAGCGAGCGCCGGGACAACGTGCCGATCTGCCGGCATTGTCCCGAGGGGCGCGTGGCCATCCGGAAAGAGGAGAAGGTATCCCGATAGAATCGAAAGGGTGGAACCATGTGGCGAGGCGTTTTGGCGGCCTTGATTTGCATAATGCTGATCGCTCTTGCCGTAGGCATTTTCGGCTGGCTTTGGGGCACCATCTGCGCGGTTTTTCTGGGCCTTCTTGGTCTTTGGTGGCTCGCGATGGTGCTGGAGGAGAAGATCGGGTTCCTGGATTTGCATAAGAGCACGGTCGGGGAAAGGCTCACCGCGATCGAGGATCGTCTGAGCGCGATCGAGGCGCGGATGAAGCCGTCGGAATCGGAAAAGTAAACCGCAAGGAGAGGTCAACCTTGCAGCGTGCGTGGCCGTTCATCCTGATCATCGCCATCGCGCTCATCACGCGGGTGGCGGTGTTCCGCGGGTTCGCCGCGAGCGACGACGCGGACTACGCGCGCGTCGCGTGGGATATTGCGCAGGGACATTCCCCCTTAGGCGACACGAGCGTGCCGCCGCAGTACTCCGGCCGGCTCGGGGTCGCCGTCCCGGTCGGGCTGCTCTTCCGCGCGTTCGGCGTCCACGAATGGACGCTCCTGATTTTTCCCGCCGCCATGTCCGCCGCGATGCTGGCGCTGGCGTACGCGCTCGGGCGCGTATTCTTCTCGCACGAGGCCGGGCTCATCGCCCTGGCGATCTTCGCGGTGATGCCCATAGATTGCCGGTTCGCCACGTGGCTGCTGAGCGACATCCCGTCGGCGGCCTGGGCGGGCGCCGGAATCCTGGCGCTGGTCGCGGGCAGGCGGGCGGCGGGGAATGGCGGGAAAGCGTTCGCCGGACTGCTGGCGGCGCTCTGCTTCGGGCTCTCGTGGCTGACGCGCACGCAGGTGGCGCAGCTTGCGCCATTCGTCCTCGGCGCGCTGGTCATCTGGTCGTGGCGCGACCGGAAAAACCTCTGGCTCGCCGTGCCCGCCGCGGCCGGCGTCCTGGCGATCTTCCTCATCGAAGGGTTCTGCTATCTCTCGGCGACGGGCGATTTTCTCTATCCGCTCCACTCGGCCGAGAGAGTCTACGTGATGCACAGCCAATGGTATTATTTCACCGAGGGCGGCGTTTACGGCTGGGCGCCGGGCCATTATGCGCTTGGGTTGGCGCGGCGGCTGCTGTGGAAAGGTCCGGCGGGGTTGTTGCTGAACGCCGACTTCGCGCTGGTCCCGCTGGCGGCGCTGGCGGCGGCCGCGCACGCGCTGTATTGGCGGCGGCGCGAGTTCCTCTTCCCGGCGGCGCTGTTCCTCTGGTCGGCGCTGGTGTTCAACTTCGGCTCGGCCAGCCTGAAGCATTACGAGCCGCTGCCGTGGGTGAGCTCGTACATGGTTCCCTGCCTGCTGCCGGCGGCGGCGGTGACGGGCGGCTGGCTGGCGTGGCTGATCTCGTCGCGCGAGGAGAACGCGCGCGTGCGGCGCGAGCGGCGGTTCTGGGCGGCGCTGATCTGCGCGGGGATTGCGCTGGCGGCCGCTTTCGGGCTGTATCAGGATGCACGGCAGGGAGTCGGCTGCCCGGTCACGCGACAGGCGGCGAAATCCGTCCCGCCGGATTCGGACCGCCCGCTGTATTCGGACGCGATGACGCTGCGCGGCCTGGAATTCTTCTGGGGCTACCGCGCGACACGGCCGATGCGGGACTTCGGCCGGATGAGCGCTCAGGAGATTCCCGCCGGCGCCGAAGTGCTGATCAACCCGCCCGAGATCCAGCGCATGCGCGACCAGGTCGGCTACGTACCGCCGCCATGGGTCGCAGGCCCGCCGCTGCGGTGGACCGTGGAGCAGCAGTGGGATGGCGCGGGACTCTATACCGTGCGGCGGTGAACCGCAAGCTGGAGGGAGACCTCGCGCCGTCATAATCGTAATCTTGCTCGTAATCGTAATCGTCGTTTTCCGTTTCGGCCAGAGGACCGGCGATTACGAGCAAGATTACGATTACGAGTACGAGCAAAAGGCCCTCATCGCCGCTGGTACGTCCCCATCAACTGGCCCTCGGCGAGGATGTGGCCCTTCATGGCGTCGAGGAGTTTGCTCTTCGTCGCGCCGGGCTTCAGGTCCGGCTGGGTGTCGAGCGCGTACACCTTGAAGAAGTAGCGATGGGCTTTGCCCGGCGGCGGCATCGGCCCGCCGTAGCCGGTCTGCCGGAAATCGTTCATGCCCTGTTTCGAGCCATCCTTGAGTTCCGCCTTCTGCGGCACCGCTTCGGGCAGGCCGGCCGCCTCCGGCGGGATGTTCCAGATCACCCAGTGGACCCAGGTTCCCATCGGCGCGTCCGGGTCGTCGCAGATCAGCGCCAGGCTTTTCGCGCCGGCCGGGATACCGGTCCACTGGAGCGCCGGCGACACGTCGTCGCCCTGGCCGGTATGTTTCACCGGGATCGGGTTTCCTTCGTCGAACGCCGCGCTCGCCAGCTTGATCGCCATGGTCTCCCCTTTTGGTCCAGACGCATTGCCTGAATCGGCCGCGCGAGAACATGCGGTCGTCGCCAGCGCAACGACAACGATTCCGCCCAGCATCGCGCGCAGACTTCTCACGCTCTTCGGCCTTCTCCGAGATCCCAGGCCCGCTCCCCGCTCCCGCGACAAGCCTACCGCCCGGGAACGGGCCTTGTCAACCGGCGCGAGGGGTGAAATGCGGATTCTTTCGTGTTAGACTAAGCGCATCGGCGGCCCCGGCCGCGGCTCGGGGGCGAGGACCGGGACGAGGACGAAACAGGACCTGTTGGAGGCGGTTGCGCATGAATCCACTTGCCGGGGAACTGAACGATACGATCAAGAAAGAGAACCGGTACGTCTTCGAGATGCTCTCCACGCTCGGGAAGGAGATGTACTTCCCGAAAGGCATCCTGACGCAGAGCGCCGAGGCCAAAACCAAGGCGAAGAAGTTCAACGCCACGCTCGGCGTCGCCACCGAGGGCGGACACATGATGTTCCTGCCCTCGCTGATGAAGCAGCTCGGCCCGCTCTCGCCGGACGAGACGCTCAACTACGCGCCGGTCGCCGGCCTTCCCGAACTGCGCGCGGCCTGGAAGGCGAAGGACCTGCGCGACAATCCCTCGCTCGCCGACCCGGCGCGGCCGATGAGCCTGCCGATCGTCACCAACGGCCTCACGCACGGGCTGAGCATCATGGCCGACCTCTTCTGCGAGCCGGGCGACACGCTCCTGCTGCCGGACCAGCTCTGGGGGAATTACCGGCTCACCTTCGCCCTCCGCCGCGGCGCCCGGGTCGCCACCTACGCCTTCTACAACGAGAGCGGCCGCTTCAACGTCGAGGGCTTCCACACGGCGCTGATCGAGGCGCACAAGACGCGGCGCAAGGCGATCGTGATCCTCAACTTCCCGAATAACCCGACCGGCTACACCGTGACGAAGGAGGAGGCGCAGGCCATCGCCCGGTCGCTGCGCGGAGCGGCCGACGCCGGGCTGAACCTCGTCGTGATCGTGGACGACGCGTACTTCGGCCTCTTTTACGAGCCGGAGACCATACGCGAATCGCTCTTCGCGCTGCTCGCCGGCGGGCCAGAACGGCTGCTAGCGGTCAAGTGCGACGCGGCGACGAAGGAGGTGTTCGTCTGGGGACTGCGCGTCGGATTCCTCTCGTTCAACGCCGGGCGGGCCGCGGCGGACGGCGCGCTCTACGCCGCGCTCGAGAAGAAAGTCTGCGGCGAGATCCGCGGCGTCCTGAGCAACTGCTCGATGCTCTCGCAGCGGGCCACGCTCAACGCGCTGCTCTCGCCGACGTTCTACGAAGAGCGCCAGGCGCGGCAGGAGACCCTGCGCGCGCGCGCCGAGGAAGTCCACCGCGTGCTCGCCGACAAACGCTTCGACGCCGCCTGGGAGCCGCACCGCTTCAACAGCGGTTATTTCATGTGCCTGAAACTCGCCCGCGTCACGGCCGAGGCGCTGCGGCGGCACCTGCTCGACCGCTACGGAGTCGGCACGATCGCCACGGCCGAGCGCGACCTGCGCATCGCGTTCAGTTGCGTCGAGAAAGAGCAGATCGCGGAGCTGTTTGATACAATATACCGCGCGGCGGAAGAAGTGCGAACGATGAACGAAGCATGACGGAGGAAGTGCGAACGATGAGTGATGAACGATGAGGGACGGGTTGATCGTTCGTCCTTCATCACTCGTACTTCACACCTCAAAAAAGGGGGTTTGAGTCATGGCCAGGCAGAAATACGTCCTCGCCGTCGTCGGCAGCCCGCGGAAGCACGGCAACAGCGACACCCTTTGCGACCGCGTCCTGGCCGGCGCGCGGAGCGCCGGGGCGCGCGTCGAGAAGTTCTACCTCTACTCGATGGACATCAAGCCGTGCCGCGCGTGCGAGGCGTGCCGCGCCGACGGGACCGGCGTCTGCGTCCAGGACGACGACATGCGCGTGATGTACCCGCGGCTGAAGCAGTGCGACGGGCTCGTCATCGCCACCCCGATCTACTGGATGATGGTCTCCGGCCCGACCAAGCTCTTCCTCGACCGATGGTATCCGCTGAGCCTCGAGAACCGGCAGTTCCTGAAGGCGAAGCGCGCCGTCTGCTGCCTGACCTACGGCGCGGACGACGTGCTCCTCTCCGGCGCCGACGTCACCGCGCGGGCGCTCAACGACGTTTTCACGTTCCTGAAGGTGCCGGTGAACTTCGTCCACGCGAGCGCCTGGAGCAAAGGCGACATCAAATCCAACGCCGCCGCGCTCAAGCGCGCATACGAGGCGGGGAAGCAGATGGTCAAGGCGGTCTGATGGACACGACAGCGCAGAACATGCCTCACGCGAAGATCGTCGAGTTCTGCAAACGCAATCATATCCGCAAGCTGTCTCTCTTCGGCTCCGTGCTGCGAGGGGACGCTTCGCCGGACAGCGACGTGGACTTCGTCGTGGAGTTCGAGCCGGCGGCGACGCCGGGGTACTTCGGCCTGGCGCGCATGGAACGAGAGCTATCTGAAATCCTGGGCGGCAGGAAGGTTGACCTCCGAACGCCGGGCGAGCTCAGCCGCTATTTCAGGGACGAGGTGCTTGCGCAGGCAAAGGTCGAGTATGCGCAGCGATGACCTGATTCGTCTCCGTCATATGCTGGATGCCGCGAATGAGGCCCGCTCTTTCGCCGCAGGCAAGACCCGCGATGACCTGAACGCCAACCGCATGTTGGTCCTCTCGCTCGTGAAGGACATCGAAGTCCTCGGTGAGGCGGCGACTAAAGTTTCAGCGGCCGTCCGAACCGCAACGCCGGAAATCCCATGGCAAGATATCGTTGATATGAGAAACAGGCTTATCCACGGCTACTTCGACATTGACCTTGACGTCGTTTGGGACACCGTCTGCAACGACCTGCCGCCGCTGATCCGGAAATTGGACGCCATCGTTTCAAAGGAGAAGGACGCGCGGGTCTGACAGGCGCGGCGGGAAAGGTTGGGGGACATCGAAATTGGCCATCGAACGGATCCGCAAGCGCGACGGGCGGGTGGAGGCGTTTGACGCGGGGAAGATCGCGCGCGCGATCCTCGGGGCGATGCGCGAGCTCGGGCGCGAGGACGCCGCCGCGGCGGCGCGCTATGCCGAGCGCGTCGGGAAGCTCCTCGAAGGCGGCCGCCGCGCGCAGGTCCCTACGGTCGAACAGGTGCAGGACCTCGTCGAGCGCGTGCTCGGCGACGAGAAGGAGCCCGACCTCGCTAAAGCGTATATCCTTCACAGGTTCCGACACGCCGGGCTGCGCGAGGCGAAGTCGGTGCTCGGCGTGCATGACGACCTGAAGCTCTCGCTGAACGCCATCCGCGTGCTCGAGAAGCGCTACCTGCGCAAGGATGCGAACGGGAACATCGCCGAGACGCCTTCGCAGATGTTCCGCCGCGTCGCGACCGCCGTCGCGGCCGTGGACGCCGGCTACGAGGGCGCCGCCGATGAGCGCGCGAACGCGGAGCGCTTCTACGCGCTGATGTCCTCGCTCGAGTTCCTGCCGAATTCGCCGACGCTGATGAACGCCGGCACCGACCTCGGCCAGCTCTCCGCCTGCTTCGTGCTGCCGGTCGAGGATTCCATGGACGGCATCTTCTCGGCGCTGCGCAACATGGCGTTCATCCACCAGTCCGGCGGCGGCACCGGGTTCAGCTTCTCGCGCCTGCGGCCGAGCGGCGACGTCGTCCGCTCGACCGGCGGAGTCGCCTCCGGGCCGATCTCGTTCATCGAGGTCTTCGACAAGGCGACCGACGTCATCAAGCAGGGCGGCCGCCGGCGCGGCGCGAACATGGCCATCCTCAGCATTGACCACGCCGACGCGATGGACTTCATCCTCTGCAAGACGCGGCCGGGGTTCCTCGAGAACTTCAACATCTCCGTCAGCGTCACCGACGTGTTCATGCAGGCGGTGGAATCCGGCGGCGAACACGTCTTCATCAACCCGCGCACCGGCGAGGCCACCGACCGCCGCCCCGCGCGCGAGGTCTTCGACCTGATCTGCTCGGCGGCCTGGCAGTGCGGCGATCCGGGGCTGGTCTTCATGGACGAGATCAACCGCTGCAATCCGCTCATCGAGCTCGCGCGCATCGAGGCCACGAATCCGTGCGTGACCGGCGACACGTGGGTTCAAACGAGTGCGGGCGCGCGCCAGGTGCGCGCTCTGATCGGAAAGAGATTCCACGCGCTCGTGAACGGCCGGCCGCACGCGACGGGTCCGGAGGGGTTCTTCCGCACCGGCCTGAGACAGATCGTAAAGCTCCGAACCATTGAAGGTTACGCAGTACGCTCGACGGACGATCACCTTTTCCGCCGCGTCACGCGCAGGACGCGCGACAGGATCGAATTCGAATGGACTCCCGCAGCCCGGCTCAACCCCGGCGACGAAGTGCTTCTCCACAACCACCGGGCGCATCCGCGCTGGCCAGGCGATTACACTCGCGAGCAAGGCTATCTTCTCGGGCTGCTTGTCGGCGACGGCGTCCTCAAGCGAGACAAGGCGATCCTCTCCGTCTGGGATGCCGCCGGGCCGGGTATCCTCGGCGTCAAGGAAGAGGCGCTGCGCTGCGCTCGAGCCTTGCCGCACCGCGCCGACTTCAAGGGATGGATCGAGGTTAAGGGCCGTGCGGAAAGCCGCCTCAGTCTTTCCGCGCTGCGGGACCTGGCGTTGGAATGCGGCATGCGCGCCGGCCGCAAGGCTGTCACGTCGAAACTGGAACAGGGATCGAGCCGCTTCTGCCGGGGATTCCTCCGAGGGCTTTTCGACGCCGACGGGTCGGTCCAGGGCGGACAGGTCAAAGGCGTCAGCGTCCGGCTGGCTCAATCCGATCTTGCCCGCCTGGAAGCGGCCCAGCGGATGCTGCTGCGGCTGGGAATTGCCTCCACGATCTACGGCCGGCGCGCGGCCGGAACTAAACTGCTCCCCGACGGCAAGGGCGGTCGCAAGACTTATCCCATTCGGGCACAGCACGAGCTGGTCATCAGCGGCGACAATGTGGCCCAGTTCGCCGATCAGGTCGGATTCGCCGACGACGCAAAGGCCGCGAAGCTGTCGCGCCTGCTCGCCGGGTATTCGCGACGGCTCAACCGCGAGCCATTTGTGGCCCGCGTCCTGTCGGTGGCGCCGGACGGCGAGGAAGATGTATTTGACGCCAGCGTCGAAAACGCGCATGCGTTCGACGCCAACGGCTTCATGGCGCACAACTGCGGCGAACAGCCGCTGCTTCCGTACGAGTCCTGCAACCTCGGCAGCATCAACCTCACGCGCTTCGTGAAGGACGGCCACCTCGACTTCGCGCGGCTCGACGAGACGGTGGACGCGGCGGTGCATTTCCTCGACAACGTCATTGACGCGAACCGTTACCCGATCGCCGAGATCGAGCGCGCGACGCGCGACAGCCGCAAGATCGGGCTTGGCATAATGGGTTTCAGCGATTGCCTTTACATGATGAACATCCCCTACGATTCCGAGGACGCGCTGCGGCTGGCGGAGGCGCTTTTCCGGCGGATCGCGAAGCGCGGCCACGCGGCCTCGGTGCGGCTGGGCGAGCGGCGCGGGTCGTTCCCGCTGTTCGCCCGGAGCACGTGGAAGGCACAGGGATTTTCCGCGCTGCGCAACGCGACGGTGACCACCATCGCGCCGACCGGCACGATCGGGCTGATCGCCGGCGTCTCCAGCGGCATCGAGCCGGTCTTCGCGCTGCGGTACTGGCGGACGATGGCGGAGGGTACGACGTTCTTCGAGACGCACTCGGAGTTCACGCGCCGCGCGGAGGCGCTGGGGACGGACCTCGAGGGTCTGTTCTCCGGCTGCGCGCGCGACGGGTCCATCCGCACGTGCAAGGAGCTGCCGGAGGATCTGCGCCGCGTTTTCGTCGTCGCGCGCGACATCTCGCCGGAGTGGCACGTCCGCATGCAGGCCGCGTTCCAGAAGTTCTCCGACAACGGCGTCTCCAAGACGATCAACCTGCCGCGGTCGGCGACGGTGGAGGATGTGCGCAAGGCGTACCTGCTCGCGCACCGGCTCAAGTGCAAGGGCATCACGGTGTACCGCGAAGGCTCGAAAGAGGCCGAGGTGCTGCGCGCCGGGCCGCCGACCTCGGCGCTGGACAGGATTCCGCGGCTCAATTCCGAGTCCTGCGATCCGCGCGACAGCACCGTTTGCCGGAGATGCCCGGGATAGGCCGCGCAAGTTCCAAGGCCGAAGGCCCAATTTCCAGGAGGTGAACCATGCACTGGCACTGGACTCCGCCCGAGCAGATCGTGAACGGCCTACCGGCGATCGTCCTCGCCGGCCTGTGTTTGCTGATCGGCGCGGTGTTCATCTTCTGGGGATGGAAGATCTTCCGGGTCGCGTTGGCGCTGATGGGCGCGCTCGTGGGCTGGGCGGTCGGCCTGGCCATCGCCGCGCCGCTGGGGCTTGGCGCCGTGGTCGTGGCGCTGCCGCTGGCCATCATCTGCGCGCTTCTCGCGCTGTTCCTGGTGCGAGTCGGCGTGTTCCTCATCGCCGGGATGTGGGCCGCGCTCCTGGTCCTGGGCGCAACCGACCTGATCCAGGCTGCCGCCGCGCGCTATGTCGCGGCCGGCGTGGCGTTCTTCGTCATCGGGGTCCTGGCTCTGCTGCTCTGGCGGCCGGTGATCATCTTCCTCCTGGCGATGTTCGGCGCGGGGCTGGTCGCCGATGCCGCGGCGATGACGGCGGACCTCTTCAAGCCCGGCGCCGCGGCCCGATGGGAAACGGCGCATCCGTGGCTCATGTTCCTGGCGATCATTATCGTGGCGTGCATCGGCCTGTATCATCAGGAAGAGGAGGAGCATCCCGGGCATTCGGGCTGAGTCGCCGCTTACGGCCGCGGAAGGGAAGGCAGCACGTTGCCGGCGACGTAGAGGACGATCAGGCCGATATAGAAGAGGCCGCTGATGATCGCGCCGGCGGCGGCGTACTTCTTCGACGCGTCCGAGGTCAGCCCGGCGATGCAGGCCAGCAGGGCGATCGGCGAGAAGCAGTAGAAGCAGAACGAGATGGTCCTCAGCACGTCGCCGGCGGTCTGGGCGATCTGCGGCTGTCCGGCCGGGGCTGCCGCCGCTGCCGGGAGGAAGAGCAGGAGCGGCAGAACCACCCACGGGACCAGCGAAAGCCAGAACCCGATCTTGCCGATGCCCGTGACGCCGGCGGAATTTTCCATGGTTAGTTTCTCCTCGCTCCGGATTCCGTACTCGATACTCACTCCGCACTCCTCATTCATTCGTCAATGGGCTCGTGCTCTGCGCAATCATCCGGAATCTCGTCCGCCTCGGCGTTGATCAGCATGTTGTGCTTCTTGCAGGCGAGCGTGCCGGCGGCGGAATTGACCTGCTCGGCATGCTTGCACCGGGCGCAGCGGGAGAAGGTGGCGCTGTCCACCGCCGGCGGACCGGGCGGCGCGGCCGGGTCGGTCTGAAGCGCGGCCGCCGGCGCTTCGCTCGGCGCGGACTCGGCGGGCGGTTGCGCAGGAAGCTGTTTCGGCTGGGCCGGCCCGTTGGGCGATTCGGTCATCTTCTCGTCCTCATGCCGGAAACCGGATGCGCCGGCTCCGGCGGAGCCTATTGTATCCGATAGGCCCGCCGGCCTGTCAAATTGCGTTTGCGGAGCCGCGGCGATTATCGTAGGATATGCAAACCGCCGCGGCCCTTCGACACGCTCAGGGCCGAAGGTCCGGCGGCCTCGCTGAGTTCCCCCGGAAAACGTGGAAGGCGCAACATGAACGGATCGGAAGTGCGGCGCCGGTTCCTCCGGTTCTTCGAGGAGCGCGGCCACCGGGTCATGCGGTCCGACTCGCTCGTCCCGCCGGCGGAGGACAAGTCGCTCCTCTTCACCGGCGCGGGGATGAACCAGTTCAAGAACGAGTTCATGGGCCGCGGCCAGCCCGGCCTCGCGCGCGCCGCCACCAGCCAGAAATGCTTCCGCACCGGCGACGTGGACAACGTCGGACGCACCGCCTTCCACCACACGTTCTTCGAGATGCTCGGCAATTTCTCCTTCGGCGACTACTTCAAGCGCGAGGCGATCCTCTGGGCGTGGGAGTTCATGACGCAGGAGATGAAGCTCCCGCCCGAGCGGCTGCGCGTCAGCGTCTACGAGGAAGACGACGAGGCGTACGACCTCTGGCACAAGGAAGTCGGCCTCGACCCGAAAATCATCTACCGCTACGGCCAGCACGACAACTTCTGGCCGGCGGATTGTCCCCGGAACGGGCCGAACGGCCTCTGCGGCCCCTGCTCGGAGATCTTCTACGATTACGGCCCGGAGGTCGGCTGCCGCAAGCCGGACTGCCAGCCCTCGTGCAGTTGCGGGCGGTTCTGCGAGGTCTGGAACCTGGTCTTCCAGCAGTTCGACCGCAAGGACGGCGGCGTCCTAGACCCGCTGCCGACGCGCAACATTGACACCGGCATGGGCCTCGAACGCATGGCCGCGGTGATGCAGGGCGTCCGCACCAGCTTCGACACCGACCTGTTCGCGCCGATCCTCCAGGCGATCGAGCGCGAGACGGAAAAGCCCTATGCGCCCGTCCGCGCCACGCGCGAAGGGGTCGCCTTTCGCCGCATCGCCGATCACGTCCGCGCCGCGGCGTTCTGCATCGGCGACGGCGTGCTGCCTGGCAACACCGGCCGCGACTACGTCCTCCGCAAGCTCATCCGCCGCGCCGTGCTCGACGGCGGCCGGCTCGGCAAGAAAGCGCCGTTCCTCTACCGCCTCGTCCCGGTCGTCGCGCGCGTGATGGAGGACCAGTATCCCGACCTGGCCGAGCGCCGCGAGAACATCGCGCGCCTCATCCGCATCGAGGAGGAAGGCTTCCACCAGACGCTCGACCGGGGCCAGGCGATCCTCCAGGAACTCGTCGAGAAACTGCGCGCCGCCGGCGAGAAGAAGCTGCCCGGCAGCGAAGCCTTCCGCCTGTTCGACACGTACGGCCTGCCGCTCGACGTGACGCAGTCGCTGCTCGAGGACGAGGGCATGACGACCGACGCGGACGAGTTCGAGTCGGAGATGGGCCGCCAGCGCGAGCGCGCCCGCAAGGGGACGAAAATCTCCGCCGACATCTTCGGCGGCGGGCCCATCGCGGCGCTCAAGGAGCGCGGCGCGGCCACCGTTTTCGAGGGATACGAGAAGGACGAGAGCGAAGGCGCCGTCATCGGCATCGTGGTCGGCCAGGACCTCCGCGACGAGGTCGGCGAAGGCCGCGAGGCGATGATCGTCCTCGACCGCACGAGCTATTACGGCGAGTCCGGCGGCGAGGTCGGCGACGCGGGGCTGCTGCTGAATTCCGGCGCGCGGTTCGAGGTCTCCGACTCGCAGCGCGCCGAAGGCATGGTCCTGCACGTCGGCAAGGTCCTCGCCGGCCGAATCCGCCTCGGCGACAAACTGACCACGCGGCCCGATGTCGCGCGCCGCGCCGCCATCCGCCGCAACCACACCGCCACGCACCTGATGCACCACGCGCTGCGCGAAGTGCTCGGCCGGCACGCCGAGCAGGCCGGCTCGCTCGTCGCGCCCGAGCGGCTGCGGTTCGACTTCCATCACACGCAGGCCGTGACCGAGCAGGAGCTGCGGCTCATCGAGGAGAAGGTCAACGAGAAAATCCTGGAGAACACCCCCGTCGGCTCGCGCATCATGCCCATCGCGCAGGCGAAGGCCGAGGGCGCGATGGCGCTCTTCGGCGAGAAATACGGCGACGAAGTCCGGCTGCTCGACATCGGCGGCTACTCGAAGGAGCTTTGCGGCGGGCTGCACTGCCACGCGACCGGCGACATCGGCCTCTTCCGGATCGTCAGCGAGAGCTCCGTCGCGGCCGGCATCCGGCGCATCGAGGCGGCCACCGGGCTGGAGGCGCTCCGGCTCGTGCGCGCGAAAGAGGACCTGCTCGACCGGCTCTCCGCGGCGCTCGGCGCGCCCGAGGCGCGGCTGATCGAGCGAGCGGAGCAGCTCGCGCAGCAGATCCGCGACCTGCGCAAGGACCTGCAGAAGGCGAAGCAGTCCTCCGGCCGAGGCGCGGAGGATTACCTGAAGGCGGCGAAGGAAATCGGCGGCGCGAAGCTGGTCGCGGCGAAAGTCGAAGGCGCAACCGCCGACGACCTGCGCGCGCTGGTGGATCAACTGCGGCGGCTGGCGCCTTCGCACGCGCTGGCGCTCGGCTCGGTCAGCGACGAGCGCGTGACCCTCATCGTCGCGCTCAGCAAGGACCTCGTCGCGCGCGGCCTGCACGCCGGCAAAATCGCCGGCGAAGCCGCCAAGCTCGTCGGCGGCGGCGGCGGCGGAAAGCCCGACATGGCCCAGGCCGGCGGCAAAGACCCGTCCGGCCTCGACAAGGCCATCGAGACCGCCGCGCGGCTCATCGCGGAAAAGCTCTAACCTGCCGTCCGCCTCACCACCAAGACACCAAGGCACTGAGAACGGCGTCACACTTTTAAGTCCTAAACAGCACTCGCATAGCCAGTTACGCCAATCTTATGCTAAAGCCGTCTGGCAGCGCATGTTATGATAAATTGGATTCGTTTTTTCAAATAGCTTTTTATGCGTTATCTTACTGTACAGCCGCATCTTGCGACTACCAATGCGTGGACATTCCATGTCAGCATTATACCACCGGATTCCGGCGCGGAGCGGGCGAGGAAAGAGCGTGCGCTTCGCAGCGGTTTCAGTGCGCTTGGCAGCGGTTTGAGTGCGCTTCAGTGCGCTTCGGAGCGGGTTGCGTGCGCTTTTTCCGGCGAGCCGGATTTGACAGGGCCGGAACGGATAAATGCAGATTACTGAGCAATGAGGAGTAAGTGCAGAATGGATGTCTCAGGGGAAGGATGTTTTGGACTCTCACCCGCGCGGTTCAGTCTGCGCGCGTGACCTTGAAACGGTTCAACTGCTCGACAAGCAGGAACACGGTCGTGCACGGGTTGGAGCGCGACGGTGGGGTCTGGGCGGCGCGAACCGCTTCATGCAACTTTCTCGACCATTCCACGGCTTGTGCCTGATTTCCTTTCTTGGAGAGCTTCAGGTAAGTGTCAGGAGCATTCTTCCTGTATGGCTCTCCGAGCCGAACGGAAAGCTTGCCCGCATATTCCTCGCGTCCCATTCCAGTATTGCGATATTCAAAGTGTAGGATATACCATAACTCGAAGGCCTCATTTGACCAAGCGCAGTGCATCCCAGCGGCTGTAGCTTTGTCAATCGCGTTATCAAAGTCGTCCGGTTTGAAACTGTCACGGTCAAAAACTACCCAGACATGATCGAACCGGTAATCGCTTCGCTCCTCCTTGTCTCTAATTTCCAAGGCCCTGGCGATCAGGCTCAACGTGTTGGCGCCTTCTCCGTAAACTTCCAGCCGGACGAGATTCCTTGGTAATTCCTGTTTGAAGGCCTCAAAGTAGTTTGGCTCCGTTCTCTCGCCTTCGCAGACGATCAGAAAGCGCTCCAGTTTTTCACGTGTTTCAAAGGAGCGTTCTCGGCCAAGACGAGACTGTCGGAACCATTCTTTCTTCGTATCAGTGAATTTGACGGGACGGCCCATCGCCGGTCTCCATCGGTAGGGCTGCCAAACCCCCTAGAAAAGGAATTGCGCCGTATCGTCCTGCAATGTAATTCTTTTCGAAAGATGCATCGTTGCGCACCTTCATCTCCGCCAATGAGTAGAGGGCGGTAGCGCCCTGCTGCGTTTTCTCCGTAAACCAAATCTGGTCCCGACGCAGCATGTCATTGTCGAGGAGGTTCGTATCGTGCGTCGCGAAGATCAACTGGGCGTTGTTCGGATTCGAAACAGACGAGTTGAACAAGCGCACAACTGCTTTGGTAAGCAGAGGATGCAGTCTCGCGTCCAATTCGTCTAAGACGACCACGCGGCCAGACGTCAGGCTCTCCAATAAAGGGCCAGCTATGCAGAACAGCTTCTTCGTACCATCGGATTCCTCGCTGAAAAAGTCAGTGGTCGCAAGGCCTTCCTTGACTCCGTCTCGAAATTTCGAGTGGACCGCTGATACTTCCGCTATACGTGGTTTCTGCTTTCGGATCTGATCTTGGACCTGTTCCGGAAGCCGCTTGAGAGCTTCTTCGTCAAGAGGCTTCTCGCTGACAGTCAGATTCTCGATCCCGACATCTGCTCGCTGAATGAAATCCAGCAGCCGCGGTCGCAAAGCCTCGTCCTGCAGCAACGAGGCCGTAAATCCACCGTACTGCATGTCCTGAAGGCCGTGCAGGAGACCTACGTCCAGAAACCATTTTAAGATCATGCCGGCCGTTTCCCCATTGAACTGGGCAACAACGGACAAGAACAGGGCGTTGCTACGAGTTTTCTCTTCCAGGGTTTTGCCTTCGCCAAAATCAACACCAACTTCAATGTCATCCTCTTCGCGAAGGAAAAGGTGTTCTTCCTTTTGCTTTTCCGCATAGTAGAGCCATTCCTTCCTGACGGCTTTCCTGTCAGCCTCAAAACCATACCTGTATCGCCGATCCTTCAGCAGGAAAGAGGTTTCGAAGCGGCTTGGAGCATTTTCCGTTGCCGTGTCGAACTTAAAAGGCACTACGCGTATTGGCTCTCCTGCCTGCATCTCTTTTGACGAACTCAAAACGAAGCCCCGCATAAAAGCCATTGCGTGCAAGAGGTTGGACTTACCGCTAGCGTTTGCCCCATAGATAGCCGCACTTTTCAGCAGGCGATACCGCCAGGCCTGAAAGGTGTTCTCTTCCAGGAATTCCTTGATCGGATTCGCCGCCACCATGCTCAGACGCACTGGGTCCTTGAATGAACGGTAGTTGCCGACCTCGAATTCGACAAGCATGGCTTTCCCTCTTTTTGTGAATGACTCGCGCAATTACCTTAATATCGCCATTTTGAACTGCAAAAGCAAGCGAAATCTGCGGATTTATTTCAGATGCGCGCTCCTTACAGCTTGTGTGATAGCTCAATTGATTGGTGGCCGCGTATCTTAGCGGACGCGCATGCGAGAATTATCCGGCCGCGAAGCAGAGTAGGTAGAGATCGTAGATCGCGTGCGTCCAGGCGGCGATGCCGAAGCCGCGGGTGAGGAAGACCAGGCCCAGGATCATGCCCGCGGCCAGGCGATAGATGAAGGTGCCGAGGTCCGGCGCCTCGCCGCCGGCCAGGAAATGCGCGGCGCTGAAGAACGCGCCGCTGAGCGCCAGCGCCAGCGCGCCGGCGACGAAGGGGCGCAGTTTCCCGACTTCCTTCGCCAGGTAGAATATCGCGCCGAGGACGGCGAACCGGAAGAACGCCTCCTCGTAGAATCCCGCGCCGGCCGCGACAACGAGCTTGAGCGGGAAGTCCTCCAGGTGCGGCGAGAAGCCGCCGAATTTCAGTTCGCCGGTGATCGGCGCGAGCGCCAGCGGACCCAGGATCATGGCGTAGAGCAGGCTCTCGGAGAACATGCCGAGGAACGTCCCCGCGTGCAGCGCGCCGAGCCGGCCGACCCGCCAGACGGCCGCCACCGCCAGGCCTATCAGCGCCAGGCCGACCAGCAGCAGCAGGTCCGCGCCGAAGAGCTGGATGGGGTGCTGCTGGAGCCAGAAGATCGGCGCCTTGAGGAGGTCCGCGGCGGCGTTGATCTCCGAGCGGAAGAGGAGCACTCCGATTTCGTACACCGCCAGGAGCGGCAGCGCAAAGAGCAGCCCGGCCGAGAGCGAGCGCGTGACGTTGAAGTAGCTGCGCTCCGCGGCGCGGCGTTCCTCCTCGAGCTGCGCCAGTTCCTCGGGCGTCGGTTGATTCTCGGGATCGAGATCGTCTTCATCCGTCATGGGGCGTTCGTCGCCAGCGGCCTTCCCGTCAGGATCTCATACGCCTGGAGATATTTTTCGCTCGTCTTGCGGACGACCTCTTCGGGCAGCGGCGGCGCGGGCGGTTCCTGGTTCCAGCCGGAGGCCAGGAGCCAGTCGCGGACGTACTGCTTGTCGAAGCTCGGCTGCGAACGGCCGACCTCGAAGCCCTCCGCCGGCCAGTAGCGCGAGGAGTCGGGCGTCAGCGCC
>JBKQWE010000062.1:0-72681 GCA_052139675.1 Candidatus Brocadiia bacterium
AAGGCCGACCTCCGCTAAGGAGCGCTGAATACCTTTTTTCTCACCACGAAGGACACGAAGGTCACGAAGAATGGATTTGAAGAATCCAATTCCCTGGCCTTCGTGTTCTTCGTGTGCTTCGTGGTGAAAATTCTTGCGGCAGCGGAGCAACCATGCTTGGCACGGTGAAGAGCGCCGGGCTGTACGGCATCGAGGCGTATCCGGTCGAAGTCGAAGTCAACATCAACAAGAGCGACTTCGGGCACGTCGCTCTGGTGGGCCTGCCGGACGCGGCGGTCAAGGAGAGCCTCGAGCGCGTTCGCGCCGCCATTATGAACAGCGGCTATCATTACCGCGTCTTCCGCCTGACCATCAACCTGGCGCCCGCCGACCTGCGGAAGGAAGGGCCGTCGTTCGACCTGCCGATCGCGGTCGGGATTCTGCTGGCCTCGGACCAGATCGTCTCGAAGAAGCTCGACCGCTACGCGATCACCGGCGAACTCGCGCTCGACGGCCGCCTGAGGCCGGTCAAGGGATGCCTCTCCATGGCGCTGCGATGCCGCGAGGCGAAGCTCGACGGCATCATCATCCCTGAGGAAAACGCGGAAGAGACCGGCGTGGTCGAAGGGATCGAGGTCATCCCGCTCAAGTCCCTGGACCAGGTCATCGGGTTCCTCACCGACGAAGTGGTCATGGAATCGTACCGCGTGGACATCGAGGAAGCGCTCCAGAGGAACTCGCGGTATGACGTGGACTTCAGCGAAGTGAAGGGCCAGGAGCACGTCAAGCGCGCGCTGACGGTTGCGGCGGCCGGCGGGCACAACGTCCTGATGATCGGCCCGCCCGGCGCCGGGAAGTCCATGCTCGCGCAGCGGTTCCCGACGATCCTCCCGCCGATGACGCTCGAGGAGGCGCTGGAGACCACGAAGGTGTACTCGGCCGACGGCCGCCTGGTCATGCGGCAATCGCTCGTCGCGGTCCGGCCGTTCCGCGCGCCGCATCACACCGTCAGCGACATCGGCCTCATCGGCGGCGGCACGTACCCGAAGCCCGGCGACGTGAGCCTGGCGCATCACGGCGTGCTCTTCCTGGACGAGCTGCCGCAGTTCGAGCGGAAGACGCTCGAGGTGCTGCGCCAGCCGATGGAGGACGGGCGCGTCACCATCTCGCGCGCGAAGATGTCGGTGACGTATCCGGCGCAGTTCACGCTCGTCTGCGCGCTCAATCCATGTCCCTGCGGCTACCTGACCGACCCGCGCAAGGAGTGCCATTGCACGCCGCGGCAGATTCAGCAATACATGTCGCGCATCAGCGGGCCGCTGCTCGACCGGATTGACATCCAGGTGGAAGTGCCGGCGGTGAACTACCGCGACCTGCGCAGCCCGGCGGAAGGCGAGCCGTCGTCGGCGATCCGCGAGCGCGTCATCCGCGCGCGGGACATGCAATTGAAGCGCCTCAAAGACGCCGGAATCTTTTGCAACGCGCGGATGAGCGCGCGACTGATTAAGAAATTCTGCAAAGTGGACGGCGCCGCCGAAACTGCCCTCGCCGCCGCGATGAATCAATTCTCCCTTTCCGCGCGCGCCTACAACAAGATACTGAAGTTATCGCGCACCATCGCGGACCTCGACGGCGCGGAGGAAATTCGCACGGAGCATGTCACGGAGGCCATCCAGTACAGAAGTCTGGACAGGAATCTGTGGGCGTGACGTCCCAGGGAAGGAAATGCTCTGTTGAACTGTGCGGACGCCGGCACATCATTTGAAAAACCTCTGAGCGGCGCGGCCAAGGTCTTCCTGATCGCCTGCGCGGGCTTGCTGGTCTTTCTCTTCTACCTGTGGGCGCTGGCCTCGCTGTTGTTCCTGCTGCTGCTGGCGGCGCTTGAAATCGCGGTTGTCGTCGTCCTCATACGCTTTGGACTGGCGACGATCGCGCTCATTCCGCTGCAAAGCCACATTCAACTCATCTTGCTTTTCGTCCGCAGTTTTCCGCTGAGTAAACCAGCCGGGTTCCGCATTCCGCTGAAGCGGGAAGACGTGCCGGCGCTTTTTGCCATGCTGGAGAACCTCTGCCGGCGGCTTCAATTGCCGCCGCCTGACATCGTCTTCCTCGAGATGCACCTGAATGCCTGGGTGCATCTCGAGGGCTATCAGCGGGGCGTGGGAAAAACGTCTCTGGGCATCGGGTACGATCTGCTGGCGGGGTTATCGGACCGCGAGGTGGAGGCCGTCCTCGCCCACGAGATGGTGCACGCCAAACTCATCCAGCGAGGCGTCAGTTATTGGCTCAAGACGGGCCTGCCGCGCATCACCACGCTGGCGATGGCGCTCCATGCCAACGCGGAGATGTACCGCCGCGCAAAACGCCCCGCATTTGTCGCCCGCGCGCTCCTGAAAGTGGCCGACCGGTTCGCGAGGCTCGGCACGCGACTGGTGGCAACCTATTCCAGGCAGGAGGAGTTCGCCGCCGACCGCGGCGCGGCGGAACTCTGCGGCGCGGCGGTCTGCCGTTCCGCCCTGGCCGCGCTCAGGACGCTGTACGCGAGGATCCAGAGGATCCCCTGGCGCGAACGCGTCTCCCAACTCCAGTTGGGCGAAGGGTTCAGCCAGTGGCTCGTGCAGGAACTGACGCGAACGGATTCGCCTCAATCGCCCGAGGCCGCGAAAGAACTGTTCAACCGGTACTCCACGCACCCGACGGTGACGGACCGACTGGCGGCGCTCGCTCAGGAACCGGCGTCGAGCCCGATTCAAGCCGCCCGCATGCCCGGCATCGGTTTGCTCGCCGAGCCCGACGCGCTGGCCGAGAAGCTGATGGCCGAGATTCAGCGCGCCGTGGTGGAGCAGGAGGAGAAGGATACGCGGGCTTTGCAGCGCTGGCGCCGGAAGACCAGCACCGGACGCGCGCACCTTCAGCCGCTGCAACTGGTCGGCGTGATCGTCGGCTTGGCGGGCGCTCTCACAGCTATAGGAGTCATCATTGCGCAGGCCGGCAGCACGTCGTTCCGGGACATGATCGCTATCGGGGTATTCGGATTCCTTCTGCCGGTCGCAATCGGCATCGCATTATATCGTCTCGGACGTTACCGCGACCGCGTCGAACTGCCGGTGCCCGAGTACGGGCTTCTCAAAGACGCGAGCAGGAAAATAAGGGATGCCGCCGGCCGGGAGGATGCTCAGAAGCAATTGGAAAATGAGTTCCGGGAGCTTGCGGCGAAAGAAAAGAAACGCCGCAGAAGAGCGGCCATGCTGGCTTCCGAGAGTTACGCGGCGCTGGGCAAGTGCGAATACCTGAAGGCGCACGTCGCCGCGCGGCTCTGCCTGCACGATGCGCCGAAATCCATCGAAGGCGCGCTGGCCCTGGCGGTTGCCTCCGGCGCGCTTAACCAGGGCGCCCAGGTGACCAGGATGTTGACGTTCCTGGGCCGGCGCACCGGGTTGACGGGACGGTCAACGACGTGGGGAACCGGGTGGACGCTGTTTCTCGGCGGCAATTGGGTTGAGGCCGAGGCGTTCCTCGACCAGGCGCAGGGGCAACGTCCCGGCGAGCCGACCCTACTGATCCTGCTTGCGATCAGCCGGTCCAGGCGCGGCAAGCTGCAGAGCGCGATCATGAGCGCCCGCCAGGCCTGCGCCACGAAGGCCGCGAACCAGGAGCACGAGAAGGTGCTGATTCAACTCCTCCTGGAGGGCGGCTATCTGCGCGAGGCGCAGGAGAGATTGACGAAGCTGGAGGCGGAGATTCCGGCCGATCCCGAGCTCATGGTCGCCGCCGCCCGGATGAACCTGATGCAGCGCAAGTTCGACGCGGCGGACGAATGGACCGAGCGCCTGAAGCAGGCATCCGCCGGGCCGCATGTGCTGGTTCAACTCGGCGAGTTCTACGAGAGCGCGCGCAAGGACGAGAAGGCGGCCGCGCTCTTCAACCGGGCGCTGGAGGCCGCGTTCTACCCGCAGGCGCTGCTGGGGCTGGCGCGGATCGAAGCCGTTCGCCATAACCGGGAACTGGCGCAGGGCCATCTGCTGGCCGCGTTGAACACCAGGCGCCCGCTCGGAGAAAACGCAATCGGACCTTTGCCGCTGTTCCATCACATCGTCGCCAGGCTCCGCACGCTCCAGGAGCCGGAGCCGAATTGTCAGACCTGGATTGCCTCGTTCGAGAAGGGAACCGGCCCCGCGGCGCTCGCCAACGTGTCCCTCATAGTCTGCGCGCAAAGCCGCGAAGAAGCGGAGAAACACGTGGTCGCGATCGTCCGCGCAATGGACCCCGAATCGTCACTCGTCTCGCCGGCAGGCATCGGATGGAAGAAGGCGCCCCAGGAGCAGCAACCCGTCGGCCCGACCTGTCCCGGTATTCTAAACGCCTTATCTTAGCTTGCCGCGTATGGCCGGCAGTGATGCGTTCTGCCGGCATTAAAGTTTCAGCTTGTAGATGTGGTCGGAAAGTGGGGCAAAATCGTCGCTGAACTCTCCTGGACTTGAGGCGATGATACGCCCTTCGCCAAGCGCTTCAATATCTGTTCCGGCTCGAAGTCCCTGGATACGAATAACGGCCTTACTCGCGGAGCCAATGTTCTGGGCGAAGATGAAAAGCGAGCCCTCGGATTCGGTTGCCTTGCAGCGGCCCTGCGCTCCATTGCTCATGGTCATCTCGGCCCAGGTTCGTGAAGGTTCGCCAAGAATGGCCGGCGCAAGACGGGTGATTTGCTCATTGAGCTGCTTGAGCGCCATCGTCATTTCATTGTCCGGCCCCGGCGGCTTCTGGCCCTGTTGCCTGCGGTAGCCAATAGCTGTTGCCCCGTGAATAATCGCGCTCCAGATTGCCTCCCGGGCCTGTGCCGGTTTCAGAGATGGGGTGACTTCCAGCCAGAAAACGACTGGCCGCGCCGCGCCGGCAAGCCTGCCTAACTCGACTACTCCTTCTTCCACGCGGTTCAGCCACGCTGCGGGGTCCATTGCCGAGTCAGCCGCCGGCGCGAATCCCGCCGCATCACAGTTCGCAACGTATCCCGGATAGATCGCCTTCCGGGTCTCTTTGTCCCACATCGCGGAAGAGGGCATCAAGCCGGAACTGAGCGTGATAAAAACAGGCCGGGTCTTCTGCATCTTTCTCATCCACTGATATTCAGCGGCCACTTTTTCCACGGAACGAACCTGGGGTTCATAGTCATAGAGCCAAACGCGCCGGCCATTTTCGTCAAAAGCCCCGACTTGTTTTATAAAACCATGGCCGGCGTCTCCGGGATAAACAGACGCAACTCGGAAAACCAATTCCTTGAACCTGACCGGGTTCGGCAGTATGAACTCCTGTTTGCCGGCCTCTCTTTTCAAGCTTGCCTTGAGGATCTCCGCGCCGTCGGCGAGGAACACCATCTCTTTGGGATCCTCGCGAGGGGGCCTTGGCATGATCCACACCGCCAGACTCCTCACGGTTATCGGTTTCGCCAATTTCAGCTTAACCTCAGCGCCTTCCAGCTTGCTTAACCAGACGCCCTCGCCTGGAGCAGTGGGATCGAATACCTCTCCGGGTGCGCCGGAAGGGCCTTGTCGTCTGTTGGGAAGCGTGGCGTCTATTTTTACGGGCATCGGCGGGTTAGGTATCATCGCCGCAGAACGATCCGGCTGATCTTCGTGTGTCAGACCCAATAATTGCGGACGACCGAACACCTCCGCGTCTGCTCCCAGAACTCCATACAGCCCTTTAGCGGCGATTTTTGCAAGAAATTTCCGGCCATAATGGAATGCCCAGGTGTTGTCACCCGCGTCGCCATTCACAAACACCGTATTGGCGCCGAGGTCCAACGCCTCCTGAACTTCAGCATCGGCCTCGGCAAACAGTCCTGGAGGAACTTTCCCACTGACAAGATCGGCGCCTAGATCCTCTGCATCCCCATTAAGGTGAGCCCTGGCCTGAGCGAACAGCATGAGCGGAAACATCTTCTTGCCATTGACAACGAATTCTCGATTGGACCCGATCTTTACTGATCCTTCCTCGTCAATCTTTTTGCGGAAGGCCACGGGCGGCATCCCGGCGCTCTGCCTGTATTGGCTCCACATCTCATCGGTGAATGTATCCGTGCCAGGGTAAGCGTGCATGCCACGACGCGATGGTATGTCGCCATAATCCTCACCGAGTGCCGTTCGGATAATCTTTATAAACTCGGCGTCATCTTCGTACATCCAGCGATCCATATAAGTAAAAAACGCATCATGATCCCAAACCTTCTCGGCTTTCAAGAGGTGCGCCGCCAAGGCTTCTCCTACACATCCACTGAGGGAAGAAGTCCGCCGGTTCTCCTCAGACTGGGTGCGATAGGGGCCCGGCCATAAGCCCGGATACAGATTCTCATAAGGGCCTCTGTCAGGCCTCCCGGACGATGGAAACGTGCCCGTGTAACAAACGTCCGCGCCGGTCCAGGACCTTCCGAATTCCGTCGCCTGGTCCTCGCCGAAGGCGGTCTCCGGCGCGTTCATGCCGATGTTCAGCATCTCTTGATCTTGCAGCATGATCGCGGCAAAAACGATGGGGAATTTCCGGCCCTGGCCGACTCCCTCGCGGGAAACCCAACCGCCTGCCGCCCCTCGCTTCCCGCGCTTCGCAATGGCCCAACTGTCAATTCCAACCTGTATCATGCCCTGACAAAGCGCGGTCTTTTGCTGCCGTGGCGCATCGGTGCAAAGCTCCAGGGCGGCTTCTCCCACCACCCGCGAGATCTCACGCCCGTAAGCCGGCATGTTCCCGCCGGGATGCAGATCCTCGCTCATCCAATTGTAAACGTGGTCGAGCCAAGGACGTTGAAAGGCGCGCTCCAGTTCAGGCCACGACCAGGTTGGTCTGCTCGTTGGCGCTGCCACGCCGGGCAACAGTTCCCAGTGAATTTCTCCGGCACGATGGAGAACGTCTTTCTTCTGATCGCAATAACCGGGCCGAAAAGCATCCGTTGAAACCGGCTCTCTAAGACACGTCAGCACAGCGGCCGTCTTAAGGCGGACGCCTCGCTCATTTCCAGGCACTTTTCCAATGGTTTCGCCACCTGCATGACTGATCGTGGAAACCAAAGAATCCCCCGGCTTTAGCTCCAAGGGATACCGGGCCGTTAATTCCTCCCGAAAAGTACCGCCGAACCCGCCATCGTAGGCGGTAAGCCCCGTAACGGGTGGATTCAGCATCGAACCATTGCGAAAAGCCCTGCCTTCGCCGGTCGGCGCCGGCGTCACCTCGAGCACTCGCACCGGCCCCACCACATAGTAGTCGCCGGTTATGAATTGGCCCACGGGAACCTTCTTGTCAAACTTCCAGGTTATCTCATATTGGGTAACGCTGTCCTGCAATGGCAGGTCTTCGAGCGCGGGTGTGTGAGGAGCGTCAGCAGCCAGGCTCATGCCTCCACTCAACCCGGCGGCGACAAACAGATTCAGCCAGATCCATAATAATTTCATGGTTCTCCGCTTTCCCAAACGCTGTCCCTTCAGGAACAGCCGGCGCAATTAAGTTTTTTAGGCCCGGATTAAAACAGGAACTTGCAGGCGTGAAAGAGGCGTTCGCATTAGGCGCCTGATCGGGACGATTGCAGAGCCGCGTCGAGGGAAAGAAGCGCGCGCACCAGTTCGTCGTGCACGTCGGCGAACGGCACGGTCCCGCCCATGAGCGGAACGAAGCCCGCCGCGTAGCCGGTGGCCTTGGCGGCGGTTTCGCGGTCGGGCGCGTAGCCGAGGGTGTCGTTGGTGATGCCCATGACCAGCGGGAGCGGCGCATTGGCTTTCGCGACCACTTCCTGCTTGATGGCGCGGAAGGTCTCCAGGGGCGATCCGAGGAACTCGATGGGGCCCACGCGGATTCCCTGCACGTCCGTCGGCGTCTCGAACGGCTGGCCCGACTCTCTGAGCGCGATCAGTCTCCGCAGCGCAATGACATAGACCGTGGCCAGGCGGACGTCGCTGGCGGCGTCATCCGCGTTCGGCGCGTGCAGGACGGACTCCTTCTCCGCGAGCATCGCGCGCAGTTTGTCCAGGTCCCAGGAGGCGCGGCGGAAGGTGACTTCGCGCAGGGCACAGCGGATCGCGTCCACCGTCAGCGGCTTCGCCGCAACCAGTCCGGCGCGCACGGAGCGCGCGTAGCGCTCGGCGATGACATCGAGCGCGCGGAGCGATATCTCCTCCGGATGATGGACGAAGCAGGTGTTGATATCCCCTTGCGCGCCTTGCAGGAACAGCCCGGTGGCGCCGGGGTTTTCCTGCTCGATCTTGTTCGTGGCGACGCCGGCGTAGTCGCCGTGGATGTAGCGAGTCTCTTCGCAGCAGACCACGGGATGGCAGCCGAAGTAGCTGAAGAACCCGATCGTCCGCCCGTCCGCCTGCGCCTTGAATACATGGGCCGTGGTATCGGTGAGCTCCGGCTTGGCGGGCCGCCAATCGGCGCGCAACACGACATTCGGGTCCTTCTCCCGGACGTCGTATTCCCGGTTATATGACATCCCCTCGCACGGCACTTCCGAATGGGAAAGAGCGGCCTCGCGCAGGCGCTCGACGGCTTCTATGCAGGCCCCGGCGATGCGGCCGGGCAGGATTTCAAGGTAGGGCGCGTCCGGGTCGCCCCAGCCGATGGACCTGCCGGTGCTCGGTCCGCTGTGAGTGTGGGTGCAATGGACCATGATGGCCTCGGCCGGGACGCCGGCGGCGCTCGTGACGAGCTTCCGAACAGCCTGCGACATGGCGCGCGGCACGCCGATCAGGTCGCAGCTCACGACGACGGCGGTGACGCCGCCTTGCTCCACCGCCATGGCCCGCGCCCAAAGCCGGTCGCGCACGGCGATGGAGTGCCGGTTGCGGAACGGGCCGAAGCCGGCGAGGTCCACGCCCACGCGCGGCGTGATGTCGCGCCTGCCGAATCCGATCCTCATGGCCGTTCAGCCTTTTGCCTTGTCCGACTTCAAGAGCTCGGCGCGGTGCTCGTAGATCTTTACGATGGCGTCCGTCAGGAGGCCGGCTCGCGCCGGCGGGCAGGCGAAGAAGCGCCAGCCGGTCCCGATGGCGCGGTCCTTCCAGAGGGCGTCGGCCACGGGCAGGTCCCAGCGCGACGGCGTGATCGCCTTGACGTACGCCGGGCTCAGCTTATGCCGCCTCTTGAGTTGGGGAGAATAGAGGTCGCTGTGCGAAAGCGGCGCGTAGGTGCCCCCGAAGCCGACGCCCAGTTCCGCGGAAAGAGCGCGGCGGAACGCGGCGCCGCTCAGGCCGTCGAACGCCTCCTTGTCGTACAGGAAGACGAAGCAGTATCCGCACTGGCGCGTGATGCGCTTGTCGCGGCGCAACGGCCGCACGCCGGGCGCCGCGGCGACGGCTTTGTCGAGCGCCAGGCCGTTGCGGTCAATCACCGGCGCGTTCTTCCGGAAGGCGGCCAGTTGCCCGCGCAGGACCGCCGCCTCGAAACCGCTCATGCGGAAATTCCCGCTGTGGATCCGATAGCCCGGCTTGAACTCGCGGCCGCACGCCTTCAGGCTGAGCGCCTTCCAATAATAGTCCTCTTTCTGCATCAGCAGGCAGCCGCCTTCGCCGCCGGTGACCAGCTTGGACATCTGGAAGCTGTACGACCCGAAATCGCCCATCGTCCCGGCGCCGTGGCCGTCCCACTGCGAGCCGTGCGCATGGGCGCAGTCCTCGATGATGTGGAGATGATGCTTCTTTGCGATGCGCCGGATCGCGTCCATATCGGCCATGCGATGGTAGAGGTGCACGGGAATAATCGCGCGCGTCCGCCGCGTGACGGCCTGTTCCGCCTTCAACGGGTCAATGCACAGCGTCTCGGGATCCACGTCCACCATGATCGGCACGGCGTTGACGTCGCACACCACCGCGGCGGTGGCCTGCCAGGTCAGGCCGGGGACGATCACTTCGTCGCCGGCTCCGATGTCCAGCGCCTCCAGGGCAACCTGCATGGAATGGGTCCCGTTCGTGACCAGGGCGCAGTACCTGGACTTGCTGAACGCCGCCCATTCCTTTCGGAATGCCGTGGCCATCGTCTGCGTCGCCTCCGGCCAGTCATCCCACGTGCCGCTCTTGTACGTCTGCACAAGATACTTCAGCTCCAGGTCGCGCCGCCGCGGAAAGCGGCACTCGCGCTGGAGATTCCTGGCGACCGGAACGCCGCCGAGAACCGCAAGCTTGCTCATGATATTTCTCCTCAGTACGAGATCGCGCGACGGTTGGGCATCACGCGCCGCAATCTAGCGAGTGAGGTCAGCCCTGTCAAGCAATTCTCCATGTGGAGTCGTGAATGAGCGGATGTTATACTGCGCCGGTCAAGCCTGCGCAGCCCGGCGTAGAAGAGAGCGCGAAAGACACGAAGAACGTGACCGATAAAGTGTCCGTCCCTGGTTCACGCACGCTCCTTCAGGCGGCTTCGGACGCCGGCAAGCCGACCGCGGCGCAGCGCGAATTCCTCCTGACGGCACTGATCCTGGTCGCTGCGCTGCTGGTCTATATCCCGGCGATGCAGGGCGGCTTCTTCTGGGATGACCACAGTTTTCTGGTTCGCAGCGAGCTCATTCACGCCCGCGACGGCCTTCGGCGCTTCTGGCTGACCACGGAGGCGCAGGACTACTTCCCGCTGACGTCCACGATGCTCTGGATCGAGTGGCGGCTCTGGGGCGCTGGCGCGGCCGGGTACCACGCAGTCAACGTGCTGCTCCACGCAGCCGCCGCGGTGCTGGTCTGGCGAGCGCTCCGAAGACTGAACGTTCCGGGCGCGTGGCTGGCCGGGATGCTCTTCGCGGTCCACCCGGTGGCGGCGGCTTCGGCCGCATGGATCACCGAGGGCAAGAACACGCTGCCGATGGCGCTCGGCCTGCTTTCGGTCATGGCCTGGCTGACGTTCGAGGAGCGCGCGGAAAGGCCGCCCGGGACGGCGAGCCGCGCGAAGGGCTGGTACGCGCTGGCGATGGCGCTGTTCCTGCTCGCCCTGCTGGCGAAGACCTCCGTGGTCATGCTGCCGGCGGTCTTTCTGCTCTGCGCGTGGTGGCGGCGCGGGCGAATTTCCGGGAAGGACCTGCTCCGCACGGTCCCATTCTTCGCCCTGTCGCTGGGACTGGGGCTGGTGACGATGTGGTTCCAGAAGCACAACGTCATCGGCGCGACGCTGGTCCGGCCGGAGGGCATCTCCTCGCGCCTGGCCGCGGCCGGATGGATGGCCTGGTTCTACCTCTTCAAGCTGCTGCTGCCCGCCGGCCTGTGCGTCATCTACCCGCGCTGGGAGGTGGACGGGGCGATCTGGCTCGCGTTTGCGCCGCTGGCGATTCTCGCGGCGGGACTCGCGCTGCTCTGGCTGCGCCGAGAGAAATGGGGCCGGGCGCCGTTATTCGCGGCGGCGTATTTCCTCATCATGCTGCTGCCGGTGCTCGGGTTCGCGGACATGGCGTTCATGAGGTTCTCGCTGGTCGCGGACCATTTCCAATACGCGGCGATGATCGGCGTGATTGCCTTCGCCGCAGCGCTGCTGGGCCGCTTAGCCGAGGCCGCTGGCTGGAGAGGTTTTGCGGGCAAGTTCGCCGCCGCCGGATGCGTGGCTGTCCTGGCGGGCCTGACCTGGCCTCGCGCAGGACTGTACGGAGACGAGGAGCGGCTGTGGAAGGATAACCTGGCGAAGAGCCCGGCGCCCATCGCGGCGCGGCTGGCGTGGCGCCACCTGGGCGATACGTATGTCCGCGCGGGCCGCTACGGCGAGGCGCTCGATAGCTTCGACCGCTGCATCGCGCTCGAGCCCGGCTCCGCCGACGCCTATTACGACCGGGCCGCCGTTTACTCCGACCTCGGCCGATATGACCGCGCGATCGGGGATTATGACAAGGTGATCGCGCTGTACCCGAACTCCGCCGCCGGGTACAACAACCGCGGCAATGCCTGCGCCGCCGCCGGCCGGTTGCAGGACGCGGTGCGCGATTACGAGAAGGCCATGGCGCTCGAGCCGCGCTCCGCCTTGCCCTGGTTCAACCGCGGGAACGCGCGCAGGCAGCTCGGGCGCACCGCTGAAGCGATCCCGGATTTCACCGAGGCGATCGCGCTCAGGCCGGAGTACCCGGAGGCGTACAACAACCGCGCGGCGGCCTATTTCGAGCTTCGGGAATACGCCAGGGCCCGCGCGGATATCGAAATGTGCGCGCGGCTCGGCGGCCGGCCCGACCCGGCGCTGGTGCAGGCGCTGGCGGCAGCCTCCGAACAGAGAGATTCCAGATAACCGGCGATTCTCCGGGCCGGCGACCCCGGTGGTGGATCATGGTCGCCCGCCGCCGGCGTCCTTTCGTCCGGCGCTCATCGGACAGTGATGGACTCGATGCAGCCGAGCACTTCGACGTCCCAGACTCCGGCGGATGCGCCCTGGCGGAGGAGCGCCATGGCCTCGCGCCACGGCAACGCTTTACGGTAGGGGCGGTCGGTAGTGAGCGCGTCGAAGGCGTCGCACGCGGCCATGATGCGCACCGGCAGCGTGACGGCGTCGCCGGAAAGCCCGTCCGGATAACCGCCGCCGTCCGGCCGCTCGTGGTGATGGCGGATGAGGTCGAGGACCGGCTGAAGCGTCTTCAGCCCGTTGCAGATCCGCTCGCCGGCATCCGGATGGCGGCGGACCAGCTCCATCTCCTCGGGGTTCAGGCTTCCCGGCTTGTTCAGAATTGCGTCCGGCGTGCTGATCTTGCCGATATCGTGCAGGATGGCGCCGCGGCTCAGTTGGCGGCGAACTGCTTCGTCGAGGCCCATGACTCGCGCGACCTCGGAGACCAGCGATCCCACTCGTTCAATGTGGCCGCCCGTGCAATGATCCCTGGCTTCGACCGCGCGGGCGAGCGCGAAGAGGACCTGCTCCGCCCGATCCAACTGGTCCTGGAGCAGCTTCATGCGCAGCATCGCCCGGATGCGAGCCATGCCCTCGGTCTTCCGGAACGGCTTGGTCAGGTACTCGTCCGCACCGGCATCCAGGCCCTCCTCCTGCTCGCGCGAGGAAGTCAGCGCGGAAAGGAGGATGACCGGGAGAAGCTCCGTGGCGGGGTCGGACTTCAGCCGGTGGCACAACTCGATGCCGTCCATGACGGGCATCCGGACATCGCACAGGACCAGGTCCGGCGGAGACTCCCGGATCATCTCCAGCGCCTCGGCGCCGTCGCGCGCATGCGAGACGGCGTATCGGCTCATCTCGCAGAACCTTCCCACGATCGCGTGAACCGTCGGGTCGTCGTCCACCACCAGGATTCGCGCGCCCGACAGGCGCAGGGGCCCGTTTCCGGAGAGGGAGTTCCCCGCCGGCGCAACAGCGTCCTCGGTTTTGACGCGCTCAAGGGAATCCATCGCGCTCCCCGCCCAATTCCGTGGATAGACCGCAAGCACCCGCTTGGGACGGCGTTCCTTCCAATCGGCCTCACTTCCATGAGTATCGGGAAATAGCGGGACGGATAAAGGATTATCCGGAGGCGGCGCGCCGGGCGCTTATTTCCGGCCGGCGCTCTCAAATCCAGGTCTTGCGGATCAGCCAGACCTTGATGAGCTGAGTCAGCACGATATAGAACAGGAGGGTCAGGACCAGCAGCGGCCAGTAAAGCCCCGGCAGCGCCTCGAGCTTGAGGTAGGACGCGACCGGCGAGAACGGCAGGTACACGCCGACGCCCATGACGATCGCGGAGCTGAGGATGAGCGGCCAGCTTGCGCGGCTCTGGATGAACGGAATCTTGTTCGTGCGGATGACGTGGATGATGAGCGTCTGCGTCAGCAGCGACTCCACGAACCAGCCGGTCTGGAACAGGGAGACGTGCGCCAGGTCCCGGCATTTGAACAGGTAGAACATCAGGGCATAGGTGGTGTAATCGAAGATGGAGCTGATCGGGCCGATGAAGAGGATGAAGCGGCTGATCTCGCCCATCGTCCAGGGGCGCGGCTTGGCGATCTGCTCCGGGTCCACCTCGTCGGTCGGGATGGCGACCTGGGAAAAATCGTAGAGGACGTTGTTGGTCAAAATCTGGAGTGAGGTCATGGGAAGCCACTGGAACAGGATGCTGGCGCCGAGGACGCTGAACATGTTGCCGAAGTTGGAACTGGCGCCCATGCGGACGTACTTGATGATGTTGGCGAAAACCTTGCGGCCTTCCAGCACGCCTTCCTCCAGGACCATGAGGCTTTTTTCGAGGAGGATCACGTCGGCGGATTCCTTGGCGATGTCCACGGCGGTATCCACGGAAATGCCCACGTCGGCGGCGCGCAGCCCGGGCGCATCGTTGATGCCGTCGCCGAGGAACCCGACGACGTGCTTGCGGCTCTGGAGCGCCTTGATCACGCGCTGCTTGTGGGCCGGCGAAAGCCGCGCGAAGACGGTGGTCTTCTCCGCCGCCTCGCCGAGCTGCTCATCGGTCATCGTCTCGATCTGGCCGCCGAGGAGCATCACGTCGGTCGGCAGGCCCACCTCGTGGCAGACCTTGCAGGTCACCAGTTCGTTGTCGCCGGTGAGCACCTTCACCGCGATGCCGTGCTTCTGCAGCGCGATCAGCGCCGGGCCGGCGCTCTCCTTGGGCGGGTCCAGGAAAACCATGTACCCTTTGAGGACCAGGTCCTTCTCGTCTTCCCGGGAATAGGCGCTCTTCTGCTCCAGGTCCTTGTAGGCCACCGCCAGCACGCGGAAGCCGTCCTCGCACAGCGCGTTGTGTTCCTCGCGCATGTCGTCAACGAAGATTTTCTCCATCGGATAGAACTTGCCGGCGTACTCGAACTGCGAGCAGCGCCGGAAGATTTCCTCGGACGCGCCCTTGGTGATCAGCCGATAGCGCCCCTCCGGCGTCTTGACCACCACCGACATCATCTTGCGCTGAAAATCGAAGGGGATCTCGTCGGCCTTTTCGTAGCCGGTAATCGTCACCTCTTTCGGGTCCGCCTCGTGGGCGAGGATGGCGCGGTCCAGCACGTTTTTCAGCCCGGTCTGGAAATAGCTGTTCAGGTACGCCATGGCCATGACCTCGTCATTCTCCTTGCGGAACACATCGAAGTGTTTCTCGAGAATGACGTGGTCCATCGTGAGCGTGCCGGTCTTGTCGGTGCAGAGGATGTCCATCGCGCCGAAGTTCTGGATCGAGGGCAGGCGCTTGACGATCACCTTCTTCCGCGACATCACGATGGCGCCCTTGGAGAGGCAGACCGTCACGATCATGGGCAGCATTTCGGGCGTCAGCCCCACGGCCACCGACAGCGCGAAGAAGAAGGCGCTCTTCCAGTCGTGCTTGGTCAGCCCGTTGATCAGGAACACCAGCGGGACCATGACCATCATGAAGCGGAGCATCAGCCACGTGAACCGGCTGATGCCTTTGTCGAAGCTGGTCTGGACCGTCTGCGTCACAATGGCGCTGGCCATGCTGCCCATGTAGGTCCGGCCGCCGGTCGCCACGACGAGCGCCACGGCGGTGCCGCTCTCGACGGTCGTGCCCAGGAAGCAGACGTTGGCCAGGTCCACCGGCGAAGCGCCGGCGCCGCCGTTCTGCAGCGTGCTGAATTTCTCGGAGGGCATGGACTCGCCGGTGAGGAAGCTCTGGAGCAGGAACAGGTCCTTGCAACTGACCAGGCGGATGTCGGCGGGGATCATGTCGCCGGCGGCGAGTTTGATGACGTCGCCGGGCACGAGCTGGCCCAGCGGCAGCTCGCTCGCCTGGCCCTCGCGGATGACCGTGGCGGTGACCTTGATCATCGCCTTGAGCTTGGCGGCGGCCGAGTCGGCGCGCACCTCCTGCGTGAACCGCAGCGTGACCGCCAGGACGAGCAGCGCCAGCATCACGTACGCGCCGGCGCGGTCCGAAGGCTCGTCCGCCGTGAGATAAGTCACCGTGGCGAGGACCAGCAGGAGGATCACCAGCGGGTTGACGACCGCCTTGCCCAGGATGGCCAGGCGGGTGTGCTGCTTTTCCTGCCCCAGGGCGTTCGGCCCGTACTGCTCCAGCCGGCGCTGCGCCTCTTCCTGCGTGAGCCCTTGCGGCGAGCTCTGGACCTTCAGAAAGAGTTCCTCCGGGCTGAGCTTCGCCGCCTCCAGAAGTTCCGGCGAGACCTGGATCTTCTGGAAGGATTTCTTCTCCATGAACCGCAGCAGGACCTTCGGCAGGACCGACGTGGGTAAGATGCTCATCCGGCGCCTCCGGCTGTGTTCCGACGGTTGCTCGGTTTCAAGGGCGCGAAAGTACCATATCTGCATTCGGGAGAACAAGGTTCAGGACAAACTTTTCTGCGCCGGAAGACCGGATGCGTCCAATTGACTTTCTTCCGGGCCTGTGATAGAAAGCCAAATCCGGCTGGCAGTTTCCAGGTTTCCGCTTTTGGAAGGAGAGACGGATGAAGAAGGCCATTTGCCATTACAGCTTCCATCGTCGCTGGGCGGCGGAGAAGTGGACGGCGGAGCGGCTGGCGGAGGAAGTGAAGGCGCTGGGGATCGAGTGCGTGGACTTTCACGCCGGCATGATGGCGCCCGCGGCGACCGCGGCGGAGCGCATCAAGGCGGCGCTTTCCAAGACCGGGCTGACGCTCTCGAGCCTTTCGCTGGGGAACGATTTCAACAGGGAAAACCCGAAGGAATTCAAGGCGCAGGTGGACGGCGTCAAAGAGTGGATCCGCGTGGCGGCTGAGCTGCGCGCGCCGGTCTCCCGAATTTTCGGCGGGTCGCTCGGCGAAAAGGAGCGCGGCGATCCCGCCGCGAAGGCCAAGGGCCGGCAGCGCATCCTCGACGGCCTCGGCGCGGTGGTGAAGGAAGCCGAGAAGAACGGGCTCGTCCTCGCCATCGAGAACCATGGCGGCCTGCCGTGCACCGGCGAAGAGCAGGTGGAGGTGATCCGCGCGGTCAACTCTCCGAGCCTCAAGGCGACCGTGGACGTCGGCAACTATCTCGAGGGCAACCAGGAAGCGCAGGTCGGCACGCGCGTCGCCGCGCCGCTGGCCGGTTACGTTCATTTCAAGGACGTCAAGAAGATCCCCGACGCCGCCGCGCGGTTCGGCCGGAAACTCGAGGCCTGCCCGCTGGGCGAGGGCGGCGTGGATCTCCGCGCCTGCCTCGACGCCTTGAAGAAAGCCGGCTTCGACGGCGTCGTCGCGCTGGAGTACGAAGGCACCGAAGCTGAAACGACCGGCGTGCCGAAGAGCGTGGCGCACATGAAGAAGGTCATGAAGGGCTACTGAAAAACGCGAATCGCTGACGCGCAGCGGGGCCGAAGGAGCCGGCCCCGCTGCCGCGCAGATAATCCGGCCTGAATTGCAGGGCGGCCGCTTCACGCAGATGTCCCCTTGCACCTGCGGTGCGCCGCACGTTGCGAGGAAGTTGCAGCGTCGCCGGTCAACGATCTCTTTCGAATCCCGCGCGCGTTCATTCTCTCCGTGGTTCCGCTGAGCGATGCGAATCACAGCGTCGCGTCGCCGGAGACAGCATCGGCGGGCTCTAATCGCCAATGATCCCGGCCGTTCATGGCAGGGCTCAAAAAATCTTTTGTATTTTCCTTGACTCGGCCTGCCTTTTTACTAGAATGCAAAAGGACTATTTGTTGCAAACGCGAGCGTCCGACTCGGCGCGCACTTGTTAGTACAAAACGCAAGGAAGGTCGGGAAGGGGCGCCCGACCTTCTGCGTTCTTCACGTTCGCAATCTCTCCGCCCTGCGCTGCGTTGCCTACTTGTTCGGAAGCACCAGGTACGCAGCGTTCTTCCCGCTTCGGACGCGCAACGCGACCATCGGCAATGAGCGAGCGGCCTGGACGGCGGCATTATATTCGGCCACGTTATGGACTTCCTTGCGCGCGATCTCTTCGATGAGGACGCCGGGCTTGATGCCGGCCTGCTCAGCCGCCGAATCCGGGGCCACTCCCGCAACGAGCACGCCCTCGTTCATTTTGTATCCCAACTGCGCGGCGATCTCCGGCGTAAGGTCCTGGACGGTGATGCCCAGGAAAGCGGCGGCCGGCGCGGCAGGTTTCTCGCCCTCGCCCTCGCCCATCGCAGCCGCAGTCCGCTCGCCCAGAACCACCTCGACTTTCTGCGTCTTGCCGTCGCGGAGGATTTCGACGGAGACTTTGTCTCCGGGCGCCATGGAGGCGACCGCCTCCTGCACTTCCTGGGGACCTTTCACGGCATGTCCGGCGATCCGGGTGATGATGTCCCCGTTTTTCAACCCCGCCTTCCCGGCCGGAGAATCGGGGTTGACCTGCGAGATGAGCACGCCTTTGGCGCCGTCGGCGCCCAGCGATTGAGCCAGCTCGGGCGTCAGCTCCTGAATCCCGATGCCGAGGAACCCGCGCGTGACCTTGCCCTTCGTCCTCAGCGCGGCGAGCACCTTCTTCGCCGTGTTGCTGGGGATGGCCATGCCGATTCCGGCGAACGCGCCGCTCGGACTCGTGATCGCCGCGTTGATCCCGATGACCTCGCCGCGGATGTTCGCCAGCGGCCCGCCGCTGTTGCCCGGGTTGATGGCCGCGTCGGTCTGAATCAGGTTCTCGTACGTCGCCAGGCCGATGCGCCGGCCCATGGCGCTGATAATGCCGGCCGTCACGGTGTGGTCCAGGCCGAACGGGTTCCCCACCGCGACCACCCAGTCGCCGACTTCCATCTTGCTCGAGTCGCCCAACGTGGCGGCCTGGAGGCCGGTCGCCTCGATCTTGATCAGCGCCAGGTCCGTATCCGGGTCCGCCCCGATCAGCTTGGCTTCGTACTCGGCCGGGCCGGCCACGAAGAGCTTGACCGTGATCTTGCCCGCGCCGTTGACCACGTGATTGTTCGTCAGGATGTATCCGTCCGGATCCACGACCAGGCCGGAGCCGAGCCCGTGCTCGCTGAACTTCCTGGGGATGTCCTGGCCGAAGAAGCGTTTCATCAGCTCGTCGCCGAACGGGTTGCCCGGCATTTCGGAATACGGCTGCATCGTGACCTCGCGCGTGGTCTCGACGTGCGCAACGGTCGGCTCGAGCATCTCGCCGACTTGCCGGAAGACCCGCGAGAGGCTCTCGGCGACGGCGATATCCTGCGGCGACGCCGGCGCGGCCGGCGGATCGCTGGACAAGCCGGCCGACGCCGTGACGCCGATCGCTAATGCGCAGGCGGCCAGCCAAACGATGTGACGCGCTTTCCGGTTCGTATGCTTGATCATCATGAGAGCGTTCCTTTCCTCGAGGATTATCTCTGCGGCTTCAGGGCCGGGCGCCCGACGCCCGGAATCGTTCCCGAAGACCCCAATTCGAGGCTACGCCGGACGGCTGTCTTTGTCAAGGGCATTCCCGAAAAGGCCGGGCGCATGATTGACATCGGCCCGGAATCCACCTAAACTGAATTCTTAAGGAGGGCGCTGATACGATGCCGCCGCAGGAGATGACGCTGCTTTCCGACCTCGACCTGCACCTGTTCAACGAGGGCCGGCATTACCGGCTCTACGAGAAACTCGGCGCGCACCCGGTGAAGGTCGCCGGCATCAGCGGGACTTATTTCGCCGTCTGGGCGCCGAACGCGAACTACGTCGCCGTCATCGGCGACTTCAACGGCTGGAACACCGCCAGCCATCCGCTCCACGCGCGCGCGCAATCGGGGATCTGGGAAGACTTCATTCCCGGCGTCGGCCGCGGCGCGGTCTACAAGTTCCACATCGGCTCGCACAACCGCGGCTACCGCGTGGACAAGGTGGACCCGTTCGGCCTTTACAGCCTTCCTCCGCCGGAGACCGGCTCGGTCATCTGGGACCTGGACTACGCGTGGGCGGACCAGGACTGGATGGCGAAGCGGCCGCAGAACAACGGCCTGCACGCGCCGATGACGATCTACGAAGTCCACCTCGGCTCCTGGAAGCGCAGGCCCGAGGAGGGCCATCGCTCGCTGACCTACCTCGAACTGGCCGACCAGTTGCCGGAGTACCTCCAGAACATGGGCTTCTCGCACGTGGAGTTCATGCCGATCATGGAGCATCCGTTCTACGGCTCCTGGGGCTATCAGGTCGTGGGATATTTCGCGCCGACGAGCCGCTACGGCACGCCGCAGGACCTGATGACGCTCATTGACCGGCTCCACCAGCGCGGCATCGGCGTGATCCTCGACTGGGTGCCGTCGCATTTCACCACCGACGTCCACGGCCTGTCGTACTTCGACGGCACGCACCTCTATGAGCACGCCGACGTGCGCCAGGGCCTGCACCCGGAATGGAACAGCCTGCTCTTCAACTACGGCCGGAACGAAGTGCAGAGCTTCCTCGTCAGCAACGCGCTCTTCTGGCTGGAGAAGTACCATGCCGACGGGCTGCGCGTGGATGCGGTGGCCTCGATGCTGTACCTCGACTACGCGCGGACCGAGGGCGGCTGGATCCCGAACGCGCACGGCGGACGCGAGAACCTCGACGCCATCTCCTTCATCCGCCACCTGAACGAGGAATCCTACGCGCGGCATCCGGACGCGGAGATCATCGCGGAAGAATCCACCGCGTGGCCGCTCGTCACGCGGCCGACTTACGTCGGCGGGCTCGGCTTCGGCCTCAAGTGGGACATGGGCTGGATGCACGACACGCTCCGCTACATGTCCAAGGACCCGATCTACCGGAAGTTCCAGCACAACGACCTCACGTTCCGGCTGCTCTACGCCTTCAACGAGAACTTCGTCCTGCCGCTCTCGCACGACGAAGTGGTGCACGGGAAAGGCTCGCTCCTCGGAAAGATGTCCGGCGACGACTGGCAGAAATTCGCGAACCTCCGCGCGCTCTACGGCTACATGTACGCGCAGCCGGGCAAGAAGCTGATCTTCATGGGCGGCGAGTTCGCCCAGTGGCGCGAGTGGCACCACGACGAGAGCCTCGACTGGCACCTGCTCCAGTACGCCCCGCACCAGGGCATGCACCACTGGGTGCGCGACCTGAACCAGTTCTACCGCAACGAGCGCTCGATGTACGAGCTCGAGTTCACGTACGACGGTTTCGAGTGGGTGGACTGCAACGACGCCGACAACAGCGTCATCAGCCTGATCCGCAAAGGGCGCACGACCAGCCGCGTCACGCTGGTGGTCATGAACTTCACGCCCATGCCGCACTACAACTATCGAATCGGCGTACCGTGGGGCGGCATCTGGCGCGAGGCGCTCAACAGCGACGCGAAGGACTACGGCGGCAGCGGTCTCGGCAACGCCGGCTCCGTCGAGGCCGAGGCCATCCCGCAGCACGGCCGCCCGTACTCGCTCTCCATCACACTCCCGCCGCTGGCCGCGCTCTACTTCACCGCCGGCTGAGCCGCCGGCAACTGTCCCAAATCACGACAGCACTATAACCAGATACTACACAGGTGTTTACAACACACTGGGTTCGTTTTTTCAAATGGTCTTGACCGTAACCAATGCTCTCTCGCCAAGCCGCTAAGAGTGCTGAGAGAAACATCATCAGGTTATTTCCGTTCTTTGCGCTCTTTGCGTCTTGGCGAGAGAATTTCTTTCGCTATGCGAACGTCAATAGCAAAAAACAGCCGTTATTATAACACGCGATTTTCGTCGTGGACCGGGCGGGTGAATTGAGTGCGCTTCGCAGCGGTTTCAGTGCGCTTGGGAGCGGTTTAAGTGCGCTTCGGTGCGCTTCGTAGCGGTTTGAGTGCGCTTTTTTCGGCGACCTGGATTTGACAGCAAAGCCAGGATAGCGCCGCGCGCAATCGTACTCGTCCTCGTCGTCGTCCTCGTCCTCGGCCGTTCGAAACGGAAATCCGAGGACGAGAGCGAGGACGAGGACGATAAACTGCAACGCGCCTATGCGGATCGCTCGGCGAGCTCTTCGCCCTTGTGGAACGCCCGCCGGTTGATGTCGAGGAGGTGCGTCTTGCCCTTGCCGATTTGTTCCATCTCGTCGAGCACGGCGGCTGAGGAAACGACTTTCCGCGCGGCGCAGTACGCGCCGAGCATGATGACGTTCGTCACGAGCACCGATCCGATCTCGCTCGCTGCCTGCGTCGCCGGGATCGGCAGGCACCGGCCGCGAGCGGCGCGCTCCACCGCCGGGTCGGCTTGCGCCAGCGAGGAATTCAGCAGCAGCAGCCCGTCGTCGCCGAGCTGGTTCCGGAACTTGTCGTACGAAAGCTGGTTGAAGAGGAACAGCGTGCTGGCTTCCTCTACGGAGGGCGAGTAGATCGGCTCGTCGGAGATCACGATGTGGCAGTACGCGGTGCCGCCGCGGACCTCGGCGCCATAGCAGGGGAAGTAGGTCACCTCGCGGCCCTCGCGCATCGCGGCGGAGACGAGGAGCTTGCCCATCGTCATCACGCCCTGGCCGCCGAACCCCGCGATTATGACCCGTTCCGTCACGGCTTCGTCGTGCTCCAATAAGCGGTTATTCATGAGGGAATCGTCGCCGGCGAAGTCATTCTGAGCGCAGCGAAGAATCCCACACGCGGAGCGCATTCGAGCCGGCGCGTGTGAGATGCTTCGCCGTTCGGCCCTGAGCTCACGGCCGAACGGCTTCGCTCAGCATGACAATCTGCCTCATGACTTACGCGTTACGTGCTCCAATCCTTGACGATCCCGAGCGGGAAGGTCTTGACCATCTCCTTCTCGATGAACTCCATCGCCTCCGCCGGAGGCATCCGCCAGTAGGTGGTGCAGGGGCTGAGAATTTCCACGAGGCTGAAGCCTTTTTTCTGGTCCTGCGTGTCGAAGGCGCGCTCGATCAGGCGCTTGGTCTCGCGGACGCGCTTGGGCGAGGTGATCGTCGTGCGCGCCAGGAACGCCGTGCGCTCGAGCGTGCTGAGGAGTTCGCAGACGCGGATCGGGCAGCCCTCCGTCAGCGGGTTGCGGCCGAGCGGCGAGGTCGAGGTCTTCATGTTCACCAGCGTCGTCGGCGCCATCTGGCCGCTGGTCATGCCGTAGACGGCGTTGTTGATGAAGATGATGGTGAAGTTCTCGCCGCGGTTGGCGGCGTGGATCGTCTCGCCCATGCCGATCGCGGCGAGGTCGCCGTCGCCCTGGTAGGTGAACACGAACTTGTCCGGGTGCGCGCGCTTGATGCCCGTGGCCACCGCCGGAGTCCTGCCGTGCGCGGCCTCGGTCATATCAATGTCCAGGTAATCGTAGGCGATCACCGCGCAGCCGACCGGCGCGACGCCGATGGTCCGCGCCCGCATGCCGCGCTCGTCGAGAATTTCCGCCAGGATCCTGTGCGCGATGCCGTGGCCGCATCCCGGGCAGTAATGCGTCTGCACCGGGAGCAGCGTCTTCGGACGGTGATACTGTTTGGCCATTACTCACTTCTGCTCAACAAAGACAACGCCCGTTTTTCACCACGAAGGGCACGAAGAGCACGAAGGAAAGAATTGAGAACTAAAATATTGCGCCTCCGTTCTCCGTGACCTTCGTGCCCTTCGTGGTAAAAATTTCCTCGTGAAAACTGCGTCATTTTTTCGCCGCCAGCGACTCGGCGGCCTGGAGCACTTCGGCTGTGGTCGGTGCGCCGCCGCCGCTGCGGCCGACGAAGCCGACCGGCGCGCGGCCCTCGACGGCCAGGCGCACGTCCTCGACCATCTGCCCGGCGCTCATCTCGACGACGAGGAATTTCTTGCCGCGCTCCGCCCAGCGGCGGATGACCTCGCCGGGGAACGGCCAGAGCGTGATCGGGCGGATGAGGCCCAGCTTCAGCCCGCGCTTCTTCGCCATCCGCGCCGTCTCCAGCGACAGGCGCGCCGACGTGCCGTACGCGACTAGGAGGACGTCCGCCTCCTCCGCGTCGCGCTCGTCGTAGCGGACCTCGCGCCGGCGGATCAGCTCGAATTTCGCCTGGAGATGCTTGCAATGTTCCGCCAGCACGCCGGCAGGAAGGTAGAACGACCGGACGATCCGCCGCGGCCGGCCGTCGGCGCCGGTCAGCGCCCAATCCTTCGGCGGCAGCTCTCGATGCGGCGGCGCGCGGAACGAGCAAGGCTCCATCATCTGCCCGATCTGCCCGTCCGCGAGCACCATCACCGGCGTGCGGTAGAGGTCGCCCAGGTCGAACGCCAGCATCACGAACTCCGCGAACTCGTCCACGCTGTACGGCGCGAGCACGATGATGTGGTAATCGCCGTGCCCGCCGCCCTTCGTCGCCTGCCAGTAATCGCCCTGCGAGGGTTCGATGTTACCCAGTCCCGGCCCGCCGCGCATGACGTTGACGATGACCACGGGCAGCTCGGCCCCGGCGCAATAGCTGATCCCTTCCTGCTTGAGGCTGATGCCGGGGCTGGAGGAGGAAGTCATCGTGCGCCGGCCGGCCGCCGCCGTGCCGAAGCACATGTTGATCGCCGCGAGCTCGCTCTCGGCCTGGATAAACACGCCACCCGCTTCCGGCATGTGGTGGGCCATGTAGGCGGTCAGCTCGTTCTGCGGCGTGATGGGGTAGCCGTAGTAGTAGCGGCACCCGGCGCGGATCGCCGCCTCGCCCGCCGCTTCGTTGCCCGTGATCAGGATGCGTTCTTCCGGCACGGATATCCCGCTCCGTTTTGTGCCTAGTCGCGAAAGCTCCGCCGCGCATTCGAGACCATGGCGAAACGCGACTACGCAATTATATCAGCGCTCCTTTTGCCCTGCAACGCTGCGAGCGGTTGAGCCGTTTCTAGACGCCATCCGCAACTCGGCGATGACTTTGCGGTTGGCGCTTGGGAAGGCGTAATGGTCCAGTTCGTCCGGCCTCACCCAGCGCCATTCGGCGCAGCCGAGCGCGCGCGGGACTCCGGAGAGGTACCGGCATTCGTAAACGTGCAGGGTGATCCGGAAGTGCGTATAGGCGTGCGGGACGGAGATGAGCGGGCGAACGATTTTCACGCGGATGCCGAGTTCCTCGCGGATTTCGCGCGTCAGGCAGCGTTCGAGCGATTCGTTCTCCTTTCGCTTGCCGCCGGGGAATTCCCAAAGCCCGCCGAGCAATCCTTCCGGCTTCCGCCGATCAATCAGGATTAGCTTTCCACGCCGCACCACTCCGGCCGCTACTACGTAATGCGTAGTAGCGCGCCGACGCGAGCGCACGGGAAGGGAGCGCTGCTCGCCGTGCGCCCTGGCGAGGCACCAAATCGCGACGGGGCAGACGGTGCAGCGCGGATTTCGCGGGACGCAGACCGTCGCGCCAAGGTCCATGAGCGCCTGGTTGAAATCGCCGGCATGACCAGGCGGGAGCAATTCTTGCGCCATGTCCCAGAGGTTTCTCTGCGTCCGGCTCTGGCGCGGATTCCGTCGAATGCGGAAGACGCGGCAGAGAACGCGCGCGACGTTGCCGTCGAGCATCGGCGCGTCGCGGCCGAAGGCGATGCTGCTGATCGCGCCGGCGGTGGACCGGCCGATGCCGGGCAGCTTCATCAACTCCTCCGGCGATTCCGGCAATCGGCCGCCGCAGTCGGATGAAATGATCTTCGCCGCGCGGTGGAGATTGCGCGCGCGGGCGTAATAGCCGAGTCCTTCCCACGCCTTCATCACCGCGTCGGCCGGCGCTTGGGCCAGGGCGCGCACGGACGGGAACCGGCGCAGGAAGCGGCGGAAATACGGCTTGACCGTTTCCACCTGCGTCTGTTGCAGCATGATCTCGGAGACCCAGACGCGATACGGAGCGCTCGTGCGCCGCCATGGCAGGTCGCGCCGGCGGCGGCCGTACCATTTCAGGAGCGCGCGTCGGATCGTTCCGCGGATTTCCGGTTCCACTTCAAGTCGCCTTTTCAACGTCGGCTGGCGGCGAAACCGCGACTATGAAATAATAACATGAACGCGATTTAACGAGAAGGACGACAGAGGCTTGGAACCGCCGAGCGATGACGCGAGCGGGCGAGCGCCATCTGTCGCCGCAGATGAACGCCGATACGAATTAACTTTTTTTGTTCCTCTTATCTGTGTTCATCGGCGTTCATCGGCGGTTTCAATATCTCTTTTGTGTGATTATTAGTTATGCAAGCAGCAGGGAACATGAAGACCGGTCCTCGCATCCACCTCGTCACGCTCGGCTGCGCGAAGAACCTGGTGGACTCGGAGCGCATCCTCGGAAGGCTGGCCGTCGCGGGCGCGGTCATCGCGACGACGCCGGACGAGGCGGACATCCTCATCGTCAACACCTGCGGCTTCATCGCCGCGGCGAAGGAGGAATCCATCCAGGCGGCGCTGCGCCTTTCGCAGTTCAAGCAGGCGGACCCGCGCCGGAAACTGATCGTCATGGGCTGCCTGGCCCAGCGCTACGCGCCGTCGCTGCGCCGGCAATTGCCCGAGGTGGACGGGATCTTCGGACTCGGCGAAGAGGACGCGATCCTCGCCGCGTGCGGCCTGCGACTACAGGATCGCGAAGAGCCCGGGCGGCTTCTTCTGACGCCGCGCCACACGGCCTATCTGCGGATCGCCGACGGCTGCGACAACTGCTGCGCGTACTGCGCGATCCCGGCGATCCGCGGCCCGTTCCGAAGCCGGCCCGCCGGGGAGATTCTCAAGGAAGCGCGCGAGCTGGTCGCTTCCGGCGCGCGCGAGCTGAATGTGATCGGGCAGGACACGACGCTCTACGGCGCGGACCGGCCCGGCTCGCCGCGCATCCATGAGCTGCTGGCGCTCATCGCCCGGACGCCGCGGCTGCGCTGGCTGCGGTTGCTCTACACGCACCCGGCGCACTTCACGCCGGAGCTCATCGAGGCGTACCGGACGCTGCCGAAACTGTGCCCGTACGTGGACCTGCCGCTGCAGCACCTGAACGACGACATCCTTCGGCGCATGGGCCGGCGCGTTTCGCACGCGCAGGTGCTCGACCTGATCGGCCGCATCCGCGAGCGCGTGCCGGGCGTGGCCATCCGCACCTCGTTCATCGTCGGTTTCCCGGGCGAGACGCGGCGGCAATTCGATGAACTGCTCGAGAGGGTGCGCGAGCTGCGATTCGACCACCTCGGCGCGTTCGCGTATTCGCGCGAGGAGGGCACGCGCGCGGCCTCGATGCCCGGCCAGCTCTCCGAGCGGACGAAGGCCCGCCGGCTGGGCGAACTCATGCGCGCGCAGCAGGAGATTGTGCTGCGCCGGAACCGCGCGATGAAGGGGACTGAGTTGGAGGTCGTCGTCGAGGAGCCGGCGCCCGGTCGGCGCGACCGCTGGATCGCCCGCTCGCGCATGCAGGCGCCGGACGTGGATGGCGTAACGTTCGTCTCGGGAAAGAACCTGCACGCCGGCCGGTTCGTCCAAGTGACGGTCACCGGGTCGAGCGGTTACGACCTCATCGCGGAGTGCAAAGTGCAAAATGCAGAGTGCAAAGTGTAAAGTGCAAAGTGAACGGCTTTAGCTAATGATGCGCGCCGGGCACTTCTCATTTTTCATTTTGCACTTTGCATTTTCACTGTAATTGCGAGCGCGACCAGGTACGCCGCGGCCGAAACGATGGAGATCCAGCGCCCGATCCGAAATCCCTCCGGCGCGTACTCCATCAGAATGGCGTGGTGTCCGGCGGAAAGCGGAATCGCGCGGAGTGTGTAATCGGCCGGCATCACCTGGTACCGCGACTGGATGCTGCCCGGCAGCGCGCGCGCGCGCCAGGCCTTGTCGAAGTTGTCGGTGACAAGCAGGATCGCCGGCCGGGCCAGGTCGGCCTCGATGACCAGGGAGTCCGTGCCGGACGCCTTGATTCTCACCTGCCCCGGCTCGGAGGAACGCTCCGGCGCGGGGTCAGGCGGCGACTCGAGAATCACTTCCTGTGCCGGATCGAACGGACGTTTCAGCATCGCGTCGAATATTGCCTCTCGGCCGCTCACAACCTGATACTGCGTGATAAGCGCCACGCGCGGCATCGAGCTGGGGAATTCGTCGGCTTTCGGCGCCGGGTCGCCGCTCCGCTGGATCACGTAGCGAAAACGCAGCATCTTGTAGGCCGGGACGTAAGAGAACGGATACGGCAAATACGACGTGGCGCTCTCCGGCTTCCTTCCCTGCGATGCGTAGACGAACTCCGCAAACCTGCCGGGCAGGAGCGGCCCGTATCCCCAGAAGCCATATGCGCGGAACGACATGGCGACATCCGGGTTGTCCAGGATGAGCACTCGATCGTCGCCGGGATGCGCGGCGACGAATTGCTTCAGCCCCGGCGGCCGGCTTGCGGCCAGGTGGAACGTCGGCCGGATGGACAGTGCAAAGAGGAGCATCTCGCCGGCGGCGACGATCGCGATGACGAAGGCGAGCCTTCGCGCCGAGCGCAAGTAGAGCAGCGCGGCGGCCGCAAGCGCGCACGGGAGCGCCGCGAACAGCAGCGAGCGCGCCGCGTGGTCCTGTGCCGCGCGGGCGAAGGCGGAGTTGTCGTACAAATCGGCCGGGACGATGATCTCCTGTGCGGCGCCGACGCCGCGCATCATCCGCCACCAGCCGGGCGAGGGCAAGCTCGAATTCGCCGGCGCGCCGATCCACGCCGCCGCGATCAGCAGCGCCGCGCCGAGCAGCACCGGCGCCGCCGCCAGCCGCCGGTCCACTTTCGCCGCGCGCACCAGGCGGTCCAGCCCGATCCCCGAAAGCAGCGCGATGAACGCCGAGGCCTGCACGGCGAATTTCGACATCCCGCGGAACCGGTTGAACCCCGGCACGCAATCGTAGAGCAGCCGGAACAGCGGCGTGTGCGATCCCAGCGCGAGCAGCAGCAGGGCCAGCGCCATCGTGATCGAGAACCGCCGCCGCGTGCGGTCGGCGCCCGCGCCGTAAATCGCCAGCAGAAGGCCGGTCACGCTCAGGAACAGGCACATCTCCCACAAGTAGCCGAGGCCCCAGTATCTCAGATGCGTCACGTCGCCGAAGAAGCCGGGCGCCAGGAGCGTCAGGAAATTCCTCGGCGGGAACGAGAACACGCGGGCGAACTCGTACGGCACGCCGCCCGATCCGCGCACGCTGGACCCGGTCGCCTCCAGCCCGGTCCAGAGCTGCACGGCCGTGATCGCCGCCGCGCCGGCGACCATGAGGGCAAGCCCGAGCGCAACGCGCGACCTCCGCTCGGCGCGGACCATGCACAGCGCGCAGTAGATCGCCGCGGCGACGGCGGTGTAGAAAACGTACTGCGGGTCGCCGCCGAGTATCATCATGCTGATGCCGAAGATCCCCAGCAGCGCCCATCGCGGGCTTCGGTCCTCGAAGAGACCGTCTATGGCCAGGAAGACGATCGGGATCCAGGCCGTGGCGATCAGCCGGCATAGATGGCCCGCCGTGATGTGCAGGTAATGCTCGCCGCAGAACATCCACAGCGCGCCGCAGAGCAGGCAGGCGAGGAAATGCAGCCGCCGCCGGCTCGCCCACAGATACATGAAGAACCCGGCGAGAAAGACGTGGAGCGCGATGCCGAAGTTGATCGCTTTCGCGAGCGGCAGGATGAGGTATGCGCAGTTCGGCGGGTACAGCAGGCCGGACTGAAAGCCGCCGAAGTACGGCGTGCCGCAATAGAGGTACGGGTTCCAGAGCGCGAAGTGGCCGCGCAGGAGTTCCGAGAAGCCGAAGTCGCGCCACGGGACGTACTGGTGCGCGAGGTCCTGATCCGCCGCCGAGAGGACGACGTCGCCCGGTGTGAAGAGCACGTCGGAGAAAACGATCAAGGTCAGCGCCGCGAATATCCCGGCCGCCAGGAGCGTGCGACTGGCGCGGCGGGCGCCGCCCTGCGGAGGCGGTTCCGGCATGAGGTCCGTCCGCGCCGTCGGCGAAGCCATGTGAATTCTCCGGACCTCTCGCGTTCCATTGCCGTGCCGACTATCTATCAAGCCCGGAAACTTCTGTCAACTTCGAGATAGCGATGCTTTCGCTTCGCATGGCGGCCTGAAAATGATAGACTACGCCGCCATGGAAATCGCGCGCGCGATCTTCTTCAATCTCCCGATGATCGCGACGGCCTTCGGTGCGGCCGTCATCGCCGCGGTCGGCTTCGGACTGCCCGCCGCGCGAGGGCTGAAACTGCTCATCGCGGCGCTGGCCGCGGCGCTGCTGCTCCACTTCGTCATCTTCCTGAACGCGACGCTCGCCTACGTCGTTTACCCATACGAGGGCAAGAGCGTCGTGGAGGGCGCGACGCTGTACAACAGTATGCGCTATCTCCACGGCGAGCAGCCCTATCGTTCGCCGGACGAGCTGCCGTTCCGTTCGCTCGTCTATCCGCCGGCGCACGAGATGATCCTCGCGGGCTTTCTCTGGATCACCGGCCCGTCGCTGTACGCGGCGAGGAGCTTCAGCCTGCTCTGCGTCCTCGGCGCGGCGCTGGCGGTCGGCCTGACCGTGCGGCGGCACACGAAGAGCCGGCCGGCGGCGTTCTTCGGCGGGATGCTCGTGTTCTGTTTTTACGGGCTGACCGGACAGTGGCTCGAGCAGGTCCGCAGCGACGCGCTGATGCTGTTGCTCCTCGCGCTGGGGACGTCACTGGCCGACCGCGCCGTCTCTCGGAACCGGTTTCCGCTCGGCGGGCTGGTCTTCCTGCTGCTGGCGGTCTTCACGAAGCAGGTGGCGATCTTCGCGCCGGCGGCGGTGGCGCTGTTCCTCTGGTCCCGGTCGCGGCGGACGGCGATCATCTGGGGCGCGAGCCTCGCGGTCTGCGCGCTGGCGGCGTTCGCCGCGATGCAGGCCTGGAGCGGCGGCTGGTTTTCGTTCTACACGATCAAGGTCCCGTTCTCCGCGGGAATGGAGTTCTCGAAAATCGAGCTCGCGGCGGCGTTCTTCGGGTCGGTGTGGATTCTGCTCTGGGGCGCGCTGGCGGTGGCGATTCCCGGCGAGGCGCGGAAGCGCGCCGGCCTCGGGGAAGCCTCTCTGGGGATCGCGCTGTGGGCGTGGACGCTCGGCGGGGCGCTGGCGTTCAGTTTCGTGCAGAGCCTGAAGTGGGGCGCGGCGTTGAACGCGTTCGTGCCGCTCGTCCCGGCGCTGGCGGTGCTCGGAGGCGTCTCGCTGGACGCGCTGATGCGCCGGTTCAACGAGCCGGGCTGGGCGCGGATCGCAGTCGTCGCGGCGGCGCTTGCGCAAGTGGCCATGATTTCGTACCAGCCGACGCTGCCGTCGGACGGGGGCCGGGCGGCGCAAAGGCGGATCGCGCAATGGGTCCGCGCCGCGCGCGGCGACGTCTTCGTCTCCGTCTTCTCCTCGGCGGTCTACTTGAACGGAAAAGAATATTTCGGCGACGACGTGACGATCGGCGACCTCGTCCGCGCGGGCGAGTGGCGCGGGGGACCATCGAACGGGTTGATCGGGAAGATCCGCAGCGGCGGGTTTTCAGTCCTGATCCTGCGGCCCCAATTGGAACCGCCCGACTTCGCCGGCGCGGTCCGCGAAAGCTACGCCGTCGCGGAGAGAATTCCGGTGCCCGCCGGCGGTCTCTCCCACTGGCAGTACATGGAAGTCTACGTGCCCAAGGACGCGCCCTGGAAGCCGGCGGAACAGTAGCCTTCCGGCCGGCTCAAGGATGGGCGAAGAGCATCTTCTGCACTTCGATCCCCTCGATCGCCCTCAGCTTTCGCGCCATCCGGTTGGACTCTTTGTCGTCGCCGACCATCTCGAGGAGGATCAGGCCGTTGGGCGAGCAGGCCTTCGGGCCGGCCTCGTGCAGGCCCAGGCGCGTCTTGATGCTGCAGCCGAACTCCGTCAGCACTTTCTGGACTTCCGGCACGTGCTTCACGCGGTCGGTGATGTGCACGCCGAGGATGAGATGTTTCTTCATATTTCCCGCCCTCGCAAAACTCAACTGATTCCTCATTGCCCCGCCACCGCGAACTTCCGCCCTTCGTCGAGCATCGCCAGGTAGTTGTCCACCGGGATATAGTTGGTGACGCTGTTGCCGGTGCCCAGGCAATAGCCGCCGCCGGGCATGCATTTGCGGAGCGTCTCGCGGACGCGCGCGCGGACCTGCTTCTCGTCCGAGCGGCACAGGAAATCCACGTCCACCCCGCCCAGGAGCGCGACGCGCTTTCCGTAGGTGTCCTTCAAGTCCGTGACTTTCTCGATCGTGTCCTCGAAGGAGTGCTTGCCGTCAATCCGGACGTCGTTGACGAGGTCGTCCATAATATCGTTCAGATTGCCGCAGGCGTGCAGGAGGTATGGCCGGCCGGCATCGTGCGACATCTTCGCCATGAGCTTGTGTCCGGGCAGGACGAACCGCCGCATGTCCGCGGGGCTGAAGAGCAGGCCGGTCTTGAATCCCATGTCGTCGCTGCCCCAGACGACTTTCACCCGGTCGAACTGGAGCATGATCTTGACGCTGCTGCGGAAGATTTCCTCCAGGCGGCGGCTGATCGCCTCGACCAGGTCGCGCTGCTCGAAGAGCGCGTAGCAGAGCGTCTCGTAGCCCATCAGCCAGCAGAGGTATTCCGCGAAATGCGCGAAGCCGCCGCTCGCGATGACGCACATGTCCTCCGGCAGGTTCTTCTCGTACCACTCGAGCGTCTGCGTCCCGGCCTTGGCCGGATCCGCCCAGGGGTACTTCTCGAACTCTTCCCAGTTGGTGATCGGGCCGACGTGCTCGTCCTGGAAGGTGCGGCCGCCTTCGCGCTTCAGCAGCGCGGAGTCCTCGACGGCGACGCGCTTGAGCGGCATGCTGAACCCGTCCAGCCCGGCGCGCACGTAGTCGTAGCCAAGGAACCGCTGAATCCGAATTTGCAGTTCCATCCCTTTGGCCGGCTCGTTCGGCGTCCAGTCCTGCATCAGGCCATAGCGTTTCGCGACGGCCGCCTGGACTTCCGCGTCGAGGAACAGCTCGATGCAGTGGACGCGTTTCGGCGTCCGCTTCCGAAGGATCGTCTCCACGAATTCTTTCCAGTCCGGCTTGATCTCGCGGTCGAACGGGGTTTTCATGTCAGCCTCCGAGAGTTGACGCTGTTGAGCCGCAGACGCGCCTTGGTTGTTCGCGCCGGGCGGACAGTTTAGCACCGGCGCTTCGCGGCGGCAACCGTCGGCGGAAAGGAGATTGCCGTGCGACAGGGGATAAGCGGCGGTTCCGGCGGCGCTGTGGACGCCGTGGACGAGAAAATTCCGATACGGCCGAACCTCGCGCTCACGGCGCCTTCATGAGATGCGGAGCGGGCATGTTCTCCTTCTCGGCCTCGGGCGCTTTTTCCATGGCGCGCCTCATCGTCGCCGGCTTCCAGTTCTTGAAGTTGTCCGAATGCATGTGCATCCAATACGCCCCGAAACCGGTCAGCGCCCAGATGCCCGCCGCGACGATCAGCACCAGCGCGCCCGTGGAGCGAAGCGCCTTGCTGGTCGGCGCGAAGAATGCCAGCGCCGCCAGGATGCCGCCCAGGCCGGAGAGGATGAATCCGACTCCGGACATTCCAGGCTTTGCCGTCATGTTGAGATCCAGGATGCAGACGCCCAGGACCACCGGCACCAGCGCGGCGATGATGCCGTAGAGCGCGAGCGGGGCCAGGTCCCACTCCTTGGCCAGGCTCAGCGCGATGCCCAGGTAAATGACGCCCAGCAGGACCGACGTCTCGCCGAACGCGCTGTTGTAGGCGCCCGGCAGCGGCCACCGGAAGATCATGTGGAGTCCGCACAGGAACGCGACCAGCCCGGCCATCGCGAACGGCGCCGCCCAGCGCTTCCGCTCGCCGCTCAATCCATAGAGCAGAAAGAACGCCAGCACCACGAAGCCTGCCGTCATGTTGACCAGCAGCAGCGCCACGTAGTCAATAAAGAACATGGCGAGCCTCCTCCTGCGGAAATCCGGGAGCCGGCGGTTTCGAGAGTCGCCGGTTTGCCCCGGTCTCCGGTTGCCCTGTTTGCCGACGAGAACTCGTGCCCATACGCGCCCGCATCAACTAAAGCCTATCACCGAGGCCGCGGGAAATCAACGGGTTTCGACCGCGGATTTTCCTCTCAGCCGCTGATAGGTCTCCAGCGCGCCGGGGAAGGGCGCAAGCGCGCGCTCGAAGATGCCCAGCGAATACGCGATCGTCATGCCGTAGTTGGTGATCGGCACGCCCGCCTGCCGGCAGCGGAGGATGCGCGTGAGCATCTCGCGCCGGTTCCACATGCACCCGCCGCAGTGCACGATCAGCTTGTACGGACCCAGGTCGTCGGGGAAATCGTGCCCCTGCACGCTGAGGACGTCGAGCTTGCCGCCGACGTACTGCATCAGCCAGCGCGGGATTTTCACGCGGCCGATATCCTCGCCGATCGGGTGGTGCGAGCACGCCTCGGCGATGAGGACCTTGTCGCCCGGATGCAGGTTCTCGATGGCCAGCGCGCCGCGGACGAATTCGGCCAGGTCGCCCTTGTATCGCGCGAAGACGATGGAGAACGAGGTCAGCGGGATGTCCTTCGGCGTGTCCCCGGCGACTTTCAGGAAGCCCTGCGAGTCGGTGACGACGAGCGCGGGCGGGCGTTTGAGACGGTCGAGCGCGTCGCGCAGTTCGCGCTCCTTGACGACGACGCAGTACGCGTCGTTGTCGAGCACGTCGCGGATGGCGTTGACCTGCGGCAGAATCAGCCGGCCTTTGGGCGCTTCGAGGTCAATCGGCACGACCAGCACCACCAGTTCGCCGGGCGGGACCAGGTCGCCGAGGATCGAGGGCGCGTTGATGAAATCCTCCGGCGCGGCGCGGATCAGCGCCTCGCGCAGGTCCAGGATGCCTTTCCCCGAGCAGGCGACGGTCGCGACCCACGGGATTTTCCGCGACTTCAGCTCGGCGACCGCTTTCGGGTCCGGTCCCGCGAGGTCCGTCTTGTTCAGCACGACCACGACCGGCGTTTTCCGCGCGGCCAGCTCGGCCAGGATGCCCTCCTCGAACGTGCCCCACGTCGCCGCCTCGGTGACGATCAGGCCGAGGTCGGTCCGGTCGAACACCTGCCGGGTCCGCTGCACGCGCAGTTCGCCGAGCGCGCCGGCGTCGTCAATGCCCGCCGTGTCAATGAACAGCACCGGCCCGATCGGCAGCAGCTCCATCGGCTTCTCGACCGGGTCGGTGGTCGTGCCGGCCACGTCGGAGACGATCGAGACGTTCTGCCGCGTCAGGCTGTTCAGCAGCGACGACTTGCCGACGTTCCGCCGGCCGAAGATGCCGATGTGCAGCCGGAAGCTTTTGGGGGTGCCTCTCAACTCAGTGTTTTTCCCGCAGTGGATGCCCCAGGCGCATGACGCGTTCCGGGGAAATAAGCTGGTCGAATTCCGGCCCGCTGACCAAGCCGCCTTCGATCACGATCTCGCGGACGCTCTTTCCGTTTTCGCGCGCGGCGCGGGCGACCTCGGTCGCGGCCTGGTGCCCGATCCGCTCGGCGAGCGCGGTGAGGACGGCGGTGGCGCCTTCGACGTTGCGCCGGCAGCGCGCCTCGTCCGCCTCAAGCCCGGCGACGCAGAAGCGCCGGAAGATCGAGCAGGCGTTCCGCAGCAGGTCCAGGCTGCCGAGCAGCGCGTCGGCGACCAGCGGCAGGAACGGGTTCAGCTCCAGGCTGCCGAGCGAGCACGCCTGCGCGATGGCCTGGTCGTTGGCCATCACCGCCATTGCCGCCTGCGAGACGGCCTCCGGGATGACCGGGTTGACCTTTCCAGGCATGATCGAGGAGCCGGCCTGCCGCTCGGGGATGCGCACCTCGCCGATGCCTGCGTCCGGGCCCGAGGAAAGCAGCCGGATGTCCGACGCGATCTTGAGCAAGTTCACGGCGCACGCCTTGAGGATGCCGCTGACCTCGACGAACACGTCGGCGTTCTGCGTGGCCTCGACCATGTTCTCCGCGCGGGCGAAGCCCAGGCCGGTGATGTCGCGCAGGTGCTCGACGGCGCGGAAGATGTACTCGCGCGGCGCCAGCAGGCCCGTGCCGACCGCCGTGCCGCCGAGGTTGATCACGCGCAGCCGTTCCTCGCATTTGTAGATGCGCCAGCGGTCCCGCGCGAACGCCTCGGCATAGGCTGACATCTCGCGCCCGAGAGTCACCAGCACCGCGTCCTGCATCTCCGTCCGGCCGATCTTGACGACGTGCGCGAACGCTTTTTCCTTCTGCTGGAATTCCTCGAAGAGGCCGGTGACCTCGCGCTCGAGCGCGCGGAGAAGCTGGATCGCGGCCGCCTTCAGCGCCGTCGGATACGTGTCGTTCGTGGACTGGTGGAGGTTGAGGTCCTCCAGCGGCGAGACCGCGGCGTAGTCGCCGAGCGGCTTGCCGAGCAGTTGCAGCGCGCGGTTTGCGAGCACCTCGTTGACGTTCATGTTCGTCGAGGTCCCCGCTCCGCCCTGCAGCGCGTCCACGACGATATGGCCGTCGAGCTGGCCCTCCATCATCTCCGAGCAGGCCTGTTCGATGGCGCGGGCCTTGGCATCGTCCCACCAGCCGAGCTCGTGGTTCGTCCGCGCGCAGGCGAGCTTGACGGCGCCGTAAGCGCGGATGAGCGCCGGGTTCACGCGCCGAAGCGCCAGCGGAAAATTCTCCAGCGCGCGCTCGGTGTGCACGCCGTGCAGCGCGCCGGCGGGAACCTGGCGCTCTCCGAGCAAGTCTTTTTCGGTGCGGAATTCCGGCATGCCATCCCGCCTCAGAAGTAGAGGTCCCTGTCGTCCGTCTCGCGGATTCGGCGGAGCCGATCGGCCAACTGCTCCTTGAGTTGCCCTTCCTCCATCCTCGCCAGTTCGGCCGCGACGGCCTTCTCGCCGGCGGCGCGCGTCTCCGGCGCGGCGTAGTCCACCAGATACTCCATCAACGTGGAGAGCGCGTTGGGCGTGCAGAAGCGCTTGATGAAACCGGGGATCGCGAACTCCATGAAATGCTCGCCGGTGCGGCCCAGCCGGTAACAGGCGGTGCAGAAACTCGGCACGTATCCGTCCTCGATCAGGCCGCGCATCACCGCGTCGAGCGGGCGCACGTCGCCGAGGGAGAACTGCTCGCGCTCCATGCGCTGCGCGTCGCCGGACTCGGTGTAGCCGCCGATCTCGATGCGGCTGCCCGCGTCAATCTGCGAGACGCCGAAGGCCATCACCTCGCGCCGGAGCTCGGGCCGCTCGCGCGCGGTGAGGATCAGGCCGGTGTACGGCACGGCCAGGCGCAGGATCGCGATGAGGCGCTTGAAATCGCGGTCGCTCACCCGGAATTCGCCGCCGAGTTCCACGCCGCACGCCGGTTGCAGCCGCGGGAAGCTGATCGTGTGCGGGCCGCAGCCGTGGCGCGACTGGAGATAAAGCGCGTGCGAGACCAGGCCGAGCGCCTCGAAGCGCCAGTCGCAAAGCCCGAACAACGCGCCGATGCCCACGTCGTCGCAGCCGGCCTCCATCGCGCGGCTCAGCCCGTCGAGCCGGTAGAGGTAGTCCGCCTTGCGCGTGCCCGCCGGGTGAACGCGCGCGTACGTCTCATGATGATAGGTCTCCTGGAAAATCTGGTACGTGCCGATTCCCGCCTGCTTGACGGTCACATAGCCTTCATGGTCAAGCGGGGCGGCGTTGATGTTCACGCGCCGGATTTCGCCGTGGCCCGCGCGCGTCGCGTAAGCCGTCCGGACGGCGCGGGCGATGAAATCGGCGTCGTACTTCGGATGCTCGCCGAAGACGAGGATCAGCCGCTTGTGGCCGACGCGCTCGAGCGCCTCGACCTGCCGGCGCAACTCCGCGCCGTCGAGCGTGCGGCGGACCTGCGCCCGGTTGGAGCGGCGGAAGCCGCAGTAGCGGCAGTCGTTCACGCACCGGTTGCCGACGTAGAGCGGCGCGAAGAGCACGATGCGGTTCCCGTAAACCGCGCGCTTGAGCTCGCGCGCGGCCTCGAAGATGCGCTCGACCTGCCTGGGCCGGTCGGCCTTCAGGAGCAGGGCGGTTTCTTCCACCGTCAGCGCGCTCTTGGCCAGGCTCTTGGCGATGACGTCGTCCACTTGCCGGTCGTCCGGCCGCGCGCCGGCCAGCAGCCCTTCGAGACGCGCATCGTCAATGAAGTCCACCGCGCCTTCGCTCAATTTCATCGTCGCCGACATTTTCATCGCTGCACCTCATGCTACCACGACGACACGACGGGCACGACGAACGGCGCACGACGAACACTGGGACAAAGCATTACCGTAACAGTAGTTCCGTCGTGCTCGTCGTGTCGTCGTGGTGCAATTTTGCGCCGTCGCGGTGAATCAAAGCGCCGCCCGGTCCGATTCCGACTTTCCGCCCGATCGAAAGAATCCTCTGTCGCAGGCAACCCTGGCAGGCTTCCGCCGTCTCGGCGATGCAGGCCTTGCCCGGGTAAATCTCGTAGAGCGCGCGGTACTTCACCGGCGTCAGGTTCGGCATGACGACGTTGGCGCCGCGCCGGAGGCCGAGCTCGCGTCCGCCTTCGGTGTTGAGCGTCGCCAGCGCGGTGGTGCTCGGGATATTCGCCCGCGGGCAGGCGAGCCGCGTCAGCGCCAGGACCTTGTACGTCATCTCCTCGGTGTTCGGGACCTGGTCGGAATCGCGCGCCCGGAAATCGGCGGGGCTCCGCCCAAGCGGCGTGTTCGGGTGCGGCAGATACGGGCCGACGCCGATCATGTCGAGGCCGAGCGCCCGGAACAGGGCGACATCCTCCGCCAGGCTCTCGTAAGTCTGGCCCGGAATTCCGATCATTACGCCGCTTCCGACCTCGTAGCCGAGTTCGCCGAGGCGGCGGAGGATCGCGATGCGGTCCGATGGCGCGGCGAGCGGCGGATGGATTCGCCGGTAGAGATCCGCGTCCGAAGTCTCGAAGCGCAGCAGGTACCGGTCGGCGCCGGCGGCGCGCCAGCGCGCCAGGTCCTCGCCGGGGCGCTCGCCGAAGCTGAGCGTCACGGCGAGCGCCGTCTCCGACTTGATGCGGCGGATGGTCGCCGCCATCGGTTCGGTGGCGATGCCGTAATCTTCGCCGGACTGCAGCACCACCGTGCCGTATCCGTAATCCACCGCCTTGCGGACGCAGCCGAGGATTTCCTCCGCAGTCATCCGGTAGCGCGCCAGCGCCTGATGTCCGGCCCGCAGCCCGCAGTAAGCGCAGTTGCGGACGCAGCAGTTCGAGATTTCGATCAGCCCGCGCAGGTGGACCTCGTCGCCGACGTTCCGCCGTCGGGTTTCATCCGCGAGCCGATAGAGATCCTCGAGGCGCGCCGGGCGCTCTTCGCGAAGCCACAGGATGATATCGCTTTTTTCCATTCCTGCCGATCTTCCCCGTACGCGGTCAGGGCTGGGTGTCCGGCTCCAGCACGACCGTGAATGTGCTTCCTTCGCCCGGCTTGCTGACGACGCTGACCTGGCCGTGATAGAGGTCGGCCAGTTTCCGGACGATCGAGAGGCCGAGCCCGCTGCCGAGGATGTGCCGCGTCTTGTCGTTCCGGACGCGGGCGAAATCGGTGAACAACCGCGCGGCTTCCGCCGGCTCCAGGCCGATGCCGGTGTCCGCGACGGCGATGGTGATCGGGCCCTCCGACGCGGAGAGCGTGACGTCCACGCGGCCGCCGTCGCGGTTGTACTTGACGGCGTTCGAGACGAGGTTGTTGAGGATCATTTCCATCTCCAGCCGGTCGGCGGTGAGCTTCAGCGGCCCGGTCGCGTGCAGCTCGAGGGCGATGTTCCGCGCCTTCGCCTCCGCGGCGACGATCTCCAGCGCCGCGCGCGCGACCTCGACGAGATCCAGCTCGACCGCTTCGCGCTTCTTCAGGCCCGACTCGATGCGCGTGAGGTCCAGCAGGTCGAGGATCATGATGCGCATCTGCTCGGCCCGGATGAGACAGCGGTCGAGCATGCGGTCGTGCGCCGCCGGGTCCGGGCGCGTCCACGGGTCCTTGAGAATGTGCAGGTAGCCCTCGATCGCGCAGATCGGCGCCTTGAGCTCGTGAGCGAGGACGGAGATGAACTCGAAACGCGCCTGGCGCTTTTCCTGCGCGAGCTTGCGCGCCTGCCGCGTGACGATCATGCGGCCGGCCGCCTTGCGCACGGCGTTGCGCAGCTCTTCGGGCGTGAACGGCTTGGCCAGGAAATCGTACGCCCCGCGCTTGGTGGCCGCAACGGCCGTCTCCAGCGAGGCGTAGGCCGTGATCATGATGACGAGGATGTCCGGCTGCCCGGAGACGACCTGATCGAGCACGTCCAGCCCGCTGATACCGGGCAGCTTGTAGTCGAGCAGCAGGATGTCCGGAGGCGTGGCGCGGATTTTTTCGAGCGCTTCCTCGCCGGTGGCGGCGTGGTCGGTGACGAAGGCGACCTCGCCCTCCGCCTCGGGCATGCGGACCGCGTAATCCTTGAGCACGCGCACGACGCCGGTGCGCATGCCGGGCTCGTCGTCCACCGTCAGGATCCGAAGCGTCTCGGGCATCTCATTCCTCCTTCTCGCGCCGGGGCAGGATGACCGTGAAGGTCGAGCCGGTCGGTCCGGCGGCGGGGTTCGCGTTCGACTCGACGCGGATGTCGCCGCGGTGCATCTTGACGATGCCGTAGGTCACCGACAGGCCCAGCCCGGTCCCGCGCCCGACCTGCTTGGTCGTGAAGAACGGCTCGAAGATCCTGCGCAGGTTCTCTTTGGGGATGCCGACGCCGGTATCGGAGACGATCAGGCGCACGGTCCGTTCGTCGCCGTTCGTGCGGAGCGTGAGCGTGCCACCGTCCGGCATTGCCGCCTGCGCGTTGGTCACCAGGTTGATGAGGATCTGCACGACCTGGTCCGGGTCCACCTCCGCGACCGTGTCCGCGGCGAGGTGCTCGAAGCGGACCGTGATGTTCGCGGGAAAGTGGATCGCCTTGATGTTCCGGTCCACCAGCTCGCGCAGGTCCGTCGGCTGCGGGACGATTTTGTTCTGGCGCGCGAAGTGCAGCAGGCCGGACACGATCTTCTTGCAGCGGTCGGCCTGGTCGGCGATGAGGGTCAGGTCCTCGCGGAGCTTGGCGTCATGGACGTCGCTCAGCAGCAGGTGCGCGTACATGAGGACGACGCCGAGCGGGTTGTTCATCTCATGCGCGATGCCGGCGGCGAGCTGGCCCATGCTGGCGAGTTTCTCCGTGTGCATCAGCGCTTCCTGCACCTTCGCGAGCTGCTCGTTCGAGACGCCGAGTTCCTTGACCGTCTTGCGGAGCTGGTCAATCGTGTAGGGCAGGCACATCTCGCTTTCCGCCAGGGCGCGATGAATGGCGGTGGCGTGCTCGCGGCAGGTGTCATAGCCGCAGGCGCCGCAGTTGAGCTCGTCCTCGGGCTTGAGCTTGCCCATCCGGGCGAGGATGCTCGTCATCTCCTCCGGCGACGGCACGGGGATCCGCTGGTCGTTCGGCGCGAAGCCGCGCGAGAGGTCGAGTCCCTCGAACTCCTTCGGGACAACCGGGCCGCCGCGGCGCTCTTCGGGCCGGAGGCGCGCGCGGACATATTCGCTGATGCGGGCGCGCCGCGCGAACAGCGGCAGCGTACTGCTCATGCCCGCGCCCATGATGCACCCGGTGCAGCAGAGCGTCTCCAGCAGCCGCGCGTCCATCGTCCCGGCCTCGAACTCCTTGATCGCGTCCGCGAAATTGGACCGTCCGTCGGCGGCGATCACCTGGCCGGCGATGAGGTCCTCGCCGATCGCCGCCGCCTGCAGCAGGCCGCGGCTGATGGAGAAGAGCGCGCCGGAACCCGCGCGCGGCGGGTCGAACTCGCCCGGCTCCGCCGATTCGGGCTTGATCCCGGCCTCCGCGAACATCTGCCAGAGCTCGACGAAAGTCAGGACGCCGTCCATCTCGCTGCCGACGTGGACCGTGTGCGATTCCTGCTTTTTCGCGATGCAGGGGCCGACGAAGACGACTCGCAGTTCCGGCCCGTAGAGCCGCCGCAGGCACCGGGCGGTGGCGATCATCGGCGAGACGATCGGCGCCAGGTGGTCCACGAGCTGCGGATGGTAGCGCTCGACATAGGTCACGACCGCCGGGCACGTCGTGGCGATGTATCGCCGGCCGTCGTTCTTCGCCAGCAGTTTCCGGTAGGCATCGGCGACCAGGTCCGCGCCAGCGGCGACTTCTGCGACCTTGCTGAAGCCCAGGCGGCGCAGCATGCCGACGAGCCGCTCGGCGCTGATGTCCGTGAACTCGGCGGGAAAGCTGGGCGCCAGGCAGACCGCCGTCGGCGCGCCGGAATCCAGCAGCGCGCGCACTTCCCCGATGGAGCCGATCACCTGCTTCGCGCGCTGGCTGCAGACCCTCACGCAGTTGCCGCAGTTGATGCAGCGCTGGCCGATGATCTCCGCCTGGCCGTCCGAGATGCGGATCGCCTTCGCCGGGCATTCGCGCACGCAGGTGTAACACACCCGGCAGCGCTCTTTGATCGTCTCGACAAATGACTTATTGGATGGCATGTTCGGTTCCCATCTCCCGCGCGGAGGCGGCCACCTTCCGGGCTGGAGCTTGCCGGGCGAAGTAGGCGACCTTTTCGAGCGACACGGCGACGTCCATGTTCTCGACGTACACGTCCGGCGGGACGCGCAGCCGCGCCGGCGCGAAATTGAGAATTCCCTTCACGCCGGCCTCCACGAGCGTGTCGGCGACTTTCTGCGCCTCCGAAGCCGGGACCGTGATGATCGCCACGCGGATATCCTGTTCCGCCACGATCCGGGAGATCTCGGTGTCCTGGTAACAGGTGCAGCCGTTGATGACCTGCCCGACCTTGGCCGGATCGTTGTCGAAGGCGGCGACGATGGACAGCTTCGGCCACCGGCCCGCGGAATAAACGGTGATGGCCCGGCCGAGGTGCCCAAGGCCCACAATCGCCACGCTCTGCCCCTGCGCCGCGTCGAGGAGGCCGTCTATGCAGCTCATCAGCTCGGCGATGCAGTAACCCCTGATCGGCGTGCCGTTATAACCGACGGCCATCATATCGCGCCGGACCTGCTCGGCCGAAACGCCCGCCATCGTCGCGAGCTGATGGGAGTAGATGTGCCGCGCGCCGCCCGCCGCCTCCGCTGCGAGAAGCCGGCGATACAGGCTGAGCCGCGCGACAATCTTCTCCGAGATAATCGCAGTTTTTTCAGGCATCGGAGCCAGCCATCGTTACAGAGCTAACAGCGTTACAACTTTCACAACGCTTTAATTGTAACTTGCGTCGTGAGCTGTGTCAAGTGTCTTATCGTCGTGAAAATAGATAGCCGCGCCTCGCGCGGTGGCTCCCGCTCGCGCCATCCGCGAGGCCCCGTTCAGCCCGCGCTGTCCGATGTGTGCCACCGCAGCGCGTCGTTCATCTGCGCCGCCTGTAGCGCGCCACCCGTAGTGCGGCCGTTGATCGTGCCGCCTGCCACGCGCGCGGCCGACGCGGGAAGCCGGCGATACAGGCTGAGCCGTACAACGATCTTCTCGGAGATAATAGCAGTTTTTCAGGCATCGGAGTGAACCGTCGTTACTAAACTAACAGCGTTACGCTTTTCACAATGCCTCCATTTTAGGTTCCGTGCACCGGGTCTAATCCCACCGGCTTTCAGCCGGTTGACTTTCAGTAGGTCTTTTCTTCGTTAGCGCATTTCTTGCGAAAGGCCTGAGATGGGCGCTCGTCATCCTGAACGAAGTGAAGCATCTCACACGCAGCGCGTGAGCGGCGCAAGGGGTGTGAGATTCCTCGCTACGCTCGGAATGACGCTCGCCACTTCAGTGGCTCTTTCCGCGACTTTCAGTCGCGACTCAACCAACCGCCTTTAGGCGGGAGTGGTTTAGCCTGCAGGATGGGGCGGGTCAGGTGTCCTCTTGGTGTTATTCGCGGACGTGTCAGACGCCTTCGGGGCCTGGACCGTAGCCATCAATGTCCATGCGCCCTTCGTTTCCATCGAGGACCAGCGGCGCACGGAATTGCGCAGCGTACGGCTGGCCGCGGTTGCCCAGCAGGTTGGTCCCTTTTTCAAACCGGCAACCGCGAATTTCGACCGGCCCATCGAAGGTGCAATCCAGGAAATTCACGAACTCGTGAAACACCGTGTCCTTGAGTGCAAAAATACTGCCGTCTTTGTTTCCTTCGCCATTACTGAACTCCACCGGTCCGACGAACTCGCATCGCTCAATCTCCGCTCCCTTGAAGAAGTAGCAGCAATAAAAGCTTCCCTTCGCCGCTTCCACGCGCGTGCTAGTCAGGGTCAGACGCTCCAGGAAGTAGACCATTGGCGCGTCCAGGGAGTTTAACCGGCAGGCGTGGAACTCGATTCGCTCTGCGACGGAGTCTCCTTGGCATGACTTCAGTGGAGGGCACAGAGTGCGCAGTTCGATGGGTTCAAGTATTTCGGCGTTGGTAACCGCAGAACCGGCTTTCAGCCGCCGCAACGCCTCGATGGCGGAGATGCGTTCCATTGCGCCTCACATGTCGCAGGGCGGATTCGGCGTGCCTTGCTGCGGGCGTTCAACGGCTGTCGGAAGGCGCGGCGGGCCGCGCCGGCTCCGGCGCCGGTTCGGCGGCCTTATAGGCGGCCATGATCTCGCGCATGATGGTGGTCTTGTGGATGCCCCAGGCGCACGTCGAGACCGACCGCACGCGGCCGGTCTTCGGGTCCACGTAGGCGAATCCCGCCGGGCAGCGCTCCAGCCGGTCCGTCTCGAGCGTGGACCGGTCCTCGAACGGCAGGACGATCAACTGCAAGGCGCGCTGGATGTTGGTGTGGCGGCCGAGGACGATCCGGCTGCGGCCGCCGAAGAGCAGCTTGAGCGGCACCATCGCCCCGTGCCAGAGCTTGACCGGCCCGCGGCCTTTGAGGAGCCTTCCCAGGCGGGTGTACTTCAAGAAAATGCGGCCCATCGCGAGCGCTGCGCTCGACCACAGCCAGGCGTTGCGGAGCCGCAGCGCGGCGAGGGTCCGCCCGAAGGCGCCGGTCTGCAGCGCCTGCTCGCGCGCCGCCATTCGGCGCTCCGCGTCGAGGAGGTCGCGGCCCAACGCCACCGCGCTGGTGCGCAGGTAGTGGTTGAGCGGCAGGTAGCGCTTGCCGTCGGAGACGAGCAGGTACATGCTCTCGCAGTTCGGGTGCGCGCCCGCGAACGGCATCGGCTTGAGATGCAGATACTTCGACAGCACCCGGAGCTGGCCGAAGAACCCCGCCGGGACGAAATCCACGGACTCCTCCGGCCAGATGCGCGCCACGAGTTTCTCCACGTCCTCGCTCGTGATCCGCTCCGCCTCGAGGTCCAGCCGGTCGGGCGTCCAGTTGTGCGCCATGGGCATGAAATAGATTCCGCGCACCTGTTCGCGCGCCTCATGGCAGAACTCGAACAGCTTCGGCAGGTCCTGGTCGTTGAACCCCTTCGCCACCAGCGACATCAGCGCCACCTTGGCGCCGCCGATGCGGCGGATGTTCTCCAGCGCCTGCAGTTTGAGCCCCAGCGCCTTTTCGCTGCCGCGGAGGACGCGGTACGTCTCCGGGTTGTCGTTGTCGTAGGCGATCAGGATCGTCGCGCGGCTCTCGATCAGCTTGCGGCAGTACGCCTCGTCCGCGAGCTTGATGCCGTTCGTGACCACGCGCGTCGGCAGGCCGTACGAGCGCGAGAGCCGGATGATCTCGAACAGGTCCTGGCGCACCGTGGGCTCGCCGCCGAAGAGCTGGACGGCGGGCTTCGGGTCGGCCTGGGAGTAGTGCTTGAAGATGCGGTCGAAATACTCCATCGGCGGGTCGAAGACGAAGCCCATGCTCGGCGTGTTGTTGATGCAGATCGGGCAGTTCAGGTTGCAGCGGTTGGTGACGTCGAGGAAGACCATGTTCGGCTGCTTGCCCCGGCCGCAATGCGTGCAGTCGAGCGCGCAGCCCTTGAAATCGTGGCCGAGGTCCAGCGAGCGCTTGGCGTTGTAGCGCGGGGCGTCGCCGGAGATCAGGCTTTCGGTCGGCCCGCAGGCCGGGCATTTCTTGACGAGAAAAATCTGGCCATCGCGTTCGACGGGTTCGGCCGGCGCCAGCTTACCGCAGGCGCCGCAATATGCCTGGTTCAATAGGGGACCCTCGTGGAGAACGGTTTCGCGCCACTCGAACGACCCTATTTTAGCATAACCGGGCGAGCGCGCCAACGGAGCGTCGCCCTCGTCGCGCAAACCCGCGATTCCGACTTGCCAAATCATCTCAGGAGCGTATGATACTGTCATGCCGCAAGAAGTGTCTTGGAGTCCTTCGTGTCGCCGAGTTGAACTCAAACAGGAGGCTGGTGATGAGAGGTCGTCCTTCCGCAATCCGGTCAGCCGCGGCATGCGCGGCGATTCTCGGCGCGGCGCTTGCGGTCCTGTTCGGCGGAGCGCGATGTGCCCGCGCACAGGCGGCCGCCGAGCCGAAGGTCCAAGTCTGCGGCGTCCGCGTCGTCGGGGCGGGATACGAGACCGACGACGAAGTCCTGCGCGCGTTCCGCTGGCGGAAGGGCACGACCGTGGCATTGCTGGTGACGGTCCCCGACGGCGGGATCATCTCGGTGAACCGGGACGAGACGAAAGTCGCCAAAATGACCGATGACCGGGGAACGGACCTGACGGTCTCGTCGAAAGGGATCACGCGCGAGGCGCAGGTAGGCAGGGGCATTCAGGTCAGCGCCGACGGCAAGAGCTGCATCATCGAGGTCGCCGGCCAGGAAGTTCCCGCCGCGGGCGCCACGACCATCGCGGTCGCCGGGACGCTCAGCCTCAAGTGCGGCGGCAAGAAGGAGGCCGGCCGGCAGGCGAAGGTGGATCTCAAGCCGGGCACGGAGTTCAGCGCCGGCGGGATGAGCTTCACCGTCTTGAAGGCCGGCAATGTGCCGAGGGCTTTCGAGCTGCCGAAGTCGGACGAGGCCGCGCCCAACACGCTGCCCGTATTCGAGGTGGCGCTGCAGACCAAGCAGGACTGGTCGGACATCGCGAGCGTCACGTTCCTGGACGCGGACGGCAAGGACCTCGGCGCCAAGCCCGGCCCGATCGCCGCGGCGACCGCCGGTGGAAAAGTGCTGACCGCGGCGAAGTCCTTCATGCTGCCGCAGCAGGTGGACTCGGCCACGATCGTGATCACGTGCTGGGAGGAATTCAAGGACATCGAAGTGCCGTTCGATATCCAGGCGACGGTGGGGATTCCCTGACGGAATTCCAGAGCGCGCAGTGTACTGCGCGTGATTTGGAGGAGGCGCCCGTGATCATATTCATTGCTCTCGCGCTCGCCGGTTTCATCCTCGTCGCGGAAGGATTCCTGCCTGACCAGGTCAAAGCCTGATGTCCGGGCCGGAGCTTCACGTCGTCACGGGCGCATTCGGGTATTGCGGCCGGTACATCGCCGCGCGGCTGCTGGAGGCGGGCTGCCGCGTGCGGACGCTGACGAACTCGCCGGACCGGCCCAACCCGTTCGGCGGGAAGGTCGAGGCGCACCCGTTCAATTTCGACCAGCCTGGCAAACTCGTTGAGTCGCTGCGCGGCGCTTCGGTGCTCTACAACACCTACTGGGTGCGCTTCAATCACGGCGAGTTCGGTTTCTCCGATGCCGTGCGGAACAGCCTGCGGCTCTTCGAGGCGGCCCGCGCCGCCGGAGTCCGGCGCGTGGTCCACGTCAGCATCACGAACCCTTCCGAGGACTCGCCGCTGGAATATTTCCGGGGCAAGGCGCGGCTGGAACGCGCGCTGCGCGAATCGGGCCTGTCTCACGCCATCCTGCGGCCCGCCGTCCTCTTCGGCGGCGAGGACATCCTGGTCAACAACATCGCCTGGGCGCTGCGCCGGTTTCCCGTGTACGCGGTGTTCGGCGACGGCCAGTATCGCCTGCAGCCGATCCACGTCGAGGACTTCGCCGAGCAGGCGGTCGCGGCGGGGCGCGGGAACTCGAATGTGATCGTCAACGCCATCGGCCCGGAGACGTTCACCTATCGCGGCCTGGTCGGAGAGATCGGCCGGGCGATCGGCAAGCCGCGGCGCATCGTCTCGCTTCCGCCCTCCGTCGCGTATGCGGCCACCTGGCTGACCGGCAAGATCGTTCACGACGTCATCATCACCCGCGAGGAAATCAAGGGCCTGATGGCCGGCCTCTTATGTGCCGATTCTCCGCCGCTCGGCAAGATCAGATTGTCCGCCTGGGCGCGGGAGCACGCGGACAGTCTCGGCGAGCATTACGCCAGCGAACTCGCCCGGCGATTCGACCGGCGCCGCGCGTATCTCCCTCAGACACGTTCAGCGTAGCCTGCATCCTTCTGTTGACAAAAACGATTTTGCGCCGCTATGCTCCATGGCGGCGCGTCCACTCCAAAGAAAGGAAGAGCGTTTGTCCGAGCCGCTCACGATTCTGGCTATGACGGACCTGCACTACCTGCGCCGGCTGCGCGAGGACCGGCCGGAGCCTTCGCGCGTCTATCGGCTGGCGCTGGAATGGACCGTCCGCGCGATTCGGGAAGCCTGCCGCGCGAGCGCGCCCGACGTGATCGTGATCCTCGGCGACCTGCTGGAGGACGGCGCCTCGCCCGCCGCCGAGTCGGACGCGGCGGAGTTGGCCGCGGCCGTGCGCGAGGCCGGGCTGCCGGTCATCGTCGCGCCCGGGAACCACGACCCGGAGGCCGCGCGGCTGCTGCGGCTGTTCGGCGACCGCGCCGGCGTCCACCGGATCAAAGGATATACCCTCTACAGTTTCACCGATCCCTACGCCGCCGATAACACCTGCACGCGCCCGCGCGAATCCATCGAGCAGTTCGCCGCCGAGCCCTCCTCCGGCCCGGTGATCGCGATCCAGCACAGCCCGATCTATCCTCCCGTGGACTCGACCGCATATCCCTACATGCCGGCGAATGTCCCTGAGATCATGGAATCATACCGGCGGAAAAACGTGCTGCTCTCGCTCAGCGGACACTTCCACGCGGGCCAGCCGCCGGCGCAAAAGGACGGAACGACGTACCTGACCTGCGCGTCGCTGGTCGAAGCGCCGTTTCCGTTTCAACTCATCCGGGTGCAGGGGCGCGAGGTGCGGATCGAGCGCCGGCAGCTTCAATTCGAGCCGCTGCGCGAGCTGACCGACGGGCATGTGCACACGCACTTCGGCTATTGCGCGGTGGACGTGCATCCGATTCCTGTGCGCGAGCGGATCGAGCTGCTCGGGCTGAAAGGCGTCGCGTGCGTGGAGCACGCGGGACAGCTTTACCTTCCCGCGGACGACTTCTGGCATCGCGTGCACGTCGAGAACCCGGCCGCGATCCCGCAGGCGCGGAAGCTCCGGCGGGACCGCATGGCCGCGTTCCGGTCGGCCATGGCTCAGTTCCGCTCGCCAACGCTGGCGGTCGGCCTCGAGGTCGAATGCGACCGCGACGGCAAGCTGAACCTGCTCGAGGAGGACCGCGCCGGCTGGGACGTGCTGCTGGGCGCGCTTCACTGGCTGCCCTCGAATCTTCCCTCCAAGACGCCTGCCAAGTTCGCCGCCTCGTTCATGACCGTCACCGAGCAACTGGTCTCGCAGGGCATCCACGTCCTCGCGCACCCGTTCCGCATTTTCCTGCAGCAGCACATCCCGGTGCCGGCGGAGCTCCACCAGCCGCTCGCGCGCCTGCTTAAGGAGCATCGCGTGGCCGCCGAACTGAATTTCCATTTGAATGAACCGGCCCCGGAGTTCTTCAGGGTCTGCCGCGAGGAAGGAACCCGGATCGTCATGGGCAGCGACGCCCACTACCTGCGCGAGGTCGGCGACCTGCAGCCGCACCTTCGGCTGCTGCGGCAAATCGGCGCCATTCCGGCAGGAAGCAGGGAGGATGCCTATGTCTCAGGCAGACAGCAGACCGGTCTATGATGTCTTTCACGTTTCGCTCGGCTGGTGCGCCGGCGCGCGCAGCGGGAAGGGCGTCTGCGCGTTCGTGCTGCCGGTTCGGAGAGCGCAAGTCGCCGAGGAAGAAATCCTGGCGATGACCGCCCGCTCGCTCCGGCCGGGCGCAGCCGCGCCGCGGCGCGCTACTTCGGAGTTGCGGCGGCTGGCAGAGGCGGCCGCGCGGTATTTCGACGGCGAGACCGTCCGTTTCGAGGAGTTTCCGGTGGACCTCTCTTCCGGCACGTCCTTTCAGCAGCGCGTCTGGGGCATGATCGGGCGAATCCCGCGCGGGCAGGTTCGGACTTACCGGTGGATCGGCGTGGAGATCGGCCGGCCGGAAGCCGCCCGCGCGATCGGCGGGGCGGTCGGGGCAAACCCGATCCCGCTGCTCATCCCGTGCCACCGGGTCGTCGGGTCCGACGGCTCGCTCGTCGGCTTCTCGGCGGCAGGCGGGATCGGCCTCAAGGTGAAAATGCTCGGTCTCGAGAAGGTCCGCATGCGCCGGGCCGGAACCGAATGGCGCGTGACGGCGTGAGTCCCTTCACACGCCCGTCCCCTTCAGCACCGCCGGGATCGTCTGCAGCGCGATCTTGAAATCCAGCCAGAGCGACCAGTGGTCAATGTAGTCGAGGTCGTACTCCATCCACTTCTCGAAGGTGGCGCGGTTGCGGTCGGTCACCTGCCAGATGCAGGTGAGGCCGGGCCGCATGGAGAGCCGCCGGCGCTGCCAGCGCTCGTACTTCTGCACCTCGCTCGGGAGCGGCGGCCGCGGGCCGATGAGGCTCATGTCGCCCTTGAGCACGTTCCAAAGCTGCGGCAGTTCGTCGAGGCTGTAGCGCCGGAGGACGCGCCCGAAGGGCGTGATGCGCGGGTCGTGGCGCATCTTGAAGACGGGGCCGCCCATCTCGTTGGCCGCCGCCAGTTCCGCGCGCCGCTGCTCGGCGTCGGCGACCATGGACCGGAACTTGTACAGGGTGAACTCGCGCCCGTACAGGCCGCTCCGGCGCTGCTTGAAAAGGACCGGGCCCGGCGAGGTCAGCTTGACGATCGCCGCGAAGACGAGCATCGGGACCCCGAGCAGGACCAGCAGCGCAATGCTCCCGAGCAGGTCCGCCGCGCGCTTGATGCCCAGCGCGACCGGGTTGTACGGCGCCGTGGTGAAGGTCAGCATGCGGATGCCGCTGAACGCCTCGAGGTGCGGCCGGCTCGGCCCCGCGGCGAAGAAGCGCGACGGGATGTGGATGCTGACGCCGACCTCTTCGCAGGCGTGGATCACGCGCTGGACGGCAGCCAGGTCGCCGCCGGTGTCCGCGATGACCACGTCGTCCACCGCGCGCTCGTCGAGGATTTTCGGAAGATCGGAAATCATGCCGACGCATTCCGGGGTCATGGTCTCCGGCGACGGCGCGACGTGGCCGGCGAACTCCAGCCCCCAGCCGGCGCGGCGCACCGTCTCGCCGAATTCCCGCGCGGCTTCTCCGACGCCGACGACGAGCACGCGCCGCAGCGCGCCCGTGGCCCCGTAGAAGCGCGACGCGGCCTTGAGCGCCGCGACGCGGCCGGCGATGAGCAGCGCGATGTTGCCGACCAGGAACGCGCCGACCACGCGGCGGCTGAAGAGAGGCTCTTTGGAGAAGAACGCCGCCGCGCCGATGGAGAGCGCGCCGACGGCCAGCGGCGCCGCCATCCGCAGGAGGCTGTCGCGCGCCTGCTCGATCGGCGAGAGGTCATAGCAACCGAAGAACCCGAACAGCACCCACCAGAGCGGAACGCTGATGATGAGGACCCAGAGATATTGGGAAATCGGGAGGACGGCCTTCAGGCCAAGCCAGCGCTCAGGGAGAAAACCGGCGCCGTAGTAGGTGCCGAAGAAGGCGGCCACCGTCGCGGCGGCGTCCGCAACGGCGATGGCGGCTTGAAGGGCGCGTGTGCGCTGTCGAAGCATTGCTGGCCTCGCCGGCGGTCGGTCAACGCGGGGTGCCCGGCGTTTCAGACAGTTGATCCAGGAGTTCGCGGGCACGTAGCACCAACACCCGGTCTTTTGATTTTTGCGCAACGTACTGGAGATCGGAGATCGCGCGATCGTTCCGCTTGAGCGTCATGTTGGCGTAGGCGCGCTCCAGGTACGCGGCATACGCGTTCGGGTCCATTTGCAGGGTCTGCGTGAAGTCCTCGATCGCTTTCTTCGTCATGCCGGCCTCGGCGTAGGTCCGGCCGCGCGCCAGGTAGAGCATCGGCGCTTTCGGGGCCAGCCTGATGGCCTGGTTCAGGTCCGCCAGCGAGCCTTCGGTGTCCTTCAATTGCCGGTGCAGCAGCCCGCGGCCCAGGTAGGCGCTGAAATTGTCCGGCTCGAGCCGGATCGCCAGGTCGAAGTCCTTCATGGCTTCGTCCGTGTCGTTGAGCTTGGCCTTCACCATCCCTCGGCGCGCCAGGGCGCTTCCGTTCTCGGGGTCCAGCGTCAGCGCCTGGTTGAGTTGGTTCAGCGCGCCCTGATAGTCACCCTGTTTTTCCTGCTCCGTCGCCTGGGACAGGCATTTCTTGACGGCTTGCTCTCTCGAACTCGACAGGACGCAGCCGGACGCCAGAAGCAGCGGCAACGCGCACAGGAGAAGGCGGCTCATTTTTCTCATCTCATGATCCTCTTTTCGACCAAGTGTTTGGTTGCGTAAATTGGCGTACCAATTTACGCAACTAAACACGGCCCAACGGAACCTATAACTCATTATAACGACGCGGCTTATCGCGGTCATGCTTCCCTGCGGAAATAGGACGCCTATTTCCGCAGGGAAGCACTGGCCTCCGCCGCTCAGGCTTCCGGCGGGAGCGGTAAGGTGACGGTTCGGCCCTGGCGCGACGAACGGTAGAGCGCCATGATGATCTCCACGGATTTCCGGCCCTCGCGGCCGTCGCAGACCGGTTGCGAGCCGGTCTCGATGGCGCGGAGAAAGTCCCTGATCTGCTCCCGGTGGTGGACGTAGCTGATCGCTTTCGGGTCGGCCGCGCCGGCGCCGACCATCCCCTTGCCGAACGCCAGCCGCTGGCGGATATCCTTGTCTTCCGGGCGCTCGTCGGCGAATTCCCACTGGATGAACGTCTCGTCCGCCATGACCACCGTGCCCTTGTCGCCGTGGATTTCGATCTTGCGCGACAGGCCCGGATAGATCGAAGTCGTGCACTCGATCACGCCCATCGCGCCGCTGCGGTACCGGACCGCGGCCACGGCGGTGTCCTCGACCTCGATGCGCTCGTGCGCCAGGCAGCCGGCGAAGGCGAAGATGTCCGCGACCGGCCCGAGATACCACTGGATCAGGTCCACGGCGTGGATGCCCTGGTTCATGACCGCGCCGCCGCCGTCGAGCTTCCAGGTGCCGCGCCACGCGCCGCTGTCGTAATACGCCTGCGTCCGCCACCACTTGTTGTAGGCGTCGCCGACGGTGATCCGCCCGAACCGGCCCTGGGCGATGGCGGCCTTCAGCGCGATGGCGCCTTCGGTGAACCGGTAGGGGAAGATCGTGCAGACTTGGACGCGGTTCTCGTCGCAGGCGTGGATGACCGCATCGGCGCGGTCGAGCGTGATCTCGATGGGCTTCTCGACGATCACGTGCTTTTTGCCGCGCGCGGCGGCCACGGCCGGCTCCAGGTGCGCGCCGCTGGGCGTGCAGACGCACACGACGTCGACGTCCTTGCGGCTCATCAGGTCATTGTAATCCGCCACCGCGTCGCAGCCGTGCTTCTCCGAGAACTTCTTGCGGTTGTTTTCCACGATGTCCGCGCCGGCGACCAGCCGCGCGTTCGGCAGGTCGGCGATGGCGGCGGCGTGGTACTCGCTGATCATCCCGCAGCCGACGATGGCGAAGCCGTAGGTCTTCATGTCATTTCTTCTCCTGCGAGGTCACCCGGGCGAACTTGCGCTTTCCCGCCTTGAGCAGGAACCCGGGATGCGGCGTCACTTCCAGGCCCGAATCCGTGACGACCTGTCCATCCATGGAGACCGCGCCCTGGGCGATGAGGCGCTTGGCCTCGCTGGTGCTGGCGGCCATTCCGCAATGGACGATCAGCCGCGCGATCCAGACCTTGCCGCCGGCGAGCAGTTCCGGCGGCACGCGCACTTCCGGAATGTCGGCCGGCGCTTCCTTGTGGCGGACCTCGCGGTCGAACCGGTCCGCCGCCTCGCGCGCGGCGTCCGCGCCATGATACCGTTCGACGATGGCGCACGCCAGCGCCAGCTTGGCCTGCATCGGGTCGCCGGCCAGCAGGCGTTCCGCCTGCTCCGCCGGCAGGTCGCTCGCCAGGTCGAAATAGGAGCGCAGCAGCGCGTCCGGAACGGACATCGTCTTTCCGAACATGACGCCGGGCGGCTCGCTGATGCCGATGTAGTTCCCGTAGCTCTTGCTCATTTTCTGAACGCCGTCCGTCCCGACGAGCAGCGGCAGCGTCATCGCCACCTGCGGCTCCTGGCCGGCGTCCTTCTGGAACTGGCGGCCGACGAGCAGGTTGAACTTCTGGTCGGTCCCGCCGATCTCGACGTCCGCGCGCACCATCACCGAGTCGTGTCCCTGCATGACGGGGTACATGAACTCGTGCAGCGAGATCGGCTCGCCGGCCTTGTAGCGCTTCAGGAAGTCGTCGCGCTCGAGGATGCGCGCCACCGTCACCTTTGCGGCCAGGCGGATGACGTCCAGGAAAGTCATCTTCGAGAACCAGTCGCCGTTGTAGACGACCTCGGTCCGCGAGCGGTCCAGGATTTTGCCGACCTGGTCGAGGTAGGTCTGCGCGTGCTTCATCACCGCCTCGTGCGCCAGTTGCGGCCGCGTGGCGTCGCGCCCGCTGGGATCGCCGACCATGGCGGTGTAGTCGCCGATGATCAGGACCACCTGATGGCCGAGGTCCTGAAAGTGCTTGAGCTTGTTGAGCGGCACCGCGTGGCCGAGGTGGATGTCCGAGGAAGTGGGGTCAATGCCCAGTTTGATCCGCAGCGGCCGGTTCTCCCGGCGCGACTTCTCGAGCTTCGAGACCAGGTCCTCGTGCGGAAAGATCTCGGCGACGCCGCGCTCGATTTGTTTCAATTGAACGGCGGTTTCCGCAAACATGGTGCTCCGCTCCGTTTCTAATGTGGCCCGCGCAGCACGGTCACAAGGCCGCGGAACGCGAAGACGGAAAGCAGCGTTATGCCGTTGAAAGCCATGTGGAGCGCGATGGGCGCCGCCAGCGACCGGGTCCGGTCATAGACGTAGGCCAGCGCGATGCCCAGCACCAGGAGCAAGGGCATGGCGTAGAGGTCCATGTGCGCCGCGGCGAAAAAGGCCGCGCTGAGGACGATGGCCGACCCGCGCCCGGTCCAGCGCGCGAGCGCCGGTTGAAGGAAGCCGCGGAAGAGCAACTCTTCCGAGATCGGCGCCGCCACGACCGCGACGACCGCCGCGAGCGCCAGCACCGATCCGGACCGCGTTCTCGCGATCACCTGGATGATCTGCTGCACGGGGATCTCCGGGACCCGTCCGCTCCGCGCGGCGCGCTCCTCCAGGAGGACGATCAGTTGAAGGAACGGCTGAACCACCATGAACGCGATCAGGCCGAGTCCGACGCTTCCGAAGAACTTGCCGCGGATCCCGAGATCGCGCAGATGCCCGCCGCGCTCCGCGACCACGATGTGGATCGTCGCCCCCGCGAGCAGGAGGGCGATGAAGAGCTCGGCGATCCAGTCGCCGGGGACCGCGAACGGTCTTGCCGGATTCAGCGGAAAGAACAGCCGCGTGTGGAGCAGCTCCGCGCCGGCCGCCCACAGCGCCGAAACCTTGGCCACGTCCCAGAGTCCCCACGGCGGATCGGGCAAGGCCGGCTGCGCCAAGCTGCGTCCGCGCAGCGCCCAGGAGAATCCCAGGGCCAGCGCCAGCGCGGCGCCGCCCCAGAGCAGGTACTTGTTCAGCGACTCGACGGTCTCGACGAACGCCACCGCGCGGCGGAACCGGTCTTCCGGACGCGCCCGCGCCATGTTCAGGAAGACCTGCGCCTGCGCTTCGAAGTCTTTCTGAAGGAGCGGGTACGGGCCCGCGTTCTCCCGAGGCTGGCCCGTCCGCCGCTCTGCTTCCTGCGCGCGGAATTCCTGCCACGTCTTCATGCTGCCCATGACGGCGACCAGGAGGACCACCGCGACGTAGAACGCCTGGGCCTTCAGGAAGTCGCGGACTTTCCGCGCCGGCTTCCCGCCCGCGTTCGCTCCGGTCGAGCCGGCATCATTTATCGCGTCTGTATCCATACCTGTCTCTGTCGAGGCCCGTCGAATTCGCAGAAGTAAATGCCCTGCCACGTGCCCAGGCACAGGCGGCCGTCCTCGACCGGCACGCTCACCGACGAGCCGATCAGGCTGGCCTTGACGTGCGCGGCGGAGTTGCCTTCGCCGTGCGTGTAGCCGTCGTCGAACGGGATGACCTTGTTGAGCTCCGCGAGGATGTCCGCTCGCACCGAGGGATCGGCGTTCTCGTTGATCATCACCGCCGCCGTGGTGTGCGGCACGAAGACCATGCAGACCGACGCGCCGGGTTTCTCCTGCTCCAGCGCGCGCTGGACCTCGGCGCTGATGTCAATCATCTCCGTCCGGGCCCGGCTGCGGATGGACAACTTTTGCACGCCGCTCTCCACTGAGCCTGTCCAAGAGTGGAATCTCCGGTCAACACGCAGGGTTCGGAAAAAAGATCGTAACAGAGGGACATAATGATTGCAAACGCGGAGGCTTGCCTTACGGCTGCGCGGGCGGCTGCGGCGCGGCGGACTCCGGCACGGCTTCGCGGACGGCGGGTGCGGCTTCGGACCTGACGCCGACGGCGGGTACCCGGAAGCAGTTCAGCGCCAGGAGCGCAACCGCGGCCGCCGCGATGGTCCCGTACAGGCGCATGGGAACGGCCGACGGCCCCTGCAGTTTGTCCCGGATATCCTGGAGGGCCTCCTCGTCGCCGACGTGGGAGAGGTAAAGAGACATCAGCGACGCGACGACCTGTCCGATGAGCGCGATGCCGATCAGTCCGCACAGGAATTGCTTCGCCGCATCGAACAGCCAGGCCGGCAGCACAGAAGAGAGCAGCAGATTGGCCAGCCACCAGAAGAGATAAATCGCGCCCGCCGCCGCCCAAAAGAGGACCATGGTGGCCACCATGATCGTCAGAAGCTCCCAAGAATGGCGGAGGCCGAAGAGCAAGCCTCGCGCCAGGGAGGAAAACGCGTTCCGATGCTCCAGCACGGAAATCACCGGCGGCATGAGCAGCAGCTCCAGCGCGAAGAGCCCGGCGGCGAACGCCAGCGCCACGATGCCGGCTCGCTCGATGAACGACGCCGGCCCCCAGAGCGCCTCGATCGCCGCCGTGCCGGCCCAAGCCAGGCCCACCGCGATCGGCGCCACGAGGAGAGAGGTGGCGGTGAACCGCACGAGATGGACGCCCGCGTTGTAGAACATGCGTTCGATGCCCATCGTGCGCTCGAAGACGCCGTCCTTCACGCAGGCCGCGAACCCCGCCCAGAGGAAGATGCTGAAAAGCGACGGCAGCGCCAGGCACGCGACGGCCGCGGGCGCGTTCCCCGCCGTCGCGCTGAGAGCCAGTTGCGCGATGTTGAACATGCACGCGGCGAGCAGCGCATAGAGAATCCAGACCCGATATCCGCGCGGCGCCTGCATGACGGCGGCCCTGGCCGCCGCGATGCCGGTCTTCGCGTTGAAATACGCGAGAAGCTCGGGCGAGTGGATGCCCTCTTCTTCCAGGTCCTGCGCGTAAGCTTCTTCTTCGGTCACCTGAGCCGCCACGGGCGGCAGCGGCGTTTTCGCCGCGGGTTTCGCGGGCCGGGCGGCCGGCCGTGGGACGCGCGCGGGCTGCGCGGGAGCCGCCGGCGGCTCGTCGGCGCCGGCCGGCTCGCTCTTCGGCGGTGTGCGCCCTGTCTCGGCCAGGAAAACAGGCCCTCTCGGATTGATTCTCGTCACGTCCTCGTCGCTGTCCCGGACAGGCGCCGGCTCGGACGTCTGTACCTGGTCCGCCTCGAGCGGCCACGCCGAAAGCAGGTTTTTCACGAGCGGCTCCGAAACCGGCGGCTGCTCATTCGCCGCCGGTTGGGGATCGTCGCGCGGCGCCTCCGAAACGCGCTGCACGATGCCGCTCCGGTCATCCAGCATGAAATTCTCTTCGAGGAACGCGTCATGTTCCTTCGCAAAGGGCACCGAGACTTCGGAGGAGCATTTCGGACAGCGCAGCTTCCGCCCGCCGGTGCGCGAGCGGGCCTTGAGGCGCTGGCCGCATGAGCAGACCCAGCGGGTGAGCGACAGGTTTTCTTCGGGGGTCGGGATGCGCAGCATCGCGTTGCAGTCCGGGCACTGCACGTGCTGCCCGGCGTACTTTTCAGGCAGGGCCATGACCCAGCCGCAGATGCAGATGAGCCGGATGGACATGAGCGCAATCTCCGAGAATGCAGCCCCTGACGCGTCCCGACTCGCGGCGTTGACTATAGGCGCCGATCCGCGCGGTGTCAAGCCGCGCGCCGGAACTCAGGCGCCGCTTTCCGCGGCGAGCGCCGGCTTCAAGTCGGTCACGCGCCGGATGCGCGCGCCGAGGCCGGCCAGTTTCTCCTCGATGCGTTCGTAGCCGCGGTCAATATGATAGACGCGGCTGATCGTCGTCTTGTCGCGCGCCACGAGCCCGGCGATGACGAGGCCCGCGCTGGCGCGCAGGTCGCTGGCCATGACCGGCGCGCCGGAGAGATACTTGACGCCGACGATGATCGCGCTGCAGCCCTCTTTGCGGATGTTGGCGCGCATGCGGTTCAGTTCGGAGATGTGCATGAACCGGTCGGGGAAAATGCGCTCGGTGAAAATGCTGATGCCGCGCGCCAGGCACAGCGGCACCATCAACTGCGCCTGCATGTCCGTCGGCAGCCCGGGGAACGGGCCGGTGGTCAGGTCCACCTGCTGGAAGCGCTCCGGTCCGGCCACGCGCAGGCCGTCCTTCTCGTAGATGATCTCGATCCCCATGTTCTTCATCGCGTCAATCACCGCCGCGAGGTGCTCGCGCCGCGCGCCGCGCACCAGCACGTTGCCGCCGGTCACCGCCGCGGCCACCATGAAAGTCCCGGCCTCGATGCGGTCGGGGACCAGCTCGAACTCCGCGCCGTGGAGCTCCTCCACGCCGTCCACCGTGATGCGCTTCGTGCCGATGCCGCTGACCTTGGCGCCCATCCGGTTGAGCAAGTTGCCCAGGTCCACGATTTCCGGCTCGCAGGCGGCGTCCTCGATGACCGTCACGCCCTCGGCCAGGGTCGCCGCGCACATCACGTTGGCGGTGCCGAGCACGGTCGAGCCGCTCGGGCCGCCGAGGTAGACCTCGTTGCCGATGAGCTTCGCGGCGTTGCCGATCACGTCGCCGTGCTCGACGATGACCTCGGCGCCGAGCGCGGTCATGCCCTTCAGGTGAAGGTCAATCGGCCGCGGGCCGATGGCGCATCCGCCCGGAAGCGCGACGCGCGCCCAGCCGCGCCGGGCGAGCAGCGGCCCCAGCACGCAGATCGAGGCGCGCATCTGCCGGACCAGGTCGTACGGGGCGATCGCATTCGACTCGTCCTCGACCTGGATCTCCAGGGTGTTCGCGCCCGACCATTCCGTGGCCACGCGCAGCTTGCGGAGCACCTTGATCATCGTCTCGATGTCGGCCAGGCGCGGCACGCGGTGGAGCACGACCTTGCCGCGCGTGAGGATGGCCGCGGCCATCAGCGGCAGGGCGGCGTTCTTGGCGCCGCTCAGTTCCACCTCGCCGTGGAGCGGGACGCCGCCTTCAATTTCCAGGCACGTCATTGGAGTTTCTCTTTCTGTATCAGGAGCACGCGTTCGATGCCGGCCGGGTCGGCGATCGTTCGGATCATGCGCCAAACTCCGGCGGATTTTTCGGCCAGTCCCCGGACCGCGGGCGCCTGGCCTTGGGCGATTTCGACGATGAGATGTCCGCCCGGCTTGAGCAGCGGGGCGGTCTCGGCGAGCAGGCGCGCGAGGACTTGAAGTCCGTCCCCGCCGCCGTACAACGCCGCTTCAGGCTCGTAATCGCGCACCTCCGGCTGCAGCGTGGCTTTTTCCGACTCGGCGACGTACGGTGGATTGCAGACGATGGCGTCGAGCCTGCCGGCGAGTCCGTGTTTCAGGAACGGTTCGGCCAGGTCGCCCTCGAGGAGTTGCACCCGCTGCGTCAGACCATGCGCCGCCAGGTTCCGCGCGGCGAGCTCGAGGGCGCTGCGCGAGAAATCGGAAGCGTAAAGGCGCGCGCCGGGCAGTTCCGCCGCCAGGGCGATCGCAATGCAGCCGGTGCCCGTGCCGATGTCGGCGATGGCCGGGGCCGCGATGTTCTTGAGGACGCCGAGCGCCGTCTCGACGAGGACTTCCGTCTCCGGCCGCGGGATCAGGGCGCTCGGATCGCACAGGATATCCAGCGACCAGAATTCCGTGCGGCCGACGATGTGCTGGACCGGCTCGCGCGCGAGGCGCCGCGCCAGGAGAGCTTCGTAGCGCGCCGCCTGATCCATGGAGAGCTTTTCTTTGGAGGCGCGGCAGAGCGCGGCGCGGTCGGTTACGAGGAGGTGCGCCATCAGCATTTCGGCGCAGAGCCTGGGCGCATCCACGCCGGCTCCGCGCAGGCGGGCTGCGCCGGCCCGCAGGAGTTCATCCACGCGGCCCTTCGACAAATGCTCAGGGCCGGATGCGCGGTCCTCAGTCGAGCTGGAGGCCTTTTTCGCGTTCTGCGAATTCATGTTCCAGAAAGCCCTCGATCAGCGGATCGAGGTCCCCGTTCATAATGCGCTGCAGGTCGTAAATGGTCAGGCCGATGCGATGGTCCGTCACGCGGTTTTGCGGGAAGTTGTAGGTGCGGATGCGCTCGTTACGGTCGCCGGAGCCGATCATGCTGCGCCGCTCCTCGTCGCGCTCGGCGTGCTGGCGCGAGGCGAAATACTCGAAAAGCCGCGCCCGCAGCACGCGCATCGCGTGCGCCCGGTTCTTGTGCTGCGAAGGCGTCTCCTGGCTGCGCGCCTCGACGCCGGTCGGCTTGTGGACCAGCCGCACCGCCGAGGAGGTCTTGTTGACATTCTGCCCGCCTGGCCCGCCGGCGCGCGAGAACTCCATCTCGATATCGGCCGGGTTGAGGTTGATCTCCACGTCCTCCACTTCGGGCAGGACCGCCACGGTCACGAGCGAGGTGTGAATGCGGCCCTGGGCCTCGGTCGCGGGCACGCGCTGGACGCGGTGGCCGCCGCTCTCGAAGCGCAGCCGGCGAAAGGCGCCGTCGCCGGCGATCGAGAGCGTCACCTCCTTGTATCCGCCCAGGTCGGTCGCGCGGGCGTCGAGGTGCGTGGCCTTCCAGCCGCGCGACTCGGCGTAACGGGTGTACATGCGGAGCAGGTCGCCCGCGAAAAGCGCCGCCTCGTCGCCGCCGGTGCCGGCGCGGATTTCCAGGATCACATCGCGGTCCTGTCCGCCCTCTTCGGCCACGGCGGCGCGCTTGACGCTCTCGCGGAGGCGCGCCACGTCGTCGCGGAGCTTGGGGGTTTCCTCGCGCGCGATCTCGCGCAGGTCGGCGTCGGAGGCCTCGTCGGCCAGAATCCCTTCGGTTTCCTTCAGGCGCAGGCGGGCTTGCTTCCAGGTGCGGTAGGGTTCGACGATTTTGGCGAGGCGGCCGCGTTCCTTCAGCAGCGAGGAATAGAGTTGGCCCTGCGACATGACCTCGGGGTCAACGATCTTCCGCTCGATCTGCTCGAACTGGCGCTCCATCTCTTCGAGTCGGTCGCTTAGACTCTTGCTCATCGGCCAGGCGTCCCGAGAAGGACAGCGGAGATGGCGCTCTCAGTTCTGCGGGGCGGCGGCCGGTTTCTCCGGAGCGGCGGTTGCCTGGGCCGGGGCGGCCGCCTCGGGCTTGGCCGCCGGCGCTTCGGCCGGAGCCTGTGCGGCGGCGGAAGCCTCGGCAGCGGCGGCGCCCTGCGCCTGGAACTTGGCGTAGCGGCGCTGGAACTTCTCCACGCGGCCGGCGGTGTCCACGAGCTTCTGCTTGCCGGTGAAGAAAGGATGGCACTTGGAGCAGATTTCAACGTTGATTTCGGTCTGAGTCGCCCGGGTCGTAAAGATTTCGCCGCAGCCGCAGGTCACCTTGCAGTCCGCGTACTTCGGATGAATTTTTGCTTTCATTAGCAGGCTCCATTTCCGCTCGGATTTTGCAAAAGAGTATTTTATCATTCCGCGGCCGGGTTTGCAAGCGATGGAAGCCGCCGCCTGGGCGCGATGCGTTACGCGCTGGCCTCCTCGACGATTCTGATCTCTTTTTTCGTCAGGCCGTAAAGCTCGTACACGAGACGATCAATCCGGCCGTCGGTCTCCTTCATCTCGCGTTCGAGGCGCGTTTTCTCGTCCGCCACGTTCGCCTTAGCCAGTCGCTTCTGCAAGATGAGCATACGTTCAACGAACTGTACCATGCGCTCGTATCGATCCTCCGCGGCGGGATCGGAAACATCGATTGTCGCTATGGGGAGCGAAGCCAATTCATCGCGCTGCACATGTAAAGTGGGGAAGGACGTCTCATAGTAGAATCGCATCAGGCGCGAGTTAATCAGGCCGACCAGAAATTTTAATCGTTCGGCGTTCTTGTCCTTATGGCAAACAATCAACACGTCTTTAACGTAGTAGTGATTGTCATCGAAAGTACTTTGCAAGCCGTGCCCCGTGTCGCGCACCAGTGCCTTCGGCTGCTCGAAGCGTTCTGCTTCACCGGGTCGTGCGGTTTTCCTGTGCGCGCGCATTTTCTCGGGGACATACCAAACATATTCTCCCTTGAAATCATCGCAATACCTGTGAACGTCTTCACCTCTTAGCAGCGGTTTGTATTTAGGCCCCATCTTCCGTGAGGAAAGGAAACGACTGTCGTCCCCGGTCTTCAAACCGAAGGATATCTCAAAGTCATTGCCGAGTGCAATACTGCGTGCCCGGACCTTATCCTTCACCAATACAGCATTCCCGTCCATGGATAGGTCGAAAATACTCTTATATGTGCCACGAAAAGCTTCCTGAAGGATCGTCTTCAGAGGGACAGCGGAAAGATTCGAGTCAGCCTTCGTTCTGGCAACAAGAACCCGGTTGGATTTTCTTCTTCCCTTGGAAAACGTCAGAATCAGGGTCCTAACGGTCGCTTCGTGGAAGACGTTATCCTCAAACTCGATTATGCTTCGGAGAGCTGTTTCGTCAAGCAGTATCTTTCGTAATATCTCAAAGCTGTCAAGCCTTAACCACCCGCTGGAGACGATGAAACCGAATGCCCCCTTCGTTCTTAATAGTGAGATGCTGCGCTCAATGAAGCAGCAATAGAGGTCGGCCTTCTTGACGAAACTCTTATAGTGCTGCCAGAAGTAGCCTTTGACGCGTGCCTCAAGGTTGTGGGGGCGAACGTACGGTGGATTGCCGATAACCGCGTCGAATCCGCCTGCCTTGAAGACCGCCGGGAACTCATCGCGCCAGTCGAACGCATTGATGCGCCATCGTTCCGCATCGGAATAGGTTTTCGGGTCCCTGTCGTTGTAGAAATCCCAGCCGATCAGCGAATTGCCGCACTTGATGTTGCCGTCAATGTCCGGAAGCGCGCGCTGGTGCCGTGTGCGCAACGCATGCGCCAGCGTTTCTGAGCTTTCGTCCTCCAGTACTTTCAGCAGGAGGCTGAGCTTCGTGACCTCGACCGCCTGCCGGTCAATATCCACGCCGTAGATGTTGTTGAGCAGAATCCGCTTCTTCTCGGCTGTGGTCAGAAACCATTGGCCTCCGCGACCTTGATAAATGGCCTTGGCATTGGAGTACCAAGTGGGTCCATCTTTGATATACCAATCCCGATGGTATTCAAGCAGACGCTTGTACGCGCCCAGCAGGAACGAGCCGGAACCACAGGCTGGATCTAGGATGCGGAGTTTCTCAATGGCCTTCGGGGACTTCCCTTTGCACAATTCCTCGACCGTGTTCTTGACGATATAGTCCACGATGTATTGCGGCGTATAGTAAACGCCGCCGGCCTTGCGGACTTCGGGCTTCTCTTCAACCTTCGCGTTGTGGCCGACGGTGAGGCGGATGACCTTGCCGAGGAATTGCTCGTACACGTTTCCGAGGATTTCGGGCGGCAGGACGCCGAATTCGTAAGGCGACCTCGGATAGTAAAGGCTGCCGATGATCTCCTTCAGAACCTCGTCGTCGAGCTTAAGCTCTGGCGTAAACTCGTCCGGGTGGCTTGGCCTTCCTCGTTCAACATTAAAATGGAAGAGGCCGGAGTTGTACCTCTCGTCGGCGCGGTAGAAGACCTCGATGAGCCGCCGGTAAGTGCGCTCGCCGCTGACGAGCGCCTGGAGCTGCCCGTACTGCTCGATGCCGCGGTCCTCGCACATGCGCAGGAAGACGATCCGGTCAATCGTGGATTGGACGGCGCTGTTCAACTGCGGGACGCTGATGGATTCGTTCCGCAGGGAGAAATTCCGGGCGAGTTTTTCCCGCCATTGCTCGATCTCCTTCAGGAACTCGGCATCCACTTCCGAAGTGCCGCGCTTGCCCCGCGCGCTCTCGGCGAACTTGTCGAATGAACCGCGAAGCACGGCTTCCTTGGAGAAGACATCGGCAATTTCCGCCCATCGTTCCGCGTAATCGCTGAACTTCATGTAATAGATGCGCGCCTGCGCCGCCGTGTCGCCCCGGTTCGGCCGGACCCGGCAGTCGTAGACGGCGAACTCCTCGAAGTCCGTCAGGATCGAGAGCGGCAGCTTCGAGCTCCAGGCATAGCGGCGAAGCTGGTAAGCGGCGTCGGCGTCGTAGACGATGTCAACCGCCGGTCTCTTCGCTTCGAGGAAGAATTTCCGCGCGCCGCCGATGCGGAAGCAGTAGTCGGGCGCCTTGGTGACACCGCCGACCTTGATGGCGTCCTCGTGGATTACGTCCTTGTACGCCTCGGCGTTGCCGGCGCGGTTGGCCATGTCCCAGCCGAGCGCCTCGAACATCGGGTCAATGAACTCCGTGCGGACCTGGGCCTCGTTGTAGCCGGCCGCGCGGTAGGACGCGATGTTGCGCTCGAAATGTTCGACAAGGTCGAGGATGACCTGCGGAGCTTTGCCCACTTTCGCGTCACCTCCTGATTGACGCGTAGATTCTACGCCTTGCCCGCCAGGATCGCCAGTCCTTCGAGCGTGAGGGCGGGGCGGAGCTCGAATTTTATTTTCAAGTCGCGCGCGATCGGCTCGGCGTCGCCGCCGGTGAGGATGATCCGCGCGGTTGGGGAAAGCTCCTCGGCCATCCGCGCGAGCAGCGATTCGACCAGCGCCACCGCGCCCCAGTGCGCGCCGGAACGCATGGCGGCGACGGTGTTGCGGCCGAGGACCGACGCGGGCTTCTCATAGGCGACCGCCGGCAGAAGGGCGGTGTGCTCGTGCAGCGCGCGCAGCATCAGCGCCGGGCCGGGCGCGATGGCGCCGCCGCAGAACGCGCCCCGCGCGGAGACGGCGTTGACCGTGATTGCGGTGCCGATGTCCGCGACGAGAGTCGCCGTCCGAGTCCGCGCATAAGCGCCGATGGCGCTCAGCAGCCGGTCGGCGCCGACCTGCTCCGGCTGCTCGCACTGAATTTCGATCCCGTAGGGCAGATCGCGCCCCGCGACGAGCACTACGGTCTGGTAACTCCCGGACAGGAGCGATATCGCCCGGTCGGTCAAGGCCGGCGCGACGGAGGCCAGCGCGACGCGGCTGACCGGCTGCTGCCCGATCCGTTCGGCGAGCAGCGGAAGGTCCGCCGCCGGCAACCGGCCGTGGCGCAGCAGCCGATCACCGTCGAACAGGCCGAACGACACGTTCGTGTTTCCGAGGCTGACGGTCAGGAGCATGCGGCCACCTCCTTGGCCAGGGCGCGCAACAGTTGGCTCAGGCCGGTCCCGGCGACCGCGGAAATGGGGAAGACCGGGACGCGGACGCGGCGCCTGAGCGCGCGCAGGTTCTTGTCGGCGTCGGTGAGGTCCATCTTGTTCGCCGCGATGACGTGGCGCTTGCCGGCCAGTTCGCGGCTGTAGAGCCGGAGCTCCTTGCGGATGGTGCGGTAGGCGGCGACCGGGTCGGGCCCGGCGAGCGGGGCGATGTCCACCACGTGGCAGATCACGCGCGTGCGCTCGATGTGGCGGAGGAACTCGTCGCCGAGTCCGTGCCCGGCGTGCGCGCCCTCGATCAACCCGGGCAGGTCGGCGATGACGAGCGGCCGCGCGTCGCCCATGTCGGCGATGCCGAGCTGCGGCTCGAGCGTGGTGAACGGATAGGATGCGATTTTCGGATGGGCGGCGCTCACGCGGCTCAGCAGCGACGACTTGCCCGCGTTCGGCAGCCCGACCAGGCCGACGTCGGCGATCAGCTTCAGCTCCAGGTCGGCGGTCCGCTCCTCGCCGGCTTCGCCCTTCTCCCATTGGCGCGGCGCGCGGTTGACGGAGGTGGCGAAGTGCTTGTTCCCGAATCCGCCCTTGCCGCCGCGCGCGACGCAGACGACGGCGCCCGGCTCGACGAGGTCGCGCAGGACCATGCCGGTCGCCTGGTCGCGCACGGTCGTGCCGGGCGGAACGTCGAGCGTCAGGTCTTCCCCATTTTTGCCGGAGCAGTTGCCGCCGCCGCCCTTGCCGCCGTTGCCCGCGGCATAGACCGGGCGCGGAGGGAAATCCAGCAGCGTGGCCATGTTCGAGTTCGCGCGCAGGAAAACGGAGCCGCCGTGGCCGCCGTTGCCGCCGTCCGGCCCGCCGCGCTCGATGTACTTCTCCCGCCGGAAAGAGCAGCAGCCGTTGCCGCCTTTTCCGCCGCGGACGCGCAGACTCGCCTGGTCAATGAACATTTATTCTCGCGCCGAAAAGAGCGATATATGGAAACAGAGGCCATGATAGCGGGTCGGAGCGCCGCAGGTCAACGGGATTGCTTGCCAGACGGCTTGCCGCTCGCTATGATGCGCGTCCAGGGGCCGGACATTTCCGAAGGGATTGCAGACCGGTGAGCAGAACGGGCGCAGCGAGCAGCGCATCGAGAGAGACATGATGACGGCGGAACGAGTCGCGCTCAACCTGGTGACGTTGAAAGGGGAGCGCGACCCCAAACATCTGTTGCACAAAGTGAAGACGGCGGCCAAGGCAGGTTTCGGCGGCGTGGGAATCTGCGCCGAAGATGCCGAGGCCTGGATCGGCTCGGGCAAGCGGCTCCGCGACCTGCACCACGCCGTCACCGACCAGGGAATGAAGGTCGTCGAACTGTGCGAGGTGACGGTCTGCGACGAGCACGGCTCCGTGGCGGACCGGACCCGCGAATTCGCCGCGGCTGAAGGGCTGGCCGCGCCACTGGTCGCGGTGGCCTATAACAATCCGGGCGCCTCGCCGGACGAGGCGAAGAAGGATTGGACGAAGTTCCTCGACCTGCTCAGCGACGTCGAGGGCGTCCGCGCAGCGCTGCATTTCAAAGGCGATTCCCGGAACCTGAACACGCTCGACCTGGCGTGGGACGTGGTGAGCGCCGGGCCGCCGAACGGCTGCCTGGTGCTGGACGTGTACGATTTCTGGCTCGGCCAAAGCCCCGTGAGCAGCCTCAACGCCGTGCCGATCGAGCTGATCGGCATGGTCCATTTGTCCGACGTGAAAAATGTTCCTCGCGAGAAGGCGACGATGGTTGACCGCACGTTTCCGGGCGAAGGGGTCATGCCGCTGACGCACATTATCTCCACCATCGTCCGCCGCGGCTACCAGGGGCCGTTCAGCGTGGAGATCATGGGCGAGTGCCAGCAGCGGGAATGCCAGGAGACGGCCGAGGAGGCGTTCCGCTGCGCGCGCAAGCTGCTGGGCACGAGCGGCCCGTCGCACCGCAAGCTGCCGGTCGCGCGCTCTTCGTAGTCGCCGGTCCAAGGAGAGGGCGATGGCTTACGAGGCGGTCATCGGCATCGAGGTCCACGCGGAGCTCGCGACCGAGACCAAGCTCTTCTGCGGCTGCCGGACCCAGTTCGGCGCGCCGCCGAACTCCCAGACCTGCCCGGTCTGCCTCGGGCTGCCCGGCGTGCTGCCGGTGCTGAACCGCCGCGCGTTCGAGCACGCGCTGAAGATCGCCCTCGCCCTCGAATGCCAGGTGGACGCCCGGACGAGCTTCGACCGGAAAAATTACTATTATCCCGACCTGCCCAAGAACTACCAGATCTCGCAGAGCTACCACAACCTCGGCCGCGACGGGCATCTGGACATCATTGTCAGCGGCGCCGTGAAGCGGGTCGGCATCTGGAACGTGCATCTCGAGGAGGACGCCGGCAAGCTCGTGCACCCGGAGGGCGCCGGCGCGAACTGGACTCTCGTGGACCTGAACCGCGCCGGCATGCCGCTGTTGGAGATGGTCTCCGCGCCCGACATGCGCTCGTCGGCCGAGGTGGACGCGTTCATGCGCGCGCTGCGGAACGTGCTGCTGTACACCGAGGTCGCCGATTGCAAGATGCAGGAGGGCAAGCTGCGCTTCGAGCCGAGCATTTCGATCCGGCCCGCCGGGCAGAAGGAACTCGGGGCGAGAGTGGAGATCAAGAACGTCGGCTCGATCGGCGCGGTCGTGAAGGCCGTGGACTTCGAGATCGCGCGGCAGACGCGCGCGCTGGAAACCGGCGAGAAACTCAGCCCGGAGACGCGGCTGTGGGACGAGAGCCTCCAGCGGACCGTCGCCATGCGGCGCAAGGAAACCTCGGCCGACTACCGCTACTTCCCGGAGCCGGACCTCGTCCAGATCGAGATTGACGAGCGCTGGAAGGAAGAAGTCCGGCGCTCGATCCCGGAACTGCCGGTGCGGCGGCGGCTGCGATTCCAGGAAAAGCTCGGCCTCGGCGATTACGACGCGGCGGTGCTGACGGAAGACCGCGAGATTGCCGACTACTTCGAAAAATGCGTCGGCGCCGGTGCGGCTTCGGCCAAGGCGGTGGCGAACTGGGTCATCAATGACGTGCAGCGCGTGATGAACGAGCGAGGAGTGACGTTGGCGGAATTGGCGCTGGACTGCGGCTATCTCGCCGAGCTGGTCGCCCTGGTTGAGAAGGGCACTTTGAACCTGGGCACCGCCAAGGAAGTTTTCGCCGAGGTGATCGCCACGAAGACCGCGCCGGCGGAGATCGTCAAGGCCAAAGGTCTCGCTCAGGTCAGCGACAATGACTACCTTGAGAACATCGTGCGCAATGCCCTGGCCGCCAACGCGAAGAGCGTGGCGGATTACAAGGCCGGGAAGAAGGCCGCCTTCAATGCGCTGTTCGGCTCGGTCATGCGCGAGACGAAGGGCAAGGCCAACCCGCAGTTGGTGCGGCAGATTCTCGAAAAGCATTTGTCGCAGTAAAGAAAGTCTGGACCGCGAAAGCCCTTCGGCCACGGGCTCAGGGCCGAGTGGCGCGAAAACGCGAAAGAGGAGACGGACGGAAGTTCCGTGCGCCGTTTTTCGCGCTTTCGCGGTCCAAGGTGCCGTCATGAAGCTCGCCTGCGACCTCTGCGGCAAGACGTTGATGGCGGACGAGGACGTGCGCTACGTGGTGCGCATCGAGGTCTTCGCCGCGGCCGATCCGATGGAGCTGACCGAGGAGGACCTGAAGAAGGACTTGCGCAAGGCGCTGCGCGAGCTTATCGTACGCATGGAGCGGATGGATCCGGAGAAGGCGCAGGACAGCGTCTACCGCAGCTTCCACTTCGAGATCTGCCCGGCGTGTCAGAAGGAGTACCTCAAGGATCCGTTGAGGCGAGAGAAGAACGGATAGTGTGAAGTACGCATTAACCACCAAGACACCAAGGCACCAAGGACGAAATTTTGGAAAACTTAAAATTTGTTTCTTCTTGGTGTCTTGGTGCCTTGGTGGTGAATAATTCGCCATAGGAGAGTGAACCGAACATGGGAATGACGATTACCGAAAAGATCATCGCGGCGCACAGCGGCAAGGCCCGCGTGCAGCCGGGCGAGTTCGTCTACGCGGACGTGGACATCGCCCTGGGCAACGACATCACCGCGCCGATGGCGATCCACGAATTCGAGGCCGCCGGCTTGGGGAAGGTTTTCGACCCCGGCCGCATCGTGCTCATCCCGGACCATTTCACGCCGAACAAGGACATCAAGTCCGCCGAGCAGTCGAAGCTCATCCGCCGCTTCGCGCGCGAGCAGGAGATCACGCATTATTACGAGGTCGGGCGCTGCGGCATCGAGCACGCGTTCCTGCCGGAGCAGGGGATCGTGGTGCCCGGCGACCTGGTGATCGGCGCCGACTCGCACACCTGCACCTACGGCGCGATCGGCGCGTTCGCCACCGGGGTCGGCAGCACCGACCTGGCCGCGTGCATGGCCACCGGCAAGGTCTGGCTTCGCGTGCCGCCCAGCCTGCGGTTCGTGTTCAAGGGCACGCTGCCGCAGTGGCTCGGCGGCAAGGACCTGGTGCTTTTCACCATCGGGAAGATCGGCGTGGACGGCGCGCGCTACAAGGCGATGGAGATCGGCGGCCCGGTGATCGCCGGGCTGAACATGGATGAGCGGCTCGCGCTCTGCAACATGGCCATCGAGGCCGGCGCCAAGAACGGCATCATCGCCGCCGACGGCGTGACCGCAGAGTACGAGGAGAACCGCGCGCAGCGCACGCCCAAATCGGTCGCCTCGGACCCCGATGCGAAGTACGAGGCGGTCCATGAGTGGGACATCTCCAAGCTTTCCCCGCAGGTGGCGCTGCCGCACCTGCCGGAGAACACGCGGCCGGTCGAGGAATGCCGAGACATCCAGCTCGACCAGGTGGTCATCGGCTCCTGCACGAACGGCCGCATGACCGACCTGCGCACCGCCGCCGCGATCCTCAAGGGACGCAAGATCGCGCCCGGGCTCCGCGTGATCGTGATCCCGGCCACGCAGGAAATCTATCTCCAGGCGATGGAGGAAGGGCTGCTGAAGATTTTCGTCCAGGCGGAAGCGGTCGTCTCGACGCCGACGTGCGGCCCGTGCCTCGGCGGGCACATGGGCATCCTCGCCGCGGGCGAGCGCGCCCTGGCGACGACGAACCGCAACTTCGTCGGGCGCATGGGCAGTCCCAAGAGCGAGGTTTATCTCTGCGGTCCGGCCGTGGCGGCTGCCAGCGCGCTCACCGGACGCATTACTCATCCGGACGAGGTGATGAAATGAGAGGAAAATGCTGGAAGTTCGGCGACCACGTGGACACGGACCAGATTATCCCGGCGCGCTATCTCAACGTGAGCGACGCGGCTGAGCTCGCCAAACATTGCATGGAGGACGCCGACGCGGACTTCTCGAAGAAGGTGCGCCGCGGCGACCTCATCGTCGCCGGCGAGAATTTCGGCTGCGGCTCTTCGCGCGAGCATGCGCCGCTCTGCATCAAGGAGTCCGGAGTCGCGTGCGTCATCGCGAAGTCCTTCGCGCGCATCTTCTTCCGCAACGCCATCAACATCGGCCTGCCGATCCTCGAATGCCCGGACGCCGTCGAGGCGATCGCCGAGGGCGATCAGGTCGAGGTGGACCTCGCCGCCGGCACGGTCCGGCATCTCGGCACCGGCAAGACCTTCACCACCGCGCCGTTCCCGCGCGAGCTGCAGGAGATCATCGCTGCCGGCGGCCTGATGAACTACGCGCGGAAGACCGCGCGGAAATAAGTCTTTTCGTAATCGTAACTCGTAATCCTAATCGTAATCGGTCGTTCTCCGGCTTGACGGCAAACTGCCGATTACGATTACCCGCCTTCGCCAAGGCTACGGCGGGCAAGCGAGTAAGATTACGATTACGAGGTTCTAGCAAATCCAGGAGTTCCCCGATGGCCCACAAGCGGAAGACGATCCTCTCCTTTTACTGCGATGACACCGGCCCCTATCGCGTCGGGGCGAAGCCGTTCCAGACGTTCCTCGACTACTGCGCCGAGCAGAAGATCGCCGGCGAGTCGAGCGCCATCCTCGGCGGCAGCGGACATTCCATGACCCGCGATCCGGGCCGCGAGGAGAAGGCGTTCCTCAAGCAGGTTGCGCGCGCCTGGGACTGCGGCATCGGCACGCACATGGAGGTGATGACGCACGGCGCGCTCTTCGACTTCAAGGCCAACCGTCGGCGCGAGGGCGCGGACCACGAAGGCCTGTGGCTGCACGAGCCGGCGGTCGCCCAGGCCGCGTACGAGCGCTACTTCCGCAGCATCATCGCCGAAGGGGAACGCGCAGGCATCCGGTTCACCGGCTTCACCTGGCCCGGCTGCGGCTGCGATCCCTGCACGCGCCGGTATGCCGAACTGAAGGCCAAGGGCATCACCGCGCCCAATCCCGCTTTCTGGAAAGCGCTGCTCGCGTTGGCTAAACAAGGAAAATTCCGCGGGCCGACGGTTCCGTGCTTCTTCGGCTCCGACGAGAAGAAGGGCGCCATCCACCGGAAGGCGGCCGGCGGCGGCTGCGGCGTCTACGACCTCATGCCCAACGCGGGGGACAAGTTCGGCATCTGGGAAAACAATCCCGCGCGCGTGAACCCGGACTACTACATCACCGCCGACGGCAAGTCGGGCATCCTCGTCCGCCACGTTCGGGCGGGCGCGCCGTACGCCATCTGGTACGCCCACTGGCAGGGCCTGAACCCGGCCAAAGGCGTCGGCTGGAAGGCGTTCACCACCGTCGTGAAAAGGATCCGCAAGCACCTGTCCGGCCGAGTCGCCTGGATGCGTCCGAGCGATATCACGGACCGTTACCACAAGGCCGGCGGCTGGGGGTTCGTGGACGAAATGTGAGGCGGGAAGTTCCTGCGGAAGATGGGCATGTCCCTAATAAAATAGTTTCTTCGCCGGAGCATGGTAATGATCTTCTCTCTCGGTAGATTGTACATTAGCAGCCCTGAGTGGATCACAATAGACGAGGAAAAATATCAAGCAATAAGGAGCGGATTTGCTAGAGCCGGTTTCACAACCGAATTTGTCTTAAACCGTTAATTGCCACGGATTTATATGACCTAACTGTTAATTTTCACTCAGTTATGTTAAATCGTGCATTGGAAAGGAGACCTTTTCATGGCACGAGGCCTGGTGAGACTGACGGACGCGCAATGGGCGAAGGTCGAGCCGCTGTTGCCGAAGTTCAAACGGTCGGCCAAGGGCGGACGCAAGCCG
>JBKQWE010000063.1:0-23071 GCA_052139675.1 Candidatus Brocadiia bacterium
ATCAGCGTTTACCTGCTCCTGGCCATCGCCAGGAAAGAGCTTCGCATCGGACGCAGTCTCAGCGAAATCCAGCAAATTCTCAAAGTGACGATTTTCCAAAAAGACCCGGTTTTACAGCTCTTTTCACGAGGCCCGATCTCAAATCCGGAGATCAACGTTACAAAACAGTTGTCATTCCTAGAGATTTAACCGGACAGTAGTGAGTAAGATTACGATTACGATGGTTTCACTGCGAGATGCCGCTTGACGGCGGCAATTCGATCATCATATAGTCTCACGTTCAGAAGCCAACCGTCCCTTGGAATATGAATTGGCCACAATGGGAGGATCAACATGCCCCTGACGTCGGAATGGCGCGAGCGGGTTGACACCTGGCTGAACGAGTTGAAGAACCATTTCTACATTCCCCTGGGCCGCGTGGAACTGGAAGGATTCGTGACGCAGCAGCAGTTGACCCGGCAACAGGCGGCCCGCGGGCGTTTCAAGCCGATGCCGTCCGGGACGAAATGGGGCGCGAAGTGGGAGTACGGCTGGTTCCGCTGCCAGGTGCGGATTCCGGCCCGGGCGGCCGGCCGGCGCGTGGTGTTCAGCGGCAGGCCGGACGGCGAGATGCTGGTGGTCGTGAACGGCCGGGAAGCCGGCTCGATCTCCGGCGACGCCCGCTCCAACATCACCTTGACGTCCCGCGCGCGCACCGGCGGCCGGTTCGAGATTCTGATGGAGTCCTACGCCGGCCACGGGCCGACGCCCTGCCACTGCGGCCCGCTGCCGCCGGGACGCGTGAGCGTGCCGGAACCGCCGGCGGCCCAGCGGACCGTGGGCGAAAGCTCATTCGGCATCTGGGACGAGGAGTCCTGGGCGCTGTGGCTGGACGCGCAGACGCTGCTGATGCTGCGCGATTCCCTGCCGGCGGATTCGCTGCGGGTGGCCAACATTGACGCCGGCCTGCGCGATTTCACGACGATCGTTGACTTCGAGACCCCGCCGCAGGAGATGCGCCGCACCTTCCACGCCGCGCGCCGGAGGCTCGCGCCCCTGCTGGCCTGCCGCAACGGCTCGACCGCGCCGACGTTTTTCGGCTTCGGCCACGGGCACATTGACGTCGCCTGGCTCTGGCCGCTCGAGGAGACCGAGCGCAAGACCGCGCGCACCTTCGCCAACCAGTTGGCGCTGATCGCCGAATATCCCGGCTACAAATTCCTACAGAGCCAGCCGCACCTGTACTCGGTCGTCAAGCAGCGATACCCGGAACTCTACGAGCGCTGGAAGGCCGCCGTCAAGGCCGGCGGCATCATCGCCGAGGGCGGCATGTGGGTCGAGCCGGACATGAACCTCAGCGGCGGCGAGGCGCTCGTGCGCCAGTGCATGTACGGCAAGCGTTTCTTCCGCGAGGAGTTCGGCATCGAGAGCCGCCTCCTCTGGCTGCCGGACGTCTTCGGCTACTCCGGCGCCCTGCCGCAGATCCTTCGCGGATGCGGCATCCCGTATTTCTCCACGAGCAAGATTTTTTGGAACTACCACGGCGGCGAGCCGTTCCCGTACAACACGTTCACCTGGGAAGGGATTGACGGCTCGACCGTGCTGGCGCACCTGTTCGTGGACTACAACAGCAGGACCGACCCGGCGACGCTGGCGCAGCGATGGAACCAGCGCGCTCAGAAGGACGGCGTCTCCACGCTGATGCTGTCCTTCGGCTGGGGCGATGGCGGCGGCGGGCCGACGCGCGAGCACGTCGAGTTCGCCCGGCGCGCCGGCGACCTCGAAGGCTGCCCGCGCGTGAAGCTGGCCGGGCCGGTGGAGTTCTTCAAAGAGATCGAGCGGCAGGGAATTCCGCCGGCGCGGTATGTCGGCGAGCTGTATTTCCAGGCGCATCGCGGCACCTACACCTCGCAGGCGCGCACCAAGCGCGGCAACCGCAAGAGCGAAGTCGCCCTGCGCGAGGCGGAACTGTGGAGCGCCGCCGCGCAGGCGCTGACCGGCGCCGCATTTCCCGCGGAGAAAACCCGGGCGGAGTTGGCCGAGCTCTGGCGCTCGGTGCTGACGCATCAGTTCCACGACATCCTGCCCGGCTCCTCCATTCGCCGCGTGTACGAAGAAGCCGAGGCGGCGCATGCGAAGATCATCGCCGGCGCCGGCGAGATTATGTCATCCGCAACGCGCGTCCTGGCGCGCAAAGGCCGTGGGCTGACCGTGTTCAATTCGCTGAACTGGCCGCGCACGGCGTTCGTGCCGCTGCCGAAGAGCTGGAAGGCCGCAGGCGACGAATCGGGTCAGGCTTTGCGGACGCAGCGCGTCGCCGCGACGACGTACGCCGAGGTCATAGTCCCTTCCTGCGGCTGGACAACCATTATGCCGGCGCCGCGGCCGGCGACCCCATCGGCAGCCCTGGGTTCGGCCGCCCTTGCGGGGAATCGCGAGCTCGAAAACGAAATGCTCCGCCTGCGCTTCAACGACCGGGGCGAAATCACCAGCATCTACGACCGCGAAGCCGACCGAGAAATCGCCGCCGGACCGTGCAACGCGTTCCGGATGTACAAGGACGTGCCGTTCCAGTTCGACGCCTGGGACCTCGACTCGCCCTACGAGTTCGCGCCCGTCGCGCTCGATGCGCCGGCGAAAGTCCAGGTGCTCGCCCAGGGGCCGTTGATGGCGCAGTTGAGGATCACGCGCCGATTGAACCTCTCGACGATGACCCAGACCGTGACGCTCCGCGCCGGAAGCCGCCGCTTGGATTTCGACACGCTCGTGGACTGGCGCGAGACCCACAAGCTGCTCAAGGTCGCCTTCGCGGCGAACTGTCACGCCAACGAAGCGGTGCACGAGATCCAGTTCGGCCACCTGCGCCGGCCGAACCACCGGTCGCGGCAGTACGACGCGGACCGGTTCGAGGTCGCCAACCAGAAATGGTCGGCGCTCGTCGAGGAGGGACGCGGCTTCGCGGTGCTCAACGACTGCAAGTACGGCTTGAACGTGCTGGGCAACACCATCGCCCTGACGCTCCTGCGCGCGCCCAAGGGGCCGGACATGGAGGCCGACCAGGGGCCGCAGCGGTTCACGTATGCGTTCTATGTCTGGAACGGCAGCCTGGCGGAGAGCGGCGTCGTGCGCGAGGCGTACGACCTCAACCATCCCGCGGTCACCGCCGAGGGCGCCGGCGGGACGCGGTCGCTCTTTCAGGTGGATGCGCCGACGGTCGTCATCGAGTCCGTCAAGCCGGCAGAGGACGGCACGGGCCACGTCATCGTCCGTCTCTACGAATCCAAGCGCGTCACCGCGTCGTGCGCCCTGTCCACGACGTTGCCGGTCAAGCGCGCATGGGCCACGGACCTGCTGGAGAACCGGATCGGCGCGTTGCCGCTGGGCGGGAACGGCGTCCGGCTGGATTTCCGCCCGTTCGAGATCAAGACCGTGCGGCTGGCCCTGTAACCGCTGAGGGCAAGAGGCGCAATTCGGGAGCACGCTCGCCGAAGCAGCCGCGCTGCGCCTACTTCATCCGCCGAATCCGCACCTCGATGTCCTTCTCGCCGGCCAGCAGGCGGGACAGCTCACTCAGATCGGTCTCGCCGTAGTGATAGGGATAGAGCATCTTCGGCCGGAAGGCCTTTGCCGCGAGCGCCGCCATTTCGCATGACATCGTGTAGGGCAGATTCACCGGCAGGAAAGCGATCGCGATGTCCTTCAGTTCCTTCATCTCGGGGACGTCTTCGGTGTCTCCGGCCACGTACACGCGCGTGGCGCCGAAGCTGAGGACGTAGCCGTTGCCCTCGCCGCGCGGATGGAACGGCTCGCCGGTCGGGCGCTTGTGGGCGACGTTGTAAGCCGGGACGGCCTCGATCCTGATCCCGGCGACCGTCCGCGCCTCGCCGTTCTTCATCACGATTCCGCCCGGCATCTCCCCGGCGGCCTTCTCCGTCAGCACGACCGCCGTCCCCTCTTTGCGCGCCGCCGCGATGGCCTTCGGATCGAAGTGGTCGCCGTGCGAGTGCGTGACCAGGATCACGTCGGCTTTCGGCAGCATCTCATAGTCCGCCAGGCGCGAATACGGGTCCACGTGGAACACCTTGCCGCCCTCCGTCCCGCCTCCGTCACGCGAAGCGGGACGGGAGCGGGGGAAAGTGAAGATCAGCGTCCCGTGTCCCACGAAGGTCATCTTCAGCTCGCCGGCGGACGTCTGAATGCGGTCTTCCTCGAACATTGCTTTCCCTCCTGGTCTGAAAACGTACTCATACCTCGAATGCGCCTCCCTTGCAAGCGAGGTCCGCCGGGCGCGCGGCCGGCGGCGGCTTTTCGACTTGACGGGCGCGGCCGGCGGCGTATACTTGATCGGCAAAACGTCCCGGCGACCCCGTTTCACGTCCGGCAGCGCAGGTGATGCCGGGTCTGCGAGGTGATTTTGTGTCCATCCTGAAAACCGAAGCGCTCACCCGCTGCTTCGGCGCGCTGAAGGCGGTGGACGCAGTATCGCTGGCCGTGGAGGCCGGCGAGGTGTTCGGCTTGCTCGGGCCGAACGGGGCGGGCAAGACGACGCTCATCAAGATGCTGACGACGCTGCTGCCGCCGACCTCGGGCAAGGCGAGCGTCGGCGGGCTGGACGTGGTCCGGCAGGCGCGCGACGTCCGGCGCATCATCGGCTACGTGCCGCAGATGCTCTCGGCGGACGGGACGCTGACCGGCTACGAGAACCTGCTGATCTTCACCAAGCTCTACGACCTGCCGCGCGCCGAACGCAAGCCCCGCGTGCAACGGGCGCTGGAACTACTGGGCCTCACGGAAGCGGCGAACCGGCTCGTCCGCACGTACTCCGGCGGCATGATCCGGCGGCTGGAGATCGCCCAGTCCATCCTCCATGAGCCGAAGGTGCTGTTCCTCGACGAGCCGACGATCGGCCTGGACCCGCTGGCGCGCGAGGCGGTGTGGGACCGCATGCGGCAGCTCCGGACCGACTTCGGCGCGACGATCCTGCTGACCACGCACTACATGGATGAGGCCGACGACCTGTGCGACCGGGTCGCCATCATGCACCACGGCACGGTGCGGGCGGTCGGCTCGCCGGATGAACTCAAGAAAGGAATCGGCGGCGACGGCGCGACGCTCGAGCAGGTCTTCGCGCACTATGCCGGCGCATCGGTCGCATCGGAATCCGGAGGCAGCTATCGTGAAACCTCAAGAACCCGGCGCACCGCCCGGCGGCTCGGCTAGCGCAACCGCGCCGCGCGCCCCGTGGAACCCGATCGCCGCGGTCGCGCGTTTCGCGGGGAAGACCGGCGTCATCGCCGAGCTGGAAGTCCGCAAGCTGCGCCATGATCCGACCGAGTTGATCACGCGCGCCATGCAGCCGGCCCTGTGGCTGCTGGTGTTCGGCCAGGTGTTCACCCGCGTCCGCGCGATCCCCACCGGCGACCTGCGCTACCTGGACTTCATGGCGCCGGGCATTCTGGCGCAGAGCGTGCTCTTCATCGCGATCTTTTACGGCATCGCGATCATCTGGGAGCGCGACCTCGGCATCGTTCAGAAGTTCCTGGTCAGCCCGACTCCTCGCGCCGCGCTGGTGCTGGGCAAAGCCCTCTCGGCGGGCGTCCGCGCGCTGTCGCAGGCGGTCATCGTCTACGCGCTGGCGTTTCTGCTCGGCGTCAAGCTGCGCTGGAACCCGCTGGACCTGCTCGGCGTCGTCTGCGCCGTCCTGCTGGGCGCGGCGTTCTTCTCCACGCTCTCGCTGATCATCGCCTGCATCGTCAAGACGCGCGAGCGGTTTATGGGGATCGGCCAGATCCTGACCATGCCGCTGTTCTTCGCCAGCAACGCCATCTATCCCATTGCCATCATGCCCAATTGGCTGCAAGTCATTTCGAACGCCAACCCGCTGACGTACGAGGTGGATGCGCTGCGGGCCATGATGGTCGTCGGGGGAAAGAGCAGCTACGGCGTGGGGCTGGATTTGGCCGTCCTGGTCCTCGCGACGAGCGCCTTCGTGATCATCGCCGCGAGACTCTACCCGAACGTGGCACGGTAGGCCCCGCGCTTTCCCCTTGCGGAGAAGTCGCGTTCGGATTATAAAGGGCGGCGGGCCATCGAGCGATTGGAGGAAACCGCGTGACGGCGCAGGACCGGGTTCAGGTCGCGATCAAGCGCAAGCCGGGCACGGAGGACATCGCGCTGCCGGCTTACATGAGCGAGCACGCAAGCGGAATGGACCTCCGCGCGGCGGTCGAGTCGCCGGTGGTGATTCAGCCCGGCGAGGTGCGGCTGATCCCGACGGGCATCTACATCGCCGTGCCGCCGGGCTACGAGGCGCAGGTGCGCCCGCGCAGCGGGCTGGCGCTCAAGCACGGCGTCTTCGTGGTCAACACGCCCGGCACGATTGACGCCGATTACCGCGGCGAGGTGGGGATCATCCTCGGCAACATCGGCCGCGAGCCGTTCACGATCGAGCGCGGGGCGCGCATCGCGCAGATGGTCATCCAGCGCGTCGCCCGCGTCGAATGGCAGCTCGCCGATTCCCTGCCCGACACCGCGCGCAGCGACGGCGGGTTCGGACATACCGGAACATAAGGCTTTTCCATGAACCGCCGCGAGATCTATTTCAGAGGACTGGGCGTCGCCCTCGTCGCGCTGGCGCTGATCCTTTTCATCAGCTTCATCAGCTACAACCGGGGCGATTATCCGCGGCCCAATATCAATACGGTCAACAGCATTCCGGCAAACCTCTGCGGCACCGTCGGCGCGCACGTCGCATGGCTGTTCTGGTTTTTCTTCGGGATCGGCACGCTCCTGCTGGTTTTCGCGATAGCGGTGATCGGCGGGTTCTTGATCGTCGCCGAGCCCATCAGCGACCCTCTCGTGCGCGGGCTCGGCGCCGGCCTTTTCCTGCTGGCCTGGTGCGCGCTGGCCTCCTGTATCCTCGACCCGATTGCTCTGCCCGGAGGCGCCGGCGGCATCATCGGCCACCTCGTTGGGGTGGTTCTGCTCAAGCCGCTCGGGATCGGCGGATACGTGGCCGCGCTGGCCGCGCTGGTGGTCGGCGCGCTGCTGGTGGCCGACGCGTGGGTGCTCTGGCTCGGCCGCAAGGGCGTCGAGATGGTGACGATGCACGGCGAGGCCCCGTCGTCTGCCGGCGCGGCGGCGGAGAATCCCGCTGAGGCGACCGCTTCCAAACTCTCCGCCGAAGAGCGCATCGCCGAGCAGAAGGAGCTGCTGCGCAAGCGCCTGGCGGAGCGAAAGACGGCGCCTGCGCTTGAGCCCGAGCCGGCGGCCGATTCGGAGGATCGTTCGGCGGACAAGCCCGCTCCGACGCCGCCGTCCGAGGCGCCGACGCTCCTCATCCGGGAAAAGGAGCCGCGGAAACCCGCCCCGCAGGCGACCGCGGAAAAGCCGCAGCGTCCGAAGGACGCCGCGCGCAGGGAGCCGGAGACGGCCGGCGATTACCGCATGCCCGGCCTGGAGGTGCTCGATCCGCCGCAGCCGGCCGACGCGAGCGTGCCCGCCGAGGACGTCGAGGGCAAGCGCGAGGTGCTCGAGCGCACGCTCGAGGAGTTCGGCATCGTCGCGCAGGTCGTCGAGGTGGATCCCGGCCCGGTCATCACGCAGTTCGAGCTCGAGCTCGCCGCCGGGATCAAGATCGGCAAGATCATCGGCCTCTCCGACGACATCGCGCGCGCGCTCAAGGCGCAGAGCGTCCGCGTCGTCGCGCCGATCCCCGGCAAGTCCACCGTCGGCATCGAAGTCCCCAACAGCACCCGCCAGGTCGTGCGCCTCCGCGAGCTCTTCGAGAGCGGCATCTTCCAGCGCAAGCACATGACCATCCCGCTCCTCCTCGGCAAGGACGCCAGCGGCGAGCCGCTCCTCGCCGACCTCGCGCAGATGCCGCACCTCCTCATCGCCGGCGCCACCGGCTCCGGCAAGTCCGTCTGCATGAACTCCATCATCATGACCTTCCTGCTCACCCAGTCGCCCGAGGACGTCAAGCTGATCCTGATTGACCCGAAGATGGTCGAGCTCTCCGCCTTCCGCGACATCCCGCACCTGATGACGCCCGTCCTGACCGACATGAAAAAGGCCAGCGCCGTGCTCGAGTGGGCCACGCACAAGATGGACGAGCGCTACTCGCTGCTGGCGAACGTCGGCGTGCGGAACATCTCCTCCTACAACGCGCTCGGCGAGAGGGAAATCCGCAAGCGGCTCGACGTCGGCCCCGACGACGATCTCGAAGGCGTGGCCTTCCACCTGCCGCACATCATCATTATCATTGACGAGCTGGCCGACCTGATGATGGTCTCGGCGAAGGACGTGGAGAACACGATCACACGGCTGGCGCAGAAGTCGCGCGCGGTGGGCATCCACCTGATCGTCGCCACGCAGCGGCCGTCCGTGGACGTGGTCACCGGCCTGATCAAGGCGAACCTGCCCTCGCGGCTGGCGTTCCAGACCGCCAGCAAAGTGGACTCGCGCACGATCCTCGACCGCAACGGCGCGGAGAAACTCCTCGGCCGCGGCGACATGCTCTTCCTTCCGCCCGGCTCCGCCAAGCTCATCCGCGGCCAGGGCGCATTCACCAGCGACGAGGAGATCCGGCGCGTGACCACGCTCATCGCCCAGCGCGCCAAGCCGCACTACGACGCCGAGCTCGCCAACCCGCAGGGCCTGCAGGAAGGCGAAGGCGCCGCGCAGGACCCGCTCTTCGACGACGCCGTCCGAATCATCCTCGAGAGCCAGCGCGGCTCAGTCTCGCTCCTGCAGCGCAAGCTGGGCATCGGCTACGGCCGCGCCTCGCGGCTGGTGGACCTCATGGCCGGCGCGGGCATCGTCGGCGAGTACAAAGGCAGCCAGGCGCGCGAGGTACTCTTCACCCTCGAGGACTGGGAGGCGCAGCACGGCACCTCCGGGGGCGAAAGCGGCGAAGGCTGACCGCTCGGAATCGGCCACCGGTTGCTTCATAGATAAGACCGTTTCTAAATTGTTCCACGTGGAACAATCAGAGTATTTCTGCTATCATGCCCCTTTATTGCCGCCGCAATGATACCGGAACGGTCCGGAATGTGTTCACATGGCCCACGCCATCACCACAATGATGCCGTCGCATGACGCAGCCGTGAGACGCCGCTGAAAAGCAGGGCTCGACAACGCAGTTCGCCCGGCAACTCCATCTGAAAAAACGAACCCAACCAGCAGCGGCGACCCGGAACGACCCAGGCAGGTACCGGCGCCTTAACAGGAAGCTTTGGAGCTGATAAAGACCCTCGTGCAGCCCCACCGCGAAAACGCGAAAGCGCGACAAATGGATAGCGGCCTTCAGTATTCGGAAAACGGGGCCTGTGGGGCTGTTGAAAAAGGCGTCTTGTCATTCCCGCGAAAGCGGGAGCCCAAAACCGCATAGCGAAAAGGCTTGGATTCTCGCTTTCGCGGGAATGAGGATGCCTGATGGATTACTAGGCCTGCGCCTTTATCAACAGCCCCCCTGTCCCAATTTTCCAATTTTCCCAATTTTCCTCGGAATTACCCGAAAGAACTGGTATTGTGTCCCCAGCGAACCGAACAGCCGTGAAACCGCTTGACATCAGGGACTTTAAGCGTAACATCTCATGTTCGAATGTGGACTGTCTTCTGTAGGAGGACAATAATTGGTATTGTGTCCCCCGTTTCTGCCCGGGATTTTGCGTTCCTTTCTGTTGATTTTGGGTTTACTGGCCGGCGGCGGGATGGCAAGGGCGCAGGCTTACAATTGGAAACCCGTCGTAATCCGCGGCGGCGGATTTGTCTCCGGCATTGTGATGCACCCGAATGTGCCGGGTCTGATGTATTGCCGGACGGACATCGGCGGCGCGTATCGCTGGAATCCGGCGAACAACTCATGGGTTCAACTGCTGGATTTTCTGGGCTACCCAAAGAATGAGTGGAGTCTGATGGGCGTCGAGAGCATCGGTCTTGATCCGCAGGACGCGAATCGTCTGTATCTCAGCTGCGGCTGGTTGGGGTCGGGGAATCCGAATCAAATTATGATTTCGACCAACCAAGGCGCGAGCTTTACCCGCATCAACTCCCCGTTCGTGCTGGAATCCAATAGCGACGGTCGCGGCAACGGCGAACGCTTCGGCGTGGATCCAAACCTCGGCGGCATTCTATTCTACGGCACGCGGCTCGACGGGTTGTGGAAGAGCGTGAACTATGCCGCGAACTGGTCGAAAGTCCCCAGTTTCCCCGTCAACACTACCCGCAACGGCGTCGGACTCGTATTCGTGGAATTCATCAAGAGCAGCGGCGCCGTCGGCAGCGCCACGCCCGTGATTTGGGTGGGCGTGTCGCAGGGCGGCACGAATCTTTATCGCAGCACCGATGGCGGCGCGACGTGGACCGGCGTCGCCCACGGCGCGCCTTCGAACTATGTGCCGCATCGCGCCGCGCAAGACGGGCTGGGCAACATGTATGTCACGTTCTGCGATGCGCCGGGACCGAACGGTATCAGCGCCGGCGTTGTGCGCAAATTCAATCTCAACACGCTGACTTCGATGGGCGTCACGCCGCCCACGGGCCAGGGCGGTTTTGCCGGCGTTTCGGTGGACAGGCAAAACCCGAACATCGTCGTCGTCAGCACCATAGACCGCTGGTACCCGCATGAAGAAATTTACCGCAGCGCCAACGGCGGCACGAACTGGACCGCGCTCTACGCCAACGCCACGGTGGATAGATCAAGCGCCCCGTGGGCGTCCTGGCACAATACCGGACCCGTCGTCCAAGGTTGGACTGCCGATGTTAAAATTGATCCGTTCAATTCCAACCACGTCTTTCACGTCAGCGGCGGCGGCGTTTATTCCAGCTTCGATTTCGCGGCGGCGCAGCCAAGCTTCCAGTTCCGCTCCAACGGCATCGAGGAGAACGCTTTCGTTAACGTCGGGACGGCTCTTTGCAGTCCGCCCAGCGGCGGGCCGCAGCTTTTCAGCGTGCTGGGGGACATGGGAGGTTTCGCCCATTACAACCTCGATGTCTCTCCGCCCGATACGAATTATTTCAATCCGGTTGACAGTAGTAATTCCAGCATAGATTTTGCGGAGCTGAATCCGAACATTGTCGTCCGCACCTATTGGAACGGCTCGATACGCAGCGGCTTGCTTTCGACCAATGCCGGAAGCGCCTGGTCGGATTTTGCGACGCATCCGGCGGCAGCGGACGCCAACGGCCCTGGCGTGATAGCAGTTTCCGCCGATGGCAGCCGGCTCGTTTGGGTGATGGCAGGTCATTCCCCCTATTACTCGACCAATCGCGGCGCAACCTGGAACCCATGCGGCGGCAACGTCACACCAACGCATATCTGGGAACAGCCCTGCCTCTGCTCCGACCGCGTGACCCCCAACAAGTTTTACATCTACATGCCTTCCACGGGCGTCGTCTATGTGAGCACGAATGGCGGCGCCACCTTCTCCGCCGGGCCGACGATTACCGCCTGGGGCGACAGCTTGCACACCACGTACGGCCAGGAAGGTCACGTGTGGATGGCGGCATGCGATGGCCTGTGGCGTTCGACCAACTCCGGGGCCAGCTTCTTCCAAATGCCCGGCGTTCAGGCCGCCCACACAGTTGGTTTTGGCCGGCCGAATGGCGGTGTCGGTTATCCGGTCATCTATCTGCACGGACAATTCAATAATACCTGGGGCGTCTATCGTTCAGAAAACCAGGGTGCGACCTGGACGCGCATCAACGACGGCCAGCATCAATTCGGCAACATCCAGCAAGTCATCGGCGACCCGAAGATCTACGGGCGTTGCTATATCGCCGCCGGCGGACGCGGCATTCTTTACGGCGATCTGCCCAACCCAGCGCCGGTGCGCCCACCGGCCTGACAGCGAGTTCCTCCAACGCGGCGATTTCACTGACTTGGGGATCGCTGGAGACACAATACCGGTTATTTCCGGTCTCGTGGCGACTATTCCGGGGAGAATACATCAATTCCGCATGAACGCATTTCGCCCCTCGAATTGATGTATTATAATTCCGATCTCCCTCTCAGAAATACTCGACGAAGACGATCTTGCCGAGTTTCTCCATGTTCTTATTCAGGGGACATAAACCCTATTCTCGCTTTGGCCGCCGCCGTAATTAGGTTTATGTCCCCCGAATGTCCCCGGTGCTCCACGTCTCAAGCCATCTGCTTATCCATTCCCGCGACCTCGCGTCATCCGACAGCGGACTGGCAAGTTCCAGAAGGCGCTTGTGTGCAATTGTGTCGTAGAAGGCTGCGAGATCAAGATAAGTAATCCAACGGAACCCGTGCCGATAGAACCACTCAATCTTCTGCTGGAACTTATGGTAGCCTTCTTGCCAAGGTCGCAGAAAAAAGATGCTGCCAGCTTTGGCCTCGGGAATGCTGCTGAATATGTTTCTAGCCAGTAACGGTTGGCGCGCGCGCGTTACTTTCAGTGCTACGATGTTGGCGATGGCTTGGTAGACAATCTGGTTCTCCAGCTTGAGTAGGGAAATAGGTCTTTGTAGTCCCGATGGTTTCGGCACGTATACACGTGTTGGAGGACTGGCTTCGTAACTTCCTTGTAGCCTTCTGTGGAGGCCGCGCAAGTTATCTTCCAGGGCCGTCTCATAGACGTAATACAGGTCACGGAAGTACCGCTTGTATGGGTAGTTCCTGCCCGTTGTTATTCGCCGCCAAGCCAAGCGGAGATTCGCGAGAGAGGTGAGCTGTTCGAACCTCATTGTCTACTGTCCCGCTTCAGCGTGAAATGGACAAACGCCTCACGCTGGTAAGAGACTCCGGACCATCCGACGTCTCCCCGTTTACGAGGCCCTGGTGCTTCCCGGGACAATACATCAATCGCTTTTCATCGCTTGTCGTTCCCGGGATTGACGTATTTGGTCCCGATCTGCCCTCTCAGAAATACTCGACGAAGACGATCTTGCCGAGTTTTTCCAGGTTCAGCTTGATCTCGTTGGTGATGTGGGTTTTGAGGCCGAGGTCGCGCGGGAGGTTGGGGTTCTGGTGCGCGGGGTTCAGGGCGCGGCCGACGAGGAAGGTGACTTCGTCCGAGCCGAGCAGCAGCCGCGTCAGCGCGCTCGCGCCGTCCACCTTGAACTGGATCTCCTTCGCCGTGACGCCGCGCTTGAGGTTCTCCAGCGTGTGCGCGAGCGTCAGGACGCCCTCGGTCACCAGGTCAATCCCCTCGATGCGGCCGACGGGCGGGATTTCGGCCGAACCGGTCGAGAGGTCCACCTCGTGCGCGCGGTCGAGCGTGCGCGCGAGGATGTTCGCGGTCGAGCCGCCGCAGCAGGCATGCGCGCCGCGGCCGGCCATGAACCGTGCCACGACCGCCGCGTCGTCCTCCGGCCGCAGCGGCGGGCCGGTGAGGATGGTCGTGAAGCGCCGCCGCCGGACCTTGATGACCGCGATGGAGACGTCGTCGCCGGGCTTGCCCTCGTAGAGCTTCATCACCTTGTCGGCGAGGTCGTCGGCCACCTCCTGCGCGGTGAGTTCCGGGTGCGCGTGGGACTCCAGGTACGCGGCGATCGCCTCCCAGCCCCAGCCCAGGTCGGAGGCGGCGCCGATGCCGGCGTTGATGACGCCGTCGGAGATCATAACGAGCCAGTCGCCCAGGCCGAGCTTGAGCTTGGCGTCGTGGATGCGCCGGTTCTGGATCATCCGGTCGCGGTAGCGCACCGGGCGGATTCTGCGGTCGCGCAGGACGAAGAGGTGCGGGTTGTCGAACTCCATCACGTTCGTCCGGCCGCCGGGGAAGAACTTGGCGACGGTGAAGGTGCTGTACGCCAGGTTGCGGACGGCGCAGACCGGGAGCGTTTCGCTCATCGTCTCGACGACGACGCGGACCGGCAGCCCTTCGGCGACCATGCGGCTGGCGATCTTCGAGGTGAGCGTCGCGAGGATGTTCGCCTTCACGCCGTGGCCGAGGCCGTCGGCGAGGACGAGCGTCAGGAAGTCCGGCTGCACGTTGAAGACGACGCTGTCGCCGCAGAGCTCCTCGCCGTGCTGGTTGAGCTGCCGGCAGCCGAATTCGTAATGCACCCTCATTCGATTTTTTCCTGTCGCGCGAGGTTCATCAGCTTCACGAGCAGCGCCTTCGTCTCGGCGGTCGTCTCGCCGAGGAGGCCGGCGATCTCCTGCGCGGTCTTCATCTGGCGCGTGATGACCTCCTGCGCGCGCTCGAGCGTCGCCTCGCGCACGCGCTCGAACTCCTGCCGCGCCACCGCCTCGCGCGAGATGTCCACGATCACCGCCGCGAGCAGCGGCTCGCCCTCGATGGGGAAAATCTGCGCGCGGTAGACCAGGTTGAACGCCGGCGCCTCGCCGCGCCCGGACCAGGTGCCGCCGGCGGCGGCGGCGCGCTGGAAGATATCGTTCTGGAGCACCTCGGCGACCGGCCGGCCCTTGATCTCGCCGGATTCGCACTGGAACATCTTGCGGAAAGCGGGGTTGGCGAACTCGATGCACATCGTGTCGCGGTTCACCTGCACCACGCCGTTGGCGGTGTACTGCATGATCAGGCTGATGCGGTGCGCCTGCCGCCGCATGAAAGGCATGCACATCTCGACCTCGGCCATGCCGTCGAAGACCGCCGCGGCCAGTTCGCGGCAGCGGTCGTAGCCGCAGGCGCCGCAGTTGAGTTCGTCCTCGCGGCTCGCGACGCCGATGCGGGCGAGGGTCTTCGCAATCTGCTCCTCGGTCGGCTGCGGGCGCGTGGTGTGGCGGCTGACGAACGTGCGCGAGAGGTCGAGGTCCGCGCCTTCCTCGATGCCGTCCGGCGCCAGCGGGCTGTCCTTGGGATAGAGGAACGCGCTGGCCTCGGGCACGCGGGCGAGCAGGCGCGGCGAGCCGATGGCGCATCCGTAGCGGCACGTGGCCATCTCGACCACCGTTCCCGGCGCGATGCGGCGCGAGGACTTCAGGAACTCCACGCACTCGTCCACCCCGTACACGGGCAGGATGTCGCGCACCCATTCGAGCGGCGGGCCGGCGTCGTCCATCCGCAGCGCCCGCTTCGGCCTGCGCGGCGCCGCTTCAGCGTCGGCGCGCGGGGCCGGCGCTTCCTCGTGCGCGCGCCACTGCCGGAACTCCTGGAAGGTGATCGCCGCGTCGAGTGCGTCGCCGCCGGCGCTGTGCAGCAGTTCCCCTTTGCTCGCCGGCTCCGGGCCGATGTGGACGACCTTCACTTCGCCCAGCCCGCGCTGCCGGGCGCGCGCCTTGATCATGCGCGCGTGCGCCTCGGCATGTGAGACGATCGGCGCCAGCGACGGAAGCGCTTCCGGATGATAGCGCTCGACCAACGCGACGACCGACGGGCAGCCGCTGGCGATGACGTAGCTCCCGCGCTCGCGGGCGAGCTGGCGATAGCGGCTCCAGACCACCCGCAGCGCGCGCGTCGTGGCCTCGGCTCCCGCGAAGCCCAGCCTCAGCAGCGCCGGCATCATCTCCGCCACCACCGGCCGGATGCGCGCGCTCTCCATCAGCGCCACGCTGGCGATGACCGGCGTGCCCGAAGCGATCATCTCCTGCACCGCCGCGACTCCGCCGCGGACGCGGATCGCCCGGCGCGGGCATTCGCGCACGCACTGACCGCAGTACAGGCAGCGCTCCGCCACGACCCGCGCGTGGCCTTCCTGCACCGTGATGGCGTGCACCGGGCACTTGCGCAGACAGCGATAGCAGTCGCGGCAGGTCTTGGAAACGATCTCGACGACGGGCATGCGGGATTCCTTAGAAGAGGCTTGGAAACCTCGTAATCGTAATCCTGCTCGTAATCGCCAGTTTCCGTCTGACCGGACGAAGGCCGAGTACGATCAGGATTACGATTACGATTACGAAGAACATGAAACGGACTCTGAAATCGAGGACCGGCGAAACGGGCGGCGGTCAACTCTCTGCGGCCGGCCCGCCAGACGGAGGGCGGGCAAGCGCCTGGCCGTCGGCGCTCACGGCTCGCGGTTCGGGGCGCAGCCTGGCCAGGACTTTGTCGCGGAAAATCCGCTCCGCGTCCGCCAGGCTGTGCGCGCTGAGCGGCTCGCCGTCAATATCCATATTGACGCCCTCCGCGCAGCGCTCCATGCAGAAACTTCCCCGGAGGCTGACCTGGTCTTTGAGGTGGTGCTCGGCGATGATGACGCTGTAGCGCTGAAGGATCTCATGCGAGCCGCGCACGTGGCATGAACTGCCGACGCAGACCGTAATGACCACTGCGTTTTCTCCTCCGATCCCCGCTTGATCCATTTTATCACGTCCGGCGAGAAAAACGAAAAGTGAAAACTGCAAATTGCAAACTGGAAAGTGTAAAATGACGGGGCGCATGCGCCGGCGTATCATTTTTCACTTTGCATTTTACACTTTACACTTGGAATGGAGGTTTCGATACGCGATGAAAGCGCCCGGCCGCGCGCTGGTCCAGGGAACGTTCCCTGCGCTCGAAGCCGCGCTCTTCGCGCAGGTGCGGGAACTGAGGGGCGCCGCGCCGCCCTGCGACCGGCTCCAGCCGCTGGCGGTCCTGGTGCCGAACGCGATGCTCCGGCTCCACTTGAGCCGGGCCGTGGCCGAGAGCGGCCTGGCGCACGCCAACATTCACTTTCTCACGCTGCGTCACCTGGCCGACCGGCTCGCCGGGGCGCGGCTGGCGACGGAAGGCCGGTCGGCGCTGCGGGACGAAGCCGTCGAGCTGGGCGCCGCGGCCGGCCGGGCGGCGCGCGAACTGGAATCGCGGCTTGAATACTTCCGGCCCGTCGCGCACCAGGAGGGATTCCACAGCGCGCTCCTCGAGACGCTGCGCGACCTGAAGAACGCGGGCGTCCGGCCGGACGGGATGCAGCGCGCCGTCCAGCGGATGTCGGCGCGCCAGGACGGCGTTCTGCGCGGCAAGCTCGCCGAGGTGGCGCTGCTCTGGGAGCGGATCGAGCGGATCAAGGACGAGAACAAGCTGTATGACGAGGCGGACCTGCTCGAAGCGGCGGCGCGCGAGGCGGAGCGATCGTCGTGGCTGAAGGAGCTGGCGCAGTTCATCGTTTACGGGTTCTACGACCTGACCGGCGCGCAGCAACGGCTGCTGGCGGCGTGCTTCCCGCGCGCGCCCGCGACGGTGTACTTCCCGTTCGCCGACGAGCCGGCCTACCGCTACGCGCTGCCTGCGCTGGACTGGTTCCGCGGCCAGGGATTCGAGCCGAGGAAGGCCCCGGTTCGCAGCGCGCCCGCCACACGTCCGGCGGGCAAGCCCGCCGCCGTTCCAGACGACGTGTTCATCATCTCCGCGCCCGGCGAGGCGCGCGAAGTCGCCGAGGTCGCGCGCGAGGTTCTCCACCGACCGCCGTCCGCGGGCTTGCCCGCCGGACGTGTGGCGGGCGCGCCGCGGATCGGTATCCTGCTTCGCTCGCCCGGGCCTTACGTTGAACTGCTCCATGAGGCCTTCGCCTCCGCGCAGGTCCGCGCGCATTTTGCCAAAGACGCCGCGCCGCCGCTCTCGCGCACGCCGGCCGGGCGCGCGCTGGAGAATCTCGCCGGGCTCGCCGGCGGCCCGCTGCGCCGCGCGGAGGTGATGGATTTCCTGGCCGGCGCGCCGCTGCAGCCGGCCGGGTCGCTCTTCGATGCCCCGCCGGTCGCGGAGTGGAACGCCATCACCATCGCCGCCGGCATCGTCGAGGGCCGCCGCCAGTGGGAATCGCGCCTCGGCAACGCGGTTCGCGGCGCGTCCTCCGGAGAAACGGCCGCGTTCGCCGCGGCGATGCCCGCTTTCCGCGCGTTCCTCAAGCGCCTTTTCGACGGCCTCGAAAAGATCGCCGCTCAGCCGAAGTGGTCCGGGCGAATGACGGCGCTGACCGAGCTTTACCGCGCGCTGATCGTGGCCGACGACGCGGCCGAGGAAGCCCTCGCCGCGCTCGACACGCTCTCCGGGTTCGACGCGCTGGGCGAACCGCCGGCGCCGGAACGGTTCCGCGCGCGCGTGCGCGATCTCCTCGCCGACGCGCGCCCCGCGATCGGCGCCTTCGAGCGCAACGAGCCGGCCGTCGTCCGCCTCATGGCGGCGCGCGGCGTGCCGTTCGACCTCGTCATCGTGCCGGGCCTGGTCGAGAAATCGTTCCCGCAGCCGGCGCGGCAGGACCCGATCCTGCTCGATGCCGAGCGCCAGCAGCTCGCCGCGCAGCTCGCGCGGGCGGGCAGCCCGGCGGATATCCCGCTCAAGGCGCGGCGACGCGACGAGGAGGAACTGCTCTTCGCGCTCGCGGTCCAGTCCGCGCGCCGGCGGCTGGTGCTGACCTACCCGCGGCTCGACGCGGCCACCGCGCGCGAGCGCGTGCCTTCGCACTTCCTGCTGCGCATGCTCGAAACGCTCTCCGGCCAGGCGCCCGATTACCGCGACCTGGACCAGTTCATCCGGCTCCACGGCCGGTTCGTCCACACGACGCGCTTCGACCCGGAGGCGCGCGACGGCGCCGTCACCGAGCTCGAGTACGACCTCGCCGCATTTGGCAAAGTCGAGCATGACCGCGCGCCCGGCGCGCTCCTCTATTTCCTGAACGACGAACGCCGCTTCTTCGCGCGCGCGATGGAGGCGGAATCCGCGCGCTGGGGAAACGCGGATTTCTCCCGGTACGACGGCGTCGTGCAATCGCCGGGCCTGGCGCGCGCGCTCGGGAAGCGACTGTACGACGAGTCGCGCCCGGTCTCGCCGACGCGGCTGGAGGATTACGCCCAGTGCCCGTTCTCGTACCTGCTCAAACACGTGTTCGGCCTCGAGGCTGCGGATGAGCCGGAGCGCGCGGCGACGCTTTCGCCGCAGGACCGCGGGTCGCTGGTGCACGAAGTGCTCCGGCAATTCCTCTCCGAGGCGGCGCGCGCCGGGACGCTGCCGCTGACCGAGGCGCACTGGCCGCGCCTGCAGGCGGTCGCGCTGGAGCGCTTCGGCGAATTCGAGCGGCGCGGCGTCACCGGCTACCCGATGCTCTGGCGGATCGAGCAGGCTCGGCTGCTCGAGGACCTCCGCGAATTCCTCGATCTCGAGATCGCCGGCCGAAGTTCGTTTAGCCCGGCGCACTTCGAGGTGCGCTTCGGCATGCCCGCGCGCGACGAGCAGGAGAGCCGCGCTTCCACGCGGAAGCCGGCGCTGCTCGAAGTGGCGCCCGGCGCGCCGATCCGGTTCTGCGGCAAGATTGACCGCGTGGACGTGGACCCGGCCGCGCGCCGGTGCCGCGTCCTCGATTACAAGACCGGCGCGAACTACCTGCGGCTCCAGAACGATTCCTTCCACGGCGGGCGCGCGCTGCAACTGCCGATCTACCTCATCGCCGCGCGGCTCGTGTTCCCGGACCTCGAGGCGGAATACGCCGAGTACTATTACGCCAGCCGGCGCGGCGACTGGCGGAAAGTCCGGTTCACCACCGAGGGCTGGCCGGAAAAGGCCAAAACGCTCCAGCGCATCGTGCGGACGATCCTCGACGGCATCCGCGCCGGCCGGTTCTTCCCGGCGCCGGTCGAGGCCGATTGCGACCGCTGCGAGTTCCGCCTCGCGTGCGGCCACGGCCGATTCCTGGATTTTAAATGGGCGGCCGACACGCAGACCACGGCCGACTTCAATGCCATGGCGGAAATCCCATGACCGACCCGCCGGCGGCGACGCGACGATTGGCCGACCAAGGCCAGCGCGATCGCGCGACGAACGACCTGGACACGACGTTCCTGGTCGAAGCGGCGGCCGGCACCGGGAAGACGACGATCCTCGTGGACCGCATTCTCTCAATCCTCCGCGCGGGCCGCGCGTCGCTGCGGGAGATCGCGGCGATCACGTTCACCGAGAAGGCGGCGGGCGAGTTGAAGGTCCGCCTCCGGCAGGCCGTCGAACGGGAACTCCGCGCGCCGACGCAGGCGGATGCGGCGCGCGCTCAGGCGTTCAGCGGCGCGCTCGCCGACCTCGAGGGCATGTCGGTGAACACGATCCACGCCTTCTGCGCGGACCTGATCCACGAGCGGCCGGTCGAGGCGCGCGTCGAGCCGGGCTTCGCGGTCGCGGATGAATTGCGCGCGTCGCTGATCCTCGAAGAAGCGTGGGAAGCCTGGCTGGCCGAGCAGATGTCCGGCGACTCGCCGGCGGTCCGCAGGGCGGTGGAGTCCGGCATCTCTTTCGAGGCGGCCGGCGCGCGCGAAAGCCCGGTCTTCAGCCTGGCCTGCGAGCTGATCGAGCAGCGCGACGCCGTCGCGGACGGGCGGGTCGAGACGCCGTGGACCGACGCGCAGTTCGCCGCGGCGGCGGAGGCGCTCCGCGAGCCGATCGCGGAACTGGCCGAGGCGCGGCGGCAGGATTGCCGGCGGCCGGAAACCGACGGGTGCGCCGGGCAGATCGCGGAGCTCGAAGCGTGGGTCGCGCAAACGCCCAAGGCGGAGTTCGATGCCCTCCGCGCGTGGCTCGCCGACGCGCCGGCCATTAAGGCCAACTCGGGACAACAGGGCAACTGGTCCTCGCCGGCCGTCCTCAAGACCGTGAAGGCCGGCGTCGGGCGCGTGAAGGAGGCCATCGCGCGGCTCTCCGGCGAAGCGGACCACCGCATCCTCTGCGATCTCGTCGAGTGGCTCCGCCCGTTCCTCGACCGGTACCGCCAGGCCAAGGAGCGCCGCCGCGCGCTGGACTTCACCGACCTGCTGCTCAAGGCGCGCGACATGCTCCGCGACAGCCGCGCCGCGCGCGACAGCTTCAAGCGCGCCTTCCGCTTCATCCTCGTGGACGAGTTCCAGGACACCGACCCGCTCCAGGCGGAAATCGTCTTCTTCCTCAGCGAGCGCGCCGGCGAGCATGCCGGCGATTGGGAGGCCGTCAACCTGGTCCCCGGGAAACTCTTCATCGTCGGCGACCCGAAGCAATCCATCTACCGCTTCCGCCGCGCCGACCTCGACCTGTACGGCAAAGTCCGCCAAGCCATCGAGCGCCAGGGCGCCACGCCTCAGCTCTCGGTCAATTTCCGCACGGTGCCGTGGATCACCGGCGAAGTGAACCGGATTTTCGAGCCGCTGATGCGAGGGCCCGCCGGCGACCGGTTCGAGCCGGAGCACGTCGCGCTCGTCCCTCAGCGTCCGGACGAGGGAACGGAGCCGCGCGTCCTGGTCCCGCTTCCGCCGAAGCGGCTGGCGGGGCAGACGCTCAAGGCGGAGGAGTGGCGGGAGAAGGAGTCCGGCTGCATCGCGGCGTTCATCGCGGAGCTGGTCCGCAGCGGCCGGTTCATCCGCGCCGGAAAGCCGGCGGCCCCTTCGACCATGCTCAGGGCCGCCCTGAGCAACGTCGAACGGGCGGTCCGGCGGCCGGTCGAGCACCGCGACATCGCCGTGCTCTATCGCTCGGCCACCGGCCTCGATGCGCTCGAGGAAGCGCTGCGCGCGAACGACGTGCCGTACCAGGTCTCCGGCGGCCGGTATTACTACGCGCGGATGGAATTCCAGGACCTGCTCTCGACGCTCAAGGCGATAGACAACCCGTTCGACGGGCTCAGCGTCGTCGGCGCGCTGCGCTCGCCCTTCTTCGGGCAATCCGACGAGGACCTGCTGCGGCATTTCGGCGCGGGCGGCACGTTCAACTATCTCGCGCGTGCGCCCGAAGGCTGCGGCGACCTAGCCGAGTCGTTCGACGCGCTCAGGGACCTCCACGAGCGGCGCCGGCGCCACCCGGCCTCCGCGGTGCTGGCGCGCCTCTTCGAGAGCACGCGCGCGCTGCTGATTTATGCCAACAAGCCGCACGGCGAGCAGCGCGTGGCGAACCTCCTCAAGCTCCAGGAAATCGCGCGCGCGATGGCCGAGGCCGAAGTCAGCTCGTTCAGCGCGCTCGTCCGACGGCTCAGCGAGATGGAAAGCTCGCGGCAGGCCGAGTCGGAAAGCCCCATCGCCGAGGCCGACGAGAATTTCGTCCAGGTTATGACGTTTCACAAGGCGAAGGGATTGGAGTTCCCGGTCGTCATCCTGGCGCACCTCGCGAACGAGGGCGAGAATCGTGAGATGGTCCTGCTCGACCGCGCGCACGGGCGGCTGCACCTGAACCTCGATCACAGGAAAACCCGCGACTGGGACGCGGCGATGACCGACGAGGAGGACCGCGCCGAATACGAGCAGCGGCGCATGCTCTACGTGGCGCTCACGCGCGCGCGCGACCTGCTCGTCATCCCCGCGTTCTGGTCCAAAAGCCCGCAGGCGGGCTTCCTGAAGTACCTGGGCGAACGCTACGCGCCGGGCGCCGCGGAAAAGCCCGCGGTGGAGTACGTCCCGACGGACTCCTTCGACCTCGACAAGCGCAGCCGCGACACGCTGCGGCTCAAGCCGACGCCGGCGCCCGCGCTGCCGCCGGAGGCGCTCGAATTGGCGCAGCATCACGAGAAGTGGAAGGAGGCCGTCCAGGCCCGTGCGGAGCAACTCAGCGCGGGGCAGAAAATCCAGACGGCCAGCGGTTCCATATTGCGGAATGACGAGCGCGAAATCCGCATTGACGACAGCAGTTCGCACGCCGATCGGGCGTTAACTCCGCAATCGGAAGGCCGCGCGGCGGCACTGGGATCGCTCGTCCACCAACTGATGGAGATCGTTGATCTGCGCTCTCCCGGCGACCTGACACCGCTCGCCGAGGCCGAGGCGCGCGGGCTCGGGCTGACTTCCGCCGACGCGCGCGAAGCCGTCGGGCTCGTCAAGCGCGCGCTCGCGCATCCGCTCATCGCCGGCCGCGCCGCCAAAGCTGAAAAACTATACCGCGAAGTCCCGTTCGTCTGCGTGGAAGGCGACACATTGTACGAGGGCTACGCCGACCTCGTCTTCATAGAGAACGGGAACGCCGTCATCGTGGACTACAAAACCGATTCCGTCTCCGAGCAGGATGCGCCGGAGCACGCGAAGCGATATTTCCCGCAAGCGGAGATTTACATGCGCGCGATCAGCGCCGCGCTTGGCCGGCCCGTAAAAGAGTTCCACTTCCTCTTCATCCGGCCGGGAGTTGCAGTGCCTGTTACGCGCACTGGGGCAGAATAACGCTGAACTAATCGTCCTCGTCCTCGTCCTCGTCGCCGTCCTCGGCCGTTGAGAAGATCAATTCGAGGACGAGGACGACGACGAGGACGAGGACGA
>JBKQWE010000064.1:0-70691 GCA_052139675.1 Candidatus Brocadiia bacterium
GGGTCTCATACGCATAACTCAAGAAATGCGTGTGAGATGCTTCGCTGCGCTCAGCAAGAGCGCGCAGCTTACTGCGCGCGACATGACTTCGATAAGGCATCATCTGAGTGAAACACTACACTAGCGCTTCCTTGCCGAAATAGACGTCCTATTTCGGCAAGGAAGCATGACCGCGATAAGCCGCGTCGTTATATTGGGTTATGCGTTTCGTTGGACCGTGTTTCGTTGCGTAAATTGGTACGCCAATTTACGCAACTAAACACTAAACCGGCACGGGAACGGAGCCCAGGATTTCGTCGAGTATCCGCGCGGCGTGCCCGTTCGGGCTGCGGTCGGTGCTGCCTCGGCAGACGAGCCGATGCAGGAAGACCGGCTTGCACATGAGCTTCACGTCGTCGGGCAGCACGTAGTCGCGGCCCTCGATCATCGCGCGCGCCTGGACTCCGCGGTAGAGCGCCAGGCTGCCGCGCGGGCTGATGCCGATGTCCACGCCGGGGGCCTGCCGCGTGCGCTCGACGATCTGCAGGATGTACTCCGCGACCGAGCCATCCATGCGCACCTGGCCGGCCGCCGCCTGCAAATCGAGCACCTCGCGCACGGTCATCACCGGCGTCAGCTTGTCCACCGACTCCATCGTCACGTTGTCCCGGAGGATGCGCAGCTCGTCCTCGCGCGGCGGGTAGCCGATGGCCAGGCGGATGAAGAAGCGGTCGAGCTCCGATTCCGGCAGCGGATAGGTGCCCTCGAACTCGAACGGGTTCTGCGTGGCCAGGACGATGAACGGCTTCGGCAGCGGGTGCGTGACGCCGTCGGCGCTGATCTGGAAATCGTTCATCCCTTCGAGGAGCGCGCTCTGCGTGCGCGGGCTGGTGCGGTTGATCTCGTCGGCGAGGAGCACGTTGGCGAAGATCGGGCCGGGCTTGAAGACGAACTGCTTCGCGCCCGGATCGTAGACGCTCACGCCGGTCACGTCGGAGGGCAGCAGGTCGCTGGTGAACTGGATGCGCTGGAAGATGCAGGCGAGCGAACGCGCCAGCGCTTTCGCCAGCAGCGTTTTCCCGATGCCCGGCACGTCCTCGATCAGCACGTGGCCGCTGGAGAAGACCGCCACGAGAAGCGCTTTGATGGCTTCCGGCTTGCCGTAAAAGACGCGCTCGATGTTCTTCTTGAGCGCCTGGATGGACGCGAGTTGCTCGGGAGTCATGGGTATCCTGCCAAGAAGATTCAGCCGCTCTCCCATGGGATCATGCCCGCTCGATTATACGCCCATCCCGAAGAGCGGCGCAAGCCGATTAAACGACGTGAGCCGGCCTTATGCTGCCGGCTCACTCGTAAACGGTGCGATGAATTGTCACTTGCCGGCCACCTCACTTCCTCGCGTGGGCAGACCCATGGCTGCCCACGTTTTCAGGCCGCCCCAGAAGTCATACACCTCGGCGTAGCCGAGAGCCTTGAATTGCTTTGCTGCGCTCATCGAGGCTGTGCATTGCGTGCTGCCGCAGTACGTCACAATCGGCGTCTGCAAATCCGGCAGCACGGTCGGCGCCAGGGTGCTGATCTGGTTTTCGGGGATGTTGATCGCGCCCAGGATGTGCTCATGCTTGTAGGCGCTCTTGGCGCCGACGTCTATTACGACGCCATGCCATGAGGACTTTATCTTTTCCTGGAGCGCGGCGGCCGTCAGGAACCCGATGCCGTCTTTTCGCAGTTTCTCCATTGTCGTCATTTGAGCCAACTCGGAATCCGTCAGGGCTCGCTCCTGTTGCATCTCCGTGGGCTTCAATGAACCCGCCTGCCAGTCGTTGGCGGGCCGGTTCCATGAATCATCCCACGGCGGTCTGGTGATATCAATGCTGGAACCGGCGGGTGGAACCCAGATGCCGGTATGCGAATCGGCATCATAAGCCTCCGTAGCGTCGCCGGCCCGTGAGACCGGCATGCTCAACCAGAAACCGCCGGCCAGCAGGAGCAGCGCCAGCCCGACAGGAATCCCGATGTACCTTAGAGTTTTGTTTCTGGAGAGCATGGCTGCTACCTCCTGACGATTCCCCTGCGCCCGATTATCCGACCCGAATAGCGCCTCGAACCGCTTGTGCGCCTCGAACTGAGGATTGACCTGCTACGAAGGGTATATCGGGAATACATGGCTCGCCCTCCTTCTGAAGTCGTTCACTGCCCGCTACTTGCGTTTACCGGAGTATTTAACTCCTCTTTCCACTTATAAGTCTGGCCCAGTTTCAGGGCGCTGTCAAGACGAATACGAAGATAATGAGCGGGAAGGACGGATTCTGCTGCAAAAAAGTGCAAGAAGCGACAGGGCCTTCAGTCGCCGGCCGTAGTTTGACTTCGCATCAACTGAAGGCCGATAGGCGGCAGCTTTGCAAAGCAGCGTTCGGGAATTACGTCCGCCCCTTGCCTCATCGAAGTTAGCGCGCGGCTGGAGGCAAGTTAAGGAAATTTCGCTTCGCGTCGTATGAGGCGCGGCGGATTCGCGTCCGATCAATCGGAGCGCAGTGGAGGGATTTCGGGAACGAAGAGACTGCAGCGTATCGGGAAACAGGAAAGCGCAAGCGGCTGGTCAGCGCGGATGCAGCAGCGCTCCGGCGGGGTGCAGACATTCCTGCACCCCGCCAGGCGCGCCGTTCGATCCGTCAGCCGGGCGGCGGTCCCTTGGGCGCGGCCTCGGGCGCAGCCGCGGGCGCGGCACCTTCACCCGGTGTCCACGCGGGCTTCCCGCATTTCGGGCATTTGTACTCGCTCAGGACTTTCATCCTTGCTTCTGCCAGCGCTCGGGCGTATGCCATTTGTTCCACGGTCGGCTTTCCCTTGACTAATCCCTTCGGCGGAGCCACCGGCAGGAGGTCGGCGGGAATGTCCGGCACAGGAATAAGCTGCCCGCACGATGCGCACTTCATTGCTTTCACGACCGTGTATTCACCGGTCTTGGGGTTCTTGTAGTGACCGGACGCGTCGGGCGCATACTTGCCGGCCCAGTCGTCGGATGTCTCGGTAAAAACGTCAAAAGTCTTCATGTCAACCATCTGGACCTTATCGCTTCCCCCTGGCAGCATCGCCGCCGGCGCTTCACTCCCGGTCCGCTTGATGATGACCACCACGGCGATAACGATGACGACGACCAGCACGACCATGGCCGCGACCTTCTTATTGTCCATACCTCATATCCTCCCATAAGTTCCCACGGATCCAACTGCGCCCACAAGACACACGGCCCGCTAACGGAATGTGGCGCTGAACCTTCTCCCTTCGCCGCGTCGGAGCATCGCCCGCCTCCCGAGCGGGTCGAAGGAATCACGGATCACCTTTCTCCTTCCGCCGCCCGCGATTCGCAATGCGACCGCTTTTTCGTTTCAACCGTTTACATGTTATCTTTGCGTGAAGGAATAGTCAACCTTTTAATGGCAGATTCTGGCGGCAATGTCGGGTCCTGTAAACGGCGATTTGCCCGCGCGGCGCGGCCTGTCGGAGCCGGCGCTTACGGCCGGCCTCGGCATTGCCGTTCTTGCTGTTCCGTGCTATAAAGTGACTCCCGCCGCCGCCAACGCCGCACGGGTGCTTCCATGGGTTCACAGCCTTGCGACTATTGCGGAAAACCAATCACCGGCAGAGGCAAGCGTTACTGCTCCATCGCCTGTTTCTACGCGCACCGCCGCGCCGAGGGCAAGTTCGTCATTTGCCGCAATTGCGGGCGCGAGTACCGGCCGCGCCACGGCGCCCGGGAGCCGAAGTTCTGCTCGCCGGCCTGTTTCGAAGCTCACCGCCGCGCGAACCCGCGGCAGTACTGGACCCGCCTGCGCCTGCGCGTCCAGTGCGAAAGCTGCGGGCGCGAATTCGAGAAGAAGCAGAGCCAGTGCCGCGTCAGCGCGCACCATTTCTGCTCGCGCGCCTGCGCCAACCGCGCCCACTCGCGCGCGGTCAAGGAGAACCCGCAGGCGTACCGCGCCGGCCGGACCGCCGCCGTGTGCCAGGGCTGCGGGAAAACGTTCCATGTCGCCCGATACCGGGCCGCCACCGCCCGGTACTGCTCGAAGGCCTGCCTGTTCATCCACCGCTTCGCGCCGAAGGGCGGCGGGAGCGCGCCGGAGCGGGCCCGCTCGAATAACCTCCACACCGCGCGCGACAACGCGCGCAAGCACTTGGGCGAGAAGTGCCTGCTGTGCGGCTTCGATGTCTTCGTCGAGGCCCATCACATCGTCGCGCGGCGCGACGGCGGCACCAACCGGATCGAGAACCTGAGCCTCCTCTGTCCGAACCATCACAAAATGGCGCACCTGGGGCTCATCGCGGCGGCCGAGCTGAAACGCCTGACGCTGGCCGCCCTCGCCCGCCGCTCCGGCCGCCTGCCGCTGTTCGAGCCGCCGAGCGGATGAGGCGAGCAACTGCAGAAGCGCCACCTGTTCGTCACGTCGGCCTCATGGTCAAACTGCTCATCTCAAAGTCCGAGGACGAGGACGACGAGGACGAGGACGAGGACGAGCACGATGCGAAGTGCTCAGAATACCCTTCACTTCGTCCGCTTGATGATGTGGAAGCCGAACGGGGTCTCGACGACGCCGGAGATCTCGCCGACCTTGAGTTGGAAGGCGGCGTCCTCGAAGGGCTTGGCCATCGCGCCTTTCTTGAACGCGCCCAGGTCGCCGCCGCGCTCCTTGGCGCCGGGCTCGTCGGAGTATTCCTTGGCCAGCGCCGCGAAGTCCGCGCCGGGGGCCTGGGCTTTGGCCAGGACCTCGTCGGCCAGTTTCTTCGCCTCCTCCTTGGTCCGCGTCGCCGTGGAACGCTCCGCGCCCTGGTAGCTGATCAGGATGTGGCTGGCGGCGATCTCGTCGGTGGGGATGTCCTCGACGAGGTCGCTGAGCGGATGGCGCATCTTCTCCGCGGTCCAACCGGGCAGTTCATAGACCCATGGCGCGTTTCGCGGGGTGAAGTCGCGCGCTTTCTCCACGGCCTGCAAGAGGGCGGCCTTCTTCTTCAGTTCCTGCTCGGCCTCGGTGGGCGTGATCTGGACGCTCTCGACGTTCGGCGCGGAGGCGGAGAACTTCGCGTAATACTGGTCTCCCTTTTTCGCGAGATTTACGGTGTAGACCAGGTTGCTGGCGAGCCGGCAGGTGTAGGACGTGTCCCATTCCAGTGGCATCTTGCCGGCAGGGGAAACGTCGCTGAACTCCAGGTCGGTCAGCGCCGTGGCGACGGTATCGCAGACGGAGGACTTCGCGCGCTTCCCCTCGGGGATTTTTTCCAGCGTCACGACGCCCTTCTCGTCGCGCGCGAGGGCGTACTGGTCCTTGCCGGTCTGGACCTCGACGCGCCGGATGTCGTCGGCCTTGACGTCAACGATCTTCTTGTCGAGGTAAGCCGTCGGCGTCGCGTCAATCGCCGGGTTGGTCTCGGAGGCGTAAACGGCGCCCTGGTCGAGCAGCCGAACGTACGCGCCGCCGCCCTCGGCGTTCTTGCCGCGCACGAGGCCGAACAGCGTTCGCCCGGAGCTGTCCTTGAACGTCACCACGACGGCGTCCTCTGCGCCTTCCTCGACGCCCAGTTCCCGGTAGTTCTCCTTCGCGTCGGTCACCTTCGTCCTGCACCGGATTTCCAGGCAGGCGAGCAGCAGTTCGTTGATCCGGTTCACCGACGCGGGATAGTCGTCCCGCTCGGCCAGGACGAAGCCTTTGTCCTGGCGCTTCAGCGTGACGGTGTCCTTGCCATGGACGATGGAGATGGTCTGGATCTTCTCCGGCGCGACGCCCTGGATCAGCAGCGAGCCGGGCTGGAATTCCTGCTTCGCGGCGCGGTTGCCGGAATACAGGGCGAGCACGACCACGACCATTGCGGCCGTGACGGCCAACAGGACGGCGAGGCTCTTGTTGCTGATCATCAGGACGCCCTCCGTGCGATGTAGCGCCGGGCGCGAACGAAGCGGACGACGGCCAGGACGATGGCGATGAGCAGGACGGCGGCCGGCGCCCAGACGAGGTCGTTGGTCTCGATCTTCGCGCCGAGCGCTTCGATGCGCGCGCGTTTGCCCGCATTCAGGCGGCGCAACTCCTTCTGGGCCTCGCGGATGTCCTCCTCGACCTTCTTGCGTTGAGCGACCGCTTCGCCGGCGATCAGTTTCTCGTTGCCCGCCGTGGCCGACGCGCCCAGTTTGGCGAGCTGGTCCTGGTACGCCTTGATCCGCTCGTTGAGCGCGTTGACCTGGTCGCCGGTGGCGGCTTCGGCCTCGCGGTCAATCCGGTCCACCACCGTGAACGGCCGGTTGAAGCCGCCGCGCGAGCGGATGGCGATCAAGTCGGACGAGCCGGCGAGGAAATCCAGCGCGTTGGAGACCAGCGGCGCGTTGTCGCCCTGTTGCTCGGCGCCGAAGAACTCCTCGCGGTACGCCACCATGTCCGAGATCATGTCCACGTCCGCGAAGACCAGGATCACGCCCTCGCCGGGCGCTTCCTTGACCGCTTCGATGGTCTTCGGCTTGGGCTCCTCCGCGGGCTTGCCGTTCGCCGGCGCCGGCTCCTTCTTCTCTTCGGCCGGGAGCCCGTTCGGGAAGTTGGTCCGGAACTTTCCGGTGAGGCGGCACGCCAGCATGAGCGGCTTCGTGCCGTCGCTGACCGCGCGGCGGATGGCCTCCGGGTTCGGGGCCGTCAGTTCCCATGGCCCGGCGGGTTTCCACACGTTGCCGGTGGAGGTGGTGGTCAGGAGCGGCGTCACCTTGACGCCGGCCGTCGGCACCTCCTCGAGCACGCCGGCGAACAGCACCCGCACGTCGTGCAGCGGCGCCGTGATGATTTCCTTCCGGTTGAAACAGTCGTCCTGGAGCAGCATGTACGGCAGCAGCGGCGAGGGCGGCTCGTTCGGCCCGAGCTGAGCCTTGATCGCGAGCAGGCGGTCCGCGGCGATCTCGTCGGGCTCCATCTCCACGCCCCAGCCGCGCAGCAGCGCGTTCAGGTCCGACGATCTCTTCGGCTCCGCCGCCTGGGAGGGTTCCTGCTGCCGGGGTTGGTCCGCCACGCAGAAGGGGTCCACGAACACCATCAGCCGGCCGCCCTTCATGACGAACTGGTCAATGGCGAAGAGCGTTTTCTTCGGCAGGTCCTTCGGGTGGACGACCATCAGGAAATCCAGGCCCGCCGGGATCGCGTCCGCGTCCGCCGGGACGGTCTCGATGTCATACGTCTCGCGCAGGTCCGTGATGATCGTCCACGGTTTCGGCATCTCGCGCCCCTGCATGCGCATCATCTGCATCAGGTACGGCGACATCTCCGGCCCGGCCAGCTCCAGCGAGGAGAGCACGCCCACCTTTTTCTTGTCCCGCAGGACGGCGGTGGAGATGAGCTTCGAGATGTCGTACTCCACGAAGTCCTGCCGGTCCGGCTCGAAGAAGGGGATCACCTTGACCTTCCCGAACGCCGTTTGCGCCACGAGCCCGAAGAAGAACACGTCCTCCTCCGAGAGAGCGAAGCGCTTGACGCCCGCCTGCAGGGCCTCTTCCTCCGCGTCGGTGTACTGGCGCGGGTCCAGCACTTCCAGCTTGAGCTTGCCGCCGGAGAGCTTGACGTATTCCTCCAGCAGGTCGCGCACGTAGAGGTAATAACTGTTGAAGAACCGGATCGCGTCGGGGCCCTTCATCGCCGCCGTGCGGCTGTAGTAGAGCTTCAGCGTCATCGGCTGGCTGAGCTGGCCGAGGATGTGGCGCGTTCCGGGCGACAGGGTGTAAATCTTCTCCTGCGTCAAATCCACGCTCACGCCGCGGACGGTCTTCTGGAGGACCAGGATCAGGCAGAGCGCGATGACCAGGACGCAGAGGACGGCCAGGGCGTTTCGAATCGTCTTGCTCATCCGGCGGCCATCCTTTCTTTGAGGGTCAGAACGTTCGCGCAGAGCCAGGCCGCGCCGAGGATCACGAAGAACGCCACGTCGCGCAGGTCCAGCACGCCGCGCATGAGCGACTCAAACCGCAGTTGGATGCTCAGGCTCTCGATCACCTCGACGCCCTGGAGCGGGAGGAAGCCGCTCAGGTAGTCCATCGCCGCCGGGCTGCTCGCGTACAGGAACAGCGCGCACGCGACGACCGACAGCACGAAGGCGATCACCTGGTTGCGCGTCAGCGAGGAGAAAAAGCTGCCGATCGCCAGGTAGGCGCCGGCGAGCAGCATCGTCCCGATATACCCGCCGATGATCGGGCCGGGGTCCGGCCGCCCCAGCCAGCAGACGGTGATCACCATCGGGCAGGTCAGCGCCAGCGCCAGCGCGATCACGGTCCAGGCGGCGAAGAATTTTCCCAGCACGGCCTGCGTCACCGTCACCGGCAGGGTCATGAGCAGCTCGATCGAGTTCGTGCGCCGCTCCTCCGCCCACAGCCGCATGGCCATCGCGGGCGCCAGGAAGATGAACAGCAGCGGCATGTTCATGAAGAAGAGCCGGAGCGAGGCGACGCGCATCTCGTAGAAACCGTGCTGGAACGTCATGAAGCTCGCGAAGAGAAGGAAGATGACCAGGAACACGTACGCCAGCGGCGTGGAGAAATAGCCGCGCAGCTCGCGCTTGAAGATGCTGACGAATCCTTTCATGGCCTGCCTCCCGCCGCACGGAGGGCGGGCGAGCCCGCCGCGCGGTTCCCGGCCCGCGTGGTCAGCTTGCGGAATATCTCGTCCAGCGTGCCGCCCTCGCGCTGCCGGAGCGCGTCCGGCGTCGTATCCTCCAGGAGGCGGCCGCGCGCGATGATGATGATCCGCGTGCAGATCGCGTCCACTTCCTCCAGGACGTGCGTGCTGATGATCATGCACTTCTCCCGCGCCATGCGCCGGATGAGCTGGCGCACCTCGTGCTTCTGGTTCGGGTCGAGGCCGTCGGTCGGCTCGTCCAGGATCAGGACGGCCGGATCGTGCACCAGCGCCTGCGCCAGCCCCACGCGCCGGCGGTAGCCCTTCGAGAGCGTGCCGATGGGCTGGTGCATCACCCCGGTCAGCGCGCAGGTCTCCGCCACGCGGTCCATGGCCGCCGCGCGCTCCCCGCCGCGGAGGCCGCGCGCGTCGCAGATGAACCTCAGAAAACTCTCGGCGGTCATCTCGTCGTACGCCGGCACGTTCTCGGCCAGGTAGCCGGTGCGCCGCCGGACCTCCACGGACTCCTTGACGATGTCGTGCCCGAGCACCGTCGCCGTCCCTCCATCGGGCGGCAGGAAACAGCTCAGCATGCGCATGGTCGTGGACTTCCCTGCGCCGTTCGGCCCCAGGAACCCGAGCACCTCGCCCCGGTTGACCTTGAACGACACGCGGTCAACGGCGAGAATGGGGCCGAAGGACTTGCTCAACGCCTTCGCTTCGATCATCTCTCTGGAGACCCTCCTCAAAACACCGTGAGATTCCGGAAACGGCAGGGCAGGAACCTCCGGGCGGCTGCGGCAGTCGGCTGCGCGCGACGGCTACTTCGGCACGATCTTTTCCAGGCGCTTCTCTCCGGTCTTGATGTCTTTTCCATGCAACTCGATGTAATGGACCTTGGGTCCCGTCAGCCCGTCGGTGGAATTGATGTACATTTTTTCGAGGACCGCCGGCCGGCCGTCAATGGCCAGCTCGGCGCGGGCGGCCTTGCCGGCCTTCTTCACGGTGATCGGCCGGTCGGGGGCGGAGACCACGGTCAGGCTATAGCTGTCACCCGACGCGTCCGGCTTGATGTCGAAGCCGTACGCTTTCTTCTTCTCGATCCAGTTGAGTTCCTCGCGGCGGCCGTCCTCGGCGAGCATGATCCAGTAGGCGATCACCGGCTCCTTGGGATTCAGCCGGCCATCGGCATCGAGCTGTGCGTCGTAATGCACCACGTTGGCGTTCTTGCTCCGCTCGATGATGAACAGCGGCAGCACTTCCGGCCGGGCCGCAGCCGGAAAAAGCGGGGCGGCGCAGACCGCCGCGGCGAGCAGGCCGAGAACCGCGAAACGCCGCGTCATTCTTCGCATCCGGACCTCAGATCAAGAAATCATTAATAAAATATTGGAAAGTCGCATGACATTTGGTATCATCTCGGCCTGTCCAGGTCAATCACGAGGCAGGGCCAATGCACAAATTATACACGAATACGAGCAGCACGGGCAACAAGATCCTGCAAAGGGTCCTGGCCTACAAGGGCGGCGACGACGCCGTGGCCCTGGGGATTTTTCCGTACTTCAGGCCGATCTCGTCCGCGCAGGGGACGGAGGTCATCCTCGACGGCAAGACCGTGCTGATGTTCGGCTCGAACAGCTATATGGGGCTCACCGATCACCCGAAGGTCAAAGAGGCCGCCATCGCGGCGATCCGGAAATACGGCACCGGGTGCGCCGGGTCGCGGTTCCTGAACGGGACGCTCGACATCCACCTCGCCTGCGAAGAGAAGCTGGCCGAGTTCGTGAAGAAGGAAGCGGCGCTTCTGTATTCCACCGGGTTCCAGGTCAACCAGGGCGTCATCTCCTGCCTGACCGGCCGCGGCGACTACGTCATTCTCGACAAGCTCGACCACGCCAGCATCGTGGACGGGGCGCGGCTGAGCTTCGGCGAGATGCTCCGGTTCAAGCACAACGACATGACCAGCCTGGCGCGCGTCCTGGAGACTTGCCCGCCCGGGGCCGGCAAGCTGATCGTCGTGGACGGCGTCTTCAGCATGGACGGCGACATCGCCGACCTGCCGGAGATCGTGAACCTCGCCGCCCGGCACGACGCGCTGATCATGGTGGACGATGCGCACGGCATCGGCGTGCTGGGAGAGCAGGGCAGCGGGACCGCGTCGCATTTCGGGCTGACCGACCAGGTCGCGCTGATCATGGGCACCTTCAGCAAGTCGCTCGCCTCGCTCGGCGGCTTCGTGGCCGGCGACGCCTCCTTCATCAAGTACCTGAAATACCAGTCCCGCGCCCTGATCTTCAGCGCGAGCATGCCGCCTTCGAACGTCGCGGCGGTGATGGCCGCGCTGGAGATCATCCAGTCGGAGCCCGAGCGGATCCGCGCCGTCCACGACAACACGCGCCGCATGGCCGACGGGCTCCGCCGCATCGGCTACTCGCTGGGCAACTCGGCCACCCCGATCCTGCCGGTCCACATCGGCGACAACCTCGTCTGCTTCAAGGCCTGCCGCCTGCTGCAGGAAGAGGGCGTGTTCGTGAACCCCATCATCGCGCCGGCGGTCGAACCGGGCGAGGCGCTGCTGCGCGTCAGCCTGATGGCCACCCACACGTTCGCCCAGATTGACCAGGCGCTCGAGAAGTTCCAGAAAGTCGGCAAAATGCTGAATCTCCTCGGGTAGCCGCCATGCGCGTCCGCGAAGTCGTCACTCCCCAGGACCGTGAGCGGTTCATTCGTTTCCCGTGGGAGATCTACCGGCGGGACCCGAACTGGGTTCCGCCGCTGATCTCGGAACGGCGCGAGTTTCTCGACCCGCGCAAAAATCCCTTCTTCGAACACGCCGAGGCGAAGCTCTTCCTCGCCGGCGACGACGCCGGCGCCGTGCGCGGGCGGATCGCCGCGATCGTCAACCGCAGCCACAATGAGCAGCACGGCGAGCCGGCCGGCTTCTTCGGCTTGTTCGAGTGCCGCGACGATCCCGAGGCCGCCGCGGCCCTGTTCGACGCCGCCGCCGGTTTCCTGAAATCGCGCGGCATGACCGTCATGCGCGGGCCCGAGAACATGTCCGTGAATGACGACGTCGGCCTGCTCGTCGAGGGCTTCGACTCGCCGCCGGCGCTCATGATGCCCTACAATCCCCGCTACTATATCCCGCTGGTGGAGGCGCGCGGCTTCCGGAAGGCCATGGACCTCTACGCCTGGTACGGCGACGCCCGCGAGCTGGAAATACCCGAGAAAATCACGCGCGGCATCCAACTGTGCCAGCGGCGGTTCGGGTTCAAGGTGCGCTCGGTGGACATGCGCCGGTTCGACGAGGAGCTCCGCAACATCCACCGGGTCTACACGGAGGCCTGGGAGCAGAACTGGGGCGCGGTGGCCATGACGGCGAAGGAATTCGACTACCTCGCCGCCCAGCTCAAGCCCGTCGTGGATCCCGACCTCTGCCTGATCGCCGAGGTCGGCGGCGAAGTCGCGGGCTTCTCGCTGGCGCTCCCGGATTTCAACCAGGCGCTGATCCACCTCAACGGGCGGCTGCTGCCCTTCGGCATCCTGAAACTGCTCTGGTATCGCCGGAAGATTGACATGATCCGCATCCTGACCACCGGCGTCATCAAGAAGTTCCGCCACATGGGCATTGACAGTTGCTTCTATTACGAGACCTGGAAACGCGGCAACGCCAAAGGCATTTACCGGGGCGAGATGTCCTGGATCCTCGAGAACAACGCCGCGATGAACAACGCGCTGCGGAATCTCGGGTTCAGGATTTACAAGCGATATCGGCTTTATGACCGCGACCTCTAAGCCGACAGAGGCATTTTGCCACGTAAGCCGACAGAGGCATTTTGCCACGGATTTCACGGATTGACACGGATTACCGACAAACAAAGGCAAAGGCCGAGAGTTCTTTTCCTCATTTCCGTTAATCCGTGGAAATCCGTGAAATCCGTGGCAAAAAACCGTCGTTGACTTTAATGAGACGGCGAAATGAAAGTCCTGCTGACCGGGGCGAACGGTTTCGTCGGCAGCCACATCCTCGACCAGCTCTGCGCCGCCGGCCACCCGGTGCGCGTGCTGTTGAGAAAGACGAGCCGCACGGGCTTCATCGAGGACCATCTGCCGGGCGTCGAAGTCCGGTACGGATCGGTCACCGATCCGGGGCCGCTGCGCGACGCGGTGCAGGGCGCCGACTGCGTCATCCACTGCGCCGGGAAGACGAAGGCCGTCCGCGCCGCCGAGTACGATGCGGTGAACCTGGAGGGCACGCGCAACGTGGTGGCCGCCGTCAACGCGGAGAAAGCGACGGTCAAGCACCTGGTCCACATATCCAGCCTCGCCGCCAACCATCCCGCCGGCGCCGACGCGCCCGCGCTGGAGACGGACGCGCCCAGGCCGGTCTCCGAATACGGCCGGAGCAAGCTGCGCGCGGAGGAACTGGTCAGGGAAACCTGCCAGGCGCCCTTCACCATCCTGCGGCCCTCGGCGGTATACGGCCCGCGCGACGCCGATTTCCTGCCCGTCTTCAAGGCCGTTCGCAGACACCTGATGCCGCTCATCGGCGGCGGGCGGATGCAACTGAGCCTGGTCTGCGTCGGCGACGTCGCCGCGGCCGCGCTGCGGTGCCTGGGGAATCCGCAGGCGTACCGGAAGACGTACCACGTCGCGTCGCCGGAGCCCTGCTCCACGCGCGATTTCCTGCGGGAGATCGCCGCCGTCATGAACGTGCGCACCGTGCCGATTTTCATCCCGTTCGCGCTGCTCTATCCGGTCGCGCTCGGCCGGGAACTCCTGGCGCGCGCCACGGGCAAGCCGAACATCCTCAGCCGTCAGAAGCTCAGGGAGATGAAGGCGCCCGGCTGGGTCTGCTCCACGGACCTGATCCGGCGCGACCTCCAGTTCACGGCCGGCACCCGCCTCAGCGAAGGTATCGCAAGGACGATCACCTGGTATGAACAGAACGGATGGCTCTGACGCTCCTGGCCCAGGCGATTCGCCTGCGCGGGCGTTCTTCCGCCTCAAGGACCACACGTTCGTTGACTACGCGACGCAAGCCTACCTGGTGATCGTCGGCCTGCTGATCCTCTGCTTCTATCGGGGCCCGGCGGAGTTGCGGAACGGTCTCCTGGCCGGGCACGTCGTTTACTTTCTCGCCATCCAGGCGCTGATCCGGACGAGCGCGCGGCGGCCGGGCAACCGCGTCATCGGCTTCCTGCGGCACTTCTATCCCATCCTGCTTTATCCCGGCTTGTATCGGGAGACCGGCGAGTTGAATCGCATGTTCGCCGGCGCGTACCTGGACGCCTCCTTCATCCGCTTCGAGCAGAGGCTGTTCGGCTGCCAGCCCAGCATCCTGTTCATGGAGAAACTGCCCTGGCTGCCGATCAGCGAAATCTTCTACGCGGCTTATTTCTCCTTTTACGTCATGATCGCAGGGATAGGCCTCATCCTGTATTTCCAGGAAAAGCGGCGGTTCTGGCGCTACGTTGCGGTGGTCTCGTTCGTCTTCTACGGCTGTTACCTGGCCTTCATCTTCCTGCCCGTCGTCGGGTCGCGCGTGTTCTACACCCCGGTGCCGGGTTTCGACCATGCGCAGTTTTCATTCTTCCCGCTCGCGTTTCCGGCCGCCGTCCAGTCCGGGCCGATGTACAAGTTGGAGACGCTGATCTACCGCGCTGAAGCGCCCGGCGGCGCGTTCCCCAGCAGCCACGTGGCGCTCGCCCTCTGCACGCTTTACTTCTCATGGCGCTTCGTCCCGAAGATTCGATGGGTCCACCTGGCCGTGGTGATCCTCCTGTGCGCCGCGACCGTTTACTGCAGGTACCACTACCTGGTGGACGTGTTTGCAGGCATGCTCACGGCGGCTCTGCTCATACCGCTGGGAGAGTGGCTTTACCGAAAAACTGGCGGCTAACGGAAAGCGCTTCTTACCGTTGCCGACTTTCACCGCGAGGGAAAGACAGAATCGCTTCGTCCACAACGCGACCGGCGCCCGCCGGTCCTGGGACAATCTTGTCATTCCAAACAGGACGTAGTAGACTGACGGCGGAAGACGCGAGGAGAACGAGCCGCATGGAAACTGTGCAGACAAACATCGGCATAGATGATGCCCTGATCGGGGAGATCGTGCGCCGGGTGCTCTCGGTGGCCCATCCCGACAGGATTGTCCTCTTCGGTTCAGCGGCCACAGGGAAAATGACGCGCGACAGCGACATTGACCTGTTGGTCGTCGAGGCGCAGGCAAATGATCGTCGCAAGGAGAGCGTGCGGATCGGCGATGCCCTGCGCGGGCTGGGATTTCCGTTCGATGTGCTCGTCATCTCCAAGGACTGGTTTGAGGCGAGCAAGAACGTGATTGGCGGCATCGCCTATCCCGCAAGCAAGTACGGTCGAGTGATTTATGAAACCGTCTGAAAATCAGGCTCGCAGACGGCTGGTTAGGCAATGGCTTGACAAGGCGGAGACCGACCTCCAGGCAGCCGAATGGCTTGTCTCGCGCGACCCTCCGCTCCTGTATCCGTCGTGTTTTTTCTCGCAACAGGCCGCTGAGAAGCACCTGAAGGCGCTGCTCACGCACCACAATGTCGATGTTCCCAAGACGCATGTTATCGGACAACTTCTGGACTTACTGGCGCGCGTTGATGCCCCGCTCGCTCAGAGTCTGGCCGGAGCTACCGCGCTCAGCCCATATAGCGTCGAGGCCCGCTATCCGGGCGATATGCCGGAGCTCACGGTGGCCGAAGGGCAGGAGGCGCTTCGTCTGGCCCAATTTGTGCGGGAAGCCGTCCTCGCAGCACTGGAGTTGAAGTGACCCATTCTGTCCGCGCGGGCTCCTGAATGTAACAGCCATGCCTGGGGATCCGGTGATCGAAGAAGTGCGCGACATCAAACAAGCCGACCCTTCCGCCGCGTCGCGTATCCGCATCCTTCCTCTTGCGCTTGGGGCTGCGCTTATCCTGCCGGCGTGTTTGCCGGCTCGTGCCGCATTCGGCGAAGCGGCGGCGCTGACGCAGCCGGCCGTCAGGATTGTGCAGGCGCCGGCGGGCTGTTTCGTGCCCGACGTCGCCGTGGATCCCAAGCGCGCGCTGCACATGGTGTACGCGCTGAACCGCAGCGCCTGGTATATTCGTTCCGCGGACAACGGCGCGACGTTCTCGCAGCCGGTCCAGGTGAACTCCGAGGGGACGGTTGGGTTCACGATGGGCGAACGCGGGCCGAAGCTGTCCGTCGGCGGCGACGGGGTCATCCACGTCGTCTGGGCGAACATCTGGTCCCCCGGCGTTCAGACGTTTGCCTACTACGCCCGCAGCCTGGACGGCGGGAAGACGTTCGAGAAGCGCAAGCTCGTCTCTTCGATGGACGCCCCCGACGGCCTGACGATGACCGCCGACGGCGCCGGCCATGTGCTGGTTTTCTGGCACGTCATGAACCCGCTGCAGAACGAGGTCCCGGCCGCGACCTGGCTTTACGTGGCGCGGTCCGACGACAACGGCGACACGTTCAAGCCTGCCGAACGCGTCCAGGTCTCCAACCTCGGCACGCTGGCCTGCGCGATGTGCCAGATGCGGGCGCGCATCGGCGCCGACGGCAACGCTTGCCTGGCCTTCCGGTCGGCGGAGCACAACATCCGCGACTTCTACGTCCTCAAAGGCCCCGTGACCGGGGATCAGTTCACGGCCGTCCGCGTCAATCAGGATAACTGGGAACTCAGGACGTGCCCCATGTGCGGTCCCGAGTTGACGGTCGCCCCGGATGGCCGGCAGATTTGCGCTTTCATGACCCGGAACAAGGTGTATTGGGCCGTCTCGGACGCGGGAGTGATGCAGTTCAAGCTGCACGTCGCAACGCCGGACAATGAAGCGGGGGAGCTTTATCCCTCGGCGATCGCGAACCGCAAAGGCGAGGTGCTGTTCGTCTGGCAGGTCGGCCCGATGTCCACCACCGGCACGGCCACGGTTAAATGGGCGCACTATTCCCCGGACGGCAAATTCACCGGCCGGCAGGGGACCGTCGGCACGACGACTTCCGGCACCAAGGCAACGGAATTTGTTGGCAGCGACGACAATTTCTACATTGTCACGACCGCGAAATAATGAAGCGTTATGGACACCCGTGTTCCCATCATCCCGCGCGCCTTGAGCGATGCCGACAGCGCCCTGGTCCGCCGCGCGAAGACCGGCGACTTTGCGGCCTTCGAGGACTTGGTCAGCCGGCACGAGCGCGGCGTGTATTCGCTGGCGATGAACATGCTGCGGCAGCGCCAGGATGCGGAAGACGTGGTCCAGACGAGCTTCCTCAGCGCCTTCGAGAACCTGGGGCGTTTCCGCGAAGAGGCGGCCTTCGGCACCTGGGTGCGGAAGATCGCCGTCCACGCCGCGCTGAAAGTCATCCGGACGCGCAAGAGGGCGCGCATCGAGTCCTTGAAGCATGCGGCGGAGGCGGAGAAAGGCAGCGTGCCGCACCCGGCCTTCATCGCCGAATGGCGCGACCCGAGCGAAGTCATGGATCGAAAGCGTCTTCAGGAAACCCTGGATCAGGCCATGCGCGCGCTGCCTGAAAAGCAGCGGCTGGTATTCGTGCTCCGCGATATCGAGGGCCTGTCGGTGCGCGAAGCGGCGCGGCTCCTGGCGATCAGCGAAGGCAACGTGAAAGTGCGCCTGTTGCGCGCCCGGCTGGCGCTGCGCGAGAGACTGACGCGCGTGTTCGGCCGCGAGGGCGGCGGCATTCTTCCTGCGCATCCGCACGAGGGACGCCGCTCAACCTCAGCCCAGGCCCTGTTGCGAAATTACCAGCGCCGCGGAAAGGTAAAGCCATGACGCGGAAGGGTAAAGTCATGAAATGCGCCGACCTGCTGCGCATGTTGAACGATTACGTGGATGGCGACATTGATCCGGGCATCTGCAAGGAGTTTGAAAAACACCTTGCAACATGCAATCCCTGCACGATCGTGGTGGACAACGTCCGAAAGACGATCACCCTCTACCGGGAGAAAAGCGTGTTCGAGCTTCCCGCCCCATTCCAGGCGCGGCTTCACGCAGCGCTTCGGGAAAAGGGCCGCTCGAAGCGCGCTGGAAAGCCCAAGCGCTGACTCCTCCTCTCTCCGCGCACCTCCTTTTTTGTAACCTTTCGACTCTGCCCGGCTCTATTACATTAGGATGTGAGTCCGAGGTTGCTTTTTTAGATTGGAGAAACGCTCATGGCAAAGTCGCCCAAAGACGTGCTTGACGAATTTCAGTCCAACATGCCCAAGCTCGCCCGGGGGCTCCCGCAAGTCGTGGAGGACTTTACGAGAAAGCTCATGCCGGACGTGCTCAAAGACGGCGCGCTGAGCCTCAAGCACAAGGAGCTGATCGCCCTGGGCATCGCGATCCAGGCCCGGTGCGACTACTGCATCGTCATCCACGTCAAGAAGTGCCTCGAAGCCGGCGCGACGAAGGAGGAAATCGCCGAGGTTTGCGGCGTCGCTATCCTGATGGGCGGCGGCCTGGCGCTGACCTACTCGACGTTCGTGGCCAAGGCGGTCGAGGAATTCGGGAAGCCGTGATCATCGCGTCGAGGTTCAAGAGACAGGAGGCTCTGCCCATGCCGGTGCAACGAGCGATAGCCGCTTACAGGACGGAAGGGCTGAACTGCGCCCAGAGCATTCTGCGCGCGTTTCAGGAGGAGTGCGACATTCCGGAGGAAACGGTCCGGGAAGCCCGGCGGTTCGGTGGGGGCCGTGCTTTGGAAGGCCGTTGCGGAGCGCTTCACGCCGCCTGCGAACTGTCTGGAGACGAAGCGGCGCGCGACCGCCTCCGCAAGGGGTTTGCCGCAAAGGCCATGTCGGAGCGCTGCCGCGAGATCCGCAAGAGCAACGCGTTCAGTTGCGAGCAGTGCATCGAACTCGCGGCCGGGTTGCTGAACAGCGCCTTCGCTGAGCTCACGACGCCGCGATGAACGTGTCCTTCATCCCTTTGTCCCAGCCGTCCCACAGGAAATCGCCGTAGCGGTCGTCGGCGATGAGGCGGAAGGCGTAGCGCACCTGCTCCTCGTAGAACTCGCAGAACGCGCCGGTCCGGTCCATGCCGCCGTTCATCTCGTGCGCTTCGGCCGGGCAGGGCGATCCGCAGAAGTGCCGGATGGCGCAGCGGCCGCACGGATCAATCGCCTCGATGCTGCGTTCGGTGACCTGGCGGAAGGCTTCGCTCTTGAGGACATCGCCCAGCTCGTCCTGGAACAGGTTGCCCCCTTTGAACCGCGGGATGCCGATGAACTCGCTGCACGGGAAAAGGTCGCCGTTCGGCGCCAGCGCAAAGAAGCAGCGCCCGCCGCCGCACGGCGAGATGTCGCACATCAGCCGGCGCGCCGCCGGCGCCACGATGCCCAGCAGGATGTTCGCGAAATTGGCCACGACCAGTTTCCGCCCCGTCTTGCGATAGAGTTCGTGGCTGCGCTCCAGCGCCCCGAGGAAATACCGGGCCGCTTCGGCGTCGCCGGGCTTGATGGCGCGCGAGGGCGGCAGCGTGCAGCGGACGATATTCAGCAGGCACGTGGGGACCTCCTCGGCGTGGAAGAAGTCCACCAGGTCGTCCAGGTGACGCAGGTTCTCCTTGGTGACCGTGCAGATCACGCTCCAGTTCTCGTAGCCGCGCAGCCGCCGCATGGCCTTCACGACGGTATCGAAGACGCCTTTTCCATCCCAGGTGCGGCGCGTGCGCTGCGCGACGGCCGGGTTGGCGGCATCGAGCGAAAGTCCCAGGCTGACGCCCCGGTCCGTCAGGAACGTGACGGCCTCCTCGTCGAGCAGGGTGGCGTTCGTCTGAATGCCGAAGAGGAACCGCTCGCGATAGGCCTCGATCGCGGCGAACACGGCCTCGCGGTTGAGCATCGGTTCCGCGCCGTGGAAGACGATCTGCGGCCGCATCGTCTTCGGCAGCGTGGCCGCGAAGTAGCTGTCCAGGCGCGCCATCGCCTCCATCAGGCGCTCGCGGCTCATGTGCTCGCCATGCCGGCGCATCTCGCTCGGGATATAGCAGTAGCGGCAGTCCAGGTTGCACCGCTCGGTGGGGTTGAAGTACACGGCGGAAGGCTTGAGCCCGAACCGGAGCTTCTGCATCTCGGCGGCGAACGCATCCGCCTTGCGCCGGTAGTCGGCGAGCAGCTTGCCGCCCATTCGAGTTCCCTCAGGGCGGCCCTGAGCGAGGTCGAATGGGCCGCCCGACAGGGTTTCGCCGACCCGGTCCTTCCGCACCAGCGACCAGAAGGCGGTATCCGGATCAATCAGGGCCATGTAATCCGAGTGGCCGATATCAATCGGCTGGAGCGTCGGCCCGTTGCCGGTGTTGATGAAACGGCCCCGCGAGGGGGCCGTTTCATCTTTCCGGCTTCGGCCGCCGACGTCCTTGGCGGCGGGACGTCGCATCACTTGCTCCTCTTGGACATCAGGATGTAATGCGACAGACCCGTTCCGCGAGCCTTGCAGCTCTTCCGCACGGCGATGACGGCCTTCTTCGCTCCCTTCATGCTTCACCCTTTCTATAAAGGAGCCTCGGAAAACAAAAAAGAGTTCCAACGGACGGTCTTTCCACCGCCCGTTGAAACCCTTTACCATCGGGTTCCAAAATGTCCGGCTCGTTCAGCAGGTCTTCTGGCTTTCGGATCATCCGCCCCTGACGCCTTCCCGGCCCGCTTTAGCGGGCCAGTGGCTGGCCATCGGCCTGTCAGGCGCGTCCCCGATCACAGCGGCGGGACCGCCACGGATTTTCACCGTGTTCCGGGATGCTGAACGACCTGTTTATAACCAATCCGCTGACTTCATGTCAAGCGTCGTCAGCGGTTGATAGCGGGGATTCCTGGCTCCTATCCGCTCATGTCCTGAAAGAACTCGACCGACTCGCCGCCGGGGCTGCGGACGAAGGCGACGCGGATGGAAGCCGGGCCGGTTCGGGCCGGAAGATCCACGGTCCTCGGCTCGCGGGTGACCGTCGCGCCGGCCGCCTGCGCGCGCTTCAGCGCGGCGTCGCAATCGGCGGTGCGCAGCGCGAAGTGCATGATGTTCCCTTCCACCGGCGCGGATTTTCCGCCGGCGAAGATCTCCACGCAGTTGTCGTTGCCCGCGTCGAGCAGCACGGCGCGCCCGTCGCCTTCGCCCCAGGCGAGCCGTTCCTTCAGGCCCAGGCCTTCCTTGTAGAAGCGCACCGTCTCGTCGAAATCCTTCACCCGGATCGCGACATGATGAAACCCGTTCACGCCGCCCTTCTCTTTTCGCGCCGCCATCGCTGGACCGCCTTTCCTGGTTGAAATCGCGGAATCGGCCGAACCGACATGGCCGTCATTCTAGCAGCAACCGGAGCGCTGTCAAGCGAACCGTGGCAACCGCTAGGGGTGTGCGTAGAAGTGGAGCAATTGGTGGGATGGCCGTAAGGGATGGCTAGAGAGTGAGATAGGACAAACATGGAGTAGGCTGGCGCGGGAGCAATATAAGAGTGCGGAGTGGGCGAAATTGGGTTGGGGTGCGATTGGGGTGAGAGAAGAAGTGTGGCGTGAATGACTACGGTTTACGGGGGGTTTACGGCGAGTTTGGGGAGGATGACAAAAAACGTGCCAAATCTCAAAAAAATCCTAGCGACAAATCCTAGTGACATCCTAGTGACAGAAACTAAAATTAACGAAGAGCCGCGCCAATATTGAGCGGATTCGCTTTGGAACGAGCCGAATGTTAGGAAAACAAACGAACGCAGCCGTTTCCCTAACGACCTCGTGCCATGCGACAATCGCATCCTTAACTCGTTAGGGAAGCGCGCTTTGCAGCAAGAATGGAATGTGAAGCCCCTGCAAAACATTTTTTATATTGCCCCACCTGCGTGCACATATTGCCCCACATGTGTGCCCGCCGCTAACCGCGCGCCCTTCCATCGTCACAGCATCTTCAGATGTACCGGGTCAGGCTGGGAGGATGCTCTCGGTAAGCCGCATAGAGCTTCCGCCACGCCGGACTGATTCGCTCTTCGCTAAGCGGCCGCTTGAGGTTCCAGGGGACAAGATGTCCTTCCGTGAAACGACCGCACAGCCGGCAGAACCGCTCGAAGTGATCTTCCATCTCGTCCGCGTCTTCCGGCAGATGTTTGCGTCCGATGTCCCACCCGGCCACGCGGTCAATGCCGCCGGCCATCGGGCAGCCGTAATACCCGAACGGCGTCAGTCCGATGCCCACGATGCTCGGACGCTTGCAAGCGTTGCGATAAGACGCGAACCGGAACCAGGAGGAGTCGGCCGGCGCCATATTGAAAGCGCCGAACTGCGGCTGCACCGGCGAGTCCTTAAGCGAGAGTGGATCCACGATGATTTCCCGGGGCAGCGACCGGATGATTTCCCGGGCCTGCGTTCCGAAACCGTTGCTCACGAGGACCACCGAGGTTCCATGCGGGCGCGCGCAGCCCTCCAGGAGTATTCGGAGAATGGCCGCCAACTCCGGATGCAGAGTCGGTTCGCCTCCCATGACTTTGATCATGCGCCAGACTTTCCCGCGCCGGCGCGACTCCTCCACGAAGCGTTCAATCTGGCTGAGCTCCATGCGCTCAGCGCTCGGCGCCTGCCGGCAACTGCGGTTGCAGTTGAGGCACTTCAGATTGCATTCATACGTGATGTCAATTTCGATAATATCCCGGCATGACCGGTACTGCGGCCCGAGCAACGCCGTCGCGGCCCGGGTGATGCGCGCATGGCGGCAGAGCCGCTTGAGTCCATACACCGCATGGCCGACGGGCGTCAGCCATCCTGCATAGCGGCACTTATTTTTGGGAAAAGCCACTCGCGGCTCCGACAAGACCGGTCCTGCACTCGCCGCTCGATTTGCCCCTGGATTTGCCGGCAGGTGCTGTCTCATGCTCGCCCGGGGCCTGTCATGGATGGGACGGCGCACTCCACCGCGGGACCCACCGTGAAATCAAGCGCCGGATCGTCTGCGCGTGCGACGCCGGCCGGGCGAGGGCGCCCGATGCTTTTGCGAACTGCGCCGAGGTGTACTTCTCACAGAAGTAGTGGCAATACGACGCGTCGCACGGAGTGGGGCGGGTCTTCAGTTTGACGTCCTTACGGAGCAGATTGCCCATCGGTTGCCCGGGATCGCAACGGAAGACGTTCCCCTCCGGCGTGATCACCACGAAATTATAACCCGACCCGCAGAGCCTGCCGTGGTAGCAGTCAAGCCCGTCGAGGAACCGGCCGTCCGAGAACATGTCATGCGTCGGCGGCTCGCCCATCGCCGCCAGGGTCTGCGCGTACTTCGACCGCGCCGCCGCGAAATACTCCCGCAGGAGCGCCTTATGTTCCGGGGAGTAGCCGCCTGGATAACGTCTGCCTTCGAAGGCGCCGCGCAGCATCTTCGGAACCAGAGACAGGCCGTCGCGCTCGAAGCGCGCCGAGATGTCGGAGAAGCGGTCCACCATACGCGGGGTCATCACGAGCGACAGGAGCACGTTGAACCGTGCCGCCCCCAGCATTTGCGCGCGCGCGATGAACGCGTCGAGGGCGCCGGCCGCCTGTCGCTCCTCATAATGGACGGAGGCGTTGATAAAGTGAACGCGCCGGGGATCAATCCGGTCGGCGAAATCCCCCGCCGAGCCGCAGGAGAGGTTCGTATTGATGGAGAGGCAATGGCGGCGCGCCAGGCGTTCGCACAGCGATACAAGGCCCGGATAGGTGAACGGCTCGCCGCCGGTGATGTGAATCAGCCACACCTTGCCCGTCGAGTCGAACGCGTCGCCCCACTGCTCCACCGTGCCGAAGACGCGCGCCCCGGCGCCGCGGATGCTGTCGGGAATCCCGCAATACACGCAGCGGAAATTGCACGTCGTGGCCGGACTGAAATCAGCTTCCACGTCGTAGTTCATGCTGATCGGGATTTCCGCCGGCGCTCCCATTTGACCCTTTTCTCAAGCACACGCCCGAACGTCCGCCATTCTACCGGACTGCTCTGCATTTGCCAAGGCCGAGTTCAAGGTCGGGAGCCCCGCCGTCACGGCGTCGGCTCGCGAGCCGGTTTCCAGTCGTAGATGCCCACGAGCAGTGTGTCGAACACCTTGACGGAGCACACCGGCTTCCTTTGAGTGTAGAATTCCCAACAGTGCGGGTAACGGCTCAAGTCGCCCTGGCGGATCAGGAGCACCAGGTAATCCGCCTCCGAGCTATCCACAAACCGGATGGTCGGCGCCAGCCTGCCGATGGACTGATACTCCGGAAGGGTGCGCTTCTCTATGGGCACCCACAGCGCGCTGCGGGGATGAGAATTCAGCCAGGGGAGAATCGCCTGGTACGGATTGCCCCAGTACGCGGTCTCAAATCCCCTGGCGGCGGCGCCGTCCACTCCGCCGACGAGCTCGTTGAAATACGACGACTCGTACGGATGATATCTCACAATGGAACCATAGACCGACACCGCGAAAAGGATCCCATACAGGAAGATGAAAGCGGTTCCCCATTTGATCCGGGCGACGATCAGATACAGTTCGCGCACGCCGAGGGCTGCGACGGCGCAAAGGAATGGGAACGCAGGCAGGAAAAGCCTCACGCCGTCATAGGCCCAGGAGGAGGCGAAAGCGACGGCCAGAATCGGAACCAGCGCGTTCAGGAGCAGGAAAACCGCTGCGGCACGGTGAGTCGAGCGATGCAGCCGCAATAGTCCCGCGAAGAAGGGGAACAACACGATCAGCGGCACCGTGACGGCCGTCAGGACGAACGCATAATGCCAGGGCGCGCGAAGCCACGTTTTGCCCAGGTAATAGACCGGGATCTGGCGATGCGTCAAGACCCACGCGAAATAATCCCAGGTCCGGCCGGCGGGATGCGGCCAGAGCCACGGCCACCCCGCAACAAACACCGCCGGCGGAATTACCAGAAGAAGAATGAGGTCGCGCACGACGTGCGGGCGTTCCCCGAGGCGCCCGCGGAAACGCCGCCGCAGCAACCGCCACAGGTCGGATCGGAACCAGACCACGAACCATGCGAGCAAAAACGCCCAGAGGAACATCCCGTTGATCTTGGTGAGCAGCGAGAGTCCCAGCAGGGCCGATGCGGCGAGCATCCATCGAGAATTCTCCAGCCCCCTCCAAAACGCGTAAGCCGTCACGACCCACATCGCTGTAATGGGGAAGTCCAGCACACCCAGATGGGCGTGAAAGAACGCCCTGGGAAGAAAGAAGAACGCCAGGACGGCGACCAGCCCGGTCGCCCGGCCCCAGTACTTGCTCACCCACGTGAACAGCACGAAGTTCAGCGCGAACCCGTAGAGAAGTGCCTGAAGGCGAAACGCCTTGTAAGGCTGCATAATCCCGAGGCGGTGGCTCAGGAATCTCTGGATGAATCCGCCCGCCAGCGTCCCCAGCGGCGGGTGGCCTTCGTCCGTGCGCCAGCAGAGGTCAATGCGCGACCAGGTCGGCTTGCTGAACCACGAGACGTGCTGCTCAGCCGCCTGACGGTCTCCCGGCTCGTCCCAGGTGATCCCGTAGTCATCCAGCGTTGCGAATACGATCCCGCAAAGCGCGAAGCAAAGGATCAACGGCAGATAAGATCTTAGTCGGGCGAGCACGAGCGCCTCTTCAGTCCCATTTCCGCGCTACTCTTTAACAGGATTTCCGGCCGCGCCGGAGGAAAGGTCGTATAGATAGGCCGAGGCGCCTTTCTCTTCGAGAGACTGCATCTTTCTCCCCTCCGAGTCCAGGTACTCTGTGATAAGCTGTTTCTCATCATTGCCGGTCAATGGCCAGACATGCGAGAATACGAACCAAACGCGATCCTTCCCGCGGAATGGCGCTATCTCCTGCAGATATTTGACAAACGATCCTCTGTGGCGTCCGCCCCTGACGTAATCCCGAACTCCATTTTGCTCCGCCGATGACAGCCATTGAGTCAGAATGCCGGCGTCGTAATATTCCCAAGCCGGCAAGGCGCCGTAATAGACGTAAATCGGATCGGTTGTCCTCCTGGCTGCATGAACACGCTGGACCAAGCTCCTCATATCCTCCTGTACCGGAGCATCCGCTTCTCTCAGAGCATCCAAGGCGGGGTAGCCCAGCAAGAGCAGTACGAAAGCGGCCCCGACTACAGCGGTTGCCTGGCTCTTCATGGCGCGCCAGGTCAGAACGCAGCCTTCGGCGATGATGATAAAGATCGCCGGGCATGCAAACAAAAGCAGTCGCCCTTCGAAGGGATACTTATGGATCACCGCCGCCAGAAATGCGCAGGCCAGAGGGGCCAGAAGAACCACGGTTTCCCAAGCCCGTCCCGAGCGCCACAGGCTGGCCACGCCCGCGAGAAAGGCAAACACAGCCAATCCAGGCAGAAATTTGAAACCGGCAGGGTCTTGCATCACCTCGAGCGGTTTGTGCAGATACCAATGGAGCTTTTCACTCGCAGCCCCGGAGAGCGGCGGAAAGGCGCTGCTCCAGTACGAAAGCAGGTAGCTTTCGCCGCTCACAGAGCGGGCTGTGATCTGGTAGCAGAGGCCCCAGCTCGCCAGCCAAAGGCAACAGATAACAGTCCAGGCCATTGCCTGTTTCCGTTCTCCGCGGAATATCGAGCGTCCAAGGAGCAGCGCTCCCGTTCCCGCAAGGACGAACACCGCCGGGTACGAAAACCATACCGCAATCATTCCTGCCGACCCAGCCAGGAAGTACCTCAACTTGGACCACGTATATCCTCCCGTTCCGAGCATAATCATCCAGAGCAGGCAGCTCACGGCGGCATCCGATGAATACTGCTTCAGGTAAACCGAGTAATGGACAGGCCAATGCGAGATGGCCAGGAGCAACGCCGCCAGAAAGGCGCCCAAGGGCGTGCAGCATCGTCTGGATAACGGGAGGAACAAGGCAAGCGCCGCCAGGCCGGAAACCAACGGGACGAGGCGTAACACGTGGTCGCCGAACCCGAACGCCTTAACCGTCAATCGCGTCAGCCAGAGGAATCCGGCAGGCGTGGGGACCGCTTTGGGCTGCTTTGCGGTCACGGCCGCCGCGACCCACAATTCATCCACTTCCAGGGAAGGATTCTGGCCGAAACGCACAAGCCGAAGGCCGGCCCCGACTAAAAGGGCCGCCAGGATCAAGCAGATGAACTTCCTGTCTGGAGCTGTCCCGCCAAGCGCAGTTCTCTTTGTGGCATCAGCCATCTGCCCAGTCCGTGATTCCACCGGTGCGGCTGTGTTGAGCGTGACCATCAACCGGGGCAGGGCGGTGAGCTGGGACCCGCCGCCGGCTTCTCGACGATCATCAGAAATGACGTGATGACGAACTCCCTGAACGCCAGCTTCAGGTGCGGCGTGCCGTACGGTGGACGATCCGCGTAGAGATCCAGCGGCCCGCTGCCGGTATCGAAGCTCGGCTCAGCCATGCGGCAGCCCGCGTCGCGCACGCGCCGCTGTATCTCCTCCACGTCGCGGCGGCGGAAGAGCACCACCGGACCGCGGTCAAGGGTTTTTTCATTCGACGAGACGTTGAACTCCGTGGTGTACGCGGCCACGCCGCCGGGCCGGAGATGGCGGCAGGCCTTTTCAATGAACTCAACGGCTCGCGGCAGATCGCCGAAGTGCGCCAGGGCGGAACTCGACCAGAGGAAATCGAACGCGCCGAGGTCCTCCGGCGAGGCCGCAGGCGCGTCGGCGGCCAGCACCTCGCAGCCGAACGAGGCGAACAGGGCCGGCAGCGGCTCCTGCCCGACGCCGAAGCCGCATCCGCGCCGGCCGGCGCGCAGCATGCCGCGCTCCCACAGCGCCTGGCAGATCATCACGTACTCCCAGATTTTCCGGTGCCATCGCGGCGACTCCTTCAGCCGGTTGCACCAGAAAAGGAACTCGGGCGTCATGAATTGCGCCTGCGTGACCGGCCCGGACCGGACGGGCAGGACCCGCAACTGGTCCGGGCGAGTGACGGGCTGATCGGCCTGCCGGCAGATCGCCTCCTGGGCGAGTTTCAGCGCCAGGCGATGCAGCGGCTGACGCTCGGCCGGCGCAACTGCGGGCGACTGATTCGCAGCGGCCAGGCGCGCCCGGCGGTAAACGTTGCGCGCGAACCGTCGCGCCCGCGCCCGCCACACCGAGGGCGGCCGCGCCTGCCAATCGAGCGTCGGCAGGATAGTCAGGCGGTCCGGCGAGCCGGCCAGGTGGTACACGAACTTCTCCATGCTCTTCCCGCGCCCGATCTTCTCCGGCTGCGTGTAGTTCCACGTATCGTCCATCAGCAGGATCGGCACGCCGAGGTCCACGGCCGCGTAGTTCAGGAATGTCTGGTCCTGCCAGCGGACCAGCCGGCGCGGTTCGCTGAGCTGCCCCACCAGCCGCCGCGCGCGATCGAGCATCGCGGCGTGCGCCGCGCGCGTCAGCAGCAGGACGCCGGCGTTGAAATACGAGGTATAGACATACCGCGTGCCCAGGCAATGGTTGAACAGCGCCCATTCGATTTCCTGCTGGTCGCGGATGTCCTCGACGAAGGCCGCCCTCTCCGTAGCGTTCCGGACGGCGCCCAAATGAGTCGGCGGGCAAAGGTCGAAGGGCGCCGGGGCGTCGCTGCGGATCAAGGCGTCGCCGCCGTCAATGTAGAACGCCCGGTCCGCCGCGCAAAGGCGGAACAAGTCCAACTTGAGAAAAGTCGGCCCGGGCACGTCCGGCGCGCAGGGGCCGCTCAGCTCCACGTAGTCCGCTTTCCAGCGCGCGGCGGCGGCCTCGAAGCTGCGCCGGGCGTTCGCGCAGAGAACGCCGCCGACGTTGATCGTGACGACCGCGCGCTTCTCCACCGTCACAGCACCTTTCCGTAGGCGCGGGCCAGCCGCTCGCGGAACCGCTCGGGACTGAAGAGCGCGGCGCGCTCCAGCCCGGCTTGCTTCAGCCGCAGGCGCAATCCGTCATCCTTCAGCAGCCCGCGCATTTTCTCGGCGATCTCCTCGACCGACTGCGGGTTCACATAAAGCGCCGCGGGGCCGCAGACTTCCGGCAGCGAGGAAGCGTTCGCGGCAATGACCGGGCAGCCCAGCGACATCGCCTCGAGAGCCGGAAGCCCGAACCCCTCGTACAGCGATGGAAAGACCAGGAACCGCGCGTTCCGGTACAGGACGTGCAGGTCCTCGCGCGACAAGTAGCCGACGTGCAATGCCTTCCGCCGCCGCTCCAACTCCGGCATCAGGCGGAAGCTGTCCTTCCACAGCCAGGCCTTGGGCCCGGCCAGCACCAGCGGAATGTCCGCGTCCAGATGCGACACCGCTTCGAGCAGCCGCGCGATGTTCTTGCGCGGTTCGATATTCCCGACGCAGAGCATATAGCCGCCTGGCGTCAACTGCAGCCCGGCCAGCCGCGCTCGCTGGAACTCCTCGGGCATCTCCGGCTCCGGTGGCGGCAGCGCCGGGTAGACCACCTCGACGCTTTCGGGTCTCACGCGGAAGACATCCACCATGTCCTTCTTCGTGCATTCCGAGTCGGCCAGCGTCACTTCGGAGCGCGCCAGCGTCTGGCGCAGGAGATCGTAGGTCAGACGTTTATCGTCGAGCGTCGCCCAGGGCAGCCGAAGCGGGATCAAGTCGTGCACGGTCGTGACGCTTCTCGCCCCGCGCACGACGATCGGCAGAGGGCAGGTTGCGTGCCAGAAGGCGGCGCCGCGCGGCTTTATCCCGGTGAAATCGGGCACGCGGATTTGCAGCGGGCGGCCGGTGAGCTTGAAGTGCGCGTACGCCGTGCGGAAGCATCGCCGGAGCCCGTAAATCGCCTCCACCTCGCGGTACACCGTCTGCGCCGGCTGCAGCAGCGCCCAGTCGGGTCTGCCGACCCGCCGCGCCGTCTGAAACGGACGCATAGAGCGCGCGAGATCGGCGAGGCGCTCCGGCAGCCGCACCTTCGGGCGAGGCGCGTCCAGCAGCAGCGCCGCCTGCAGCACCGGCTCGTCGCTCACGCCGCAACTGGCCAGCAGGCTCGGTCGCGCGCCCAGCCGCCTCAGCGCCTCCGCCACCCCGAGTGAATACGTCTTCAGGCCCGTGCCTTGCGCCAATTCAATGCTGTAAGCGTCCAGCAGGACGCGCGCGTTGTCCAGGCTCACGATTTCCTGTACCCGGCTTAGAGAATGCGGAACTTCGATTCGCCGATGCGGAATAGCGACGCGCTCCCCGCACCCGCCGCATTATACTATACGTCCTCGGCCGATGTTCGGCCAGTGCCGCAAATTCCGGATTGGCCGAGGCTGCAATAACCAGGCAGGCATGCCGCATTCTGCTCGTGTGGGGAAACGCGATATGATATACTTCGGCGAGTGCCGGGGAACTCAACAGGGCAGCCGCTTCTTCCGCGCCGCTGGATCGTTGTAAGTTACACTCTGAACGGTCGTTATGACGTGAAATGCAAGGCCGGAGCGGACTATGGAACGGCGATTGCAGTCTTGCTCGCTTGCAGCGAAGGTCATCTGCCGATGTGAAAGCGCGGGGAGGACGAAAAATGAAGCACGAAGGCGGAAGAATGAAGGATGAACACGAAGTAAGGCGTTTTTTCTTCCTGCCGTTTTCATCCTTCATACTTCCTCTTTCGGCCTTCGCCGTTGCGCTTCTCCTGGCTGCTTGCAGCGGGCCGCACGCTTCGGCGAGCCGGCCGCCCGAAAAGCTCATCCCGCCGCTTGAGCAAGTTCATTTCGACCGTCCCTTCGACCCCACCTTCGAATGCAGCGCCGATTTCAATGCGCAGAACCCGATTGACACTTACACGCTGGCCGCCTGGCGCCGGCGCGGCATCGAGCCGGCGAATCTCTGCTCCGACTCGGTCTTCGTCCGGCGAGTGTACCTGGATGTCATCGGCACGCTGCCGGAGCCGGCCGACGTGCTCGCGTTCGTCGCCGACGCGACGCCCGACAAGCGCGCGCGGTTGATTGACGCGCTCCTCCAGCGCGAGGAGTTCGCCGACTACTGGGCGCTGAAATGGTGCGACCTGCTGCGCGTCAAGGCGGAGTTCCCGATCAACCTGTGGCCCAACGCCGTGCAGGCGTACCATCGCTGGGTCCACGACGCCGTCCGCGACGGCATGCCTTACGACCAGTTCGCCCGCCAGTTGCTGACCTCGAGCGGCAGCAATTTCCGCGTGCCGCCGGTCAATTTCTACCGCGCGGTCCAGGGCCGCGATCCCGGCGCCATCGCCGCGGCGGTGGGGCTGACTTTCATGGGCGTCCGCGTGGACAAGTGGCCGGAGGCGCAGCGCGCCGGTATGGCCGCCTTCTTCAAGCGCGTCGCTTATAAGAAGACCGACGAGTGGAAAGAGGAGATCGTTTACTGCGATTTCAACTCGGCCGAGCCGCTGAAGGCCGTTTTCCCCGACGGCGTCCCGGTGAGCATTGCGCCCGAGAAGGACCCGCGCGCGGTCTTCGCCGACTGGCTGATCCAGCCGGGCAACCCCTGGTTCACGCGCAACATCGCAAATCGCGTCTGGTCCTGGCTGCTCGGCCGCGGCATCATCCACGAGCCGGACGACATCCGGCCGGACAACCCCGCAGCCAATCCCGAGCTGCTCGCGTACCTCCAGTCCGAGCTGGTGGCGGCGCATTACGACGTGCGCCATCTCTTTCGGCTGATCCTCAATTCGCGGACCTACCAGCAGTCCTCCATCGCGCGGACCAGCGATCCCCAGGCGCTCGCGCTGTGCGCCTTCTACCCGGTGCGCCGGCTCGACGCGGAGGTGCTGATTGACGCGCTCTGCTGGATCGGCGGCGTCGGCGAAGAGTACCAGAGCATCATCCCGGAGCCGTACACCAACATTCCGCCCACCCGGCGGACCATCTCGCTGGCCGACGGCAGCATCACCAGCCCGTTCCTCGAGATGTTCGGCCGCCCCGTGCGCGACACCGGCCTGGAGTCCGAACGTCTTAACGATCCGACCGACGCCCAGCGGCTGCACCTGCTCAACTCGACGGACGTCCAGCGCAAGATCGAAAACAGCCCGCTGCTGCGCAAGCTGCTCCAGGCCGCCAAGGGCAACCGCGCCGAGATCGTCCGCTCGACCTATCTGCTGCTCCTGTCGCGTTACCCGACGGCGCCGGAGACCACGGCGGCGGAGAACTATTTCAAGAACGGCGGCGTCGGCCCGAAGCAGGGCGCCGACGACCTGGCCTGGGCGCTGATCAACTCGAAGGAGTTTCTTTACAGGCACTAGGAACGGCGATTTCTGATTTGTGATTTCTGATTACTGATTTCTGATTGAAGGGGAATGCGCGTTTTCAAGCCAATCAGAAATCAGAAATCACAAATCAGAAGTCAGAAATCAGTCGTTCGTTCAACCGCAAGGGAGCAAGCATGAACGCACAATTCAAGCGCGTGGTAAGCGCAGCCGCGCTGGCGCTCTCCGTCTGTTGCGCCGCCTGGGCGCAGCAGGCGGCCGAACCGCCGGCGGTCCCCGCGCCGAAGCCGCACGCCAAGGCCGTCATTCAGATCTGGCTCGCGGGCGGCCCGTCGCACCTGGACACCTTCGACCCCAAGCCCGACGCCGGCGTGGACTACAGCGGCCCGCTGGTCAGCCCCATTCAGACCAACGCGCCGGCGATCAAGATCTCCCAGCTCCTGCCGCTGCTGGCCCGGCAGGCCGACAAGTATTCCCTCATCCGCAGCATGACCCACGGCGACGACGGCCACGAGACCGCCGCCTACGTGATGCAGACCGGCCACGTGCCGAGCGACGACCTGGTCTATCCGTCCCTCGGCGTGCTCGTCTCGTACTTCAAAGGATATGACCGCGGTTACAAGAGCGTGATTCCGCCGTACGTCGTCCTGACCGCGTCGCTCGGCCGCTTCAACGAAACGGGTTTCCTGGGCCAGCGATACAAGCCGTTCGTCACCGGCGGCAATCCGGCCCAGCCGGTTTTCGCGGTCGAGGGAATTTTCACCCTCGGCATCTCCGACCAGCGCCAGCGCAACCGCCGCGACCTGATGCACACGCTCGATTCGCTCGGCAAGGCGATGCCCGGCAACCCGGCCTTCGCGCTGCTCGACCGCACCGAGGAGAATGCCGAAGCCACCCTCGGCGACGCCCGCAAGCTGTTCGACCTCTCGCAGGAAAAACCCGAGCTGCGCGACCGTTACGGCCGCACGCAGTTCGGCCAGTCCTGCCTGATGGCCCGCCGCCTGGTCGAGCGCGGCGTGCCTTACATCACCATCAACTACGGCGGCTGGGACGACCACGACCGCATCTTCGAAAAACTTCGGCTGCGGCTGCCCGACCTCGACAAGGGCCTGTCGGCGCTCTTGCAGGACCTCTCCGACCGCGGCCTGCTCGACAGCACCATCGTCTGGTGCTCCGGCGAGTTCGGGCGCAAGCCCAAGCTGGACTGGGAACCGCCCTGGAACGGCGGCCGCAACCACTGGGGCAGTTGTTTCTCCGTCCTTGTCGCCGGCGGCGGATTCAAGGGCGGCCGCGTCGTCGGCGAGTCCGATGCGAAAGGCGAGCGCGTGGCCGAGCGCCCCGTCTATCCGCCCGACCTGCTCGGCAGCATCTGCGAGCTGCTCGGCATTGACCCGGAAGGCCCGCTGCCGAACTCGCGCGAGATGAAACTGCAGGTCATGCCGCTCTGGGAGAACGGCAAGAGCGGCAAGGACCTCGGACGGCTCAGAGAACTTATGAACTGAGGAGAGCGGAATGCGGAAGGCAGAATGCAGAGTGCAAAGTGCGGATTTAGCGCGCGCGGAGTGCGCTCAACCCATGCGAGGCCCGAACAGAGTTCCATTCTGCATTCTGCATTCTGCACTCCGCACTCTGCACTCTCGCGTCCTCTGCGTCGCTGCGCTCGTTGCGCTAGCCATCTTCGCCTCCACCGCGTCGGCCCAGCCGCACATCGGTTACCTGTATCCGGCAGGCGGCCGCGCCGGCGACATTTTCTCCGTCACCGTCGGCGGCCAGAACCTTCAGAACATCACCGGCGTCTACGTCTCGGGCGAGGGCGTGCGCCTCGCCGGCATCCGCTACATGGGCCGCTTGCGGCCGCTCAACCGGGCGCAGATGATGGAGCTCCAGCGAAGGCTCGACGCGCTCCGCCTCAAGCGTTCCGGCGCCACCGCCCCGGAGATCACCAACGCCAGGGCCGTCCGGCTGCCCAACGACCCGCTGCTCGACAGCCTGGACGACCTCAGTGAAGGCGATCTCCAGTTGGTGGCCCGGGAGTTCCTCGGTCCCAATAAGCAGATGACGACCAAGAACTCCATCGCCGATCGCGTGATCATCCAGTTGATGATTGACCCCGACGCGACGCCCGGCGACCGCGAACTCCGGCTCATCGCGCCCGTCGGCATGACCAACCCGATGTGCTTCCAGGTCGGCTCAGTCCCCGAATACGACCAGAAGGACCTCAACCCCGCCGCGCCGCTGGCGTTGCCCGCGCTCGTGAACGGGCAGATTCTTCCCGCCGAAGTGGACCGCGTTCGCTTCAGCGCGCGGAGCGGCCAACGCCTGGTCATCCAGGCGCAGGCGCGCCGCCTGATTCCCTACATGGCCGACGCCGTCCCCGGCTGGTTCCAGGCCGTCATCGCCCTCTACGACGCCCAGGGCCGGCAACTGGCCTGCACCGACCATTACCTTTTCGATCAGGACCCGGTCCTCTTTTACGCGGTGCCGGCGGACGGGGAATACCAGTTGGAAATCCGCGACTCGATCTACCGCGGCCGCGAGGACTTCGTCTATCGCGCCTCCATCGGCGAGCAGCCGTTCATCACGCAGGTCTTCCCGCTCGGCGCGCAGGCCGGCGTCCCCGCGTCGGCGGCGATCAGCGGCTGGAACCTGCCGGAGAGCCGGCTGGCGCTCGACACCGAGCCCGGCGGCCCCGGCATCCGGCAGACCGCGTGGCGCGGCGATGAAGGCGTCTCCAACGACGTTCTCTACGCGGTGGACTCGCTGCCCGAATGCCGCGCGATCGGGTCGAACCACACCGCGCAGACCGCGCAGCCGGTCGCCCTGCCGATCATCGTCAACGGCCGCATCGAGCGGCCCGGCCAGGTGGATGTCTTCCGGTTCCATGGCCGCGCCGGAGCCGAAGTCGTGGCCGAAGTCCAGGCCCGCAGGCTCGGCTCGCCGCTCGACTCATTCCTGCGCCTCACCGACGCGTCCGGAAAAGTGCTCGCGTGGAACGACGATTTCCCGGACCCGGAGTGCGGCCTGCTCACGCACCAGGCCGATTCCTGGCTGTGCGCCAGGCTGCCCGCCGACGGGACCTACTGCGTCCATCTCAGCGACGCGCAGAACGGCGGAAGCGACGCGAACGTCTATCGCCTGCGCATCAGCGCGCCGCAGCCGGATTTCGCGCTGCGGATATCGCCTTCCGCCATCAACCTGCTCGCCGGCCGCGCCACGCCGGTCTGGGTTTACGCCATCCGCAAGGACGGGTTCGACGGCGATATTGAAATCGCCCTGGACGGCGCGCCCGCCGGCTTCAAACTCAGCGGCGCCGTCATCCCGCACGGCCGCGACAGTGTGCGCATGACCCTGACGCCGACGCGGATCCCGAAAGGGCCGAGGACGATCGCGCTGCGCGTCGTGGGCCGCGCCCAGATCGCCGGCGCAACCGCCGTCCGCGCGGCCGTCCCCGCCGACAACGAGATGCAGGCGTTCGCGTACTGGCACCTGGTCCCCGCGCAGGAACTCCTGGCCACGGTCGCGGGCAACGGCGGGCCGACCTTTGTGCTCCCGAAAGCCGGCGCCGTCGTGAAAATTCCCGCCGGCGGCGAGACAAAAGTCCAGGTCAACTGTCCGCCGAACGTGGCGACCGCCGATACCCGCTTCGATCTCATTGAGCCGCCCAAAGGCCTGAGCGTCGGCGAGATCGCCGTCGTCAAGGGCGGCCTGACGCTCACCCTCAAAGCCGCCGCCGACCCCGCCGGCGAAAAACCCGGCTACGCCGACAACCTGATCGTCGAGGCCTATTCGCTCGAAACCGCCGCCGCCGGTCAAGGCCGCCCGGCCGCCGCCGCGAGGCGCGGGCGCTCCTACGGCAACCTCCCCGCGATCCCCATCGAAATCGTCCCACCGGCGGAATAACCGCCGGCGGCCCGGCCGTGGATGCGGAATTCGCAGCCATCTCTGCACCGCCCGCCGTCGGCCGATGGCCGATGCTGATATACCTAACTCCGGATCAGGCATTCCAGGTTCGACTGCTGGATGCTCAGCCATTCGACTCGCTTCGCTCGCTGATCGCCTTCGGCCGGTCAGCGGGCGAGGCGAGTTGCATTTTTACGGCCGGCTGTCCGCGAGGCAAGCGAGTCGAAGGGTCCTGAGCGCGAGGAGTGCGAAGCGAGAAAATCACGTCAGACCAATCGCAGTTTGGGCGCCACGTGCTTTGCTATGATCTGGAAGTGCTTGTCGCAGCAGTAGAGGGGAACATCATGGTGCAAAGCAGCGGCTGCGACGAGGATGTCGTCCCGGGGGACCGTGACGCCATTCCGCCGCATCCCTTTTTCCAGTGATGCTCCCAGTTCCCAGGCGGCGACCGGAAACTCCAGGAACCCGCAGAACCCGAGCGCTTTCCGAATGAAATGAATCTCCACCGGACGTGCGCCGAGCATGAGTTCGTAAAGGATGGGGCCGCAGAACCCCGCATCGCCTGTTTCCACCCAGCCGGCCACGCGCGACTTGACGGCCGCATCGCCGCTGCGCCGGAAGAATTCGATCCACGCGGATGTGTCAATCAGAGTCATACGTCCCCAGTTTCTCCAGTTCATCGTTCGTCATGCCGAAATCCGTCTCGCCGCGGAGGACTTTACGCAGGAGTTCTCTCTTCTCCCGCTCGCGCAGGTACCGCTTGAGCGCCTCGCGCACGGCCGGCGAGCGCTTGCGATTTCCGGTCGCCTTTTGAATGTCCCGCAGCACCTTCTTGTCAATATCAATTGTCAGCCGCATGATTCGGACCCTCCCATTTGATGATATTATGGCGCGCAAAAGATGCTTTGTCAATCTCCTTTGTCCTGAGCGGGCGAAGCAAGTCGAGTGGGTCCACGGCGCTTGCGGATGCGAAGGCCGACTCATGTCCTCCGTAGCTTTAGGTTCCGTGCACCGGGTCTAATCCCACCGGCTTTCAGCCGGTTGACTTTCAGCAGGTCGTTTCTTCGTTACCGCAATTCTTGCGAGAGGCATCAGGCGCGCGCTCGTCATGTCGCGCGCAGTACGCTGCGCGCTCTTGCTGAACGAAGTGAAGCATCTCACCCGCAGCGCGTGAGCGGCGCGCGGGGTGTGAGATTCCTCGCCGTTCGGCCCTGAGCCGTTCGACTCTGCTCACGGCCCTGAGCTTGTCGAAGGGCTCACGGCCGAAGGGCTGCGCTCGGAATGACGGCCGCCACTTCAGCGGCTCCTTTTGCGACTTTCAGTCGCGGACAAACCTGCCGCCATTAGGCGGTCGTGGTTTAGCCCGCGCCGCGCGAACTCCGCAAATCGGCATTATCGCCCATCCATTCCGCGACCCAGAGGAACCTCTCCAGCGGCGTCGCCAGCCCGTCCGCCGCCAGCCAGAGCAGCAGGTTCGCGCGGCGGATGCGCGGCGTGTACAACCGATCCAGCTCCGCCCGCATCTCCTTCGCCGTGACGGCCGGCTTCTGGAAGACGCCCGGGTTGAGGATGCCGCCGAAGAGCACCGCGTCATCGCCGAGAATATGCAGGGCGGCGTCGAACGTCGTGTCGCCCACCGTCGGCGGGGTGGTCGCGTTGTAGCCGTCGCAGCCGGTGCGGCGGACGATCGGCAGCAGGTTCCGCAGCAGCCCGCACATGTGCAGGACCACTTTCTTCCCGCGCCGGTGCATGATGTCGCAGTAATCGCGGATCTGCGGCAGGCTGTAGCGCTCGTAGATGGCCGGACTCGTCAGGGTCGAGCTGGTGTTCTCGACCGGGATGACCGCCTCGGCAGGGGTGCGGCGCGCGACGATTTCATACTCCTGCCTGCGCCGTTCGTGCATGACGCCGAGCAGCGCCTCCATCTCCTCCGGCGCGTCCTGCAGGAAGTAATAAAAGCTCTCCGCGCCCATGTCCATCTCGATCAACTGCTGGACAGGCGAAGGATCGAGCGTCGGCAGATACATGCCGCGGTCGCCGATGAGCGCCTCGGCTCGGCGGAAGCGCTCCTCGTGTTCCGGGACCTCCTCGTAATGCATGTGCTCCCACAGTCGCCGCAGCACGCGCAGGTCGTCCAGCGTCTGGACGGGCGGCTTAATCGGATGGCCGTTGCGCGAGGCCGAAACCAGCGTGCCCCAGCGGGTTTTGTTCGTCACCACCACGGCGCCGTCGGATTGCTCCGTGCGCGCGAGGTCGGACTCGGGCCAGACCGCGCGCGCCGGCAACGGCACGCGGCAATCCCCGGGTAGACCATACGAGCCGAACTGCATCACATCGCAGCCGATGCGCCGGTAGAACTCCAACGGCATCATGGAGCGCTCCGGCTCCGGCATGACCGACATCGTTTCGCCGTCCACCAGCGTGGTCCAGGAGAGCCGGTCCACCGGCTTGCGGTTGAGAATATTGTGAAGGCGCTCGCGTCCAGTCATACAGTCCTCTTCGCGCGCGACCCGGCTCATATTCGAAGATGTGATTGTACGCTCAAAATCGCCGACGTCAAGGTGCTTCTCAGGGTTTCTGGAAAACGGCATGTCCACACGCGCCTGATTAGAAAGAGGAGGCGGAGCGGTTTGTCGCAGGACCTGTTTGGCCAGCCGTGAACGGGCCAACGCTCAACGAGAGTGCGCCGGCACGGCGCACTCTCCTTGGGTGTTCGAAGTTCATCCGCCGACATTCGGGGACATAAACCTAACTACGCCGGCTGTTACAGCGAGAATAGGGTTTATCTCCCCGAATATATCAGAGAATAATAGGCGACTGTGGGGCCGTTGAAAATGACACCGCGCAGAGGTTGCACTCGCCCGCAGGGTTTTTCAACAGCCCCACTGTCCCCGATTATTAATGGATGGGCAACTCCAAGGAATACCCAGAGTGACACCCGTTGACAAGCGGGATTCTGATGGTTAGAATCCAATACCTCACGGTTAATTGACATCTATACGGCTTGCCCGCCGGTCGCGTGGAGGCGGGCGCCGTCGGTCATCAAGCTATGAGGAGGGAGCTCTGCAGCGGATCCTGATCCTGATGCATGAGACCGAGTGGCCCACCCGCGCCCATTATCTGATAGATGACCTCCGTGACGTGTGGCAGAACCGGGGACTACAGGTGTCATACGTTTACGGCGTCAGAGACCGCCCCGAGGCGGACCTGCTTATTGCGCACGTTGACCTGACACGCACGCCTCCCGAATACGTCGAGTATATCCGGTCCTTCCCCGCCGCAGTCAATCGGGACGTAGTTGATATCTCCAAGCGCAGGTTCAGCACGCATCTGCTTCGTCGCGACGACGACTTCGGCGGGCCTGTCATCGTGAAGACCGACAACAACTCCAGAGGTGGGTCGGAGGACCTGCTGTTCCGGCGCCGGCATCCCTTTCTCTGGAAGCTTGGGCGGAAAGCGGTGGAGATCGCGGAGCAAGCGCCCGGGCAGCGCTTCGCGTGGCGGAGAGTGATGCTGAGCGATTACCCCGTCTACAGCAGCTTGGCGCAGGTTCCCGCCGGCGTGTTCAGAAACCGGGCGCTCGTCGTGGAGCAGTTCCTTCCAGAGAGAGAAGGCGGCCTCTACTTCGTGCGCCAATACATTTGCCTGGGTGATCGCTCACAAAGCATGCGCTTGGCGGGCACGAAACCGTTTGTGAAAAGGCCGTCGGCCAAGCTCTTTGACGAAGGCCTTGAGGTTCCCGAACCGGTGCTCGACTTGCGCCGCCAGTTGGGTTTGGATTATGGCAAAATTGACTATACGGTTCATGCGGGTCAAGTCGCCATCTTGGATGTGAACCGGACACCGGCCCTGGCCGGCGAACCCCAGGACACGGCGCGTACCGTCGCCAATCTGGCGGACGGCATCTGGTCGCTGCTGCCGAACGGAGGCAACACTTGACACAGAAGACTGCGGAGTTCGGAGTTCCGGGGATACCCATACATAATTATTGATGCGGGCAGCAACATTGAAGGCTGGCCACACCATACCTACGGCGAACCACTTAGGATTCTCGTCCCAATCATGCGCGCGAGTGGCGCGCGTGGGCGTATCATTATTCAGAACAAGCAGGAAACCGTTTGATACCTGGCGCGTTTGACGTATAATGCCTTCGGTACGAACGACATCCGGTACGTCAAGCTTCGGAGGATGGCGAAACCGGCGCGAAAACAAAAGGTTCCTGTCCTCGGTTATTCCAGACCCGCGAATCGTCACTGGAGGCTGCCCCTTATGATCCCGAAACCGCTCGACCAAGTGACAACTGCTGACCTGGAATTGCTCGTGCAAAACGCCGTACGTGAGGATAAGCAGATGGAGTTCAAAAGTGTGCTGCCAGGAGGCGGCGACGAGGACAAGAAGGAATTCCTTGCTGACGTTTCCTCTTTCGCCAATGCATCTGGCGGCGATCTTGTTTACGGAATCGAGGAAAAGGAAGGCGAAGCAAAGTGTATATGCGGGCTCAGTGATCGTGACCTTGATGCTGAAGTCCTACGACTGGAAAACATGCTGCGCGATGGACTAGCCCCGAGAATATTTGGTATCCACATGCGAGTAATCCCAGGATTGACCCAAGGGCCTGTTCTGATTATGCGTATACAGCGCAGTTGGGCAGGGCCTCATATGGTGACGTTCAAAGGAAGTTCACGATTCTTCACGCGGGATAATGGCGGCAAGCACATGATGGACGTTGGTGAGATTCGGATTTCGTTTGGTGCTTCCGCATCTTTAAGTGAAAGCATTCGAAGCTTTCGCGCAGAGCGTCTTGGCCGCTTGCTTGGACAAGAAGCGCCATTCATGATGCGCGACCGCCCTACGATTGTGTTACACATGGTGCCGCTCGGTGCTTTCCATGCCGGCACCAACATTGACCTATCCATTCTGAACGGCGGCGCTATTCAACTTCCTCCACTTCGCTCCCAACGATGGAGCTCCAGGTACAACTTTGACGGTTTTATCACCTTTAGTCAGGACGTTGAATCAGGCGAAGTACGCTCGTATTTGCAGGTCTTCAGGACTGGTGCACTTGAGGCAGTGACTTCCCGCCTTGCGCTAGAGGAAGAGAAGCGCATTCCCAGTGAGGTGTTTGAGAAGACCATAATCGAAAGTCTCGGCAAGTATGCCAAGGCATTGGAGTCCATTAGTGTCGAGCCCCCACTGGTCATAATGATGAGCTTGCTTCGGACAAAAGGACTGAGTATGATCACCTCCGGCCTTTACGACGCGCCAGGCCCCCAGGGCATCGAGAAGGATACGCTTGTCCTTCCAGAAGTGGTTTGGGAAGCACCATCTTCGGTCTCTCCAAGTCTGCTTATGCGCCCGGTCTTCGATGCAATATGGCAGGCTGCTGGCTGGCCAAGAAGCATAAACTACGACGGCAAGGGCAAATGGGTCGGGCAACGGAGATAGTGTGGTATGAGCGCCTCGCAGCATTTGCCGACGCCATGCCTGGCCTGATTCCTGGACGCAATACATCATTATTCACAAGTGATGGCTGAGCATCCAGGACTCAAACCTGCGGGCAAACTGGGGGCACATTGCCAGTTGCTTTGCTGCTTTTCGAGTGCGTTTCGGACAGCCGCCTCATAGGGCCTTCCATTGTCGCCTTCCGACGGCGATAGAGGCGTCGGCCGTCCTTCGAGCCGACGGCATTGTACGCTTGCAGTGGCTCTCTTTGAAATGGTCTTGCGGCAGTTCTGGAAAACCATTCACCCAGGCGCGCTCCTCGCGCTTGATGGGAAAGATCAGTCTGTGTGGTTCGGTTAGTGACCTATGTGGCCAGGCACAACTGAGACTCTCAGCGGCGCAACAACTGGTGCCTGTCCCCGGCTTTCCCTGGCCAAGAGACGCGCCGCGCGACCACAAGTGTAAGCCGCCCTGCATGATGTTCGAGTGGCTGGGCTGCGATAACAATTGCCGGACGAAGGGATGCGAGATTCTTGAGAAGATTTCGGTGGACGACGTCCTGAGAGCTATTTCGGCGGAGGCGCGCCAATGACGCTATTGGGAGCCGTTCGGGGCGCGATCCATCCTCGGGACGAACACAACGAACTGAGAGACGCGGTCGCTGGCGTCAAACCAGAACAGGACGCCCGTGCTGCCATAGACGAGCTTGGCGGTCCCGGGCATCCGGTAGAGTACCTTCGAACGCAGATCACGGGATTGGCTCCCTGGCGCGACGGAGCGCGTCTCGATTATCGGGCCGTAGGCGAGTTGCACGTCCGCCAGAGAATTGCCGATTCCGATGCCGGTGGAGAGCTTGCCTCTGCCGGCAAAGGCCGCGTTGAATCGCACCTCCGTTACACCGTCGCCCGCATCCGGTCCGAAAAGAAAATCAATGCCGCGGCGCGAGCGGTAGGAATACCAGTTCGTCTCGCTCACCTCGGGGACGCCGAAGGTCTGAGCAATCTGCTGCCGGGTTTTTCCAACGACGGCATCGCCCCAACCGATGCCTTCCCGGACCGCGTCATCGGTCTTCGCCCACGCCAAGGAGACCGTTCCGGCGATCAGCACGGCCGCAAAAAGCGTGTTTATCCTCATCGCCAAGCCCTCCTCAGAATGGAAATTGCCGCACTGACCGGAACTATATCATCGGGTGTTCGATCCGGCAAGGAGAAAATCACGTAAGGGACCATCTGGTCCCCTGCCCAAATCCGTCCGGCATGCGATTTGCGAAGGCGCTCAACCCCTCCCATTTTCACCTCCACTTTCTCTCGCGCACGCCCCGTCTCCATTTGCGCCGGTACGGCATTTCGGGGAGTTGCCTGTCAAAAGGTGCGTAAGCCGATATTCTGCGGCAGGACACGCTCGCGCGCGCCCCGCACGCGATTGGGTTCGTTTTTTCAGATGGGTTTGTCGAGCCAGACGCCCCTTCAGCGTCCTGCGGGCGACCGCGTCAATAAAGCGGCCATGTGATGGGCATGCGTGGGCTATCCGACATCATTCCGGCCCGTCACAGCCCCATTGCGACGGCATGAGAGCGGCATGAAAGCGGTATGGGTATCAGGAGAAGTATGATTGTTCCACGTGGAACAATTTAGAAAACATCTTATCGTCCCACTTCCGATCACTGCGCGCTGACCGCGTCCACCACCGCGATCCACTGGCCCGCAGGCGACCGCTGCGCGTCCACGTGGTGCATTCCCTCGGAGTTCCAGCCGCTTCCCGAGGCTGTGACCACGGGCGCCTCCAGCACCTCCTCCGCGTACGTCGTGGCGCTGATATCGGTGATCCGGCACGCGCGCACGGCTCGCCCGTAAGTCGGGTAACAGTCCTGCCCCAACCGGTAGAGAGTCCCGTCGAGCACGAAGGGCCGTCCGGCGGGCCGGGCGCTCCGCAAATCCTTCTTCACGATCGGGCTCAGCGGGTGCAGCTTCCAGGGCCCTTTGAAATCGGGAGCGGAGAACAGCCGCAGTGTGTCGTCTCCGGCCAGCGACGTGAACAGCCACCACAGGCCCTTGTGGTGCGCCAGCGTCGGGCTTCTGAACGGCACGTCGCCCTCTAAAAGGCTTCCCACGCACTTCCACTCGTCCGGAAACGCCGTCGCCTGGTACATCCGGAGCGACGTCTCCGTGTGCGCTTCTGGAATCAAGTAGTACTCGTTGCGCCATTCGAAGACGAATGGGTACGATTGCACGAATGGCTCGCGGATGACGGTCCGCCGGAATTTCCACTTCACGCCGTCGCTGCTTTCCGCCAGAGCGATGCCGCCCTTGTCGGATTTCAGGTCCTTGGCCGTGAAGAACACGTAGTACCGCTTATCCTTGATCACCATGAAGGGGTGTGCGACCGCATCCACCTTCATATCCGTGACATCCGCAGGCGTCAGCACCGGGTTGGCCGCTTTCGGGGCCGGCCGCAACGCGAGCGGGGATTCTCCAGCGTAGATGCCGATGGCCCACATATCCGTGATTCCTTATAATCAGGAAAACCGTCATTTGTCGCCCAGTTCCGCCTTTTTCTTCGCGATCATGTCCTGCAGCTCACCCATGTGCTCCTGGACCCGCTGCTGGCCGATGGCGCCCCCTTTGGTCATCAGCGCGGGAAGGCGCAGGGCCAATTTCTGGCCGGTGGGCGTCTTGTAGAAGGCGGTGATATCCATGAGTTCCACGGTTGTGAACTCGTCCATATAAACTTTGGCCATTCCGTCCTTGATGCCGTCCCAGCCCATGTACTTGCGAAGAAAATCCTGCATCACCGAGCGGTAGGGCGCAAGCTCCGGGTTCGTCTTTATTTGCATTTCCACCGAAGCATCTATGACTTGCGCGCACGTCTTGTCCATTTGCATCGTCTGGAGCAGTTCCATCGCGGCAGCGAGATGCTCCTTGGCCTTGGATTCCTCCTCGGCGAATACCGGCTTGCTGCCCGCCCCCAACAGGCACGCCAGCAAGAGGGTCGTCAGTGCGTAACGCATGCGAGGTCTCCTTACCGGGATTTTCCAGGTGGCTGCACTCTACACGACCTGCCGCAGGCAGGCCATCCACATGGCGGGCAGCCATCAAACGTCGAATTGTGACCGTTGGGCTGCCGCTTGTCAATTCAATTACAGTGACAAAGCTGAGGTCATGCGCGCATTCCGGACGAAGCTTGACACGCCGTCGCGCGGGCGGATAATAGTAAGAGGCGCAGGGGCGCAGCGGAGCGATTGGGATCGCCGCCGCCACGGGCAAATCCGAACTCGGGAGGAGCCGCCATGAAATTCCATCTGTTTTCCGCGTGGGCGCTTGCGGCGGGCGTCGTTCTGGGCGCGATCGCGCTCGCCGACGACGCCAAACCCGCGATGACCTTCGACGAACTGTGGGCAAATTACAGCCAGACGGCTTACCGCGAGTTGATCGGCAAGGTGGACAAGATGACGCGCGAGGAACTCGAAGCGGCGACCACCCAGATCGCCGCGCGCATCCTGGCGCCTCACAAAGACATCCTGCACGCGGAGGCGGCCCGGCAGATCGCCGCTCTTCCCTCGTTCAACCTCGGCGACCTGTTGAACTGGGAGTCGGTGCTGAGCGCCGACCAGGACGTGGTGACGCCGCTCCAGAACAAGATGAACGCTGCGCCGGGCGCCGCGAAGATCCGCGGCTTCTGGAACCCCGTCTACACGATCCGCCTGGTCCATTCCAGCGCGTGCCAGTTGAACAACCTGGGCATGGGCCCGGTCGCCCTCGTAGCCGCCGTCGGCGCGCCCGTACGCGCCATCAGCCGCGACCCGGACAAGCCGGCCCTCGCGATGCTCCTCGGCGATGAAGTCTTCGTGGCGCACTTCGAGTACATCAGCGAGGGCTACTACGAAGTGCGGCAGGTCGAATGGCTCAGGCCCAGAACCGTGAAGCCGCCGGAAGCGCAGCCCGAATAGCCTGCGGAGCGCAGAATGTCCGTGCTCTTCTCGCCATAATTCCCCGGTCGCCTCTCAGCACGCCGCGCCCGTCATTCGCCATCCGCCGGCCGGATTCCGCTTGACTGCCGCCGGGAAAGCGGTAGAATTTCCAAGGCCGGCTCGCAGGGCGTCAGAGCCGGCCATGGTCGGCGGGCACAATCGGCGGGGCGTCCTTCCCTGGACTGGCTTCGACGGCGACATCTTTGGAGGGAACACGATGCGGTCCATAATCATCGCGCTCGGCGTCCTGGCGGTCTGCGCCTCCGTCGCTACCGCCGACGTAGTGGTCCTCAAGAACGGCGACCGGGTGACGGGGATCATCGAGTCGCTCGCCGACGGCAAGCTCCACATCAAGACCGATGCGATGGCCGAAGTCACCATAGACATGGCCAAAGTGATGACCTTCTCCACCGATGAGCCGATCGTGCTGGTGTTCAAGGACGGCACCGTCGTTCATCAGAAAGTCGCCGCCGCGGGAGACGGCATGGTCGCGGTGCAGGCCGGCGGCCTCCTCGCGCCGCAGGACCTGGCGCTGGCCGACCTGGCCGCCGCGAACCCGCCGGAGGCCAAGGTCAAATGGACCGGGCACCTGACCTTCGGCGCGACCAAGACCACCGGCAATTCCCGCTCGACCACCGCCAGCGGCGACGCCAGCCTGGAGCGGCGCACCGAGGACGACCGCATCACCGTGAACGGCTATTACCTGTTTGCGCAATCCGAGGACCCCAGCACCAATATCGAGACCACCACCACGGACAAATGGTTCATCGAGGTCGCGTACGACTACTTCGTCTCCAAGAAGCTCTTCGTGCTCGCGGATGTCAACTACATGAAGAACCGCATCGCGAACCTCGACGGCCGCGCGATCGGCACGCTGGGCATGGGCTATCAGTGGGTCGAATCGAAACCGATGAACTTCAACACCAATCTCAGCTTCGGCGGCATGCACGAGTCGTATACCCATCCGGACCGGAACGACGACACCATCGTCGGGCAGATCGGCTGGCACTTCGACCGGGCGCTGACCGACACGCTGACCTTCCTGCACGATTTCCGCCTCAACCCCGACCTGGAGAAACCCAGGAACGAGGTTCTCGAGACGAGCGTGGAGCTGCGCGCGGCCCTGTATAAGGCGATCTTCGCCAGCTTCAAGGTGCTCATAGATTACGACTCGCAGCCCGCCGCCGGGCAGGAGCGCACGGACACCGCGTACATCCTCGGCGTGGGCATCAACTTCTGAGCCGCGCATCCGGCGGGAACCGGCCCTTTGCCGGCCGCGAGGAGGCAGCCATGAACTTATCGGATTCCGCCGCGCCGCGCGCCCCGCATCGCTGGAAATTCTTCCGCGCCGGCGGCGTGGACCAGGTGACGCTCGATAAGAACTCGGACCTGGCCGCGCTCAAGGACCTCGACCAGAAACTCTGGGTGGCGCTGAGCTGCCCCACACACGATCTCGAGTTCGATTCGAAGACGCTCGACCTGCTGGACACCGATCACGACGGCCACGTCCGCGCGCCGGAGATCATCGCCGCGGTCAACTGGATCGTCGAAGTCCTTGAGGACCCGGTCGAGATCCTCCAGGGCTCCGAGACGCTGCCCTTGTCCTCCATCCGCGCCGCTTCGCCCGAGGGAGCGCAACTGCTCGCCGCGGCCCAGCAGGTGCTCGCCAGCCTCGGCAAGCCCGACGCCACCGCGATCAGCCTCGCCGACACCACCGACACGGCCGCGATCTTCGCCAAGACGAAGTTCAACGGCGACGGCGTCATCCCGCCCGATTCGGTGGACGACGCCGCAGCCCGCGCCGTCATCGCCGACATCATCGCCTGCGTCGGCGGCGAGATGGACCGCAGCGGCGTGCCCGGCGTCACGCAGGCCCGGCTCGACCAGTTCTCCGCCGAGCTCCAGGCCTTCTCCGACTGGCGCAGGAAAGCCGAAGACGACCCCGCGACGATCCTGCCGCTGGGCGACGCGACCGCGGAGGCGTATGAGGCGGTCAAGTCGGTCCGGTCGAAGGTGGACGACTACTTCGCGCGCTGCCGGCTGGCCGCGTTCGACAGCCGCGCCGCCGCCGCGCTCAACCGCGCCGAGTCGGAGTATCAGGCGATCGCCGCCAGGGAGCTTTCGCCGTCGGGCGGCGAAATGAGCGGATTCCCGCTCTCGCGGATTGATCCGGACCGTCCGCTGCCGCTCCTCGCGGGCGTCAACCCGGCCTGGGCGTCCGCGCTCGTCAAGCTCTATCGCCATGTCGTCGTCCCGCTGATCGCGCCCGCCACCCCGCGCCTGACGCCCGACGACTGGGCCAAGATCAACGAGAAGTTCGTCCCCTACGAGGCGTGGCTCGCCGCGCGCGCCGGCGCCCCGGTCGAGAAACTGGGCCTCGCGCGCGTCCGCGAAATTCTCGCCGGCGATTCCCGCGCCCTCCTGGCCGACGCCATCGCCAGGGACAAATCGCTCGAAGCCACCATGAACGAGATCGTCGTCGTAGACCGCCTGGTCCGTTACCACCGCGACCTGATCGTGCTCCTGCGCAACTTCGTCTCCTTCCGCGATTTCTACAGCGGCCGCCGCAAGGCCATCTTCCAGGTCGGCACGCTTTATCTCGACGGCCGCAGTTGCGACCTCTGCGTGCGCGTTGATGACCCCGCCAAGCACGCCGCGCTCGCCGGCCTGAGCGAGACCTACCTGGCCTATTGCGAGTGCACCCGCAAGGACGTCCCCGAGAAGCTCCAGATCGCGGCGGCCTTCACCGGCGGCGATTCCGACAACCTCATGGTCGGGCGCAACGGCATTTTCTACGACCGCCAGGGCCGGGACTGGGACGCGACGATTACGAAGATCATCGAGAAGCCGATCAGCATCTGGCAGGCAATCCTCTCGCCCTACAAACGGATCGGCCGGCTGATCGGCGATCAGATTCAGAAGGCCGCCGCGGCGCGAGAGCAGGCCGCCCAGCAGCAGGCCGCGGCCGCCGCCGCACAGCCTGGCGCGCCCGCAGCCGCTGCGCCGGCGAAGCCACCGGTTGACGTTGGCCGAATGGTGGGCATCCTCGCCGCCGTCGGCATAGCCTTGAGTGGCATCAGCACCCTCGTTATGGGGATCCTGATGGCATTCTTCAATCTTAAGTGGTGGGAGATGCCGCTGGCGATGCTGGGCATCCTGACGGTGATCTCCGGAGCGTCAATGATCCTCGCCGCGCTGCAGTTGCGCAAGCGCAACCTCGGGCCGATCCTCGACGCGAACGGCTGGGCCGTCAACGGCCGCGTCAAGATCAACATCCCGTTCGGCGCGGCGCTCACGAAGACCGCCCGCCTGCCGAAGGGCTCCATCCGCATGCTCAAGGACCCGTACGCCGCCGCGTCGAAGACGACGAAAATCGCCCTGTGGGTCATGATCCTGGCGCTAGTCGCCGCGGCCGTCACGAGCTATATCCTGTGGACAAACGGGACAATAAATCGCTGGTTCCACCGCCCCGAACCCCAGCACAAAGCCGCGCCCGCCGGCGCGCCGCCTGCGCCCACCGCTCCATCGCTCGCTCCCACGGAGCATCAAGCCGCACCGCGCCCGGTATCAACTGCCGGGGCTTGATGGCGTCGGGAGTGAGTCGGCGCCCTCTGCATTTCAGCAACGAACGCCGCAGGCAAGCGTGCTCGGCCTCGTTGTCTTCTTCGTCCTCGTCCTCGTCGTCGTCCTCGTCCTCGAACCGCCGTTTTGAACGACCGAGGACGAGAACGAGATCGAGGACGAGGACGAGGCGTTGTCGCCGCTGGCGGGTATTACCGCCGTGGCGCGCTCGGGCTGCTGGGCGGCTGCTCCACCCTGGCCGGACTGCTGGCGGCGCGAGTTTCGCCGACGTCACGCGCGGCGGCTTCGCGGTTCAACTCGGGGGCGGCCGCGCGGAATACGGGACTTTGCGCGGCGGGCTGCCAGCCGGAGGCGGTGTGCTGCTCCCATTGAGCCGGCTGCTGGGCCGGTTCGCGAGCGGCCGCCGGCGTTTCACGTTGGCCTTCGGCCGGCTCGCGCGCGGGAGACGGGGTTTCACGCTGGACCGCGCCCGGTTGACGCGCACGCGTGGGCGTTTCATGCGAGGGCTCGACCGACTCCGGGTTCGCAGCCGGCTCCGGCGTCGGGGCGCGGCGGTAGACTTCGCCCGTGGCGCTGACGAAGACGTTGTTCAGCCGGCTGACCTGCGCCCGGCGGTTTGCTTCCGCGGTCGCGCGGGCGGGAATTTCCGGACGCAGCTTGGCGTTGGCGCTCCAATCGAGCTTACCCGCTTTCGCAGCCGGCTGATGCTCGGCCGAAGAGAGCTGAAAAGGCGTCGTGCGGGCGGAGTACGGGTTGAACGACGCCTGCAGATAGAGCCGCGCCTTTTCCTCCTCGCCGGCGCGCGTCGGGTGCTGCCGGATCGAGACGACTCTTCCGCCCCAATGATGGTAAAGGTCCACGTGATTGACGCCGATGCGGCTGTAGTTGAAGTGATGCCGCCATCCCCAATCGAAAGGTCCCCAATACGGCGCAAGGCATCCGCCGGCGAAGTCGTCCCCGCCGAACCCGAAGTCGAATCCCGTGTCGGCCCCGCACTCGAAGCCCGCGTCGAAACCGTACGTGCATGGCTGCGGATTCCACGCGAGGCCGACGCACGGCGGATAGCAATAGCCGGTGCCGTAGACCACCACGCCGTCGGCCGAGGCCAGGACGCCGAGATAGCCGGGCGTGTAGCCGACGTACACGGCCTCCGGCGTGACGCCGTAGATGCGGCAGTAGGTGACGTAGTGCAGCGGGCAGGAGGGCGGAATGTCGTAGATCGCCGGCGGCACCGTCGTCGCGACCGTCCACGGTCCGAAGGCGCTCGGGGCGGTGAACCAGACGCCATTCTGCACGCAATAATAGGACGAATCGGGCGTGGACTCGATGACCGGGAGCGAAGCGTTCACCGCGTATTGCAGGGTCGGGACGCCTTGGACCGGCTGGAACTGCGGGGCGCCCTCGGCGGCGCCGTCATAGAGCAGGTTCAGCTCCGCCGGGCCGGGCGTGACGGCGGCGGTCTGCGGGATGGCGTCGGCGATGAGCGCCTCGTGCGCCTCGGGCGTGCCGGCCACGGAGGCGAGCACGTTCGCGCGCGGGTTGTCCGGCGGGATCTTGGCGAAGTCGGCCGGCAGAGCCCCCGCGGAGACGAACTGCCACGGTCCGCGGTCGAGCGAGGCCGACTTGAACCAGCGGCCGGAGATGAGCACGTAATAGTCGCCGGTCTGCTTGTCCAGGAAGATGGCGTCGTCGCTGTTCTGCGCCTGGAGTAACGTGGTGTCCGCGATCTCGATGAACTGCGGGGTTCCGTCGGTCTGAGTCAGTTCAGCGGGCCGGAGCTGGGCGATGTTCACGATCGGGATGAACTGCGGCGGCCCGTCGGTCTGGATCAGTTCGGCCGGGACGGTGCTGACGAAGAGCGCCGGGGGCGCTGCGAGCGGCGCGGCGACCGCCTGCGGCGCGATCAGGTCCACCTGGTCGCCGGCGGCCTGGCGCAACTGCGCGAGGAAGCCGGGCGGCGCGGCCAGCGGAGTCCATGGACCCGCGATCTCCGGCGCCTGGTACCAGAAGTTCAGGGCGGACAGGTAGAAGACGCCGCCGAATTTCACGATGAGCGCGCGCGTGTTGATGACACGCTGGGCGTCGTCAAAGGGGCGCAGCACCGGGTCGCCGTCCACCAGCACCAGCAGCGCCGGGTGCGTGCTGAAAAAGATGCGCGGAGGGTCGTTGTCCACGGCCAGCCCGCGCTGCTTCTTGACCGCTTCCGAGACGGCGAAGCTGGCTTCGAGCCGGTCGAGCGAAATCTCCTTCGCGTGGGTCGGCAACTGCTGGCTGAGGATCGCCAGGTATGAAACGTTCCTCTCGGGCGCGGTCGGGAAGGAGACCTTGACGACCTGGAAATCGTGGAGCGTCACCATGCGCGCCGCCTTGTCTACATCCGCCTGGGCGGTGGTCCTCACCATGCCGTAAATCGGCTCGGCGCCTTCGGCCGGCTCGACCGCGATGGCCGCGCGGAAGGTGATGGTCGTGTCGTCCCACTTCTCGATCTGCGGCTGGTACATCGTCAGAGTTTCCGCGCCCTCCTGAAAGACGCGCGGCCAGCCGAGCGGCTGAGCGGCCGGCGCGGGAGATGGCGAGCCGGCCGCGTAACCCAAGCCGCCCGCGAGGAAAGCCGAAAGCAATACTGCCGCGCGCGCCAGCGTCTTGAAGTGGCTCACTTCGTGTCCTCCTTTTTTATGCCGCCCGTTTTGTACCCTTGCGCCCGAAAGTATACGCTTTTTGCGCTGACTTCAGAAACGAAAACGGCAAACCCGCCGCGCGTCAGGTAGTTGACGCGATCGGGCTGCCGTAACTAACGTCAGCAGTGTGATTTAGGAATTGAGAGTTGCCACGTGCGGCTGTTCTGGTAGAATGGTGGCCTGTCGGTCGCGCTCATCGTCGGCCGGGATCGTATCCGAACCATCTTCCACCCGGGGCACTCCAGGAGGCGCAGAATGGCTACCGTCGCAAGCGCGAACTCCGAGCCGTTGATCCGCAATGACGAGACGATGAAGTACCGGCCGCTGGGGCGAACCGGCCTCTCGGTCTCGGCGCTCTCGTTCGGCTGCATGCGCCTGGCGGACGATCCGCCGCTCAACGAGAAGCTGCTCTCTCGCGCGATCGAGCTGGGTATCAACTACTTCGAGACCACGCGCTTTTATCTCGGCGGCACCTGCCAGCACCGCACCGCGCCGGGAGTCAAGGGCAAGACCGACCGCGTCATCGTCTCCGGCAAGAGCGGCCTCGGCCCCGACACCACCGCGCACTCGTTCCGCAAAGAGATCGATCTGCAGCTCGACATCCTTGGCCTTTCGCATTTCAAGTTCTACCAGGTCGGCTGGATCCAGTGGAAGAATTTTCCGTACCTGCTCAGGCGCGGCGGCGCGCTCGACGCGCTGCGCCGGGCGCAGGACGAAGGGTTGGTCCAGCACATCGGGTTCACCGGGCACGATCAGCCGGAGAACGTGATCAAGATGGCGGAGACGGGGATCTTCGACAGCTTCACGGTGCCGTACAACATGATCAACCGCGCGTACGAGCCGGCGATCCGGCGCGCGGGCGAGCTCGGCGTCGGCGTCGTCGCGATGACGCCGGTCGCCGGCGGCGTGCTGAGTTGTCCGTCGTCGGCCCTGCGCGAGGCGATCGGCCTGGACCTGCCCACGCCCGCGATCGCGCTGCGGTTCGTCCTCTCGAACCCGAACGTCAGCACCGCCTGCTCCGGGATGAACACGATACAGATGCTTGAGGAAAACGTCGCCTCCGTCGGCAAGTTCGAGCCGAAGGAGGAGAATTTTCAGCAGATGTGCGCCGGCCTCGACCGCCTGCGGGAGAAAGCCGGCGGACGCTTCTGCACGTTCTGCAACTACTGCGCCGGCTGCCCGGTGAAGCTCAACGTGGGCCAACTGATGGAGATCTGGCAGTACGACAAGGCGTTCCAACTCCATGACTGGGCGCGAGATGCGCTCAAGGCGCTCCCGGAAGAGGCGCGGCCCGACCGCTGCACGCTCTGCGGCGCCTGCGAGAGCAAATGCCCCAACTCGATCAACATCCGTGAGCGCATGAAGCAGTTGGTCCCCGCGGCGACCTGACCGGTTTCGCTGCGCGCGGCTCGGCGGCTTGTGCGCAGCATATCCAACGGAGAAGCTCCCGTGGGCCGCAAGGAGACGATTGTGAGAAAGCAGGCAAGCGGACCCGAACAGGCTCCAGAGAGCGCGCTGCAGGAATTCATCCAGTTCTGGCATGCGACGTTCGAGGCCCTCAGCGAAGGCATTTTTCTCTGCAACAAGGAAGGGCGGATCCTGCTGTGCAACGCGGCGCTCCTGAAGCTGCTGGGGAAGCGTTCGGCGGAGGTCATCGGACGATCCTGCTGGGAAGTCGCCCACACGGCGTGCCGGCGCATAGACAACTGCCCGGCGGTCCGCATGCGGAAGAGCGGCCTCAAGGAACGGCTGCTCTGGCAGATGGGAGACCGCTGGCTGGAAACCGTGGTGGACGCGATGCGCGAAGACGGCCGGATCACCGGCTACGTCCATTTCATATTCGACGTCACCGACCGGGAACAGACGCAGCAGCGGCTCAAGGACTCCGCCGCAAAACTGAAACAGATGATGGACGGCAGCATCCGGGCGATCGCCTCGACGCTGGAGATGCGCGATCCGTACACGGCCGGCCACCAGCGGCGCGTTGCGCAACTCGCCTGCGACATGGCCGCGGAAATGGGGATGCCGCCGGGCCGGATCGAGGGTCTGCGCATCGCCTGCTACGTCCACGACATCGGCAAGATCGCCGTGCCCGCCGAGATTCTCGCCAAGCCGACCGAGCTCAGCGAGCACGAGTTCGGCATCATCAAGACGCACCCGCAGTTCGGAGCGGACGTCCTCAAGGAGATTGACTTCATCTGGCCGGTCGCCGAGGCGACGCTCCAGCATCACGAACGGCTGGACGGCTCCGGCTATCCGAACCGGTTGAAAGGGGAGAAAATCATCCTCGAAGCCCGCGTCCTGGCGGTCGCCGACGTCGTCGAGGCCATGTGTTCCCATCGCCCCTATCGTCCCGCGCTCAGCATCGCCCAGGCGTTGCAGGAAATCGCCGGCGGCAGGGGCACACGCTACGACGCACAAGCCGTGGATGCCTGTCTCAAGTTATTCCGCAGGAAGCACTTCCGATTCACGTGACGGACGGCTGCTCTTCCCGCCGACGCTCGCCGCCGCAACCGGCCGATGCCGCTCATGGATCAAGTCCGATCGGGTTGGGCATGGTCAGGAGCGAGTAGTACGTGTGGCCGTCCATGGCATGGATGTTGAAGACGTGATGGATCAGCATCCAGGAAGTGGACCACTCGCGGCGACCGTCGGAGAGCTTCGCGTCGGTCTCGTGGCTCATGGCCAGGCAACCGGTCAGCGCGCTCTGCATCCGCATCCAGTTCACGCGCTCGCCCGCGGCGGTGTACGTGGCGTCGGTGGAGACGGCGAAGAGAACGCTCAACGGGCCGAACCCGTGGCCGCTCATGACATGGTAGACCGGTCCTTTCGGCGTATCCATGCGCGTGACGGAACAGTCCCGGTGATAGGCGATCAGTCCCAGCGGCCACCAGTTGCTGTGCTCGATACGGAGCATCGGCTCCGCGTGCCCGGCCGCCTGCAACGCCTTCCATTCGCTTTCGTACCGCGCCAGCGCGGCTTGATCCAGGTCGTGCTTCAGGTCAACGCTCCGGTACGGGTTCGGCCCGACGCAGCCGGACAACATGGCGCCCGCGAACGCGGCGACGGCCATGACTTTCCACATCGCATGAATCTCCTGCTGCTAACACGGCCGTTCTTTATTGCGGGGTCTTGTCGAGAACGACGCCCTTGTCCTCAAGCGCTTTGACGTACTTCGCCGGGTCCTTCGCGAACACTGCCGGGCAGCCGCCGCAGCAGAAGTAAACGCGCTTGCCCTGATAGTCGGTGAAGATTTCCTTGTTGATCCTGCCTCCCATGATCGGACAATCGGTCTGCGCGGTTCCGCCCGGGGCCTTGGCGTCGGCCGCGGGCGCCGCAGGCGCTGTGGCCGCGCTCGGGTCGGACGACGCGCCCTGCGCCGAGGTGTCGCTTCGCCCGCAGCCCAACAGCGAAATCCCGAGTCCAATTACGCCGGCCAGCGCCAGCGCGCCTAACGTCTTTCCGCCGAAACTCATGGGGCTCATGTCCGCCTCCTTCAAGAGAAACTTTCTGCTTCCACTCGGAGATCAGCAAAGACCGTGCCATCGCCTGTTATTGCCGGGCATCGGTTTTTCCAGTACTTTGCAGAGTGACTAGCCGCGTCTTTGGCTGGTTTGTGTGATATGACACAGCGAGGTGTACGAAAGTGCGCGCGGCCAACGCGCTCGCCATCGCCCCAACGATGCTGTAGCGAAAAACCTAAAGCTTAGCCGCCCATGGAAAAGTTTGGCACAGGCCCTCGCCCGTGCGAGTGCATCGCTTGTAGTGGCGCCGTCAGGCGCTAATTCGTATGCCCTGACGGGCACACTACGAGCGGGCAAAACTCGTTGCCTTCGATTCACCGGCGGATTTCGTCGGCGGGGAGCGCGCCGTGGTCGGGCAGCGCGCGCAGGTAGTCCTTGTAGTCCTTCCAGGCGACGTAATCCATCTCGTCGAGGAACGGCCGCCGGCCGGGCTGCGAGAGGGCCTTCACGGCCGAAGATTCGCCGTAGCGCAGATACGCCTGTGAGACGAACCCCACGAGCAGGAAGCAGGCCACGAGGACAGGCAGCAGGCTCCGCCGGACGCTCATGCGGAACTCGGCGCGGTCGGCGATGGCCGCCGCGCGGCAGGAGAGCCTCGCGGCGCGCCGCCCCAGGAACAGCGACAGGCCGAAGATCAGCAGCGCCGCGCCGCCCATTTCCAGCGCCACGCGCCCCGGCTGATAGTTGATGCCGTAGTGCGCGCTGCCGCCGGCGAAGGCGCGTGTGAGAATCGCGTACGCCGCCAGCGGAAGCGCCACGGCGATCAGCGCGATCCAGCCGAGCCGCCGCCAGCCGACGAAGTACAGCTTCGGCCCGCCGGTGTCCTTGCGGTGGCGCCACAGGCTCCAACAGGTCCCGATGCCCAGCCAGCCGACGGCGATCAAATAGAGCAGCGCCAGGCAGCCCAGCGCCGCGCGCTCGGCCATGAAACGCTCGGCCCGCGCGAGGTCGGTCACGATCGAAAAGTCCGTCAACGGCGCAACCGGAAAAAGCCGAAAGCCCAAAAATCCCGCCCGCGCGGCGCGAACTTTGTAGTCTTCTCCGCTCCGGTCCACCCTCTGGAGGAAATTCCCTTCCTGTTGAGACTCCTTCCGGGCCAGCGCCAGCGCCTGGTCCGCCAGATCGCGTTTCCCCAGGCGTTCGTCCAGCGCCGCGCCCTGGCGCAACGTGATTAACCGCATGGCATCAGCCACGAGGAGGTCGATAATCAGCCTGCTCGTAGCACCGAGCTGTTCGCCGGCGACGGGCGCCGTGCGGATCAGCGCCTCAGCCTCCTGCGGATGCCCTTCCTGGATGAGCAATGCGGCGTAGGCCATGACGCCGCGCGACATGTTTCTCAGGCAGGCCAGGTCCGGGAGTAGTATGCCCGCCCACTCCTGCATCAGGCAGAGTTCGTCCAGCAGCGTCGTCGGCGGCTTGCGAAGGGTCTGCAACTCATCCTCAGACTCGACTGCATAAGACCGGTAAAACGGCTTTGTCAGGCCTTTCCGGTATTCATCGAGGCCGCGCTCGAACGTGGTCCGGTCAGTGAAGACGAGACGTTCACCATGGCCCGTGGTGGGTTGCTTGCCGAGGGCGGGGAGCTTAAAGGTAAACGAAGGGTCCACTTCCTGTTTCGCCGCTCCGCTCTTGTACATGAAGAGGTCCGCCTTCATGTAATTCCAGAAGGCGTTGTCCGGATCGGCCCGTTCTCCCGCATCGAGAATAGCCTGTGCGTCGGCGAAGTTCCTGTCGGAAGGCGCGAGCGTATCAACGTTCTTGGCTCGCAAGCCGGCGAGAAACGCGACATACTGACGCGCGCGGTAAACCGGGTTGTCCGGATGAAGGCGAACCAACTGCTCCCATCTCTCTACCCTCTGGTTCGGGTTTTCATCGAACTGATTCGCTTCCAGCAGCAGCCGCTCGTCTTCCTTCAGGCCGCTTCGAGCAGCGACAGGAGGGTACAATTCCTCGGCTAGCTTATTCGGCAGGAACGCCCTCAGAGTGCCGACAGAAGAGGAATCTCCGCTTAGCTCAGAAGCCAGGCGAAGCACGCCCGCAACCTCCACCATTGCTGCGCAAAGCCACAGCGCCAGGAGGATGCCGGCGGGCATCAGGACGAGCCGGCCGGTCCACTTTGCCATGGCGCGCAGGCGCATGCGGCGGCGATTGGCCTGCCAGAGTTTTTCGCCGATCTCCGCGGGATCGCCGAAAGCGCGGAGAGCGGTCTCCTCGGCGCGCGCCTCGTCCATCCCGCCGGCGCGGGCGGCGGCGACGGCATCCTCAAGGTGCGCGCGGAGTTCGCGGGCGATTTCCCGCTGCAGCTCCGCATCCGGCCCAAAGCGGTAGGTGGCCGCCTGGATCAGATCGTCCATCCGCTTCATGCCGTGGCTCCCATGAGCAGGGCGGTGATCGTCTTGGAAAAGGCGGCCCACTCTTCGGTGCGGCTGGCCAACTCGGCGCGGCCCTTGCGCGTGATGCGGTAGTATTTCCGCTGCTTGCCGCTCTCCGCCTCGCGCCAGGCGGAACTGAGCAGCCCGTCGGACTCCAGTTGATGCAGGCACGGATAGAGCGTGCCCTCCTTCCACTGGAGCGCGCCCTGCGTGCGCTCGTTGACGAGCTTGACGATCTCGTACCCGTACCGCTCGCGCTCGGACAGCAGCTTCAGCACGATCGGCGCCACGCTCCCTTTCACCAGGTCGCTGCGGAATTCCATGTCGTTCACCTCCTTGTCCAAGTTACATAGATTACCTATGCAACTGTACCATGGCATCCTAGGCATGTCAAGGGGGATTTTGTGGACAAGCGACTGTGGACGAAAGACGATGGACGACGGAGATGGACGATGGACGATGGACGATGGACGATACGTCTCTTGCACCTCTTCGCGGCGAAACTCGTTGCCTTCCCCTCGAAGGCCTTACTTCTTCGGATAGCCGACGCCCTGGGCGAGGACAATCTTCTGGTCCGGGCGCAGTTTCATCGCCTGCGCGAGTTCATCCCTGTCTATCAATCCGCGCACGCCCGTCGCGAGTCCCTCCGACGCGCAGAACAGGTAGACGTTCTGGCTGATGAAGCCCGTGTCCGCCGCCGAGTACATCATCTTGTCCGCGTCGGATATGTCGCCCATCTTCGCGTAATCGGCGACGAAGACCAGGCTCACCGGTGCCTCCTTCACGAACGGCTGCTTGCCGGTCGCCGCCCGGATGTCCTTCTCCAGCACGGGCTGCAGCGCGTTGGAGTTTGCGTCGTAAAGATAGAGGCCGCTGGATGTTGCGACGTAGACGTCAATCTCCTGCCAGTTCACGGTCGAAGGCGCGGTGCGCTTCCCGTCCGGGCGATTGACTCCGTCCGCCGCCCAGAGCAGGTTCGAGAGAAGCTGCTGCGAAAGCTTCTCCGGGCTGAAGCTGCGCGAGGTCTGCCGGTCCCTCAGCACTCGCATCAACGGCTTGCCGCCCTCCATCTGCGGCTTGGGAAGCGAAATCGGCTTGAGCGCCTCGCCCGCCGCCAGCGCCATGCCGCCCAGGAACAGCGCTACGCCCAACGCGCCAAGAATTCTCCTCGCGCTCATGAGTGCCTCCTTCAACCGACTTTCTGAACCGTGAGCCGGATGTCGCGGCCGGAAAGGGTGATCTCCTTCGCCGATTCGCTGTGGCCCGGGAACAGATCGTTGCACAACGTCTCGCCGCGGATGTGCGGCCGGTTCTCCGCGATCGCCTGGAGCAGGACTTCATCGGCGGTCTCGTACGCGACGTTGACGTGGTCCATGAGGTCGAGGTCGAGTTCCTTACGGATCTGCTGGATGTGCCGGACGATGTCGCGCGAGAGGCCCTCGCGCTCGAGCTCCGGCGTGATGCGGATGTCGAGCGCGACGGCCAGCCCGCGCTCCTCCGAAACCGCGCAGCCGGCGGCTTCTTTCTTGACGACGACGATTTCCTCAGGGAGCAATTCCCATCCGCGGCCCTCGGATTCGAGCTTGAGCGGCGCGCCTTTGGCGACCGTCTGCGCGACGGCCGCCGGGCTCTCGCGCTCGAGCAGCTTGCGGATTGCGCCGGCGTCCTTGCCGTACTTCGGGCCGAGGAGTTTCATGTTCGGCTTGACCTCGTACGAGACGAGCGCGCCGAGGTCCCTGGCGATCGTCAGCTTCTTGATGTTGAGCTCGTCGAGGATGTGCGCCTCGAAGCGGCGGAGCGCCTTCGCCTGCGTCTCGTCGGCCGGAAGCACGATCATCTCGCTCAGCGGCAGGCGGACGCGCAACTGCCGCGCCTCGCGCAGCGCCAGCGCGGCGGAGACGATCTGCATGGCCGCGTCCATCTCGCGGCTGAGCGCCTCGTCATGGAGCGCCGGGTCCGGCTGCGGATAATCGCAGTGGTGGACGCTCTCCGGCGCGGCCGGGTCCACGTCGCGGACGAGCCGCTGGTAGAACCGCTCGGTGAGGAACGGGACGATCGGCGCGAGCGCCTTGCAGAGCGCCACGAGCGCCTCGTGCAGCGTCTGGTACGCGGCGAGCTTGTCGCGGTCGCTCGGGTCCTTCGGCCGCCAGAACCGCCGGCGCGAGCGTCGCACGTACCAGGTGCTCAGCGCGTCAATGAACTCCTCCGCCGCGCGCACCAGCGAGGGCGCGTCGTATTCCGCCAGCCGCTCGTTGGCCGTCGCCAGCAGTTCCTGGAGCCGCGAGAGGATCCAGCGGTCGAGGTCCTGCCGCTCGGCGACCGGGACTTTTGGCAGGGCCGGATCGAAATCGTCCGTCCGCGCGTAACTGACGAAGAAGCTCAGCGTATTCCACCAGGTGTTGAAGACCTTGCGCCGGACCTGGTCGGTGAGCGTGTAGCCGAAGTTCAGGTTGTTGCTCGGGTTCTGGCGGCAGAAGAGCCAGCGCATGGCGTCCACGCCCGCCTTTTCAGCCCCCTCGTCGAAGACGATGGAATTGGGGCCGGACTTGCTCATCTCCTCGCCCTTTTCGTCGCGGACGAAGGCGTGGCCGAGGAGCGTGCGGAAGGGCGGCGTCTGCTCCATCATCGCGCTCATGGAGAGCAGGGCGTAGAACCAGTTGCGGAACTGGCCGGGGAAACACTCGAGCACGAGATCGGCCGGGATCCATTTCTTCCAGTATTCGCGGTCGCTGTTGTATCGCACGGTCGAGTAGGGCACGATGCCGGCGTCGAGCCACGGGTTGCCTACATCCGGGATGCGCGCGGCCTGGCCACCGCATTTTTCGCACCGGATGCGGATAGCGTCCACCCAGGGCCGATGCGGCGAGTTGCCCTCGAACTGCTCCCAGCCGGCGACCGCGCGCGCCTTGAGTTCCTCCTTGCCGCCGATGACGTCGAACCAGCCGCACTCGCACGAGAAGATCGGCAGCGCCAGGCCCCAGTAGCGCTTCTTGCTGATCATCCAGTCGTGCATGTTCGCCAGCCAGTCCAACTCCAGGTCCTTGCCGTAGTCGGGGATCCAGCGGATCTGGTGGACGATCTTCATGATCTCCTCGCGCCAGGACATGTTGATGTACCACTCGTCCACGGCGCGGAAGAGCAACTGCGTCTTGCAGCGCCAGCAGTGCGGGTAATCGTGCTCGTACATCTCGCGCTTGTAATAGACGTTGCGCCGGCGGAGCTCTTCGAGCACGTCGTTGGCGACCTCGCCGGCGAACCGGCCGGAGAGGAACCCGTAGCCTGGCACGTAAATGCCCGCCTCGTCAATCGGCGCCAGCACGGGCAGGTTCAGCTCCTTCGAGAGGTCGAAATCCTCCTTGCCGCACCCCGGCGCGATGTGCACGATGCCGGTTCCCTCAGTGGCGGTGACCTCCTTCCACGCGATCACGCGATGCGCGGCCTGGACCTCGGCCGGCCTGGGCAGGTCGTCGAACGGCCCTTCGTACTCCAGGCCGAGCAGGCGGCTGCCGGGGAGCTCTTCGAGGACCTCGAACGGCCCGTGCTCCTTCATCACGCGCACGAGTTCGCGCGCGAGATAATATATCTCGCCGCCCTGGCGGACCTTCACGTACGGCATCTCCGGGTGCACCGCGCAGGCCACGTTGGCGGCGAGCGTCCACGGCGTGGTCGTCCACACCAGCAGGTGCTCGCCCGGCCGCCCGCGCAGGCGCAGCTTGATGTACACCGCCTGGTCGAGAATCCGCTTGTAGCCCTCGCGGCGCTCCTGCTCGGAAATGCCCGTGCCGCAGCGCGGGCACCAGGGCATCGCGTCGAGCCCCTTGTAGATCAGCTTGCGCTCGTGGCACTTCTTCAGGAACGCCCAGATCGTGTAATTGTTCTCGTCGGACATCGTGAAGTAACTGCGGCGCTGGCCCGGCGCCCTGGCCCAGTCCTCCTCGCGGTCCCAGTCCATCCAGTAGCCGAGCCGGATGGATTGCTCCGTCTGGATGCGCGCGAACTTATTCACGCGCTCCTTGCACTGGTTGATGAACTTCTCGAGGCCGTGCGCCTCGATATCGCGCTTGGTCTTGAAGCCCAGCTCCTTCTCGACCTCGACCTCGACCCAGAGTCCCTGGCAATCGAAGCCGTTCTGGTAGCGGAGCTCGCGGCCCTTCATCGCGTGGAAGCGCTGGTAGCAGTCCTTGAGCGAGCGGCCCCAGGCGTGGTGGACGCCCATCGGGTTGTTGGCCGTGATCGGGCCGTCGAGGAAGGACCACTTCGGCTTGCCCGCGTTCTTCGCGCGCAGCTTCTCGAACGCGTCCGTGTCCTTCCAGAACTGGAGGATTTCATGTTCGGCGGCGACCGGATCGAAGTTCTTTTCGACAGGACGGAACATTTCGGACCCTTGAGATAAAGCCGGCGCAGACGCGGCCGAATATAGGAATTTAGCGGTTAGCAGGAGAAGATTCAAGCGCCCCGCGCGCTGAACCTCAAGCCAGGAGCGAGAGTTGCCGGCTGCGCGGCGTCGCTGAGAATTGATACGGCTTCCTGGCCCAGCGACAACGAGCCGCCGACGAACTTCACGTACGGAAGAATATGCCCGTTCTTATCTTCGATGAAATTGGCGCGCAGTTCCGGCGCTTCCATTGAACTTGCCAGCGGATAAGCATACTGGCGGTAAATCTCGTAAATGACCTTTTTCGCCGTCGCGCCGCTCGGCGCCTGAAAAACTTCTTCGGTCGGACCAATAAGACCGCGATCAATCAATCTCTGTGCCTCCGCCAAAGGCAGGCCGAAGGCGGTATCGAAAAAGACGTGCCAGAGGTGAACCCCCACGCGAGACTTTTTCTGCCATGTCCAGAGCCGCAGCCGGTCCTCCTCTTCAAGGATCAACGTCGGAAGAACGGCGTTCTTCCTGAGGCCCGGTTTGCCGCCAAGCCTTTTCATCGGCTTTAGCTTTGCGTCATAGTCGGGCATATCGCCGGTGATCGAAAGGCTGTTTCCGCATTCGACGGCCAGGATTGCCCGCGACAGAAGCAGACGCATGTCAGCATGCCTCTCCGGCGTGAACGGAAGCTCAATCTCGCCTCCGATGCGTTCTACAGCGTCGCTGACTGCCTCCCGATCAAGCTCCCGGAAGATAAGAAGGTCCGGCCGATTCACGCCGGCCGGCGCGGAATTCTCGAGCCTCTCAAAATATAACTCGAACGCCCCGAAATCTTCGTCCGGCGCAACGCTGCGCGGCCCATAAGGCAGTGCGAAATAGCCGCCCGTTTCGTTAACCGCGCTGACCAAACGCTCCTTGCTCCAAACGCCCAGCGACCAGCGCATGAGAAAATCACTGCCCCGAATTCGCCGGCGATTGAGCTTGAAGTCGCTGCACAGCACGGGTACGTGCCCGTGCAGGAGAATCTGAATTTCCTCGGCTGGCACGCTGAGGGCGCGATCAAAAAGCGTCATCTGATTCTCCTGCTGTGAAGGAAGGCCTCTTGCGTGTCATCCGTCAGCTCTCGTTTTGAACGACATGCCGCGGCCGGCGCGGCGAGCGAAAGAGAATGTATCCTCTGCGGGGGAAAGTTGCAAGGAGGGTCGCATTCGGCGCGTCGGCAATCGGCCGCGCGGCGGATCTGAACCGGCTCACGCCGCTCCCGGAGCGCGCGACAGGTCGCGGCCTTTCAGCACGAACCAGGTCGTGCCGATGACGCCGAAGGCGAAGGCGGCGAGCAGGTTGACTCGCGGGCCGATCAGCCAGAGCAGCGACCCGCCGAAGGCCGCGACCGACACGAAGACGTCGCGGATCAGGTAGTACAGCCCGAACATGGCCGCCTTCCGGTCCTCCGGGGCCAGGTCCATGATGAGCGCCTTGCGCGACGGCTCGCCGAACTCCTTCAGGCCGCGCAGGACGAAGACCGGCGCCAGCGCCCAAAGCGACTGCGCGAACATGAGCATCAGCGGGAAGAGCGTGAAGAAGCCGAAGGTGACCGCCACGAACGGCTTCTTCCCGAACCGGTCGGCCATGTGCGCCACCGGGATGTAGCAGAGCACCGCGGTGACCTGCTCGACGGCCGAGAGCCAGCCGAAAGTGAAATCCGTGACCGGCCGCAGGATCTGCACGGTGCACCAGATGATGACAAAGCAATCGGGGATGCGCTCGCAGAAGCGGATGAGGATGTCGGAGATGAGCAGGTTCCGCAGTTCCGGGCTCATCTCGCGCCAGAGCCTGAACGGATTTTTCTCCGCCTTCGGCCGAGGCGGATCGCCGGGGCGGCGCCGGTCGTCCTCGATGAAGCGCTGCTGCACGGCCATCCCCAGGAGCGCCAGCACGATCGCCGCCATGAACGCCGCGCGCACGCCGCGGTCTATGCCCCAGAGCGCAATGAACGTCCCGCCGATGACCGGCCCGAGCGCCTTGGGCACTCGCCGGATCAGCGCGGTCATCGAAACGCCCATCGCGCGTTTGTTCTTCGGCACTACCTTCGCCACGATCTCCATCGTCGCCGGCAGCGAAATGGCCGACCAGGAGATGAAGAACGCCGCCCCGACCAGCACCGCCCACCAGGTGTGAATGACGAGGATGACGACGTATCCCAACATGGAGAGCAAGTTGAAAATCAGCAGGGCGCGCTTCGTGCCCAGCCGGTCGCTGAGGTAACCGCCGGGGAACGAGTAGAGCGCCGAGAGCAGGTCGTCCATGCCCGCGAGCAAGCCGATGGCGAGAATGCTCGTCGCCGTGAGCACTTTGCCGGCGGCGCCGCCCGACAACGCCTCGATGTACCGCGGGAGGAAACGCTCGCCGATCTGCTCGCCCATTCCGACGAGGATGACCATGCCCAGCATGCCGGCCATGCTGCGTTTCAGGCCGAGGAACTCCGCGGCCCGCCGCCACGTGGATAGCAGATGGGACATAGGTTCGGTTCGCCCCATTTTCCCCCGTCGAACCGGATCGCGGCGCCTACCGCGCGCGGTCTCGCGCCGTCGAGAGCAGGCTGATGACGACGACCAGGACGACGCCGAGTCCGGCGACCGGAGGGATCAGGCCGGGGCGGATGATCTGCGAGTGCGCCAGCCACGCCCCGCACCCGAGCACGATGACGACGCCCGCGGCGATCTGCCAGCAGTCGCCGATGACGAAGTCGTACCAGAACCGCAGGAAGCCGAGCAGATATCTCATTTCGCCGCTCCCGTGGCGGCCGGCGCCGGGGCCTCGGCCGGATTGAGGCGGCGGAGCGCGCGGACGAACAGGGACGATACGATGATCCAGGACGCCAGCACGCCCAGCAGGGCCCATTCGCCGCCCGGCCACTCGAGGCTTCCGCGGTCGGCCGTGAAGTAGCCCAGGCCCTCCGTGGACCAGAACGTTCCAAAGGTGCACAACAGCATGGCTACGCCGAACTTGAGCAGGTTCTCCGGCACGGCGGACAGCGGCTTGTGGACCATGATGCCCGCGATCAACACCACCACGAACGCGGCCAGCGCGGCCATGGAGGCGATGAACATGCTGTTGGGATTCCGCAGGCTCGCGCTCAGGCCGAACGTGATCACGATGAACACCACCTCGAGCCCTTCCAGGAAGACTCCCTTGAAGGAGACGACGAACGCGAACCAGTCGAGGCCGCCGCGCATCAGGTGGCTCGCCTGCCGCGCTTCCTCCTGTTCCCGCCGGTAGATGCTCGCCTCGTCATGCTTCGCCTTCAGGCCGCTCTCGCGCAGGATGGCCTTGCGCAGCCACTGCAAGCCGAAGACCAGCAGAAGCGCGCCGATGATCAACTGGAGCAGCGATGGTGAAATGGTGTTGCGCAGGCCGACCCCGGCGACCGCCACCAGCAGGCTCAGCGCCAGCATGGCCAGAATCGAGCCGACGATGGTGGACTTCCAGCTTCGCGTCATCCCGACGGCGAGCACGATGGTGAACGCCTCCACGCACTCGACCGAGGAAGCGACGAACACCGCCGTCGCCAGGGCGACAGTATCCGGGTTCAGCATCAATGCGGTTCCTGCAAAAGGCTGAGCGCCATTTCGGAGTCTTGCGGACGTATCGGCCATCCCCAGGAAAGGGCGCGCCGACGGAGGGCTTCGGGCCTTCGCAGCCGTAGGTTATACCGCCCGATTGCCGCTGTCAAGCAAGCCCGGCCGGCGAAGCCGGGCTAGAACGAGCCGAGGGTGCTGAAGACGCCCTGCAGCAGGTCGTCCACCGTGATGACGCCGACGGCGCGGCCTTGCGGGCCTGCGACGACGGCCATGCTTTGGGCGCTTTCCTGCAGGCGGCGGAAGGCCTCGTCCACGCCGGTCTCCGCGTTGAGCAACAGCGGCGGTCGAAGCAGCTTGCGGATGTCGCCGCCTTCATCCCCGCAGAGGTAATCGAGGACCCGCAGACTCCCGACGACGTTCGACCGGTCGCCCTCGTAGACCGGCAGCCGCGCGTGAGTCGAGCGCGCGATCTCCCGCCGCGCCTCCTGCGGGTCCGCATCCACCGGGACCATCTGCACGTGCGACAGCGGCGTCATGATCTCCCGCAACGGCCGGCCCCGCAATTGCAGAATGTTTCGGACGATCACGTCCTGCTGCGGCGTGATCACGCCTTCCTGCGTGCCCGCCGAAAGCAGCGTGCCGAGGTACTGCGCCGTGACGACTGTCTTGCGCGGCTCGGCCCGGCCTCCGAGCAGCCGCCGCCAGAACGCCACCAGCCCGAGCAGCAGCGTGACTACCGGCCAGAGCACCTTGTTCGTCAGCCAGAGCAGCGGGCTCGACCAGCGCATCAGCGGGTCCGCGAGCACCTGGGCCACGCTCTTGGGAATCACCTCGCCGAGGATCAGCATCACCGGCGCCAGCGTCACCGTGCTGACGAGTTCCACCACCAGTTCGCGCCGCCCCTGCAAGCAATGGGCGACCAGCGCCGTGAAGAACACCGTGCCGCAGTACACCGCCGTGTTGTGCGCCGTCAGCGTCATGCAGACGTACCGCTCCATGTCCGCGACCACGCTTTCGGTCAGCGCTGCCGTGCGCCGCCCGCGCTTCGCCTCGCCGTGAAGCCGGATTCGGTTGAGGCGATACGCGCCCGTCTCCGCGGCGGCGTAAAATGCCGCCACGACGACGGACAGGGCGATCCACAGGACGGTCATCATCCCTCGTCCTCATGCCGAAGACGCTCGACTCGAACGCGCGCGATGCGGCGGCCGGACATTTTCTCGACCACGAAACGCAGCCCGCGCCTCTCGATGCTTTCACCTTCCTTCGGGACGCGGCCGAGCAGCGACATGACGAATCCGCCGAGCGTCTCGACGCCGGCCGGATCGAAACCGGCGCCCAGCAGCGGCCGCCAGTCGCGCGTGCTCAGGTTCCCGGCGAGGACGTAGGTATCCTCATCGAGCATTCGGACCGGCGGCTCCTCGGCGCGCGGCTTCTCGCGGATCTCGCCGACGACCTCCTCGAGGATATGCTCCAGCGTGACCAGCCCGGCCGTGCCGCCGTACTCGTCCACGACGATGGCGACGGAATCGCGCGCGTGGGTGAAGTAGCGCAGCAGCGCCTCGACCGGCTGCGTCTCCGGCACGAACCTCACCGGGCGGAGCAGGCTGTGGATTTCCGCCTCGGGATGGAGCAGCACGTCGCGCGTGAAGAGCATGCCGACCACGTTGTCGGCGGAGCCCTCGTAGGCGAGCACGCGTTCCTGGCGGTCAATCTGCACCAGCTCGGAGAAGCCTTCGGCGCCGCCGGCCACGTTGAAGAGCGGCATATCCACGCGCGGCGTCATCAGCTCCCGGGCGCGCAGGTCCGTGAGGTCCACCACCTGCTCGATCATCCCGCGCGCCTGGCCGCTCAGCGTGCCCTGCTGCTCGGCCATGGCGATGAGCGTCTGGAGTTCGCCGCGCGTGACGTACGGCGCCGGGCTGAAGCGCCGGGTCAGCGCGTCGGTGCACTCCCGCGCCACGAACCGGATCAGGTTGCTGACCGGGCGGACGACGCGGAAAAAAAGGTACAGCGGCCACGCGACCCAGTGCGCCACCTCCACCGGCCGGCCGACGGCGATGCCTTTGGGGCTCGCCTCGGTCAGCAGGATGACCGCCAGCAGCGAGACGACGCCGCAGACCACCGCGGCCAGGTGCGAGACCTCCGAAAGCTGGATGGCGATGAGGATGCTCAGGCCGTAGATGCTCAGGTTGACGACCATGTTCCCGAGCAGCACGGCCGCCAGCAGCGCCTGCGGGTCGCGCAGCAGCGCCCGGATCGCGCGGCTCGAGCGGGAGGAAGAAAGACTGAGTTTCCGCAAGTCCTCATGGGTCAGCGAGAAAAGCGCAGTCTCGGCGGCGCTGAAAACGGCCGAACAACTCATGAGGATCACGACGGCGGCGAGCTCGGGAGCCCGCTGAATGAGTATGTCGGTGATCGTCATGCAGGGATTATAGGGATGGGCGGCGGCGGCGGTCAAATCGCGCGGGGCGCGTTCTCGTCATCGTCCCGGCCGAACAAAATGCTCTCGATTTTTCCTAAACTCCGCCGCGGCCCTGCCGATAATCAAGGTAACGGGGAACACCCGATCGCAGGAAAATGAGGAGGACATGCGCCCTCTGCCGTTGCGGAGAAATCCTGACTGCCGGGCCATCAAATAACATTCAGCTCGAAGCGGAAGCGCTGACTTGAGCTAACAGGGACCCGAGCGAGCAAGGAACTCCCGCACAAAGGTGGAGGGTGCCTCCTTTTAACCCGCCCATTCGCTGCTGAGAATCCCGTACTGCACCAAGTCGTTGTAACGGCCCCATCTTTTCACATGCTCGCGCCTGACTCCTTCATGCGTCATCCCGAGTTTCTGCATCACTCGTCCAGACGCGGGATTCATCGCGAAGTGAGACGCGTAAACGCGGTGGAGCTTCAGGTCCTGAAACGCGAAGCGCAGCAACTCCTTTGCGGCCGCGGTGCAAAACCCTTTGTTCCAGTAGGGCAAGCCGATCCAGTAACCGAGTTCTGCATGGTCGAATCGCCTTACGATTCCCAGACCTGCCGCGCCGATCAATTCCCGGGATTCGCGCAGGACAATCGCGAAGGTCGCCGATTTTCCGGCTTCGAATGCTGATTGATGCCCCGAAATCCACTCTTCCGCCATGCCGTCCTCATACGGATGAGGAATATTGGCAGTGTATTCAGCGACGGCACGATTTCCCGCCAGGCGCTGGACGTTTTTTGCGTCCGCCGCTTCGAACGGGCGGAGGATGAGCCTGGCGGTCTCGAGAATAGGGAGCTTTGCCATCTTTTCCCTCCGCGCGGGATGCGCTGTTAAAACTGTTCAGGCCTCCGCGGCCAAGGGCTGCTTCTCAGGATCGTTGGCTTGCCGCATCATTATACGTTTCTCGAGCGATTCTGCAAGTTCTGTGATCATACGCCTCGCCGTTTTGCGCGGTTGCCTGCCGCCGCGACGAGGTGGTAAAATGATTGCAGACGAGATTTCTATTGCGCTGTCGGAGGCCGATGCATGAAGCGGTTCTTTACGCTGGAGTACTGGGCGGACGAGGGTTGGCTTGTCGGAAGACTCAAGGAAGTTCCGGGCGTCTTCAGCCAGGGCGAGACGCTCGAGGAACTTAAGGAGAACATCGCCGACGCCTGCCGAATGATGCTGGCTGCCGGACCGGGCCCTGAGCAGACCAGGGCCTAGCCGCCGTTTCGCTGCATTTCCCTTCACGCGCTTTTCGCGCTCTTCTGCCGCCGGTGGATGGCTTTCAGCGCCTCGATGATCGCGCTGGCGCGCTTGCGGTCGCGGATCGCCTCCACCGTGTCCACGCCCGCGAACTTCCTCAGAAAGCCGCGAATGCGCGCCGGAGAGCCGATCCAGCCCACGCGTCCGAAAAGGAAGTGGATGAAGTTCCGCTGGTCCTGCGTCGTCGCGTTCGGATCGGAGTCGCCCGCCGCTTTCGGCTGCGCGGCGGCGACGCGCCTGGCGCCGAGTTCCACCAAATGCTCGATCAGTTCCGACGCTTCGCGGTGCGAGAGCGCGCTGATGGAGCCGCGCGGCACGAGCAGATGGAGCATCTCGCTGTCCAAGCCCAGGTCGCGCGCGCACGCCCAGATCTTCGCGACCTGCGCCCGAGTTATGCCAGCCGCCGGCTGCGCCTCAGGAAGATCGCCACGTCGAACTTGTTCCATTCCTCATCACCTCCCTATGATTAGATTATAGCTCGGAGGTCTGACAGGTGAAAAGGGCAGGTCGGGGACGTCAAGCAAGATGTTCTAATGTGATGTGTCGCAATGTGTTGGAAGGTTGGAAATTGGAAATTGGAAAATCAGGATTCACCCATCGTGTCCAACTCAGCCCTCGTCGGCATCGAAGGCTGCGCGCCGAGCTTCGTCGTCGCCAGCGCGCCGGCTTTATTCGCCATGCGGACGGCCTGCGCCAGCGACAGCCCCTCAGCACGATAGACGGCGAGGGCGGCAGTGAACGCGTCGCCGGCGGCGGTGGTATCCACGACTTTGACCGGGTGCGCGGGGACGTGCAGGCACTCGTCCTCGGTCACGAGCAGCGCGCCCTGCGAGCCGAGCTTGAGCACCACCGCGCCCGCGCCGCGGCGCAGCATCTCGCGGCCGGCCTCCTCGGCGTCCTTCAAGTCGCGGATGGCGCACCCGAGGAGCGCGCCGGCTTCGGCCTCATTCGGCGAGAGGATGGCGACGCGGAAGAGTTCCTCCGGTGGCTGAGCGCGCGCCGGGCCGGCGTCGAGGACCACCGGCACGTTGATCTCTCGCGCCAGCCGGATCGTGTGGACGACGGTCTCGATGGGGATTTCGATCTGCATCAGGATCGCGTCGAGCTTTTCGAGCGCCGGCCGCAATGCCTGGACGTCCTGCGGCATCAGGCGGCGGTTTGCGCCGGGCGCGACGACGATGCTGTTCTGCCCCTGGCGGTCAATCACGATCAGCGCCACGCCGGTCGGCGCATCGGCGAGCGCCGCCGGGCCGGCGGTCTCCACGCCGGCGGCGCGGAGGCTCGCGAGCAGCATCTCGCCGAAGGAATCGCGCCCGACGCGGCCGATGAACCGCGCCCGGCCGCCGAGCCGCGCCACAGCCACCGCCTGGTTCGCGCCTTTGCCGCCGGGGATCATGCGGAGGCCATCGCCGAAAACGTTCTCGCCCGGCGCCGGCGCGTGGTGCGCGCGGATGACCAGGTCCATGTTCGCGCTGCCGATGACGGCGATGCGCGCAGGCTTCATGCTTCGCTTCACGTCATCCACCGCGAGAAGCCGAGGAGCGCGAAGATCCGGTCGCCCCAGAGCATCGTCACCGCGGCGGCGGTCGAGAGGAAGGGGCCGTACGGAATATGGTGGTCCTTCGTCCGCGCCATGTGGATCAGGCCGATCACCGAGCCGAGCAGCGGCGCCATGAAGAACGTCAGGAGCAGCGGCTGCCATCCCAGGAAGCCGCCGAGCGCGGCCATGAACTTCACGTCGCCGATGCCCATCGCCTCGCGGTGGAACATGAGCTTGCCGAGCGCGCCGGCGAGCCACGTGGCCAGCGCGCCGATCGCCATCCCGACCAGGCAGGCGCACAGCGGGCCGAGCACGTTATCCGG
>JBKQWE010000065.1:0-74622 GCA_052139675.1 Candidatus Brocadiia bacterium
CGGCCGCCGCTCCGGTAAAGCAGCCACGGCCAGAGCGCGCAGAGCGCCAGGAAGATCAGCGCGGCGGGCGCGTGCATCCACGACCGGAAGAAATTCCATTGCCGGTTCCAGAGGATGCTGACGATGATCGGCCCGGCGATGAGCCCCGGGCCGACCGGGCCTTTGGCCAGAAACGAGAGGCCGCCGGCGAGATAAAGGATGAGGATCGCCCACGGACAGGGCGACGGATTGCGGATTGCAGACTGCGGATTGCGGATTGAATCATCCTCGCGCGGCGGGAACATTGCGAGGACGTAAGCCCAGTATCCCAGCATGACGAACAGGGAGAGCCACGGGTCCACGATCACGCGGTGATACTCGTAATAGAAGCCGCTCAGGCAGCCGGTGGCCAGGGTCGCCATCAGCCCGGCGAACGGGTCGGCGACGCGGCGCACCAGGTCGAAGACCAGCAGCAGCGTCAGCAGGCCCGCCAGCGCGCTCGACATCCGCGCCACGCCGTCGGAAACGCCGAAGAGCTTGTACAGGCCGGACATGGCCCACCAGGCCAGCGGCGGCTTTTCCAGGAAAGGCGCTTCAGCCAGCGTCGGGACGATATAGTCGCCGCTGACGGCCATCTCGCGGCCGACTTCGGCATCGCGCGGCTCGTCCGGCGTCCAGAGGGCATGATCGAAGACGCCGGCGAAGGAGATCAGCGCGGCCGCGACGGCGGCAACCCAGAACGCGCGCGCCGTGGTCCAGCGGCGCCGGCCGGAACGCGAGGGCGAAGGAGGAGCGACGGCTGATGAAGTCCCTTCATCGCTCGCCATGCTTGCCTCTCACTTTCTTGGCGACGTAGTACGCCACGGTGCGGCGCAGCGCATCGCGCAGGTTCACGCGCGGCTCCCAGCCCAGCCTCGTCCGCGCCTGCGTAATGTCCGGGACGCGCGTCTGGATGTCCTGGTAATCCTTGCCGTAATAATCCACGGCGGAGACGTCCTGCATCACCGCCCGTTTCCCGATGCCCTTGAACTCCTTGAACGTCCCCATGACGCTGATCATCTGTTCGGCCAGCTCGCGCATCGAGCAGTCGTTCCTCGGGTTGCCGAGGTTGAAAATCCGGCCGTCGGCGCAGCCGCCCTTGTTCTCGAGGATGCGCATCAGCGCCTCGACGCCGTCCTCGATGTACGTGAACGAGCGCCGCTGCCGGCCGCCGTCCACCAGGCGGATCGGCTCGTTGCGCAGCAGGTGGCCGAGGAATTGCGTCACCACGCGGCTGCTGCCTTCCTTCGGCGCGTCAATGTCGTCGAGGTTGGGGCCGATCCAGTTGAACGGCCGGAAGAGCGTGAAGCGCAAGTGCGCGTCGCGCCCGTACGCCCAGATGACGCGGTCGAGCAACTGCTTGGCGCAGGAATAAATCCAGCGCTGCTTGCAGATCGGGCCGAGCACCAGGTTGCTGGTCTCCTCGTTGAACGGCGTGTCCGGCGACATGCCGTACACCTCGGAGGTCGAGGGGAAGATCATGCGGCGGTTGTACTTCACGGTCTGGCGGACGACGCGCAGGTTTTCCTCGAAGTCGAGCTCGAACACGCGCAGCGGGGCGTCCACGTAGGTCTTCGGCGTGGCGATGGCGACCAGCGGCAGGACGGCGTCGCACTTCTTGATGTGGTATTCGATCCACTCGCGGTTGATCGAGATATCGCCTTCCAGGAACCGGAAGCGCTTGTGGTCGAGGTAGTCGCTGATCCGGTCCGAGCCGAGGTCCATCCCGAACACCTCCCAGTCGGTGTCCTTCAGGATGCGCGCGGTGAGCGAGTGTCCGATGAAGCCGTTGACGCCCAGGATCAGCACTTTCATGTCTTTCTCCGTTCAAGAGACGAGGGACGATGGACGATGGACTATGGACGATAGTCTATGGAAGACGGTCTATCGTCTATCGTCAATCGTCTATCGTCCAAAGCCATCGTCGCCGTTCAGCCGCCCAGTATTTCCCCCGACCGCAGCGCGCGCTGGGCCGGCGCGACGTAAGCCATGATCTGAAGCTGTTCGCGGGCCGAGCCGACGAAAACGCCGTCTTCGGCCGCCCGCACCTCGCCGGGCTTCAGCGCGGCGCCGGGGCGGGCCTTTTCGCACGGCCGCGTGCGCAGGATCATCACCTTGCCGTCCTCGGCGAAGGTGAACGCGCCCGGCCAGGGCGGCGCGACGGCGCGGACGAGATTATGCAATTCCCATGCCGGGCGCTGCCAATCCAGGCGCCCGTCCTCGGGCTTGCGTCCGCCGAAGACAGTGGCCTGCGATTCATCCTGCTTGATTCGCGGCGCCTCGCCGGCGAGGACCGCGCGCAGATGACGGCGCAGCACCCGCTGCGCCGCCGCCAGGAGCTTGCGGTACAGGACGATGGCGGTGTCCTCCGGGCCGACTTCCACGCGCTCCTGCCCGATGATGTCGCCGGCGTCCGCGCGGCCGGTAATATAGTGCAGCGTCACGCCGGATTCCGTCTCGCCGTGGACGAGCTGCCAGTTCACCGGAGACCGGCCGCGGTACTTCGGCAACAGCGAACCGTGCAGGTTGACGCAGCGGTGCGTCGGGATCACGCGGATCGGCCGCCGGATGAGGTCGCGATAGTAGAAGCTGAAAAGGACCTCCGGCTTCAGGCGCTCGATTTTCTGGACCCATTCCGGCTCATTGACGTTCTTCGGCGTGAAGACCGGGATGCCGCGCGACCGCGCGAGTTTTGCCACCGATCCGAACCAGCAGTTCTCCGCCGGATCGTCCTCGTAGGTGAAGACGGCCGAGACTTCCACTCCCGCATCGAGCAGCAGCCGCAGCCCGGTGCAGCCCATCTCGTGGTACGCCATGACGATGACGCTCATTTGGCCGTCCCTCGATACTGCGCGAAGACGAAGGCTTCATTCATGTCCAGGTACTCGGCCTTCGGCAATCGCGCTTTCCGGTCCTCGTAGTATTCCTTCTCCACGATGACCGTGACCCGCTTCGCCGGCGGGTATTTTGCCACGAATGAGGCGAAAGCGTCCAGTTCGATCTCGCGATTCTTGTCATTCGAGTGGGCCAGGCCGTAGTCGAACTCGCTTTCGGAGTCGAACAGAATGATATCCGTGCGCTTGTAATGCCATGCGACGGCGTGAGTCAGGCCGGCCCGCGCGAGCAGGGGCGCGCCGGGTTCGACGCGTGCGGAATCGCGCGCGAGGAACGCCTCCGGCGCGCAGAAGTCCTGCGCGGCTTGCGGCATCACGCAGTTTTCGGCCACCATGAAAAGGCACGGCCCCGCGCACAGCACCGCCAGCCGGTGCAGCGCAACGCGCGGCCGGCTCCCCCAGAACCATAACGCGGACCAGGCGACCAGCGCCGAGATGAGGAGCAGCCATTTCCATTGTTCGTCCGGCCGGTAGAAGAATTGCCGGGCCTTCGCGAGCGGCCCCGCCAGAATCTCTCCGCCGCTCGCGCTGACGGCTACGATCGCCACCATGGCCACGTCGAGCAGCAGAATGACGGCCCACGCGCCGGCGACGAACGCCTTGCCGCGTCCCTGGTCGAAATACTGGTACAGTCCCACGCCGACCAGCAGCGCCAGCGGCGGGAAACAGGGCAGGATGTACGTGGGCAGCTTGCCGCTGCAGAGGGAGAAGAAGAGGAACGGGAACACGAGCCAGCACAGCGCGAAACGGATCAGCGGGTCCCTGAGTTTTTCCTTTCCGAGGCCGATGATCGCCGCCGGCGCCAGCGCCGTCCACGGCAGGATGCCGGCGACGATCCACGGGATGAAGAACCAGGGCGGCTGCGCATGCTGCGCGCGCCCGCTCCAGAACCGGCGCCAGTGCTGCTCCCAGAAGAACTGCGGCCAGAAATCCGGTTCGCGCCGGTAGATCGTTAGGCACCAGGGCAGCGCGACCAGCGCCATCGTCAGCAGCGGCAGCCACGCCAGCCGCAGGAGCTTTCCGGTCCGCCGCTCCCAGAGCATGAACGGCACGCCCGCCGCGAACAGAAAAACGAAGACCAGAAACCCCTTCGTCAGGAACGCGCACCCGGTCGCGACGCCGAAAAACAGCAGGCACAGCGCCTTGCGCCGCGGGTTCTCCGTCTCGAACGCGAAATAGAAAAGGCCCGCCGCCACGGTAAGGAACATCGTCAGCGGCATATCCAGCGTGCTGTAGCAGCCGAGCATGTAGAACATGGAACTCGTCAGCAGGATGCCCGCCGCGGCCGCCGCTGCGCCTACTCCGCGGGCGTTGCCCTCCGCGCCTTTAGCGAAGGAGAAACGCCGTGCCAGCAGAAAAAGCGCCAGCGCGGCGCCGCCAGCGGAAAGCGCCACCGGCAGCCTGACGCCGAACGGATTCTGGCCGAAGAGCACCATGGACGATGCGGTCAGCCAGTAGCCGAGCGCCGGCTTCTCGAAGTAGCGCATCCCGTCGAGCCGCGGCACCACCCAGTCGCCGCTGGCGATCATCTCGCGCGGGATTTCGGCGTAGCGGAATTCGTCGGTCTCGTAGAGCGGGCGGATTCCCAGCGGGGCCAGGTAGGCGACCGCGAAAAGCGCCAGCAGTGCCGCCGCGACGCGCTTCTGCATGGTCACCTTTCGCCGGTGCGGTCGCCGGGATCTTCGTTGCGCAGCAGGTAGGTCGGCCGGTTGCGCACTTCCTGGTAGATGCGGCCGATGTACTCGCCGAGCAGCCCGAACGCCAGGAACTGCGCGCCGACGAAGAAGAACAGGATCGAGAAGAGGGTGAAGACGCCGCCGGCCGTCCAGTCCGGGCCTTCGATAAACCGGCCGATCATCAGGAAGATGCCGAACCCGATCCCCAGGAGCGCGATGATCCACCCCAGGATGAAGAGCATCCGCAGCGGCGCGATGGAGAAGCTGGTCACCAGGTCCAGTTGCAGCGAAAAGAGCTTCAGCAGCGAGTAATTCGACGCGCCGCGCTCGCGCGCGGAATGCTGCACGGACACTTCGGTCGGCCGCCGCGAGTGGAGCATGGCCAGCGCGGGGATGAACGTGCGGTATTCCTTCCGCTCGACCATCGGCGCCACGACACTGCGGTGGTAGCCGCGGAGCATGCAGCCGAAGTCCGAGAGCGAGATGCCCGAGAACCGCCGCACCATGGCGTTCGTCAGCCGCGAGGCATAACGCCGGAACGAGGTGTCCTGCCGGCCTTCGCGGTACGTGTTGACGAGGTCGTATCCCTCGCGGAACGCCGCGACGATCTTCGGGATTTCCTCGGGCGGGTTCTGCAGGTCCGCGTCGAGCGTCACGATCCAGTCTCCGCGCGCGGCCTCGAAGCCGGCCATGACCGCGGCGTGCTGGCCGAAGTTCCTCGCGAAGGAGAGCACGCGCAATTGCGGGTGAATCTTCCGCTGCTCGCGGAGCAGCTCCAGCGTCCGGTCGGTCGAGCCGTCGTCCACCGCCACGACTTCATACGCTTCGCCGATTCCGTCGAGCACGGGGAACAGGCGCGCGAACAGCGGCTCGATGTTCGCCGCCTCGTTGAGCATCGGGATCACGACCGAAATCCTGGGATCACCTTGTGCCACTCTTGGCTCTCCGCAATCTCCGGTGCGCCGCGATCATGCGCTTCAGCGCGCGGACCACGTCTTCCAGATCCTCTTCCTTCAAGAGCGGGTACAGCGGCAGCGACAGGATCCGGTCGCCGGCGCGGTCGGTGTTCGGCAGGTCGCCGCGCTTGCACCCGTACTTGCGGCTGTAGTAGGTCGAGGTGTGGACCGGCATGAAATGCAGCCCGACGCCGATGTTCTCCTCCTTCAACATCCGCGCGCCGAACTCCGCCCGCGGGATATCCAGCGCGTCGAGATCGAGCCGCACAACGTAGAGGTGCCAGGCGTGGACGCTCGGATAGCGCGTGAAGGCGAGCGGGCGGAGTTCGGAGACGTCCGCCAGCCGCTCTGCGTACTGCTCCGCCAGCGCGCGCCGCCGGGCGATGAAGCGGTCCACCTTCGCCATCTGGTGGATGCCGATGGCCGCCTGGAGGTCCATCATGTTGTACTTCCAGCCGGGCTCGAGGACGTCATATTCCATCGGCCCGCGGCCGGGACGGCGGTCCGGGCCGTTGACGACGCCCTGCAGCCTCAGCCGGCGCAGGCGGTCGGCCCAGCGTCCGTCACCGGCGGGACAGACGATCATCCCGCCCTCGCCGGTCGTCGCGTTCTTGATGGCGTGGAAGCTGAAGACCACCAGGTCGCCCGAGGCGCCGATCTCGACGCCTTTGTAGAACGCGCCGATGGCGTGCGCGGCGTCCTCGATGATGACCAGGCCGTGCTTCCGCGCCAGCGCGCGCAACGCGTCGAGGTCCGCCGGCTGCCCGCCGTAGTGGACCGGCATGATCGCGCGCGTCCTCGGCGTGATCCGGCGGGCGACGTCTTCCGGGTCCAGGCAGAGCGTCCCGGCGTCCACGTCGGCGAACACCGGCCGCGCGCCGGAGAGCTCGACTACGTTCGCCGTCGCCGTCCACGTCAGCGAGGGAACGATCACCTCATCGCCGGGTTTCAGGTCCAGCACCGCGACGGACAGGTGAAGTCCGCCGGTGGCGGAATTGACGGCGATCGCCTCGGGCGCGTGCAACCGCTCCCGGAACAGCGCCTCGAACTTCGCCACTTTCGGCCCGGTGGTGATCCAGCCGGAGCGCAGGGACGCGACGACCTCGGCGATTTCCGCATCCTCGATGGTCGGCCGGCAGAACGGCAGGGGTTCGGCGCGGCGCGCGGGAGCGGTAACCGCGCCGGCACGGCGGCTCAGGGCAGGTCCTCCAGCGCCGGCGCCTTCGGTCATCGGGTTATACCTTACGGATGAGGTGTGCGGGAAACGGTTCACGATGGCCCGGATTTCAGGGGCTCTTTTACCAGAACGGCGGGCCGGAAATCAACAAACGGCCGCTTCCCATCAGCCCGGACCGTGGAGCTGACGATCGGCGCGGAGGAGATAGATCGTCTGCTGCGTGCCGCGGATCAGCGACTGGAGCGAGCGCGACCGTTCGCGAAGCCATTTGTCGAGGTCCCGTTCCTCCGCCGCCGATCTCTCGTCGGCGACGGCGCACTGCTCGCGGACATCCTCCGCAAGAGCTGCATAGTCGCGCGAATCCATGAGCACGAATTTTTCCCCCGGTTCCTGGAGGAACTTGCGGAAAGCCCTCGTCTGTTCCTCGGGCTTTTTCGAATCGGTCAGCGCGGCGGGCTTGAGACCGCAGGCCAGCAGCACTGCGGCGCGCACCTGCTTCGAGAGCCCGACCGTGGCGATCTGCGTGCCGGCCGACAGCCCGGCGAGTTTCTCGCGCGCGAGTTCGGCGGCCGGCTCCATCGGCGCCGGCGCGATGAAGAACGCGCTGACGGACAACATCGCCACCGTCACGACTGCGCCGCCCCAGAGCGCAGCCTGCTGCACGCGGCCCGCGCGCGCCAGCCGGAATATCGCCGCGGCGCCGCCGACCAGCAGCAGCCCCGCGATCACCTCATAGACGTCGGGATGTTCGGATTCCACCGCGACATGCACGAGACACGCGAGCCCCATGAGGAACGCGCCCAGCGCCACGAGCTGAAGTCCCCACCCGAATCCGCGAGGGCGCGCGCCGGCCTCGCCGGCTTTCGCCGCCGCCAGCCCCGCGAGCACCGCGAACGCCGGCAGCGCCGGAAGCAGGTACCGGTCCCGGACGACGTTGCCGAACAGGACGATGAGGTACGTGACGCCGAGCCAGCTCAGCAGGAACAGCCACTCCGCGCGCCGCTCCTTGAACGTCGCCCGCAGCCCTCCGTCATTCATGATCACCGCCAGCACCGCCGGCACGCTCCACGGCATGCAGTCCTTGAGGAGCAGCCACAGGTACTGGAAGACGTTCCCGAGGATGTACCATTTGGACCCATGCAGGTTCTCCGTCACCTGGTCCTCGAAGAACATATTCGTGAACACGCCGCGGTATCGGAGGTACGTGACCGCGTACCACGGGACCGTGATGAGCAGCAGCAGCGCCCAGCCCCACGGCGAGGCGAGAATGCGCCAGCGGCCAGGGCGCTGCGCTTTCCTCGAGATCGCCAGGAACACGGCCATCGGCAGCAGGATGAAGACGATGCCGACCATGCCCTTGGTGATCAGCGCGCAGGCGGTCAGGCCGTAGGCGAGCAACGTATCGCGGCGTCGGGCCTCCTCGAAAACCAGTCGCGCGAAGAAGTACATCGCGCCGACGACGCAGAACGTCAGCAGGCTGTCCGTCCGCGCCTGGTGCGCATTGCTGTAGACCGCTTCCGTCGTCAGGTACGCCGCTACCGCGAAAAGCGCCGCGGCGCGGTCGCGCATGAGAACCCGCGCAAGTCCATAGACGAACGGCAGCGCCGCCAGCGCCAGCGCCACCGAGGGCAGTCGCGCGGCGGACAGGCTCAGGCCGAAAAGGCTCAGCGGTATCCCGACGACCCAATAAGGCAGGATCGGTTTGTTGAAGCGCAGCTCGCCGGTCTCAAACCGGGGCGTGAGCCAGTCGCCCGTTTCCATCATCGTGTACGCCGCCTGGACGTAGAGCGTCTCATCCCCGCGGAGCGTTCGCGCGAACCGCACCTCGACCGTCTCGCACGCGACGAACAGCAGGATCAGGCCGAGCAGCGCCCAGCGAAGAGAGGTGCGAAGTGCGAGTGATGAATGATGAACGCGAGCGCTTGCGCGCGCGTCTTGCACTTCATCATTCATAATTTATCCTTCCGACTTCCTTTTGAGCTCAGCAGCCGGCGCGCATTCTCATAGAGGACCCGCCGCTCCAGTTCCTCCGGCAGCCGAAGCGAGCGGATCTCGGCGATCCCGGCCTTCTGGTCCGCCCAGGGCGAATCCGTGCCGAAGAGCAGGTACTCGGGCGGATGTGCCTCCATCAGCGCCTTCGCCGCCGGCCGGCCCAGGTACGGGATCGAGAACGAGGTCTCCATGTAGACCGGCTTGCCGAGGAGGTGCTTCCGGACCTCGTCCCAGTCTTCCCACGCGCCGAGGTGGCTCGTCACCAGCGCCAGCTTCGGGAAGAGCTCGATCACGCGCGCGGTCCGCACCGGGTCGCATTTCCGGTCTCGCGGGTACGCGATGTCGAACCCGGTGTGGCAGAGCACGATCAGCCCGCATTCCTGTGCCGCCTCATAGATCGGCAGGACGCGCTCCTCGTCCAGGTTGAAGCCCTGGTAATACGGATGCAGCTTGATCCCGCGCAGCCCAGCGCGCGCCACCGCGCGCACCTGCTGCGCGGCGAGCGGGTCGGCCGGGTGAACTGACGCGAGCGGCACGATCCGCTCCGAGGCGATCTCCTGCGACCACTTGAGGATCGGCCCGAAATGCTCCGGCTTGGTCGCGATCGAGCAGATCACCGAGCGCTCGACGCCGGCCTCGTCCATGGACTTCAGGAGCGAGGGGATTCGGCCGTCGAGCTTCGCCTTCACGTCCGCGGCGCCCTCGAGCCTCGGCACCGCTCGCGCGGCGAGCGCGTCCGGGAAGGCGTGCGTGTGGAAATCTATGACCGGCATGGAAGGCTCTCTACGGTTGGGGCTCTTCGGGCTCTTCCGTTTCGTCAGGCGCCTCATCGTCGGCCGACGGCGATTCAGAGTCCGGCAGCGGCGCGGCGGCCAGCGCTTCGGCGATGATCGCCCGCGCGCGTTCCGCATCCGCGGGCTGCACCAGGATCCGCCCGTAGCCGCGCTGCAAGACCCACAGGCCGTCGTATGGATCGGAGGTGAAGTTCTCGACGACGCACCCGATGCCCGCGTCCTGGAGCGCGGCCTCCGCAATCTGCGCCTCGATCATCGTCCGCGCGAGCAGCACGTTTGTGAACTCAGCCATGACAGCCCTCCGTGGATGGCCGACCTTCGGTTGTTCCAATGCCTTGCGTACCATTTTCCCTCCGCCGTGGCAAGCGCAACCGAAGGGTTGAGTTTCCCCAACCCGTGTGATAAAGTGCCGGTCATTGGGCCATTGGGGAAACCGGACTTCTTGAAAGGATCGCGCGATGCTCAGGAAGATCGAGTGCTACATCCAGCCGTTCAAGCTGGAGCCGTTGACGCAGGCGCTGGTGGAACTGGGCGTGGACGGGATGAGCGTCACCGAAGTGCGCGGGTTCGGCCGGCAGCGCGGACAGGTGGTGAAGCACCGCGGACAGGCCGCGCCCAAGCCCGAGATTAAGTTCCTGACCAAGTTGAAGCTCGAGATCATCGTGCCGGAGGACATGGTGGACGCCGCCGTGGTCCTGATCACGAAACTGGCCCGCACCGGCACAGTCGGCGCCGGGAAGATCTTCATCCTTCCCGTCGAGGACGCCATCCGCATCGGCACCGGCGAGACCGGCCACACCGCGATCGCCTGAATCCAACCACCTGGAGAGGAGAACTGAAATGCCCGTCAAGACCTGGAATCCCTGGGAAATGGCCCTGAAGCAGTTGGCCGACGTGGCCAAGCGCACGCACCTCGACGACGACCTCCATGCCGTGCTGGCCCATCCGCGCCGCATCCTCTGCGTCTCCATTCCGACCAAGATGGACAACGGCTCCGTGCGCGTCTTCGAGGGCTTCCGCGTGCAGCACAACCTCACCCGCGGCCCCGGCAAGGGCGGCATCCGCTATCATCCGGGCGTGACCCTGGACGAGGTCAAGGCGCTGGCGATGTGGATGACGTGGAAGTGCGCCGTCGTCGGCATCCCGTACGGCGGAGCGAAGGGCGGCGTGATCTGCGATCCGAAGAAGATGTCCCTGAGCGAACTCGAACGCATGACCCGCCGCTACACCAGCGAAATCCTGCCGATCATCGGCCCGGAGCGCGACATCCCCGCGCCGGACGTCAACACCAACGCGCAGACCATGGCGTGGCTGATGGACACGTACAGCATGAACCTGGGCTACAGCGTGCCGGGCGTCACCACCGGCAAGCCGCTCTCGATCGGCGGATCGCTCGGCCGCAACGAGGCCACCGCGCGCGGATGCCTGTTCGTCATCCAGGCCGCCTCGAAGCGATACGGCATCCCGCTGAGCGACCCGACCGCCGTCGTGCAGGGCTTCGGCAACGCCGGCGCCATCGCCGCCCGGCTGCTCAACGAAGTCGGCTTCACGATCCTGGCCGTCAACGACTCGCGCGGCGGCATCCTCAATCCCAAAGGGCTCGACCCGGTCGCCGTCCTCAAGCACAAGCAGAAGACCGGCAGCGTCGTCGGTTTCCCTGGCAGCGCGAAGATCAGCACCGAGGAGTTGCTGACGACCCCGTGCGACGTGCTCATCCCCGCCGCGCTCGAAAACCAGATCACCGCGCCGATCGCGAAGAAGGTCAAGGCGCGGGTCATCGCCGAAGCCGCCAACGGCCCGACGACTCCCGACGCCGACGCCATCCTCGAATCGCGCCACATCGCCGTCCTGCCCGATATCCTGGCCAATGCCGGCGGCGTCACCGTCAGCTACTTTGAGTGGGTGCAGAGCCTCCAGTCCTATTTCTGGAGCGAGCGCGAGGTCAACCTGGAACTGCGCGACGTGATGCAGCGCGCCTATCACGACGTGCAGAAGCGCGCCGACCAGGAGAAGTGCTCGCTGCGCCAGGCCGCGCTCTCGCTGGCCGTATCGCGCGTGGCCGAAGCGACGCGGATCCGCGGCATCTATCCGTAAAGTTCGTCCGGATCTCCGGCGGCCGCGGGGCGCGAGTGGCGCGAAGAAGCGAATGCCGTTGCCAAGAAAGGGAGGCCCGCGTTGGATCAGCCGCCGCCGACGCTGCTGGCGCTCCTCATCTGCGATCAGGTCATCCAGGACGTGACGACGCGGAAGCACAGCCTGATCGGGCTGTTCAGCCGCATCTCGACGAAGGGCTTTCCCTGCACGCATCCGCAGTTGCAGGTCTTCATTTCGCTGACGGACGGCCACGGCAAGGGAGCGGGCCAGTTGCGGATCGTGCGCAAGGACGCGGAAGCGGAGGCGCCGCCTCAGGTGCAGCTTTCCGGCACGATCGAGTTCCCCAGCCCGCTGGCGGTGGTGGAGCTGGTCTTCAACATCGTGAACCTGCCGCTGCCCGCGCCGGGACGTTACTCCTGCGACTTCTACTGCAACGGCGTCCTCTTGGGCAGCCGGCCGTTCGAAGCGGTGCAGGTGCAGGCGTAAGGCGGCAGGCGCGGCCTCACTTATCCGGCGTCAACTCCACGCTGAACTCGAAGCTCTTCCGGACGGACTCCGCCGACAGGGGCATTTTGATGTATTGCCCGCTGAGCCAGAGCGGGACCTGGTCGAGCGTGGCGTCGCTGCGGAGGCGGCCGTCCTGGCCGCCGAGAAGAACGAAGTAGTTCTCCTCCGGGCTCGAGAGGTCCATGACCGCGCGCGCGACGGCGCCGTAGGTGGCGGCATTCCTCCAGGCGGTCAGCGGGTGGGCGGTCTTCCAGAGCGTTTCATTCGCGCCGGCCGCCGGATAGTCCGCCAGGCGGTATTTCGTGCCGATGTACGGGACCGTGCTGAAGAGATGCGCAATCTCAAGGCGGTGCATCACGCCCCAGTTGGCGAACAGCTTCGCGGATTCCGCCGCCTGGCCGACCGCGTCCCGGAGCAGGGCGCCTATCTCGGCGGGCTGGTCCAGGGGCGAAGGGTTCGGCGAAGGCCCGTCCGCCAGGTCGCTCTTGAGGAACTCGCGCGCGAAGGCGGACTTCAGGAGCATTTCCGCCATGGGCGGGTCGTAGCGCCGCGAGTAGTACGCGCCGGCGAAGTAATAGAGCAGCGTCTGGAACGCCACCGCGCCGGCCGATTCCGTATCGTAGCAGCCGTCCCAGGCGGCGAGGGCCGCCATGAACTGCGGGTGTCGGCGTTCGAGCTCGTCCCCCAAGCCACAGGCGGCGATGCGCCGCAGGAAGAGGTCGCGCAGCTCGAAGTCGGTGGCGGAATAAACGTCCGCCTGGACGGCCTTCACCTGGTCGAGCGACACTTTCCCCGCCGCGCCGAGCAGCGCGCCGGTCCGCACGACGCGGTCGTTCGGCGAGAAGAGCCAGCCAACCGGCGGATTCGACCGCGCCGGCAGGTTGTTGCACGAGGCCAGGAAGCCGGCCGGCGGATTCCATCCCTGCGGCAGATCGCAAGGCCCCTTGAAACCCTGCCAGAGGCAGGCCGGATCAGCCGGGTTCAGGACCACGTCCTCCGGCGCCGCGTAGGGCCGGACCGGCGCGCGGACGGCCATGATCTGCCCGATGTCGCCCCGGTCGTCGGCGAACAGAACATTCATGCCGGGCACTCCGTAGTCGCGGAAGGCCTCGCGGAACTCGTCCCAGTTCCGCGCGCGGTTGGCCTTGAGGACCGCGGTAAATTCGTCGGTCGGCTCGTAGCCGACCCAGCGCAGCGCCAGCGGCGGACCGCGGTAGCCTTCCAGCGTCGGCGAGTCGCTGACGACCGGACCCAGGGGCGATTCGCGCACGGTGACTTTGCGGTCGAACCACCATCGCACGCGGATCGTCTCACGCCGCGGCGTGATCGTCCCGGCCGGCTCGCCGGAGAGATCGTAGAGGTCGCTCGACGCCGCGCGCATGTTGGTGCCGCCCCACGCGACGTGCTCGTTGCGGCCGATGGCGACGAACGGGACGCCGGGGAACATCATGCCGACGGCGTGATACGAGGGCGAGCGGCAGCCGACGATGATCCAACTGTTCGGGATCATGATCGCGACGTGCGGATCGTTGGCGAGGATGGCGCCGCCGGTGGCGCTGCGTCCGCCGGAGACGGCCAGCGCGTTGCTGCCCGACCGGCTCAAGCCGCCGAGCATGCCGGAGAGCGACGCCGTCGCGCCCGGTCCCGCGAACGAGGGCAGCGAGGCGGCGCCGGCGGCGCGGAATCTCTCGAAGACCTCGCGGTAGTACGGCTTCCCGCGGATCGGCAGCAGCAGGAACTCGGTGATCCAGTTGACGTCCACGCCGGCGAAACGCTCCATGGTGATGATGTCCTGCGGCGTCCAGCGCTCGCGGCGGAGGCCCATTACCTTGAATTCGAGCGGCAGTTCGCGCAGGCGGCCCTGGTAGAAGTTGACGCCGCGGACGAACTCGTCGAGCCAGAGCCGGGTTTCCGGCGGCATCGCGCGGTAGATTTCGGCGGAGGCGCGGCCGACGTTCAGGATGCGGAGCGAATAGTCCAGCGAGACCGCGGACGGGCCGAGCATCTCCGCGAGACGGCCCTGGGAAATGTGGCGCATCATCTCCATCTGCCCCAGCCGCAGATGAGCGTGCACCATGCCGAGGACGAACGCCAGGTCGTCGTCGCGCTGCGCCTCGATGAACGGGATCAGGTGCGAATCCCAGTAGAGCCGGACCGGCTCGCGGATGGGAAGACGGCCGGCCGGGAAGGCTTGCACGCGCTCGGCGACGGTGCACTTCTCCGGCAACGGGCTGAAGAAGCCGCAGCCCGCCGTCGCTAGAAAAGCCGCGACGAGCGCCGGCAGAACGACGAGTCCTGGTCTGAGGCCGCCCAATTGGAAATTGGAATTTGGAACTTGGATATTCCTTACTCAGCCGACCCCGGCTTCATCGCTTCCGCGTCCACGTCGGACCAGGACTCGATGGCCAGGAGGGCCTTGTCGCGCTCGACGAGCAGTTGAGCGGTGACCAGCCGCGCGTTGAGCAGTTCGCGTTCGGCCTCGACGAGGTCCGCAAACGGGATCGCTCCGGTCGAATAGGAGTTCTGGGCCAGCTCGATCATCTGCCGCGCGCGCGGGATGATGGTCTCCTCGAACAGCTTGATCTGGCGGTCGTCGTTGCGCAGGGCATAGAGGTTGAGCACGAAACTGGCGGCGAGGTCGCGCTCGTACTGCGTGCGCGCGGCGGCGGCGGCCTGGAGGTTGGCGCGCGCTTCCTCGATGCCGGCGCGGATCGCCTCCAGGCGCGTGGGCAGCACGAGCATGCCGCCGAGCGTCTGCGCGACGCTGCCGGTGACGCTGAGCGACAGGCCGAAGTCCGGGAGATACGCCTGCTTGGCCAGCGCCAGCGCCTCCTTTTTGCCGGCGACCTCGGCCGCGAGCGCCTGCAGCGCCGGGCTGCGCTCCGAGCCGAGGCGGATCAGGTCCGCGTCGGACACCGGCAGCGGCCGCAGGGCCGGCAGGCTCGTCGGGAGCGGCACGGGGTCGGTCGCGGGACGTCCGAGCAGCGCGTTGAGCCTCGCGTCGGCCCCGGCGACCTGCGTGCGCAGATTGGCCAGGTCGTTCTCGGCCATGTCGAGCGAGGTCTGGGCCTTGAGGATGTCCGGCTGTCCGCCGCCGGTCTGCGCGCGCACCGCGGCCAGGCGGACCATCAGGCGGAGGAGTTCCACGTCGGCCGCGCGGAGGCGGATCGTCTCGGCGAGCAGCGCCAGGTCGTCACAGGCGGAGAGCACGCGGAACTGGAGAAGGAACTTGGCGGCCTCGAAGCGCAGCCCCGCCGCGCGCGCCTCCTGGAGCGCCTTCCGGCCGGCGATGGAGAGCTTGGTCGGGAACGGAATGTCGCTCATCGGATCGTTGCTGAGGCCCAGCGTGGTGCGATCCCACAGCTTCTGTTTGCCGCCGCTGAACAGGACGCTGAACGGGATCGCGACGTTGGGGAAGCTGGAATCCTGCGGCACGCGCTCGATGGCGGCGCGCCATTCCCAGTAGCGCCGGTGGAGATCGGCGTTGCGGAGAAAGGCGAAACGCAGATACTCCTCCGGCGTCGGGTTCTCCGGCAGAATCGGCAGAACGACCGTATCGGTGAACGGACGGCCCTCCTCGGCGGCGCGCTGCCGTTCGGCATCCTCGCCCGCCGGGCGCAGGGCGCAGCCCGCCAAGGCGAGCAAGCCGGCCAGCGCGATCAGCGCCATCGGAAATAGAACTCGTCTGAAAGCATTCATGGATTCTTGGCCTCAGCCCCGAGTGTATCATATCCCGGCGACGCTCGCATCGTCCTCGTCCTCGTCGTCGTCCTCGTCCTCGAACTCGAACTAAACTAACGAACGGCCGAGGACGACGACGAGGCCGAGGACGAGGACGATTGTACAACGCCGCGCCGCATCTCAAACCGCCACTTCCATATCGTGTACGCCGCCGGATAGACCAGCAGCTCGAGGATGAAGCTCGTGGCCAGCCCGCCGACGAGGGGCGCGGCGACGCGCTTCATCATGTCCGCGCCGGTGCCGGCGGACCACATGATCGGCAGCAGGCCGACCATCGCGGCGCAGACCGTCATCATCTTCGGCCGGATGCGCTTGACCGCTCCATAAACGACCGCCTCGGTCAGGTCCTCGAAGCTCTTCATCTTTCCCTGGCGCACGCGCTCGTGGTAGGAAAGGTCCAGGAAGAGGAGCATGAAGACGCCGGTCTCCGCGTCCAGCCCCATGAGCGCGATCAGGCCCACCCAGACCGCTATCGAGACATTGTAGCCCAGCACGTACAGCAGCCCGATGGCGCCGATGGCCGAGAACGGCACGGCCAGCATGACGAGCAGCGCCTTGAAGAGCGACTTCGTGTTCATGCAGAGCAGCATGAAGATCAGGAAGAGCGTGATCGGGACGACGATCCACATGCGCTGCCTGACGCGCAGCATGCTCTCGTACTGGCCGCTCCACTGGAGCGAATAGCCCGCCGGCGGATGCACCTCGCGGTCCACTACGGCCTTGATGCGGCCGACGAAGCCGCCGATGTCGCTCTCGGCGGTGTCCACGGTGACGTAGGCGGCGAGCATGCCGTTCTCGTCGCGGATCATTCCGGGCCCCTGGACGATCCGCAGGTCCGCGAGTTCCTCGAGCGGGACCTGCGCGCCCGAGGGCGTCGGGACCAGGACGCGGCGCAGCGCGGGCAGGTCGTCGCGCAGCTCGCGCGCGTAACGGACGTTCACGCCGTAGCGCTCGCGGCCCTCGACGGTGGTCGTCACCGTCTCGCCGCCGATGGCGGAGGTGATCACCATCTCGGCGTCGGCGATGGAAAGCCCATACCGCGCCAGCCGGTCGCGCCGCAGATCGAAATCGAGGAAGAAACCGCTCGCCGCGCGCTCGGCGTAGACGCTGCGGACGCCCGGCTGGTCCTTGAGGACCGATTCGATCCGCGTGCCGAGGTCCTCGATCTGCTTCAGGTCGCCGCCGAAAATCTTGATCCCGACCGGCGTGCGGATGCCGGTGCTGAGCATGCCGATGCGCGTGATGATCGGCATCGTCCAGTCGTTGGCGGCGCCGGGGAACTGCATCCGCGCGTCCAGGTCCGCGATCAGGTCGTCCTTGCTGATATGGTCCGGCCAGACCGCGCGGAACGGCGCCTGCATCCACCGCGGCCAGTTCGAGTACCAGCGCTCCTTGTGCCGCCACTGCGCGGGCGGCTTGAGCAGGATCGTCGTCTCCATCATCGAGAACGGCGCCGGGTCGGTCGAGGTCTCGGCGCGGCCGGCCTTGCCGAAGACGCGGTCCACTTCCGGGACCGTCATCAGCACCTGGTCCATCCGCTGCATCAGCCGCTGCGCCTCCGTCACCGAGAGGCCCGGCAGCGTCGTCGGCATGTAGAGCAGGTCGCCTTCCCAGAGCGGCGGCATGAACTCGCTGCCGAGGCTGAGATAGACCGGGATCGTCAGCAGCACGAGCAGGACGGCGACGATCACAGTCGCGACACGGTGCCGGATGACGAAGCGGCAGGGGCCTTCGTACAGGCGGAAGAGGACGCGGCTGACCGGGTGCTTCTCCTCGCGATAGTATCGCCCGACGGCGACCTGGTTGAAGATCCACGACAGCCATTTCGGCCGGAAATGGACCCAGTCCATCCGCGCGAAGAGCATCCGCACCGCCGGGTCGAGCGTGACCGCTAGCAGCGCGGCGATGGCCATCGTGAAGGTCTTCGTGTAGGCCAGCGGCTTGAAGAGCCGGCCTTCCTGGTCCTCGAGCGCGAAGATCGGGATGAACGCCACCGCGATCACCAGCAGCGAGAAGAACACCGACGGGCCGACCTCCTTGAGGGCGCGGAGGCGCACTTCGTGAAAATCGCCGACGCGCCCGCCTTCCTGCCAGAGCTCCAGTTTCTTGTACGCGTTCTCGACCTCGACGATGGCGCCATCCACCAGGACGCCGATCGAGATGGCGATGCCGGCCAGCGACATGATGTTCGCCGTCACGCCGAGCAGGTACATCGGGATGAACGCCAGCAGCGCCGCGATCGGGATCGTGACGATCGGCACGATCGCCGACGGGACGTGCCAGAGGAAGATGAGGATGACCGCGCTGACGATGATCAGCGCGGCGATCAGCTCGTCGGTGAGCGTCGAGATGGACTCGCGGATCAGCCGGGAGCGGTCGTACGTCGGCACGATCTCGACGCCGGGCGGCAGCGAGGCCCGGATCTCCTCGAACCTGGCCTTCACGCGCTGGATGACGGACAGGGCGTTCTCGCCGCTGCGCATGACCACGATCCCGCCGACCGTGTCGCCCTGGCCGTCGAGGTCGGCCACGCCGCGGCGGATGTCCGGCCCGAGCGCCACGCGGCCGAGGTCCTTCACCAGGATCGGCACGCCTTCCGGCGACGCGCCGACGGCGATCTCCTCGATGTCCTTCACCGATTTGGCGTAGCCGCGCCCGCGCACCATGTACTCCGCGCCGGACATCTCCACCAGCCGTCCGCCCACGTCATTGTTCCCCGTGCGAATGGCCTCCACCACTTTCGAGATGGGGATGCGATACGCCTGGAGCGCGACCGGATCGAGATTCACCTGGTACTGTTTCTGGAATCCGCCGATCGAGGCGACCTCGGCGACGCCCGGCACGCTCTGGAGCCAGTACCGCAGGTACCAGTCCTGGAACGAGCGCAACTGCGCCAGGTTGTTCCGGCCGCTGCGGTCCACGACCGCGTATTCGTAAACCCATCCGACGGAGGTCGCGTCCGGGCCGAGCTCCGTGCGCACGCCCTCCGGCAGCCGCGGCTGGATCTTGCTGAGGTATTCGAGCGTCCGGCTGCGCGCCCAGTACAGGTCCGTGCCGTCCTGGAAAATGACGTAGACGTACGAGAACCCGAAATCGGAGAACCCGCGGATGGCCTTGACGCGCGGCGTGCCGAGCATCGCCGATACGATCGGGTACGTCACCTGGTCCTCGATCACGTCCGGGCTGCGGTCCCAGCGCGAGTAGATGATGACCTGCGTATCCGAGAGGTCCGGGATCGCGTCGAGCGGGATGCGCCGCAGACAGTAAACCCCCAGCACCACCGCCGCCGCCGTCACGACGATGACGAAGAACTTGTTCCGCGCGCAGAAATCTATGATGCGGCCAACCATGATCTTGCCTTTATCGTCCTCGTCCTCGTCGTCGTCCTCGTCCTCGAACTGCCGTTTTACACGACCGAGGACTAGATCGAGGACGAGGACGATTGGCGCCAATGCGCCTTCCGTCGTCCTCGCCTACATCCCCGGCATATCCGCCATGCCCGATTTCGCGGCCGGCTCGGCCTTGACGCCGCCGACCTGGCGAAGTGCGGCCTTCATCCGGCTCTCGGAATCCACCAGGAAATTCCCGCTCGTCACGATCCTCTCGCCCGGCTCCAGGCCCCTGGCGATGATCGCCAGCTCGTCGGCGCGGTCGCCGACCACCACCTCGCGCGGCTCCAGCCGGCCTTCGCCCTTGTCCACGAACACGATCTGGCGCAGGCCGGTGTCCAGCACGGCATCGTCGTCCACCGCCAGTTGCTCACCCAGGTCCACCGCGATGGAGACGGCCGAGAACATCCCGGGCTTCAGCCGGCCGTCCGGGTTCGGGCACTCCAGCCGAACCCGCAGCGTCCGCGTGGCCTCGTCGAGCGCGGGATAAATGTACGACACGGTCCCGGTCAGCGGCTCGCCGGGGAAGGCGATCAATTCGATCTTCGCCTGCTGCCCGATTTTGATCAGCGGCGCCTCGGACTCGAAAACATCCGCCAGCATCCAGACCGTCGTCAAGTCGGCGATCTCGAAGAGGTCCTTTCCCGGCTCCACATTGCTCCCGAGCGCCACGTTCCGCGCGGTCACCACGCCATCCACCTTCGAGAAGATCGTCACGTCATGCTCGGCCTGCCCCGACGACTCGATCGCCTTCAACTGCTCGTCGGTGAAATCCCAGAGCCGCAGGCGCTCGCGGGCGCTGCGGAGCAGCTCCTCGGCGAGCGACCGCGAATCCGCCGACGCGTCCTTGCCGAGCGCCGCCAGCGCCGCGCGCGCGACGAGGTAATTGTGCTGCGCCTCGAGCAGGTCCGGGCTGTAGACCGCCATCAGCGGCGAGCCTTTGCGCACCGTCTCGCCCACCGACTTCACCATCAGGTCCTCGACCCATCCGCCGAACTTCAGGCTGACCGTCGCGCGCCTCTTTTCGTCATACTCCACGCGGCCCGCCGCGCGGATCGTCCGGCTCACGCGCCGCTTCTCCACCGTGCCGACCTGCAGGCCGATCAACTGCCGGCGCTCGGGGCTGAGCGTGAGCGGCGCGCGGGTTTCGAGGCCCGGCTGCGCCTGCGGCTGCTCCGTTTCCCCGGGCGTAAACGGCACCAGGTCCATCCCGCAGATCGGGCACTTGCCGGGACGATCGGAAATGTAATCCGGGTGCATCGGGCAGTGGTACATCACCTTCATCGGCGCCTTCGCCGCGCCCGGCGCTGGGAGCGCAGCGCGGCCATCATGATTCATCGCCGCGCTGCGCAAATGGTACGCCACCGCCGCCGCGACGATCAGCGCAAGGGCCGCCGCGGCGATCAGAATTCTGGAAAGAATCTTCGTGGCCATTGTCCAAATCCTTCTGCTCTTGTTGACGTTTTCAGTATGACGACACTTCGTCCCAAAACAACGAGCAAACTTTGTGCCGTCGCACTGAGAAACGAGGAAATGCGAAAAGAGCCGGAATTGCGGGTGAAAGGCCTTTCCTGCCGTGCCGGCCAAGCGTGAAACCGCGCAGCCGGCTGTGTGATATCGCACAGTCCCTGCTTCGCAATACCCTGACCCTCACATCGAGCGCCGAGTTCCTTGACGCGCGCGACCAGGGTCGCTACCATAGGAAGCTTGATGAGCGGCCGCCCTTTGGAGGGCGGTCATCGGGTGAGTTCCGGTATAACGGCTGGAACCTCGGCCGGCGGAACATGGCATTGGGTGTCGGACCGTCATCTCGAAGGTCGTGATTTGACAAACCCCCCTGATTACGCCGACACGCCACAGGATCGCCCGCTTCGCGGCATCGCCGCGCAGACGCGCAACATGAAGCTGGCGGCGCGCTCGTGGGCCCTGGCCCTCTATTACACGCTGCTCCGCCCGCTGATACTGCTGTTGCCTTCGCGACCGCAGGCGTGGTGTTTCAGTCACATCCACAAAGCCCGGTCGCCATTCATGAGATTGCTGCGTACCGAGCCGGCAGGGTATCAGCCGCCGCCTGCCGTCCCCGTTCCCGGCGGGCTGCTCGAAGGTGAAGACGATCAGCACATCAAGTTGATCACGATCATCGGCCGCGGGCATTCGGGCACCCGGGCGATGTCGCACACGCTCTCCGCCAGCGGCGTTTTCATGGGCGACATGGTCAACGACTCCGGCGACCTGCTGCCGGCTCAGGACCTGTATGACGCGTGCCGCATGCTGGCGCGGCATGTGGTGTGGAAGGGCGAGCTGGAGTGGGATTTCAGCCGGTTGCGCACGATGCCCATTCCCGAGGAATTCCGCACGCTGATCCACCGGTATCTGGAATCGGTCCGCAGGAGCAAATCCGCGGCGCGCGGCTGGAAGCTCCCGGAGACGACGCTGGTGTATCCATGGATCGTGCGGATGTTTCCGGAGGTCAGGTACATCTTCTGGATCCGCGACCCGCGCGACTGCATCCTGGGGAAGCACCTGACCGACGACCTGGCCGACTTCGGCGTCCAGTATCCGGAGACGGACGACGTCATGCTCCAGCGCGCGATCTCATGGAAATATCAGTACGATATCGTCAAGGCCACGCCCAGGCCCGCGAAGTGGATCGAAGTGCGCTTCGAGGACTTTGTCCTCGAGCAGGAAGAGACCCTCGCGCGCCTGGAAGAATTCCTGGGCATGGACCTGGGCAGGATCATCGTCCGGCCCGACGCCGTCGGCCGGTGGAAGCAGGACAAGAGCGCGCGCTGCTTCGATTTCTTTGCGCCGGCGATGGACGAATACCACTACCCGGCGGCGAAACCGGCGTGACGCATGAAACCTGTCAGAGAGCCGAGGCTACTTTGCGCCGAGTTGCGCCGATCCGGTAAAGCGACCGAAACAACAGATCCATGGAAACGCTCGGGTCCCCGGCCTCCATCTTGGCCACACGGGATTGACTCGTGTGCAGGCGGGATGCGAGTTTCACCTGCGTCAAGTGCTTGGCTTTTCGCAGGTCGCGCAGACATGCGGCCAACGCGCGCTTCGTCTCGATGTACTCCATGTCCGAATCCGACAAGTCCAGGAGCTCCTGGGCCGATCCCTCGACCCACCCATTTTTCAGTTTCTTCATGACATCGCCTCTTCATTCCCTAGCGGCTTGCCAGCCATTCACGTCCTCCAGTATATGTCAGAACGGATATATTGTCAACCGCTCTGGCTAAGGCTGCTGTGTGCGATTATGAATGCAGAGGCAAAGTCAACATGTCAATACTCGTACGCTCGCGGTTCGGCGCCGTCACTCGATGACTCCGCCGCCGAGGACGACCTCGCCTTTGTAGAAGACGGCGGATTGGCCCGGGGCGGCGGCGGGCTGCGGGGTATGCCAGCGGACTTCGGCGCGGCCCGGTCCGATCAGGCGAATCGAGGCCGGTTGCTCGGGCTGGCGGTAGCGGACCTTCACTTCCGCTTCAAGGCTGTCCGGCGGCGCGTCGAATGCGATCCAGTTGATCCCGGCGACGGTGAATTTCTCCTGCTGCAGTTCCTCCTTCGTCCCGACGACGACGGTGCGCGCGGCGGGGCGGAGGGCCAGGACGTACAGCGGCGCGCCGGCCGCGATGCCCAGCGATTTGCGCTGCCCGACGGTGAACCCGGCGACGCCCTTGTGAGTCCCCAGCACGCGGCCGCGCCGGTCCACGATCGGCCCGGGCTGCAGCGATTCGGGATAGCGTTCGGCCAGCAGCGAACGGTAGTCGCCCTCGCCCAGGAAACAGATGTCCTGGCTGCCGGGCTTTTCGGAGACGGGCAGGCCGAAGGAGCGCGCGAGGCGGCGCGTCTCGTCCTTGGTCATCGCGCCGAGCGGAAACAGCGCGGCGGCGAGCTGCTCCTGCGAAAGCCCATGGAGGAAATAGGACTGGTCCTTCGCGCGGTCCGCGCCCTTGAGCAGCAGATGTCGCCCGCTCTGCGGATCGAGCGAGTTGCGCGCGTAATGGCCGGTGGCGAGAAAGTCCGCGCCGATGACCCTGGCGAATTCAAGGAGTCGGCCGAATTTGATGAGGCGGTTGCACTCGGCGCACGGGTTCGGCGTCCGGCCTTCGGCGTAAGCGCGGAAGAACTGTTCGATGATTTCCCGGCTGAACAGCTCCTGGTAATCGAGAGCGGCGAAGCGGATGCCGAGCTGATTCGCCACGGCGCGCGCGTCCTCCATCGCCGCCGGCCCGCAGCAACGGCGCGGCGAGTTGCAGCCCGCCTCGGCGGGCGAGCCCGCCAGGAGCAGCGGAAGGCGCAGGCCCACGCCGATGACTTCGTATCCCTGCCGCTGCAGCAGCGCCGCCGCCGTCGAGGAATCCACTCCGCCGGACATGCCGACGACGACACGCTTGCCACGGCTCGGCGGCAAAGGCGAATCGGTCGCAAGTTCACTTGCCATCATTGAAACCCACGTCAATTGAAACCACAGATGGACACAGATGACCACAGATAAGAGGAAAAAACAAGAGCGATCCGTATCGGTGGCGATAAGCAGCGCTCGCCTGCTCGCGCTATCGCTCTGTGGTTCCAAAGCCAGTCTTCGCTTTTCGCGCTTTCACCGCAGCCCTGTATAATGGACGCGCGATGAATCCCATACCCGACGAGATGATCGAGGCGTTTGCGCGCGAGGTGCTCCGGCTGCGTTCCGAATACGAGTTCGGCACGTTCTGGCTCGGGACGCGCGTCGCCGGGCCGGTGACGCCGGAAGAGGCGCTGGCGACCAAGTCGGAGGTCAACCGGCGCGTCGGCCAGTGCCTTGAGCGGACCGCGCCGGGCCTGGTGGCGTCGCTGGAGCGCGCGGTGGTCCGCATCGAGCTGAACTACCCGGGCGGCGGCGCGCGCGTGCAGCGCCTGCGGCCGCTGCTGATCTATGGACGCTATCGAAAGCTCTCGCGCGAAATCCCGCAGAGCAAGTGGCCCTGCCGCCACTGCCACGGTGCTGGGTGCGATGCGTGCGGCGGAACGGGCAAGCGATACCAGCGGAGCGTGGAGGAACTCGTCGCAGCGCCGATTCTGCCGATCTGCCGCCCATTCGGCCCTGCTCAGGGCGGCACGAAGATGCACTCGGTCGGGCGCGAGGACGTGGACGCGAGGATGCTCGGCCGCGGCCGGCCGTTCGTGCTCGAATTGGAGATGCCGCGCGTGCGGACGTTCGATCTCGCGCCGATCCAGGAGGCGCTCAACCGGACGCTCGCCGGCGAAGTCGAAGTGGAGCAACTCCGGTTCGCCGACCGCGACCTGCTCGAACGCATGCTCCGCATGAGCCCGGACAAGTCGTACCGGGCGGCGGTGGAATGCCTTGTGCCGGTCCCGCGCGAGGCGGTGGAGCGGCTCGGCGCGCTGCGCGACGTGCTCCTGCTCCAGGAAACCCCGCGCCGCGTGCTGCACCGCAGGGCGAACCTGGTGCGCCGGCGGACCGTCCGGACCTGCTCCGTGCAAATCTCCGAGGCCGGCCCCAGGGTCCGCCGGTTCGAGCTGGCCGTGCGCGTCCAGTCCGGGACGTACATCAAGGAACTCATCTCGGGCGACGAGGCGCGGACGAATCCCTCCATCAGCGCCATCCTCCGCGCGCCGTGCGACTGCCGGGAACTGGACGTCCTCGAAGTGCATTGCGATCCGCTGACGGAGCCACCGCCGGCCGACGTTTGACTTGACAGGACGTTCTTTACCATATATGCGAAGTAAAGAATAGGCCATGAAAGAAAGGCTGCCATGCCGGTTTCAACCATCTCCGTCAAAGGGCAGATCACCCTGCCGATTTCGTTCAGGCGAAAGCTGGGCATCAAGCCGCATGACCGGCTGGTGATGCAGTTGGAAGCAGGCGGCATTCTCGTCAAACTCGCGCCGGACTTCTTTCAGTTCGAGGGGGTCCTCGGCAAGGCGCTGCCCCAAAAGGAAGAAGAGCGGCGCATGCGCAAGGCATTGGCAGCGCATGTCAAGGTGAGCCGGCGGTGAAAACCGTCTTTGTAGATTCCAACAACCGCGCCCACTTCAAGCGCCTAGCTGCAAAGCTGGCGGAACTCTACGCGATTTGTGCCGATAACTTGCAACATCACCGCGCCGGCTGATAAACTCCGGTAAGCGTCCTGGACCATCGTCCATGGTCCATCGTCTATCGTCCAATGAGGACTGCCGTGCCCGACCTGACGACGAGCCTCTGCGGCATCGCGCTGAAGAACCCGACCGTGCTCGCTTCGGGCGTGCTCGGGACGTGCAAGAGCATTCTGCGCCGCGTGGCCCGCGCGGGCGCCGGCGCGGTGACGATCAAGTCCATCAGCGAGCTGCCGCGCGGCGGACACCCGAACCCGACGATCCTCACCTTCGAGGCCGGGCTGATCAACGCGGTCGGCTACAGCAATGCGGGACTCGAGGAGGCGCTGCAGGAGTTCGCCCAGCTCGACGACGTCGGCGCGCCGGTGATCGCGAGCGTGATCGGGACGAACGCGGAGGAGTTCTGCCGCGTGGCCGCGCGCATGGCCGCGCTGCCGTTCGCCGCGATCGAGCTGCCGCTGAGCTGCCCGCACACGCCCGGCTACGGGACGCTGGCCGGGCAGAGCACGCCGGAGGCGACGTTCGAGATCACCTCGGCGGTGCGCAAGGTCATGAAGAAGCCGCTCTTCATCAAGGTCTCGCCGAACGTGCTGGCCATCGCCGAAGTGGCGCGCGCCGCCGAGTCGGCCGGAGCGGACGCGATCACGGCGGTCAACTCGATGGGGCCGGGCATGCTCATCAACATCGAGGCGCGCCGGCCGATGCTGGGGTTCAAGATGGGCGGCGTCACCGGCCCGGCGCTGCGGCCGATCGCGGTTCGGTGCGTGTACGATATCTACGCGGCGGTGAAAATCCCGATCATCGGCACCGGCGGCGTGGCGACCGGGCGCGATGCGATCGAGATGATGATGGCCGGCGCGACCGCCGTCGGCGTCGGCAGCGCGGTGTACGATCACGAGATCGAAGTCTTCGGCCGGATCGCGCGGGAGATGGACGAGTGGATGTCCGCGAATGGGATTCGCGACGTGAAGGAGTTGATCGGCGCGGCGCACCGCTAACATGGCCGACTTGTAACGGAGACGTGAACGGAATGGCGGGAAACGGCTCAGTAAGTCCTGGAGCGGTCGAGCAGCCGCGAATGGTGCGCATCGTCGAGGTGCGGCCGGAGACCACCGGGCTCTGCTCGGTCTGGGTCGAGCGCGTGATGCCGTTTCAGCCGGGCCAGTTCATCATGGTCTGGGTGCCGGAGCTCGACGAGAAGCCGTACGCCATCAGCGAGACCGCGCCCGGCCGCAGTGCGATGCTGGTGCGCGCGCGCGGGCCGTTCAGCACCCGCCTGAGCGCCATGAAGCCCGGCGAGCAGATCGGCCTGCGCGGGCCTTACGGACACGGCTTCGACCTGAAACCCGGCGGCGTGATCGTGGCCGGCGGCTGCGGCATTGCGCTCCTGGCGCCGCTGAAGGACCGGCTGCCGGACGCGCCGCTGATCTTCGGCGCGATGAGCGCGAACGAGATTATCTACCGCAAGCGATTTCCCGACGCGCGCATCTGCACGGACGACGGCTCGCTCGGGATCCACGGCCTGCCGACCGAACTGCTGAAGGCCGAACTCGACCGCCGCGCCGTCAGCGTCGTCTATACCTGCGGGCCGGAGGTGATGATGCGCGCGGTCTTCGACCTGTGCGAGGCGCGCGGAGTCGAATGCCAGGCGGCGCTCGAACGCTACATGAAGTGCGGCTTCGGCCTCTGTGGGCAATGCGCCTGCGGAGAGATGCTCGTCTGCCGCGACGGGCCGGTCTTCAATTCGGCCGCGCTCCGGCGCATGGAGGATTTCGGCCGCACCGCCCGGATCAAGACCGGCGGGCGCGTCTCCGTCCAGGAATACGTCAAGGACAAAGGCTGTTCCGTACGAGCGACGAGAACTGAAAAAACCTGAAGGCCGCCGGCGGAGGCGCCGGCCGCCGAAAGCTGACCGCGGATCGCCGTGTCACAATATCATTTCGTCGGGGTCGCCGGGATCGGGATGAGCGCGCTGGCGCAGTTGGTCCGCGCGAAGGGCGAGAGCGTCAGCGGATCGGACCGGTTCTTCGACCTGGGGCAACTGCGCGACCGGCAGGCGCGCCTGGAGGCGCAGGGCATCCGCATCTTTCCGCAGGACGGCGCCGGCGTCCATGCCGGAGTGGACCGGCTTATCGTCTCGACGGCGATCGAGACGGGCAACCGCGACCTGGACCGGGCGCAGGCGCTGGGCCTGGCGCCGATGCACCGCTCGCAGCTCCTCGCGGAGCTCTTCCACGAGTGCCCGCGCGGGCTCGCCGTCACCGGGAGTTTCGGCAAGACGACGATCACCGGCATGATCGGCTGGACGCTTCAGTCGGCCGGCTACCGCCCGACGGTGGTGAACGGCGGCATCATGCGGAACTTCGAGACGGAGACGGAGCTGGGCAACGCGGCGTGCGGCGCCGGCGAGGTGGCCTGCATCGAGGCGGACGAGAGCGACGGCACGTGCGTGAACTACCGGCCGACCATCGGCGTCATCACCGGTTTCGCGCGCGACCACAAGGAGTCGGCGGAGCTGCACCAGCTTTACTCGGCGTTCGCGGGGAACACGCGGCAGGCGCTGGTGCTGAGCGCGCAGGCGGCGGCGAGCCTGTTCGGGCTGCCCGCGCCGCGGCGGGTGACCTTCGGCCTGCGCGAAGGCGACATCCGCGCGCGGAACATCCGCCTCGGCGCGCGCGAGGTGAGCTTCCAGGTGGGCACGGCGCGGTTCCGCCTGCGGCAGATCGGCGCGTACAGCGTCTTCAACGCGCTCGCCTCGATCGCGGCCCTGCGCGAACTGGGCCTGAGCGACGGCCAGCTCGACGCGGGCCTGCGCTCGTTCGAGGGCATCGCCCGGCACATGGAGCTGATCGGCCGCGTGCGCGGGGTGCGGATTTTCGACGACTTCGCGCACAACCCGAACAAGATCGAGGCGGCGGTCGAGGCGGTGCGCCGCGCCCGCACGAAGCGCGTGTTCGCGGTCTTCCAGTTGCACGGGTTCGGCCCCGCGCGGTTCATGCACCGCGAGCTGTGCGAGGCGCTGGCGCGGACGCTGACGAGGTCCGACCGCGCCTTCCTGCTGCCGATCTATTACGTCGGCGGGACCGCGGCGATGGACATCAGCGCGGAGGCGATCGCCGAGGAGGCCGCCGCGCTGGGAGCGCCGGTGGAAGCGGCCGCGGACCGTGCGGCGCTGATCGCGCGGCTGGCCGAACTGGCGCGCCCGGACGATACCATCCTGGTCATGGGCGCGCGCGACGACACGCTGACGGACCTCTGCCGCCGGATCGCCGGCGCCATCGAGGCGCGCCCGCACAGCGCGGCGTCTTGACTTTCCGCAGTGAAACTGGAAAATAGCGGGCGGCCCGTTCGACGTTGCTCAGGGCCGCCCTGCCTTCGGCTCTGAGGCTCAGGCTCGAAGAGAGGGAATTCGAAAGGGCGGACATCGCTCTTTCGGCCGGATTCGCGTATCTCCGTCGGAGGCTTTCGCGCGTGGCGGAACGTGCACAGTGGCGGACCATCCTGCGGATTCTCCGCTTCGCCAGGCCGCACTGGCTGCTCATCGGGCTGACGCTCGGCGCGACGGCGGCCGCGACCTCCGGCGACGCCGCCTATCTCGCGCTCATGCTGCCCTTCGCCAGCGCCGCGCGCAAGGTGTGGCATGGCCAGGGCCAAGCCGTCCAGGGCGGGCTGGCGGTCGGCCAGTTGAAGACCATCGGTCTCTACGCGCTGGCGCTGGCGCCGGTCATGGGCGCGGCGTTTTTCCTGCGGGACTATCTCCAGGGGCGCGTGACGTGGCGGCTGGTCGTGGACCTGCGCAACGCGATCTGCCGCGCGCTGATGCCGCAAAGTCTGAGCTACTTCGAGGGCCGCCGCAGCGGCGACCTGATGAGCCGCATCACCAACGACGTGGGCCGGGCGCAGGGAGTCTTCAGCCAGTTGTTCGGCGGCATCCCGGAAGGGCTGTCGTACCTGGTGATGGGCGTGACGGTCGCCGCGTTGACGAACTGGAAACTGCTGATCGTGAGCGCGGTGGCCGTGCCGCTGGTCGTCCTGCCCATCGGTTATCTCTCCAGGCGGATCCGCCGCTTCGGGCGCCAGGGGCTGGAGAGACTCGCCGACCTGACCGACCTGATGTCCCAGATGTTCAGCGGCATCCGCGTGATCAAGGCGTTCAAGATGGAGGACGCGGAGACGCAGGAGTTCGAGAACGTCAATCAGCGCTACATGGGCAAGATGATGAAGATGGTGGCCGCGCAGGGGCTGAGCGTGGGGACCATCGAGTTCGTCGGGCGCGGCTTTCTCGGCCTCGGCGTCATCGTCGGCGCGTGGTACCTCGAGCGCAAGGGCGCGTCGGTGGACCTGGCCGATGAGCTGGGCCCGCTCGCCGTCTTCATCGGCGGCAACTATTTCGCCTTCCTCGGCGTGCGGAAGTTCATCAAGGGCTACAGCCAACTGCAGGAATCCATTCCCGCGACCGACCGCATTCTGGAACTGATCGAGCAGGAGCCGTCGCTGCGCGACGCGCCGGACGCGGTGGCGCTGCCGCGGGTGGAGCAGGGCATCGCGTTCGACCGCGTCTCCTTCGGCTACGACGAGGAGACGATTTTGCGCGACGTGTCGTTCGAGCTGCGCAAAGGCCAGACGGTCGCCGTCGTCGGCCGCAGCGGCGCGGGCAAGTCCACGCTCGTCGCGCTGATCGCGCGCTTCTACGATGTCGGGTCCGGCTCGGTGACCATTGACGGCGTGGACGTCCGCCGCATCGCCCGCGAGAGCCTTCTCGACCGGCTGGCCATCGTCACGCAACAGACTTTCCTCTTCAACCGCAGCATCGCGGACAACATCCGCTACGGCCGGCGCGACGCGACGCAGGCCGAGGTGGAACAGGCCGCGCGCGCGGCGAACATCCACGACTTCATCGTCTCGCAGCCGGAAGGATATGGCGCGCTCTGCGGCGAGTACGGCGCCAAGCTCTCCGGCGGCCAGCGCCAGCGCATCGCCATCGCCCGCGCCATCCTGAAGAACGCCGACATCCTCATCCTGGACGAGGCCATGGCCGGGCTGGACGCCGAATCCGAATCCCTCGTCCGCGAAGCGCTCGCGAACCTCATGCGCGGCCGCACGACGCTGGTCATCACGCACGACCTGGTCACCATCCAGAACGCCGACCGCATCCTGGTCCTTAAGGATGGCCGCCTGGTCGGCCAGGGCACGCACGCCGAGCTCATCGCGCAGGGCGGAGAATACCGCACGCTCTACGCCTTCGAGTTCGGCGGCTCGGCGCCGGAAGGCAAATGAGTGGCCGGGCTTTGGGTGGCGTCGCGCCGGACGGTAGATTGGTTCTCACGCCGGACTTACTGCGGAACGTATGGCGGCTCCCAGAGCTTGCGAATGTCGTCTACGTCGTATCGGATTTGGGGTTCTTCCCGTAGCTCTCCAGGCAGCTCTGCTTGGGCCGGAGGAACCAGTCATGCAGTTCTGCCACATCTCCCCAGTGCATGAAGGCCTCCACCTATAAGACCCGCATTGATGCGGTTGTCTTTGTCGAACTTCGCCGATTGTGACTCTATCCTTTCAACTGGCCGGACGGCGGGACTTGAACCCGCGACCTCCAGACCCCCAGTCTACGATACCACAGTCGTTAGTAGTTGCTTGATATAGAGTTACGACACTCTCAAATCTCATACTGAGCACTGTACTGTCACGCTTGCACGGCTGCTCTAACGTGGATGGCCGCAGTTCAATATGGGCCTCCCGCAATGTAGTACCGTCCCTTCTTGCTTTTCGACTTTGCGACGAAGATGAAATGGGTGTACTTCCTATCCTTCGCAAAGCTATTCGCGAGCGCGCAGTGTATGGTGATCTGATCCGGACCGGTAACTTCTCCCTGGCTGATGACCCATTTGCCTTGTGGCCTTCTCCAATTCTTGCGGTCCGTCGCTCCTGACCCGGGGCACAGAACGGCCACCTCGTCCCAATGGCTTTGTGCTCCAGCTTCTAGGTACGCTTGGGCCACTTCCTCAGGCGTTGCTGGCCACGTCGTCCGGTTGTCAATCTTCGCTATGGCCTGATCGAACGCTTGGAGGTAAGGAACCTGTCCGTAATCTAGACGATCCTTAACCTTGGCTTGGTCAAACAGGTCATTTGGAATCTCCCGCTCGGTGTCCAGGTGGACTATCCACATCGGCTTCGATGTGTCGGCCTGCGAAGACGAGCGAGTGCCCAGAATCTTCTTCGCGTACCATTGCCCCTGTGCAGTCCGCGCGTATTCGAGCACTTGCCGGCTTTCCGACCAGCGCTGCTCCTGAAAAGCATTAAGCTTGACCCCTTTGAGCCAGTCTTTATCTGTTTGCCACGGTGCCTCGTCCGGGTTTGAAACGGTTTCGTCATCTTCCACGATGTAGTCATGGGAAGCATTGAGGGACCATTCCATTCTTTGTGGCACGGCGATGTAGCCTTTTTCATTTACGTTGCCTTGCGTCTTACGTTCCACCACCAATAGGGACCCGAAAGCACCCTGAGTAGCCGGCAGGAGAACCCTCTCGCCCTTGTATGTCAGAAAGTTGTCCCAGGCAAGAAACTCGGGTGTGAACTGTTCAAAGCCGCTACCGCGCGTCTTCTCCGGCGCCCCGTTCTCGCCGATCGAAAAGGTGATTCCCAAATGCGCGAAGTCCGTTACGTCGAGTGTGGTAAGAAAGCCGACTTGGAAAGCGCGCTGGTCTTTCACCCAGGCCATGATACTTTCCATGTCGTCGGGCAAAGCATCCATCATTAAGCGCCGCCCCTGCGCATCAGCCGGCTTCGCAGCGACATAGCGTTCCACCCGCCACTGCCCGTTCTTCTTGTACACCACATCCACTTCTCTCGGCTGGAATGAACCGTCTCGCCGTGCGGACCCTTGAAAGACAGCCGCGCAGTACGCTGGGGCAAACCGGTCTTGTGCCGCACGCACCTTCTCCTGTATGTCTTCAACGGCCAAATTTGCGGCAGGCTGCGCGGCCGGTTTCGCTGCGTTGACAACTCTCGCCTCTTTGGACGCGCCCAGCGCGTATATATCCTCCGGGCCGACCTCAGGGTAATCGAACTGCATCATGCCGACGGACTTGCCATCCTCCATGTCGAACGTTTCCCATTCGAGGATGCGCTTCTCAACGGGATCCACTATGATATCGCTCGGCCGCCATCCGCTCTTCGCCAAGGCAGGCTTCGGCTTTAGTTTCAGAACCGTGCAAGTCCTTCCATCAACTGTTCGCTGCCCGCGCGTTACTTCCAGCAAGCCTTGCTCTTGTGCCGTCTTCAACTGTCCTTCAAACATTTCGAAGAAGGTCAGCTTCCCCATGAAGTCTGCTGGGAACTTTCCGCTGATCTGACTGACGGTAATCAAGTTCGTGGCGGGGCTGTAATAATACTGCCGACCAGTGCTCATATCGTCTACTTCTAGCAGGCCATTGCCATACTTCTTGAAAGCGCGAAAAGGATTTTCTGAAACCCACAGTTCTAACGCTTCGCCGGAACCGGTCTCGTGCATGTGTATCCAATTCGCCGCCTTGGTATTAGCAAGCGCCTCTTCGACTTGCGCGTAAGCGGAGGGCGTGATCTCCCAGTTCCTGACGCCGAGCCGCCAGAGCGCTAACGCAACCCCGCTGGCCAGAACGAGACATGCCGCGACACGGACAACCCGACTGCGCAGAAGCCTCACCCATCCAGGGGCGATATCTGGCGCTACTTTGAGTGCTGAGGCTGTTTCTGCGCCTTCCGCTGCGTCGGCCATGCGTCGAATCGAATCATCCAGTTGCCGCGACGGCATGATTCTGATTTCCTCCAGACACTTCTGAAGTTCACCGGCATTCATCTCTTTCATGTCCTGTCCTCCGTCGAAAGTTCACGACGCAACTGTTCGAGCGCCTGATTAAATCGCGCGTGCGCCGTGCTTTTGGTCACTTTCTGTAAATCTGCGATCTCCTCGAACGTCAATTCGCCCCACGTGCGAAGGCTGAGAGTTTCCTTCAGGTCATCCGGCAGCCCACTGACCTGCTGAAGTATCCGCTCAACCTCCTCGGCATGGACACTGCCCAGACTCGGGTCAGTGGCCCGCGTGGCCGAACGCTCGACATGTTCATACTCCCGCGCCTGCCGCCGCATCCTTCTTCGAAGTTGGTCCAACGCTCCATTGCGCGTGCTGACCACTAGAAACGGGAGTACGCTTGAGCCGTTGCCGAGCCGCCAAGTCTCCTTCAGAAGCTTCGTGAAAACGTCGTGCATTATGTCCTCCGCGGCGTTGCGGTCTCCAGTTATCGCCGTTGCGAGCGTCAGGAGCCGTGCCTTGTGCGCCGTGTAGGCGTCGTCGAACGCAGTGCGCCACGCCGGTTTGCCGTCCGTTCCCAAAACACCCTCCTTCAACAAGCGCCGGCCTGGCCTGACCGACATGATGCGGAGACGCCGTCCACCATAATAACGCCACGGCCACCGGTTTGTCCGGCGCGTAGGGAATATTTCGGGATATAATACCTCGATTATCCTTGCCCAGTCGTCTGCGGAGACAGTGCGGGGGCGGTTATCCGCTGCAAACAGTGCATTGTCAAACACCTTAATGCAATAGACGCCGCGAGCCGGTCCCACTGGCGCGCAGCCGACAGGACCGGCCCGAAGCTCAAAGCCAGCGCGGTCACGTCATACTGCGCCAGCAACTGCTAGACCGCCTTCTTCGCAGCCGTAACGAGGCTCTCGACGGTCGCCTCGGCCTTCGCCATACCCGCTTTCGCGCCCGCAAGCGCCGTGGTGAGGCTGAAATGCGCCTTCACGACCTCGTAAACGATGCACCCGCCTTCGCTAAAGCTACGGCGGGCAAGCCATAAAGGTCGCGGTCAGCGCCCAGCTCACGAAGCCCTGGATCGTCATGTAGACGGTGATGGCAATGAAGATCAGCGAGATCACAATCCCGATTCGGAAGGTCGCCGTCACGCTCCATTCGGCCGCCGATTTGAGGTCTGCGATCTGCTTGTTCAGGGCGTCCAGCCCCTGAAGGCGGCAATCCATACGACCTGGCCGGTTGCAATGCCCGTCTTGTTGTGCTATCCTTCCGCTCTCTCAGGCTCGATGGATTCCGGCCTGCGCGTTCGTTGTGAATCCCTGGTCCCAGAGTGCGCCGCGTACGGCGCACGACAATCGCCGCCCTTCGACAACCGCTCAGGGCGGCCCTGAGCGAGGTCGAAAGGGCCGGAGGACAAACCCATGGCCAAATACGTTTACTTTTTCGGCGGCGGCAAGGCGGAAGGCAAATCCGAGATGAAGAACCTCCTCGGCGGCAAAGGCGCCAACCTCGCCGAGATGGCGAACCTCGGCCTGCCCGTGCCGCCGGGCTTCACGATCACGACCGAGGTCTGCACGCTCTATTACCGGAACAAGGGCAAGTACCCGGCCGAGCTGAAGAAGCAGGTCGAGGAGGACCTGAGGAAGACCGAACGGATCATGGAGAAGAAGTTCGGCGACCCGAAGGATCCGCTGCTGGTCTCCGTGCGCTCCGGCGCGCGCGCCTCGATGCCGGGGATGATGGAGACGATCCTCAACGTCGGCCTCGCGCCGAGCACGATCCCCGGCTTGATCGCCAAGACGAGCAACCCGCGCTTCGTCTACGATGCCTATCGCCGCCTGATCATGATGTACTCCGACGTGGTGATGGAGAAGGCCGCCGGCATCGAGCCGGCCGGCGAGCAGGGCATCCGCAAGCAGCTCGAAGCGATCATGCATGGGATGAAGGAGAAGAAGGGCGTGAAGCTCGATACCGAGCTGAGCGCCGACGACCTGAAGGAGCTGGCCGCGCAGTTCAAGGCGCGCGTGCTCAAGGTCCTGGGCAAGCCGTTCCCGGACGAGCCGATGGACCAGTTGTGGGGCAGCGTGAGCGCCGTGTTCCAGAGCTGGAACGGCCGCCGCGCGGTGGAGTATCGCCGCATCGAGAGGATCCCGGACGAATGGGGCACGGCGGTGACCGTCCAGACGATGGTCTTCGGCAACACCGGCGAGACCTCCGCGACGGGCGTGGGCTTCACGCGCGATCCCGCTACGGGACGGAACATCTTCTACGGCGAGTGGCTCCCGAACGCGCAGGGCGAAGACGTCGTGGCCGGCATCCGCACGCCGCTGCCGGTGAACGAAGCGGGCAAGACCGCCCACACGAAGGGGCTGACCAGCCTGGAAAAGGCGATGCCGGCGGCCTACAAGCAGCTCAACGCGATCCAGCAGAAGCTCGAGAAGCACTACCGCGACATGCTCGACATCGAGTTCACGATCGAGGAAGGCCGCCTGTTCATGCTCCAGTGCCGCGTCGGCAAACGCAACGGCGTGGCCGCGGTGAAGATCGCGGTGGACATGGGCCTCGAGAAGCTGATCAAGCCGGAAGAGGCGGTGCTCCGCGTCAAGGCCGACGCGCTCGTGCAGTGCCTGCTGCCGATGGTGGACCCGAAGGCGGAACGCGAGAGCAAGCCGCTGGCCAAGGGCCTGCCCGCCGGACCCGGCGGCGCGCACGGCATGGTGGTCTTCACCGCCGATGAGGCCGCCCGCCGCGGGAAGGAACTTCACGAGAAAGTGATCCTCGTCCGCACCGAGACCAGCCCGGAGGACGTCCACGGCATGCACGCTGCGCAGGCGATCCTCACCGCCAAGGGCGGCATGACCAGCCACGCGGCGCTCGTCGCGCGCGGCTGGGGCAAATGCTGCATCGTCGGCTGCGCCGGCATCGCGGTGGACATGGACCGCAAAGTCCTCAAGGCGGGCGGCAAGGAAATCCCGGAAGGCGCGTGGATCACTCTCAACGGCACCTCCGGCACGGTCTATGAAGGCAAGCTGCCGCTGGTGGACCCGGACCTGCGGAACAACAAGGACTTCCGCCAGTTCATGAAGTGGGTGGACGGCTTCCGCAAGATGGGCGTGCGCACGAACGCCGATACGCCGCAGGACGCGCGGAAGGCGCTGGAGTTCGGCGCCGAGGGCATCGGCCTGTTCCGCACCGAGCACATGTTCTACGGCGAAGGCGCCGACCGGCCGCTCTTCCTGCTGCGCAAGATGATCGCCAGCAGCACGCTCGAGGAGCGCCGCAAGGCCCTCGACGAGCTGTACCCGTTCATGAAGGCCGACATGAAGGACACGATGGAGGCGATGCAGGGCCACCCGGTGACGATCCGCACGCTCGACCCGCCGCTTCACGAGTTCGTCCCGAAGGACGCCGCCCGCCTCGAGGAACTGGCGCGCGCGCTCAACATCTCCATGGAGGAACTCCAGAAGCGCGCCGAAGGCCTGCACGAGACGAACCCGATGATGGGGCACCGCGGCGTCCGCCTCGGCGTCACCTATCCGGAAGTCACCGAGTACCAGGTCCGCGCCATCCTCGAAGCCGCCGCCGAAGTGGCGCTCGACAAGAAGGTCAAGAACGTCCTGCCGGAGATCATGATCCCGGTCACCTGCGCCAAGTCCGAACTCGACGACCAGAAGAAGATCATTGACCGCGTCGTCATCGAGGTGAAGGCGAAGTACAAACTCAAGAAGCTCGACTACCTGATCGGCACGATGATCGAGCTGCCGCGCGCGGCGCTGACGGCGGACAGGATGGCCGAGACGGCCGAGTTCTTCAGCTTCGGCACGAACGACCTGACGCAGATGACGTTCGGCTTCAGCCGCGACGACATCGGCTCGTTCGTCCCGGAGTACCTCAAGAAGAAGCTGCTGCCGGAAGACCCGTTCCAGTCGCTCGACCAGGAAGGCGTCGGCCAGCTCATCCGGATGGGTATCGAGCGCGGCCGCAGCACGCGGGCCAAGCTGAAGGTGGGCATCTGCGGCGAGCACGGCGGCGACTACGAATCGGTCAAATTCTGCCATCGCGTCGGCATGAACTACGTCAGTTGCTCGCCGTTCCGCGTGCCGATCGCGCGCCTCGCGGCCGCGCACGCCGCGCTCGAAGAGAAGAAGTCGAAGAAGTCGAAGTAAGCCAGGCTCCGCCGAAAACCGAGTGCGCCCGGGAGAAGCGATTCTCCCGGGCGTGTTTTTTCTATACTGAGGGATAACCGTTGTGAGCGGCATCCTCGGCGCCGAGACGACCCTGCTGATGCTGGTCCACTTCTTCGGGGACTTTTACGGGGCGTTCTATTACCCTCTCGTGCCGTATTTCCGCGAGCACTTCGGGCTGACGCTGACGGCGATCGGCGCGCTGGCGGCGGTGCTGACGAGTTGCGCGAGCTACTTCCAGCCGGTGGCCTGGATCGTCGAAGACCGCCTGGGCGCGCGCCGCGCGATGATCGCCGCCACTTGCGCCGCGGTGGTCGGGGCGGGGCTGCTCGCATTCGCCTGGAATCCCGCGTCGCTGGCGGCGGCGCTGTTGCTCTGCGGACTGGGCGTCGGGCTGTTTCACCCGATCGGCGCGGCGCTCTCCGGGCGCAGCGGCGCAAAGAGCCGCGTGGCGGCGATCGGGTTCTACATGTTCGGCGGAAGCATCGGCGTCATGCTCGCGCCGCTGCTCGTCCCGCGCGCCGCCGCGGTGGACATCCGCTGGGTGGCCGCGCTGGCGATTCCCGGCCTGATCTTCGCGGCCGTGCTGTGCCTGCGGCTCCGGCCGGCGAGCGAACCGCCGCGCATGAAGGCGCGCGCCGGCCAGATCGGACGGGTCTTCCGCAGGCTCTGGCCGATCCATCTCGACGTGGTCCTGCGGTTCGTCCCGCTCACGGCCTATGTCCTCTGGCTCCCGGTCCTGGCCGCGTTGCGCGGGCAGAGCAAGGCCGAGGTGGGCCAGAGCCTGGCCTTCATGATGCTGGTCGGCGCGGGCGGCGTCCTGGCCGGCGGCTATATCGGCGTGCGGCTGACCGGGCGATGGGTGGTGATCCTGAGCGAGGTTGCCGCGGCGGCCGCGCTGGCCTTGGCGCCGCGGACCGGCGGCGCGCTGTTCTACGCGCTGCTCGGGGTCGGCAGCTTCCTGCTTTACATGGTGACGCCGATCCAGATCGCCGTGGCGCAGAGGCTCGCGCCGGAGGCCGACAGCGCCGCGTCGGGGATCGTGATGGGGTTCGCCTACGGCAACGCCGGACTGATGATGCTTCCGCTCGGCCGGCTCGGCGATTATTGGAAAGCCGCCACCGGCGATGAGCTGCTTTCCGTGCAGCGCGTGCTCCAGCTCTCGGCGTGCTTCCTGATCCCGGCGGTGGCGGCGTCGCTCATGGTCCGGTCCGCGCCGGCGGAATCCGAAGCGGCGGGCGCCAGAGGATAACATGGCCAACGCAAAAAAAGTCGTAGCTGTCTTCGGCGCGAACCGCGTCTCGCGCGGCGAGCCGCTTTACGATCTGGCCGAGGAAACCGGCCGCGAGATCGCCGGCGCAGGCTGGACGCTGCTCAACGGCGGCTACGGCGGCACGATGGAAGCGACGTCGCGCGGCGCGCGGGAACGCGGCGGCCGCGTCCTCGGCGTCCCCGTGGCGATCTACTCGTCGCAGGTGAACCCGTTTATCAGCGAGTCGGTGATGACGCAGGATCTCTGGGAACGCATCCGGCTGATGCTCGACCGCAGCGACGCGTTCATCGCGCTGGAGGGCTCCACCGGGACGCTGGCGGAAATCGGCATGGCGTGGGAGTTTACAGCAAAGAAGCTGCTCCCGCCGAAACCGCTGATCTTCATCGGCGATTTCTGGGCGCCGCTCTACCGGACCGTTCTCAGCGCGCCCAATAGCAGCGAGCCGACGCGCGGTGGCATCGTCCGCATCGAGCCGACGCCGAAGGCGGCGGTTGACTTCCTGCGCGCTTACTGGAAAGATCAAACGAACGAAGAAGTATGAGTGATGAGCGATGAACGGGAGCGCTTGCGCGCCCCTGTTGTACTTCTTCATTCATCATTCGCAGTTCTGACTTCCACGAGAGGATGAAATGGACAACCCGTTCACCGCCGAGATCGCGCACGAACTCGCCGCCCTCATCTCCCCCGCCATAAGTCCGGCGGGCAAGCCCGCCATAAGTCCGGCGGGCAAGCAGGACGAAGCGACGGTCGAGTCGCTGTTGACGACGCCGCCGGACGAGACGATGGGCGACTACGCGTTCCCGTGCTTCGCCCTGGCCCGCGCGCAGAAGCGGAATCCGGCGGAGGCCGCGCGCGAGCTGGCGGCAAAGATTCAGCCGGGCGAGTGGATCGCCGGCGCTTCGGCAAACGGACCGTACGTCAACCTCTCCGTCCGGCGCGAGGCGTTCATCGCCTGGGCGCTGACGGAGGCGCACCGGCGCAAAGGCGAGTTCGGCCATTCCGACCTGGGCAAAGGCCGGACCGTCGTCGTCGAGTTCTCTTCGCCGAACATCGCCAAGCACCTGGGCATCCATCACGTGCGAACGACGATGATCGGCAACGCGCTCGACCGGATCCATCGCGCGCTCGGCTACCGCGTCGTCGGCATCAACTTCCTCGGCGACTGGGGCACGCAGTTCGGGCTGATGATCTCGGCGTACAAGCGCTGGGGCGGACCGGAGACGCTCCAGGGCGACGCGGTCGCGAACTTGAATGTGCTCTACGTGCGGTTCAACGAGGAGGCGAAGAAGGACCCGTCGCTTCGCGACGAGGGGCGCGCGTGGTTCAAGCGGCTCGAGGACGGCGATCCGGAAGCGGTCGCGCTCTGGGAGCGGTTCCGCCAGGTCAGCCTCGCCGCGTTCGAGGAAGTCTATCGCGTGCTCGGCGTGCGCTTCGACGAGATCAGCGGCGAGTCGAAGTACGACAAGCTGATGCCCGGCGCCATCCGCCGGCTTGAGGAACTCGGCCTGGCGAAGCTCGACCAGGGCGCGCTCATCGTGGACCTCTCCGCGGACAAGATGCCGCCGGTGCTGCTCAGAAAGTCGGATGGCGCAACACTTTATGACACGCGCGACATCGCCGCCGCGGAGGATCGGTGGAACCGCTACCATTTCGCCCGGATGATCTACGTCGTCGGCGGAGACCAGAAATTGCACTTCCGCCAGATTTTCAAAGTGCTCCAGATGATGGGCTATCCCTGGGCGAAAGACTGCGTCCACGTGGACTTCGGCATGGTCCGGATGAAAAGCGCGGAGGGCGCCGGCAAGATGTCCGGCCGCCGCGGCGAGGTCATCATGCTCAAGGACGTGCTGCGCGAGGCGATCGAGCGCGCGCGGCAGGCGATCGAGGCGAAGAACCCGGACCTGCCGGACAAGGAGCGCATCGCCGCCGCCGTCGGCATCGGCGCGGTGGTCTTCAACGACCTCAAGCGCCAGCGGATCAAGGACGTGGACTTCGACTGGGACGCGATCCTCAGCTTCGAGGGCGAGACCGGTCCGTACGTCCAGTACGCGCACGCGCGGTTGTGCAGCATCCTGAGAAAGTACGGCCAGGCGCCGGCGGAGCGGGTCAACTTTGCGCTCCTGGCCGAGCCGGAGGAATTCGCCCTCGCGAAGGCAATGGCCGGCTTGGAGCCGACCGTCCGCCGCGCCGCCGAGGCGTGCGAGCCGGCCATGGTCAGCCAGTATCTCCTCGACCTCTGCACGCGGTTCAGCAGTTACTATCACAAGCACAAGGTCGTCGGCGACGACCCGGACCTGACCGCCGCGCGCGTGCTGCTGGTGGACGGCATTCGCCAGACCATCGCCAACGGCCTCGAGCTGCTCGGCATCGCGGCGCCGGAGGAGATGTAACCTTCCACGCGCCGACGAATCGTCCTCATCGTGCCGGCGCTTGAGCGATGCGCTGGACATGCGTATAATCGAAAGCGGCGGCGCTCCTTGAACGAGAGGCCAGGGATAGAGATGTATGGTCAAGCTTACTGAGATTCGGGAACTCGCCCACACGATTGCTCGCGAGTTCAAGCCGGAGAGAATCGTGCTGTTCGGCTCTCACGCCCGAGGCGCGGCGGGCGGAGAATCGGACGTGGACCTGCTGGTCATACTGTCTTTCCGGGGAAAAGGGTGCCGGAAGGCCGTCGAAATCCTCGAACGCGTCAAGCCGGCCTTTGCGCTGGACCTGCTGCTGCGCACTCCCGAACAATTCGAGCAACGCATTCAACAAGGGGACTTTTTCCTTCGCCGCATCGCGCAAGAGGGAGTTGTGCTGTATGAAAACCCTCACGCGTGAGTGGGTGAAAAAGGCCGAAGGGGATTTCAACACGTTGCTCCGCGAGGTCCGCGCGCGTAAGGCGCCAAACTACGATGCCGCATGCTTTCACGCGCAGCAGTGCGTCGAGAAGTATTTAAAGGCCCGCTTGCAGGAAGCGGAAATGCCGTTCGGCAAAACTCACAATCTCATTGTCCTCTTCAACGCCTGTTTGACGCTGGAACCGCTGTGGGTAATCTTGGACAGGCTTATTCTTGTCTTGAACGCCTACGCAGTCGAACTTCGTTATCCCGGCGAGTCGGCAGATCGCCGGATGGCGAAGGAGGCGCTCGCTGCGACTCGAGAGCTTCGCCGGCTTGTGCGTGAATCACTGGGGCTGGACGCTGATTAGTGATTAGTGAAGTGGGGCTCCTGAACACTGGGCGGCCGCAGAGCACGCCGGCCGGCCTTGCGCGGCGGCGGAATCGGGACCCGCGTTCCGGCAGAGTGAAAGAGCAGGGCATGAAAGCTCTGGTGGTTTCCACCAACCGCTACCGGAACCCGGCGCCGGTGATGCCGGTCGGCGCGTGCCTGGTGGCCGAGGCGGCCGAACGCGCCGGGCACCGCGTGGCGCTGCTCGACCTGATGTTCGAGCGCAACCCGGTCCGCGCGCTGGAAGCCGCGCTCGACCGCGAGCGGCCCGACGTGATCGGCCTCTCCGTCCGCAATATTGACAACAACGACGCGCAGCGCCCGCGCAACCTCTGCGAGGACCTCGCGCCGCTGATGGCGTCGCTCCGCCGAAAGACTCCGGCGCCGGTGGTGCTCGGCGGCGCGGCAGTCGGCGTAATGCCCGAGGCGCTGCTGCGATACACCGGCGCTTCCTGGGCGTCGCTCGGCGACGGCGAGGCGGTCTTTCCGGCGCTGCTCGACGCGCTGGCCGCGGGCCGGCCGCCGCGCGAAACGCCGGGGCTGGCGTGGCTCGAGGACGGCGCGCTGGTCCGCAGCCGCCCCGCGCCGCATTGGCCGCTCGGTTCCGCCGCGCCGGGCGGAAGGGACGGCTGCCCGGTCCCGGACTACCGGCGCTGGCTGCGGATGAGCTCCTACCGGTCGCTGCTGACGGCCGCGGCCGTGCAGACCAAGCGCGGCTGCCCGTTCGATTGCGTCTACTGCACGTACGCCGCGCTGGAGGGCCGGACGTACCGCCTCTGCGAGCCGGAAAGCGTCGCACGCGCGGTGCGGTCGCTCACCGCGGCGGGAATCCGCGACATCGAGTTCGTGGACAACGTCTTCAACGCTCCGCGCGAACACGGGCAGGCCGTCTGCGAAGCGCTGGCCCGGGACCGCCACGGCGCGCGCCTGCAGAGCCTGGAACTCTCGCCGCGCTTCCTCGACGACGAGTTACTGAGCGCGATGGAATCGGCGGGATTCGTCGCGATGGGCGTCACGATCGAGAGCGCGTCGGACGCCGTCCTCGCGCGCATGCGCAAGGGCTTCACCTCTGAGGACGTCCGGCGCGCGGCCGAGGTCGTCCGCCGGCATCGCATTCCCTGCCTCTGGATCCTGCTCTTCGGCGGACCCGGCGAGACGGAGGCGACCGTGCGCGAGACGCTCGATTTCGTCCATCGGTCGGTGCGCGCGCAGGACGTGGTCTTCTACAATTGGCGGCTGCGCGTCTATCCCGGCACCGAGCTGGAGCGGATGGCGCGAGCTGAAGGCGTGCTGCAAGGCCGCCGCGACGGATTGCTCGACCCGGCGTTCTATTTCTCGCCGGGCATGGACCCGGTGCGGCTGGACGAAACGCTGCGGCGCTTCGCGGCGTCGCACCTGAACTGCGTCAGCCTGGAGTCCGTCGGCCTGCCGCTGCTGCCGATGATCCAGCGCGCGGCCTCGCGGATCGGCGCCCGGCCGCCGATGTGGCGGCACACGCGCCTGCTGCGCCGCACGCTGAGGCTCTTCGACCGGAGCCTGTGAAAAATCTTTTACCACGAAGGGCACGAAGGGCACGAAGAATGGAATTGAAAGGGGTGCTTCTCTCGCTTCTCTTCGTGTCCTTCGTGCCCTTCGTGGTGAAATTCTTTTTGTGACAGGGAGCGCGCGTTGCCTTCAAGAGAACCCGCCGTGCGGATCGCCTCGGTCGCGACGGCCGTGCCGCCGTTCGCCATGGAGCAGCAGAACGCCGGGGCGTACCTGGAAGAGCATTTCGGCGCGCGGCTGACTCCACGCAGCCGCACGGTCCTGCGGCAGGTGTTCGCCCACCCGAGCGTTCGGAACCGGCACTTCGCGATTGAAGATCCGGCGTCTCTCATTGATGAAGACCCGGACCGGCGCGTCGCCCGGTTCACCCGCTGGGCGGTTGATCTCTCGGAGCAGGCTGCTCGCAAGGCTTTGGGACAGATTGGCTTAGCGCCGGCGGATATCTCGCGCCTCGTGGTCAACACCTGCACCGGATATCTCTGCCCCGGCATCGCGACGTACCTGATCGAGCGGCTCGGCCTGGCGCGCGACATCCGCGCGCACGACCTCGTCGGCAGCGGCTGCGGCGGCGCGGTGGCCGGCCTCCAACTGGCGGAATCGCTCCAGCGCGCGGCGCCCGGAGGCGTGACGCTCTGCGTCGCCGTGGAAATCTGCAGCGCCACGTTCCAGATGGGCGACGACCTCAGCCTGATCGTCTCGAACGCGCTGTTCTCCGACGGTGCGGCGGCGGCCGTGCTGTGGGACCGCGCGGGCTTGCCCGCCGAGGCGGGCGGACTGGAGCTCATCGCCGGCGGCAGCCGCTTCGCCCCGGAGCACCGCGACGCCATCCGCTACGTCCACAAGAACGGCCAGCTCCACAACCAGCTTTCGATCCAGCTCCCGCGGATCGTCCGCGAGCCGACCGCCGAACTGGTGCGCCGCCTGCTTTCGGCGAATGGCCTGCGCGCCGGCGACGTCCGGCATTGGGCGCTGCATCCGGGCGGGGAAAAAGTCATCGCATCGCTCCAGGACGCGCTCGGCCTGACCGAGGCGCAGCTTGCGCCCTCGCGCGCCGTCCTCGCCGAGCACGGCAACATCTCCTCGCCGACCGTCTGGTTCGTGCTGCGGAGGATCCTGGACGCAGGCATCGCCCCCGGCGACTGGTGCATGATGCTCGCCTTCGGCGCAGGATTCTCCGTCCACGGCCATCTCCTGCGCGCGACGCCCTGAGCCGACGACGGCACAATCGTCTTAGCCGCGAAGAGGCGCAAGGGACGGAAGGACTCTCACCCGCCGGTGGCGGGATTCTCGCGGGTGAAGGGGCTGATGGAACGCAGGCGCTGGATGATGCCGGGGAGCGCGGCGATCACCGCGTCCACGTCCGCGTCGGTGTTGTAGCGGCTCAGGCTCGAAGCTGCTCGCGAGCCCACTCCACGCATCGCGACGCAAAAGCCAAGGCTTGCTGATATTCTTCTTCCGTGACAGGTTCGAACAAGCCCGGGTAGCGAGTCTCGACTGCGTAATCCGTCAGTTGCTTCGATTCCCGCACGTCATCAGGAATTGTCTGGCCGGATTCTTCCAGCAGACGGAGCAATTCGCCAATATCATGGACATATGGGAAGCGCACGTTCCGATGGATCAGGAGCGCTTTCAAAGCCTTTTCTGCGGCTTGCTGCGCGTTGAAGCACAGGTCTTCCAGATATACCCCAAGGCCGCGCGCCTTCGCCTGCGCGATGTTGCTCTCGGCGCGATTGAGCCATTCCTGGGGATCGTCGGGAGCGAAACGCTCAGGCGGCATAAACGACTTTACCTTCCCTAAGGGCCGGCTCCAGGACCAGGGCTGGAGAATGCCCGTACCGCTCGACGTCTTCTGGCGTGACGACGATGATATCGAGAGCGCAGCCCATGCCGGCGACCTTGCTGTAAATCTGCATCGCCAGGGTCCGGCGGCGAGGACAGGACTTTATGATTAAAAGGTCCAAGTCGCTGTTTGGACCCATTGCACCCTTTGCGGCGGACCCGAAAAGAATAATCTTCTCCGGCTGTGCCACTTCAACGATTCTTCGGATGATTCTATCCAAGAGTTCGTGATCAATCATCGGTCGCGTGCTCCTTTTATCGTGCACCATGCTATCGTGCGGCAGGACGCACGTCAAGATTCACGATGCCGTCGCACGGGGCCGCAAAGAGGCGCACCGACTCTCAGCCGCCGGTGGCGGGATTCTCGCGGGTGAAGGGGCTGATGGAACGCAGGCGCTGGATGATGCCGGGGAGCGCGGCGATCACCGCGTCCACGTCCGCGTCGGTGTTGTAGCGGCTCAGGCTCATGCGGATGGAGCCGTGGGCGAAGGTGAATGGGATGCCCATGGCGCGCAGGACGTGCGAGGGTTCGAGCGAGCCGGAGGTGCACGCGGAGCCGGATGAGGCGCAGATGCCGGCCTGGTCGAGCAGCAGCAGGATCGCTTCGCCCTCGACGAATTCGTACGAGATGTTGCTGGTGTTCGGCAGGCGCTCTTTGGCGCTGCCGTTGCGGCGCGAGTCCGGGACGCGCGCGAGGAGTTCTTTTTCGAGCCGGTCGCGCAGCGCCGGGATGCGCGTGTTCTCGTCGGCCATGGCGCTTTTCGCCAGCTCGGCCGCCTTGCCGAGGGCGACGATCGAGGCGACGTTCTCCGTCCCCGCGCGCCGCCCGTGCTCCTGGTGGCCGCCGATCATGCACGGCGTGAACCGCGTGCCTTTGCGGACGTACAGCACGCCGACGCCTTTCGGCGCGTGCAGTTTATGCCCGCTGAGCGAGAGCATGTCCACGGCGGTGCGCTTGAGGTCGAGCGGCAGCTTGCCGACGGACTGGACCGCGTCGGTGTGGAAGAGGATGCCGCGCTCGCGGCACAGTTCGGCGATGCGCTCGATCGGGAAGAGGACGCCCGTCTCGTTGTTCGCGTGCATGACCGTGACGATGGCCGTGTCCGGCGCGAGCGCGGCCTCGATCTCGGCCAGGTCGAGCAGACCCTCGGGGTTGACGGAGATCTCGGTGACCCGATAGCCATGGTCGGCCAGCCACCGGCAGAACGAGTGCACGGCGGGATGCTCGACGCGCGTGGTGACGATGTGGCGCCTGGCCGGATCGGTCTCGAGGCCGCTGCGGATGGCGCTCACGTCGCTCTCCGTGCCGCAACTGGTGAAGACGATCTCCTCCGGCTCGGCGCCGATGAGGGCGGCGACCTGCTCGCGCGCCTTGCGGATGTCGTGGGCGACGGTCCCGCCGAAGGTGTGCATGGAGGACGGGTTGCCGTAGCGGTCCTTGAGGAACGGCAGCATGACCTCGAGCACCTCGGGCGCCACGGCGGTCGTCGCGTTGTTGTCGAGATAGACCACCTTCATTTGGGCGCCTCCTCAAGGACGAGATCGGGGTCCACGATCTCGCGCAGTTTCTTCTCGACGTAGCCGCGGAGCGTGGCCTCGGCGCCGATGCAATGGGCGCACGTGCCGCGCAGCGCCACGGTGACGCGGTTGCCGTCCACGTCCACCAGCTCGATGTCGCCGCCGTCGGTGCGAAGCGCGGGGCCGATCTCGCGGTCGAGCGTTTCCTGGATCAGCCTGATCTTCTGGATGTTCGTCAGCCGCCGGCCCGACGCGGCCTGCGGCCCCGCGGCGCGCGCCTCGGCCGCGACTTCGGCGATCAGCTCCTCGATCAGCGGCTTGCACCCGCCGCAGCCGCCGCCGGCCTTCGTGTAATGGGTGACGTCCTCGACCGTCTTGAGCCGGTTCTCGCGGACGACGCGCTTGATCTCCTCGTCCGTCACGCCGAAGCACTTGCAGATGACGTTGCCCTGCTGGTGCTTCGCGGCGCCCTGGCCGCGGTAGTTGGCGATGGCCGCTTCGAGGGCCTCGCGTCCCATCACCGAGCAATGCATCTTCTCCGGCGGGATGCCGCCGAGGTAATCGGCGATGTCCTGGTTCGTGATGCGCGAGGCCTCCTCGACCGACTTGCCCTTGACCATCTCGGTGAGCGCCGAGGCGGAAGCGATGGCGCTGCCGCAGCCGAAGGTCTTAAATTTCGCCTCCTCGATCACGCCGGTGCGGTCGTCCACTTTCAGGAAGAGCTTCAGCGCGTCGCCGCACGCAAGCGAGCCGACCTCGCCCACGCCGCTGGGCTTCTCGATCTCGCCCACGTTCCGCGGATGGAAGAAATGATCTTTGAGCTTCTCGGAATAGTCCCACATGGTCGCCTTCTCCTCTCTGGCCCGATTCCCCTCGATCCACATAGTTTATTATATCGCTCAGGTATCGCGCGGGCAACCGATGTTGACCTCTGCGTCGCGCGGATGTAGCATGTCGGCATGGAGCGCGAAAAGAAACATCCCGGCGCAAAGTCCAAGGCGACCTCGGAACCGGACGCGATGGCCCGGCTGGTCGGCTCGGTCGTCGTGCTCGACACGTCCACGCCTTACGTCTACCTGGGCCGGCTCAAGGAATGGCAGGAGCATTACCTGGTGCTCAGCGACGCGGACGTGCACGACACCTCCGAAGGGCACAGCGGCAAGGACCTGTACGTCCTCGAGGCGCGGCGCAACGGCGTCCAGAAGAACCGGAACGAGGTGACTGTCCGGCGGAGCCTGGTGGTCAGCGTCTCGAAGATTGACGACGTGGTGCTTTACTGAGCCGCCGCATGAAGTCGCGCGTGCTGGTGGATGCGGACGCCTGCCCGGTCCGGCGCGAAATCGCCCGCGCGGCGGAACGTTGCGGAATCGAGGCGCTGTTCTTTGCGAATTCGTCGCAGGAGGCGGCCGATTCCTCGAACCCGCGGACGGTGCGCGTGGACGACCGGCCCGATGCGGCCGATTTCGCCATCGCGACGCAATGCCGCGCAGGCGACCTGGTGGTGACCGACGACATCGGCCTGGCCGCGCTCGTCACCGGCAAAGGAGCGAGCGCGATTTCCAGCCGAGGCCGCTTCTTCCGCCCCGAGGTTCTTCCGCTGCTGCTCGCCGAGCGCCATCGCTCGCGGAAGGCGCGCCGCGCCGGCGGCCGAACGCGCGGCCCGCGCGCCCTGACTGCCGCGGACCGCCGCCGGTTCGCCGCCGCCCTGGATGAATGGCTCCGGCGGAACGAATCCTGAACGGCGCCGACACGCCTCGCCTGAACCCGCCGCGCCGCTTGACCATCCCAATGCGCCGTCATACAATCACGCTGTGCGCCGAAGCCGCTGAAACTTCCCGGTTTGCGAGAGGGACGGAAACCTATGAAGAAAAGCTTCGTCCTGGACACGAACGTTCTCCTTCACAACCCTGCCGCGATCGAGTCGTTCGCGGACAACGAGGTGGTGATCCCGATGGACGTGATCGAGGAGCTCGACCGGTTCAAGGGGCAGAACAACGAGCTCGGGCGCAACGCGCGGCAGGTGGTCCGCACGCTCGACCGCCTCCGCGGCCAGGGCAGCCTGCGCGACGGCGTGACGCTCAAGGAGACCGGCGGAACGGTGCGCGTCGCGCTCGAGCCCGGCGCGCTCGAGGGCACCGGCCTGCGGCTCAGCCTGCCCGACAACCGCATCGTCGCCGTCGCCAATGAGATCATGAACTCGGGCCGGCCGGTGATCTTCGTCTCGAAGGACGTGAACGCCCGCATCAAGGCCGACGCGCTCGGCATCAAGACGATGGACTTCGAGAAGGAGAAGGTGGACTTCGACACGCTGTACTGCGGCTGGCGCGAACTGGCGATCCCGGGCGACTCCATTGACCAGCTCCACGCGCGGAAGTTCCTGCCGAACGACGGCCTGGGCCTGATCCCGAACGAGTTCGGCGTCTTCCGCGACGCGGCGAACCCGAAGCATACCGCGCTGGCGCGCTGCGCGCCGGACGGCAAGAGCGTCGGCCTGCTCCGCTACGGCGAGGCGAAACCGATGGGCGTCACCGCGCGGAACATGCAGCAGCGCATGGCCATCGAGCTGCTCTGCAGCGAAGAGATCCAGCTCGTCAGCCTGGTCGGCCAGGCCGGCACCGGCAAGACGCTCCTGGCGCTCGCCTGCGGGCTGGCGCAGGTCATGCACGAGCGGCGCTACGACAAGGTGCTCGTCTCGCGGCCGATCATGCCGCTGGGCAAGGACATCGGCTACCTGCCCGGCTCCGTCGAGGAGAAGCTCGGCCACTGGATGCTGCCGATCTACGACAACCTCGAATATCTCCTGACGCTCAAGGGCGGCAAGTCCGAGCCCGGGAAGAAGGTCGAGGACTTCCTGCGGTCGGGCGTCATCCAGCTCGAGGCGCTGACGTACATCCGCGGCCGCAGCATCCCGCGCGAGTTCATGATCGTGGACGAGGCGCAGAACCTCACGCCGCACGAGGTCAAGACCATCGTCAGCCGCGCCGGAGAGGACACCAAAGTCGTGCTCACCGGCGACCCGTACCAGATTGACAATCCTTACCTCGACGCGAGCAGCAACGGGCTGACGTACACCGCCGAGCGGCTCAAGGGCAAGGCGCTCTTCGGCCACGTGACGCTGACGCGCTCCGAGCGCAGCGAGCTGGCCTCGCTGGCCGCGGCGGAGCTGTAAATTCAAGGAGCGCGGAGGAGAAGGCGCCGCGGCGACGGAGACGAAGCATGCTCGTGCTCGCAGACCTGGTGGCGCTTGCGGTGATCGTCTTCTATGCCGTCCGCGGCTTCAGGCGCGGTCTGACCGCAAGCCTGCTGGGGCTTCTGGGCGTTGCCTGTTCCTTCGTCGCGGCGTGGCTGCTCTGGGAGTGGGCGGGGCGGCTTCTGAACGCGTCCTTCGGCATGCCGATGGTCCTCGCCTGCGCGCTCGGCGCGTCGCTCGTCTTCCTCGTTGCCTACGTCCTGTTTTTCTTGACCGTGCATCTCATCCGCCGGCGAAGAAAGTCCGGGAAGACGCAGGCCGCCGCGAAACCGAAATATCCGTGGGCGGATAAACTGTCGGGCGCAGCCCTCGGCGCGTGCGTCGGCCTCCTGATGGCGGCGGCGCTGGTCTGGATGTATACCGCGGCGGGGCTGACGCCGGGAGCCGCGGGATGGCCCGATATCCGGGACTCGATGGCTGCCCGTCTTTCCGGCTTCATCATCGGTTCCGAGGCCTGGCTTTTCGCGCGGATCGCGACGGACAACCCGGCGCTGTCCCGGATCGTCGCCCAATCCGTGAGCGACCCGAAGGCCGCCGTCGCGGATGTCCAGCGCATCAAGCAGAACCCCAAAGTTGCCGCGCTCCTCGACGACGGCGAGTTCACCGCCGCGGTATACAAGGGCGACGCGGAAGCGATCAAGGCCAACCCGCGCTGGAAGCGGCTCCTGGATGATCCCGATTTCCTCCGCAGCGCGAGAGAGTTGGGGCTTCTTCCAGCGGAGTCAGACTCCGCCTCCACGCCGGAGCAGGCGGCGGACCAACTCGCGCGCGTCGGCCGGAAAATGACTCAGATCAGCGCTGACCCGGAAGTGCAGGACATCCTGCGGGACAAGGACTTTCAGGAGACGCTGAACGACGGAGATTTAGGCAAACTCATGCAGGACGAACGCACGTGGAAACTGGCCGGCCGCGTCATGCAGATCGTCAGGGCCGACCAGCAGTAGCGTCCTCAAGCGCGATGCTATTTGGAACCGGGCGGTTTCGGCGGTTGCGAGTCGCGCAAAGACTTCAGCGCTTCCACGTCGGCCAGGTCCTTCGCCCGCCCGCAGGCTCTCTTGTTCCGAATCAGGTCATCAAGCGACAGGACGCGAACTTGGATTCCTTCGATCTCGATCTCCATGGCACGCGCCGATGCCTCGTCGAACCGCAGACCGGTTGCGCCGGTAATGATGTCAATTCTTCGGGGCGCGATTCCGATCTGGAAAATCGTATCGTCCTTCTGAAGGTCAGCCTCCGTCAGGTCATGCATCGGGGCGCCGAAGCGCTCCAGCGCTCGTAAGACCGCGCGGGCGTTGTCGGGCGACGGCATGACCCAGATGTCAATGTCCATCGTCGCGCGCGGATATCCGTGCACGGCCATGGCATACGCGCCGACGAGGAGGAACTTAGCGTTTTCGCCGGCTAAGGCGTGTAATATGTCTCTGTAATCTTTGTTTAACATCGTACCGCTTGCTCAGCGAGGCCGCTTCCTTCGTGAGGGGCCAGACCAGACCGAGGCGATAGGCTCCTGAACCCGGGACGAAATCATCATCGCTGCGATCGCCCATGCGTCTCTTGCTCGTCCGTGACCTGTTCATGGCTTAACGCTACCACTTGGCCTAACGTGAAGCAATGCGATTCGGCCGCCGGTCGAGGCGCGCGCGCAGCCAGCCGGGGCGATTGGTGATGATGCCGTCAATTCCCAGCCCGGCCAGCCACCGCGCCACAGGGGCGGAATCCACCGTCCAGACGCGGAATTTCAGGCGCGCGGCCTTCACGCGATTCACCATGCGCGCGTCAATGAACGGCGCCCCGCGGAGATGAAGGCCGTTCATCCCCGCCTCGGCCGCCCGGCGGATCAACGCATCGGCCTCCGCGGCTGCCCGCGGCGCGGCCGGCTGCCTCAGGGCGCAGAGCCATCCGGCTTCGACGCCGGGAAATTTACGCTTCACGACTTCCATCGTCTGCAGCGAGAAACTCTGGAGGATGAGTCGGCGGCGCATGCCCGGTTCGGCGAGGATCTTCCGCAACTCGGGGACGATCTCGGCGCCGGATTTGATCTCGATGAGCAACCGTTTTCCTGCGGGGACGGTCCGCACGACTTCGTCCAGCGTCGGGATCCGCGTGCCGGCCCATTTCGCGCCTTTCCATCGGCCGAAGTCCAGCGCGCGGAGCTCGGCCAGCGTCAGGCCGCAGACCTTGCGATTCAATCCGCCGGTCCGGCGCGTGGTCGCGTCGTGGCTGACGACGAGCCGGCCGTCGCGGGACAAGCGGACGTCCAGTTCCGCAACGTCCGCGCCTTGCTTCCAGGCCAGGCGGAAGGCCGGCAGGGTGTTCTCCGGCGCGGAGCGCGACGCGCCGCGATGAGCGATGATTTCCACGGGCGTCCTCCGGGACCGCTTATGCCACGTTCACGCATTCGAGTTTCGCGTGGGAAGCGATGGCCACGAAATCACGGTCATTGTGCAGCAACTGCGCGCGGTTTTCGATGCAGCAGGCAGCGATCATGCAGTCCACCGAGTTGCGGATCGTGACGCCTCTGGCGCGCAGCGACCGATAGATGTGCGCGGCGGAAAGGAACGTTTCGCGCGACATCTCGAGAAAGAGGAAGTTCCGCAGGACGGATTCAAGCCTCGCGCACTCCGCATCTGCCCGGATGCCCTGGAGAATTTCGGCGAGGATGACTCCGCAAAGAGCGACGTCCTCGCCGTCCTCGATCAACGATTTCAGCCGGCGCACCTGGGGCGTCGGACGGCCTGCAAAGAAGTCAACCCAGACGGTCGTATCCACTACGACCATCGGAAAGTCCTCGTCCGGCGCATCGCCGGCAGGGGGCCCTCCCAGCGGACCTTGCCCTCGAACGCAAGGATTCTCTTGCACTCTTCCCTGCGCAGCAGTTCCCTGAGCGCATGGTCCACCAGCGCGCGGCGGGTCTTCAGGCCCGTGGCCCGCATGCCGGCTTTCATGAGCTTTTCGTCAATGACGATGTTCGTTCTCTTCATCGCAGGCCTCCCGGACCGTGGCCGAACCATACACATAATAGCATGCCATTATGTGTAGCGCAAATGAGGGGACGATGAGCGCTTCGCGCATACATCGGATCAGCCTCTCAGCGCGGCGCCGAGGGCGACGAGGGACTGAATGCAGGACTGGCGGGCGGCTTCGACCTCGTCGCTGGTCAGCGTGCGGTCGGCGGCGCGGAAGGTGAGCGAGAAGGCCATGCTCTTCTTCCCGGCGGGGACCTGCTTGCCGCGGAAGATGTCGAAGAACTCGATGCTCTCGAGGATGGGAATCCGCAGGTCGCGGATGGCGCCCTCGATGCTAGCCCAGGGCACCGCCTCGTCCACGACGACGGCCAGGTCGCGGACGGCGGCCGGCTGCGCGGTCAGTTTCGAATAGGCGCGGTCGAGCCGGGCGGCGCGGACGAGCAGGTCGAAATCCAATTCCGCCGCGCACGGCGGATGCGCGGCGCCGTATCGCTCGCAGACGGCGGGGCCGACTTCGCCCATGATCCCGAGCAGAGCGCTATCGAGGAGGACTTTCGCGGCCCGCTTTTCGGCGAAGAACGGGTCGGCTACCGGCTCGAAGGAGAGCTTCGCGCTCGCGCCGGCCGCCTCCAGGAACGACTCGATGACGCCTTTCAGATGCGAGAGGCCGTCCTCCGCGAGGAGCGCCAGCACGGTCCGCTCCTCGGGAAGCACGTCGTCCGGCTCGGCCGGGCCTGACGCCCGCGGCGGCTTCGGGAGGAAGACTTTGCCGATCTCGAAGAGCGGCGATTTCGCGACGCCGTGCGCGAGGTTCGTGCGCTTGACCGCCAGCAGGCCCGGCAGCAGCGATACGCGCAGGCGGTTCTCGTCGCGGCGGATCGTGTTCTGGACCGCGAGCGGTTCGGCGGTCGTCCAGGGCGAGAGGAGGCGCGCGGAAGGCTCGTCGCAGAAGGAGTTCGTCATCGCCTCGAAGAACCCCTGGCCGGGCAGCATCCGCCGGGCGAGGTCGGCGAGGCGCTCGCCGCGGCTCACGCGGCCGACCATGACCGGCAGCGTTCCGCTCTCGGGAATCTTGTCATAGCCGTAGATGCGGATGACTTCCTCGATCAGGTCAATCTCGCGGTACACGTCCACGGCGCGGAAGGCGGGCACCTGCACGGTGACGCGGCCCGCCGCGGCGGGCAAGCCGACGCCTCCGGCGGGCAAGCCGACGCCTCCGGCGGGCAATGCCGCATCCGTTCCGGGCAGGGGAGCGAAGCCGAGGCGCTCGAGGATGGCCCGCGCGATGTCGGGCGCGACGGCGGCGCCGAGGACGCGGTTCATCCGCGCGAAGCGCAGCGTGACGGCCTTCGGCCGATAGGGCGCGGCCCACGCGTCGAGCAGACCTTCGGCGGCGGTTCCGCCGGCGACTTTCTGGATGAGGTGCAGCGCGCGCCGCGAGGCCCATTCGGCCTGCACCGGGTCCACGCCGCGCTCGAAACGGTACGAGGAATCCGAGGCCAGCGCCAGCGCACGCGAGGTGCGGCGGATCTGCGTGTTCTCGAACTGCGCGCTCTCGAGCAGCACGTTGACCGTGCGGTCGGAGATCTCGGTGTCGAGGCCGCCCATGATGCCGGCGACGGCGACGGGGCGCTCGGCGTCGGCGATGACGAGCATCGCGGGGTTGAGCTTGCACTGCGCGCCGTCAATCGAGACCATCGTCTCGCCTTCCGCGGCGCGCCGGACGACGATGCGCCCGCCGCGGAGCTTGTCGAAGTCGAATGCGTGCAGCGGCTGGCCGCACTCGAACATCACGTAGTTCGTCACGTCCACGACGTTGTTGATGCAGCGCAGGCCGATGGCTTCGAGCCGCCGCCGCAGCCAGTCCGGCGAGGGGCCGATCTTGACGCCGCGCAGCAGCCGCGCGGTGTACCGCGGACAGAGCGCGGGGTCGAGGACCTGGACCGACGAGGCCGACTCGACTTTCTCTTCGCCGCAGGCGAAGCCGGCTTCCGGAATCCGCAGCGGCGCGCCGGTCAGCACGGAGACCTCGCGTGCGATGCCGATGATGCCGAGCAGGTCCGGCCGGTTCGAAGTGATCTCGGCCACAAGCAGTGTATCGTCGCCGAGGCCGTGAATCTCCTCGATCAGCGTGCCGGACATGGTTAACCGACGGGCGAGTTCCTCAGGCGGGCACTCGCACGGGCAGTAGTCGCGAAGCCAGTTATAGGTTAGTTTCATCGAAGAACTTCCTTGCCACGGATTGAACGACAAACGTTTTTGCCACGGATTTCACGGATGGCCACGGATTACCGGCGACGAACTGAATAGGGTTGAACTGCCTTTATCTTTGCTTTCCGGTAATCCGTGGAAATCCGTGTAATCCGTGGCAAAAATGCCTTTTTAGAATTGCCGCAGAAAACGCAGGTCGTTTTCGAGGAACAGACGCATGTCGTCAATACCATACTTCAACATGGCGATGCGCTCGACGCCCATGCCGAAGGCGAAGCCGGTGTAGCGCTCGGAGTCGTAGCCGACGCATTGGAACACATTCGGGTCCACCATGCCGGCGCCGAGGATCTCGATCCAGCCGCCGCGTTTGCAGATCGGACAGCCCTGGCCGCCGCAGGCGAAGCAACTGACGTCCATCTCGACGCTCGGCTCCGTGAACGGGAAGAAGTGCGGCCGGAACCGCGTCCGCACCTCAGGCCCGTACAGGCCGCGCGCGAATTCGTGGAGGACGTATTTCAGGTCGGCCATCGTGACGCCCTCGTCCACGGCGAGCCCCTCGATCTGGTGGAAGAGGTATCCGTGCGTGGCGTCCACGGTGTCGGGCCGGTAGACGCGGCCGGGCGCGATGATTCGTATCGGCGGGCGCCGCTTCTCCATCACGCGGATCTGCACCGTGCTGGTCTGGCTGCGCAGCAGGACATCGTCGTGGAGGAAGAACGTGTCGAGGGCATCGCGCGCGGGATGGTCCTTCGGGATATTGAGCGCCTCGAAGTTGTAGTAGTCGCGCTCGACCTCGGGGCCGAAGGCGACCTCGAAGCCGAGCCGGATGAGGATGTCCTTGATCGCCTCGACGGTCTGCGTGAGCGGGTGCAGCCGCCCGCGCGGCGGCCGGCGGCCGGGGAGCGAGAAGTCGAAGCCGGGTTTCTCGGCCGCCGGCGCGGCGGCGAGTGCGTCCTCGCGGACGCCCAGGGCGCTCTCCAGGCTGCTGCGCGTCTCGTTGAAGGCGCGGCCGAGCTCTCGGCGTTCAATCGGGTCCGCGCGGCCCATGGCCGACGAGATATCGCGCATCGCGCCGCTGCGGCCGAGCAGCCGGACGCGCAGCTTGCCGACCTCGTCGAGCGAAAGCGCCGCAGCGATTTCCTTAAGCCACTGCTGCTGAAGCTCCTGCAGGCGCCGGGCCGTCAGGGGCGGCGGCGCGGGCGACTGCCCGGGGGCATCGGCCGTCGGCGGTTGAGCGTTGTCCATCGGCGATCACGCCTCAGAGATTTTATGCAATCGCGCGGCTCAGGCCAGCGCGGCTTTGGCCCTGGCGACGACCTGGTCGAAACCGGCGGGATCGCTGCCGGCGATCTCGGCGAGGAGCTTGCGGTCAATCGTGATCTTGGCTTTCTTGAGCCCTTCGATGAACCGGCTGTACGTCAGCCCGCGTTCGCGGACGGCGGCGTTGAGGCGGACGATCCAGAGCGCGCGGAAGTTGCGCTTGCGCTGCTTGCGGTCGCGGGTGGAGTAGCGCATCGCTCGCGCGACGGTCTCTTTGGCCGTGCGCAGCAGCTTGCGACGCCCGCCGAAATATCCTTCCGCGGCCTTGAAGATGCGCTTGCGCTGCCGGCGCGAGGCGGCGCCCTTGGTAGCTCTCGGCATGAATGGCTCCTTCGTAAAAAATCTTTTTGACCGCGAAAGCGCGAAAGCGCGAAAAACGGCAAAAGGTAAATTCAACTAATTCTTTCGCTTTTTCGCGCTTTCGCGGTCAACCCAAATTGCTTTCCCGTTTCGCGCTCTCGCGGTCACTCGAGGGTGAGCATCCGGCGAATCGTCTTCATGTTCGTCTTGTCGATCTGAACGGTCCGCCCCAGCCGGCGGCGGCGGGCGCTGTTCTTGGAGGCCATGAGGTGGCCCTTGTTGGCCTGCCGGCGGATGATCTTGCCGGTGGCGGTCACCTTGACGCGCTTGAGCAATCCTTTATGCGGCTTGAGCTTGGGCATTGGGCAGTCCTTACTTTAAAATTGACGATGGACGATGGACGATAGACCGCGGACGAGGGATGGACGATATACTGACGAGCCGGACCATCGTCCCTCGTCCCTCGTCTATCATCGCGCCGCTACTTCTTGACGAGCACCACGCCGATCCGGCGGCCTTCCATCGCGGGCGAGCGCTCGGGCTTGGCGATGTCCTTCAGTTCGGCGACGAACCGCTCGAGCACGGCCATGCCCAGCTCGGAATGCGCCATTTCGCGGCCGCGGAAGAAGACGTTGACGATCACGCGGTCGCCTCGCTCGATGAAGCCGCGGGCCTGTTTCACGCGCACGAGCAGGTCGTGCTCTTCGGTCTTGGGCCGCAGGCGCAACTCCTTGATCTGCGGCGCGTGATGGTGATGCACCTGCTGGCGCTTTCTCTGCTCGTATTTGTACTTGCCGTAATCAATGATCTTGGCCACCGGCGGGTCCGCCTCCGGCGATACGAGCACCAGGTCCAGCCCGGCCTCTTCGGAGAGCCGGCGCGCTTCCTCGATCGGCTGAATGCCCAACTGCTCGCCGGCCTCGCCGATCAGCCGCACTTGCGGCACAACAATCCGTTCGTTGATTCTAAGTTCTTTGGTGGCCACAAACCTCCCTCTTTGCTAAAAATCGGACTCACCTGAAAAACGGCCCAGTTCCTATGTCTTTTCCTCGACTTCCTTCCTCAGACGCTCAACAAACTGTTCAACGGTCACCACGCTCTGCGAGCCGGTCTTGCGGTCGCGCACGGAGACCGTATTGGCCGCGGCCTCTTTCGCGCCGACGACGGCCATGAACGGGACTTTGTCCATGGTGGCCTGGCGGATCTTCGCGCCGATCTTCTCGTTGGCGGAATTGATCTCGGCCCGGAAGCCGGCCGCGCGCAGTCGGACGAGCACGTTGCCGGCGTAGTCGGCCTGCGCCTCGCCGATGGGCAGCACGCGCACCTGCTCCGGCGCGAGCCACAGCGGAAACGCGCCGGCGTAGTGCTCGATCAGGATGCCGACGAACCGCTCGAACGCGCCCAGCGGCGCGCGATGCACCATCACCGGCCGGTGCGCCGCGTTGTCCGCGCCGATGTATTCCAGGCCGAACCGCTCCGGCAGGTTATAATCCACCTGCACGGTCCCGAGCTGCCATTCGCGCCCGATGCAGTCGCGGACGATGAAGTCAATCTTCGGCCCGTAGAAGGCCGCCTCGCCGACGGCCTCGACGACGTTCATCTCGAGCCGCTTCACGATGTGCCGCAGGTTCTCCTCCGCCTTCGCCCAGTTCTCCGGCGAGCCGACGTACTTGTCCGACTTCGGGTCGCGCAGGCTGACGCGCACGACGACGTCGGTCAGGCCGAGCGTCGTCAGCATCAGCTTGGTCAGCTCGACGCACGAGGCGATTTCGCCCTCGAGCTGGTCGGGCGTGCAGAACAGGTGCGCGTCGTCCTGCGTGAAGCCGCGGACGCGGATCATCCCGTTGAGTTCGCCGGACTGCTCGAAGCGGTACACCGTGCCGAACTCCGCCAGCCGCAGCGGCAGATCGCGGTAGCTGTGCGGGGTCGCCTGGTAAATCTGGATGTGGTGCGGGCAGTTCATCGGCTTGAGCAGGTAGCCGTCCACCTCGCCCTTCTCCATCCGGTTGCAGAGCGTCGCGCAGGAACAGTCCTCTTTGGAGAGCAGCTCGAGCGTCTCGCGCTCGACGATGGGCGGATACTGCGAGTCCTGGTAATACGGGTAATGCCCGCTGGTGCGGTAGAGGCCGAGCTTGCCGATGTGCGGGGTGTAGACGTTCTGATAGCCGCGCTTGCGCAGCTCGGTGCGGATCCAGTTCTCCAGCTCGCCGCGGATCACGGCGCCCTTGGGCATCCAGAGCACCAGGCCCGGGCCGACGACGTCGCTGATATGGAACAGCTCCAACTGCTTGCCGAGGACGCGGTGGTCGCGCTTGCGCGCCTCCTCGAGCTGCTTCAGGTAGTCGTCGAGCGCCTGCGGAGTCCAGAACGCGGTGCCGTAGATGCGCTGGAGCATCGCGTTGCGTTCGTCACCGCGCCAGTAGGCGCCGGCCACGTTGAGCAGCTTGAAGGCGTTGCCGCAGACGCCCGTGCTCGGCAGGTGCGGGCCGGCGCAGACGTCGGTGAACGAGCCGCTCGAGTAGAAGCTGACGCGGTCCTCCTCGAAGCCCTCGATCAGTTCGGTCTTGTACGGCTGGCCTGCGGACTCCATCTTCCAGTGCGCCTCTGCGCGCGGGAGTTCGGAGCGCTTGAACGGCGCATTCTCCGCGACAACGCGCGTCATCTCCGCCTCGATCCGTGCGAGGTCCTCGGGCGTGAATTTATGCTCAAGGCCGAAATCGTAGTAGAAGCCGCTCTCGATCGCCGGCCCGATCGCCAGCTTGACGCCGGGGAACAGCCGCTCGACGGCGGCGGCCATGACGTGCGAGAGGCTGTGCCGGAGCACTTCGAGGGATTCCGGCGATTCGCGGGTGATCGGCGTGATCACCGCGCCGGCCGGCACGGCCGAGGAAAGGTCGCCGACCTTGCCGTTGACCAGCGCGGCCACGGCCTTGGAGGCCAGTTCGGGTGCGGCGGACTGAATCACCTGGGCGACGGTCTCGCCGTCCGGCGCGGGCCGGCGGCTGCCGTCTGCAAGAACGAGTGTGGACATCCGTTTCCCTAGTTTCCAGGAAATGCCCTGGATTCATGCCGCCTGCGGGACAGGGAAACCCCTTTGGCAGCGAAAGCAACAACATCTTTCACCACGACGACTCTACGAGCACGACGTACGAATTTTCTATCCAAGACGGCGCCGTACGTGGTGCTCGTTGTGTCGTCGTGGTGAACAGCTTCTCGTCATGGTGGGCGATACTGGGCTCGAACCAGTGACCTCCAGCTTGTCGAGCTGGCGCTCTAGCCAACTGAGCTAATCGCCCGGCTAAATTCCTATCGTGGAATCTTAGCAAACCGGGCGATAACAGTCAACGGGCGCGGAGCAGCCCTCGTCCTCGCCCTCGTCGTCGTCCTCCTCTTCGAACGTGCTTTTCGGGCGCACCAGGGCGACTTTGCTTCCGTCTCAGCCTTGACCGACGGGCCTTGGCAGATTATGTTAGCCTGCCTGCGGATGGTCGAATCGAGTCGAGGACGAGGACGATATCTAAGCGGAGGATCTGACCATGGTGACGGCATTCGTGCTGATCTCGGCCAAGCGCGACTTGATCCCGGAGACGGCGCAGGCGCTGAGCGCGCTGGAGGGCGTCGCGGAGGTGTACTCGGTCGCCGGCCCGTTCGACATCGTGGCGGTGATCCGCGTCCGCACGAACGAGGAACTGGCCGACCTCGTCACCGGACACCTGCTCAAGCTCAAGGGAATCGAGCGGTCCGAGACGCTGATCGCGTTCCGCGCCTTCTCGAAATTCGACCTGGAGCGGATGTTCTCGATCGGGATGGAGTAAGTGCCGCATTTCAGAAGTCCGTTTGGACTTCTGAGATGATGTGCTAAGCGGCGGTTGCGGGACCGGGCCGGATCGTCGTACAATGAGCAGGTTGCAGACGCGGCATTCCCGTCGTGCCCAGCCTCCGGAGGCCAGTCGCAAAGTGTTTACCATTCGAGAAAAGCAACAGCTCGCGCCGAACATTTGGCGGATGAAAGTGCTCGCGCCGAAGATCGCGCAGAAACGGAAGGCGGGCCAGTTCGTCATCCTGCGGGTGAGCGAGACCGGCGAGCGATTCCCTCTGACCATCGCGGATTCGGACCCGGCCGCCGGGACGATCACGATCATCTTCCAGGTCGCCGGGCGCAGCACGACGATCCTTGGCGCGCTCGAGCCGGGCCAGGATATCCTCGACCTGGTCGGGCCGCTCGGCCAGCCGACGCACGTTGAAAAGGTCGGGCACGTGGTCTGCATCGGCGGAGGCGTCGGCATCGCGCCGGTCTACCCGATTATCTGCGCCATGAAGGCCGCCGGCAACCGCGTGACGAGCATCATCAGCGCGCGCTCGAAGGACCTGCTGATCCTGGAAGAGGACATGCGCAGCCACTCCGACGAGTTGAAGATCGCGACCGATGACGGCTCGTACGGGATCAAGGGCTTCCCGACGCAGATCCTCCAGGCGATGATGGACGCGAAGGAGAAGATTGACCTGGTCGTCGCCGTCGGCCCGGTGCCGATGATGCGCGCGATCTGCCAGGTGACGAAGCCCGCCGGCCTCAAGACGATGGTGAGCCTGAACCCGATCATGGTGGACGGCACCGGCATGTGCGGCGGCTGCCGCGTGAGCGTCGCCGGCAAGACCCGGTTCGTCTGCGTGGACGGGCCGGAGTTCGACGGCCACGAGGTGGATTTCGATCTCCTCGCCAAGCGCCTGCGCACGTATACGGACATGGAGAAACAGTCGCTGCAGGCGCATGTTTGCAAGGCGACGAACGGATGATTTGTGATCTCTGAATGCTGATATCTGATTTCTGACTTTATGCAATCGCCCGCGCGGCGCGGAGGAAAGCAGTAAATCAGAAATCAGAATTCAGATATCAGATATCAGAAATCGTCTTTCGCCTGTTCAGGACGAGAAATATGGCCGATCAGGTCAGTTCAAAAAAACGTTTCCCGCGCCAAGGCATGCCGGAGCAGTCTGCGGCGGAGCGCGTGAAGAACTTCCGCGAGGTGCCGTTCGGGTATCCGGCCGAGACGGCGCGGGTCGAGGCCGCGCGCTGCCTGCGGTGCAAGAATGCTCCCTGCCGCGCCGGCTGCCCGGTTGAGGTCAAAATCCCCGAGTTCATCGCGCGGATCCGCGAGGGCGATTTCATCGGCGCCGCGCGGATGATCAAGGCCGACAACGCGCTCCCGGCGGTCTGCGGCCGCGTCTGCCCGCAGGAGGACCAGTGCGAGAAGTTCTGCCTCCTCAGCAAGAAGGGCGAGCCGGTGGCCATCGGCCGGCTCGAGCGGTTCGCGGCCGACTGGGGACTCGAGCATCCGGACGCCGAGCCGCCGCTGATCGCGCCGCCGACCCGCCAAACATCCGGCGGGCAAGCCGCCCGGCGCGTCGCGATCGTCGGGGCCGGGCCGGCCGGGCTGACTTGCGCCGGCGACCTCGCCCGCATGGGCTATCGCGTGACGGTCTTCGAGGCTTTCCACAAAGCCGGCGGCGTGCTGGTTTACGGCATCCCGGAGTTCCGGCTGCCCAAGGCGATCGTGCAGGCCGAGGTGGACGCGCTGAAGAAACTCGGCGCCGAGATCGAACTGAATTCCGTCATCGGCAAGCTCGACACGGTGGACGACCTGCTCGCGGAAGGCTTCGACGCGGTGTTCATCGGCACCGGCGCGGGGCTGCCGAATTTCATGGGCATCCCCGGCGAGAACCTCGGCGGCGTCTATTCGGCCAACGAATACCTCACGCGGTCGAACCTGATGAAGGCGTACCGCTTCCCGGAATACGATACGCCGATCATCCGCAGCCGGCGCGTCGCGGTCGTCGGCGGCGGGAACGTGGCGATGGACTCCGCGCGGACGGCCGTGCGGCTCGGCGCGGAGGAGGTCCTGCTGGTGTACCGGCGCTCGCGCGAGGAGATGCCCGCGCGCATCGAGGAAGTCCACCACGCCGAAGAAGAGGGCATCCGTTTCGAGATGCTCACGAATCCCATCGAGATCCTCGGCAACGAGAAGGGCCTCGTCCGCGGCCTGCGCTGCCTCCGCATGCGGCTCGGCGAACCGGACGCGTCCGGGCGGCGGCGGCCGATCCCGATCGAGGGCTCGGAGTTCGAGTTCGAGCTTGACACGGTCATCGTGGCCATCGGGAACACGCCGAACCCGCTCATTCCGAAAACGACGCCCGACCTCAAGGTCGGCTCGCACGGCACGATCGAGGCGGACCGCGAGACGGGGCAGACTTCCAAATCGCGAGTCTTCGCCGGCGGCGATATCGTGACCGGCGCGGCGACGGTGATCGAGGCGATGGGCGCCGGCAAGCGCGCCGCGCGCGCGATCCACGCGATGTTGTCGAACGAGAGAAAATAACGCCCGGACCGCACAACAGGAGAGCGCTATGAGGTTCCACCTCGGGGTTGATGTCGGGACGACGAAGATCGCCGCGGTGGTCGTGGATTCAAGCTCGGGGCGCGAGGTGGTGGTGAAGGCGGTTCCGAACGACACGGAGACGACTTCCGCCGCCGACAAGGCGCGCGGCCGCAGCGAGTGGGACGCGGCGGCCTCGGCGAAGCGGACGTTCGAATGCATCGCGGCGGCGGTCAGGGACGCGCGCGGCGGCGAGATCAAGGGGATCGGCGTCACCGGCCAGATGCACGGCACGGTGCTCCTGGCGAACGGCTCGCCGATTTCGCCCTTCATCGGCTGGCAGGACCGGCGCTGCCAGGAAATGCTTCCCGGACGCGACGTCAATTACATTGACCGGATGATGCAACTCGCCGGCGTAGGCGGGTTTGCGGGAACCGGCTGCACGCCGGCGACCGGCTACATGGCCTCAACGCTGTTCTGGCTGGCCCAGAACGGCAACACGCGCGTGACGAAGTCCGCGGCGCGCCCGACAAACGACGGCGTCATGGCGTGCTTCCTGCCGGACTACCTGGTCCTGCGCCTCACCGGCCACGGGCCGGTGACCGATTCGACCGATGCCGCCGGCTCAGGCGTGCTGGACGTGGCCTCCGGCGCGTGGAACAACGGGTTGATCTCGAAGCTCGGGTTGAGGACGGACATCTTTGCGCCCATTCTCAAGGCCGGCGCGGTGGCCGGCGGGTTGACCGCGGAGGCGGCGAATGCGCTGGGGCTGGAGGAGGGCATCCCGGTCTGCGTCGGTTGCGGCGACAACCAGGCCGGGTTCGCCGGCAGCGTGGCCGATCCGCCGGATTCCATCCTCGTCAACATCGGGACCGGCGCGCAGGTCTCGGCGTGGGTGCCGGGCTGTCCGAGCGCCGAGAACCTCGACACCCGGCCGCACCTGGACGGCGGCTTCCTGCTCGTCGGCGCGCCGCTGTGCGGCGGCGTGTCGTACGCGTTCCTGCGCGATTTCCTCCTCGCGGTCGGCCGCGAGTTTTTCGGCGCGGGCGGCGACGAGGATATCTACGCGAAGATGAACAGCCTGGCGGCCGCGGCGCCCGCCGGCGCGGACGGATTGCGCTGCGAGCCGCTGTTCACCGGCTCGCGCTCCGACCCGCAGCGCCGCGCCTCGTGGAACGGCATGAGCCCGGCGAACTTCACGCCGGGCCATTTCGCGCGCGCGATTATCGAAGGCATCGTTGAGCAGGTCCGGCTGCACTACGCGGACATGCTCGGCGGCGGCATGAAGCCCCGGCGCCAGCTTATCTGCACGGGCAACGGCGTCCGCAGGAACCCGCTCTTCTCGCAGACGCTCTCGGCCGCATTCCAGATGCCGCTCCGCGTGACCGTCAGCACCGAGGAAGCCGCATTCGGCGCGGCATTGCTCGCGGCGGTCGCCTCGGGCGAATTCGCCAGCCTGCGAGACGCGGCCAGGCTGATTGCGTATAGTCCGTTGTAGGGATTTCCGTCGCAGCGGGTTCTCATGTGGGAAGTCGCCACAAACCGCCGGCAAAACGGTTTGGAGACCGATTGCGTATCTCATTCATGGCAAACCAGTTAGAGAATTCGCCGAGCGGCACGCCACTTGCTCGATCTATATTGCGGCCGGTGTCTCAGAGTGGTACAATGAGAGTATCGGAAGCGAGGTTCGGCGGCACGATGAACGTCAGGCGCACAGTGGAACCGGTCCGGCGGTTCAGCAGCGAACACGGCCAGGCGGTGACCGAGTACGCGCTGCTGGCGTTCTGGACCGTGGTCATCATCGTGCTGGCGTGGAAGGCGTTGGAACTGGCGCTGCTGGATTCGTACCAGGACTTGGCGGCGTTGATTTGCTTGCCCATCCCGTAGATGGGCATTCAGGGAAAGCCGCCGCGAGGCGGCATTAAGGACAGGAGGCGCGGAATGCGTTATTTGCAGAGGAAGACGCGGTCCGGGCAGACGACGGCCGAGTACGCGATTATCGTCGCGCTCGTGGCGGTCTGCTCCATCGCCATCATCATGATTTTCGGCGACCAGATACGCGCGCTGATCGGCGCGGAGTCGCAGCAAATCGGCGGCAATACGGCTGCGCAGAATCAGCAGTTGGATACGAGCCCCGGCGCGACGCCCGGCCAGCACAACCTCGGCAAGTTCTGAGCCGGCGTTTCAGCGGCGTGGCCGTCGCAGAACGAAGGACGGCGCAGCCGGCCGCGTCTGCAGCATCGCCGGGCTTTCAGCCGCGCAAACGGGCGCGAGGCTGAGGCGTTCGTGGAAGATGACCCGGCGCTCGTCGGCATCTCTGGGCGGTAGCGAGGAGGAGCGGTGTTCGGTGGGATCATTCTCGCGCGGCACATCTGCCTCCTGGCGCTGGCGGTGACCTGCGCCTACACCGACCTCGCGCGCGGCAAGCTGTACAACGTCGTGACCCTCGGCGGCCTGGCCATCGGCCTGGCGCTGGCGTACTTCCTCGACTCGGCGACTCCTCAAACCAACTTCCATTATCCCCTCACCACGTATCTCGTCCGCGCGGCGCTGGGCGCGGCGCTGGGCGGCGGCGTGCTGTTCGTCCTCTACCTGGCCGGCGGATTCGACGCGGGCGACGTGAAGATGATGGCGGCCGTGGGCGCGCTGGGAACGCCAACCGTCACGCGGAGCGCCGCGGCCAGGCCCTTCGACTTCATCCTCTGGGCGCTCTTCTATACCGCGCTCGTCGGCGCGGTGATCGGCGTGGGCCTGCTGATCTGGCGAGGCCGGCTGCGGCAGGGGCTCAAGGACAGCCTCCGCGCCATGGCGAGCTTCCGGAAAGTGCGCCGCGAGGAGATTTCCCCCGACGCGACGATGCCGTACGGCCTGGCCATAGGGATCGGCGTCATCTGGGCCTGGATGGAGCTGACGCTCTGAATGAAAAATGCAAAGTGGAAAATGAAAACTGCAAAATGAGATCCGAGAACACCGGAACCATGACCGATGGACAGCGCGATGGAAGATCGGAGAAATACCGGGAGCTGAGCGAGCGGTTCGTGCAGTTCGCGGCGCGGATCATCCGCGTCGCCGCAGCTTTGCCGAACAATGATATCGGCCGGGTGATTCGAACGCAGATGGTTGAAGCGGGAACCTCGTCCGGCGCCAATTACGAAGAAGCATGCGGCGCAGAGAGCCGCTCGGATTTCGTCCATAAAATGCGCATCGTACTCAAGGAGTTGCGCGAAACTCGATTCTGGTTGCGGGTGATTGTGGCAGCCGAGCTTCTGCCCAAGTCAAGGCTCGGCGGCCTCCTCGAAGAAGCCGGTGAATTGATCGCCATTGCGGTGACGTCGATCAAGACAGCGCGAGGCGGCTCCGATGCGAAGAAGTAAGCATTTTGGATTTTCCATTTTGCAATTTGCAATTTTCACTCGTCGCCGTCTCGGCGGCGACGGCGGACAGGCGCTGGTGGAATACGCCATCGTCTTTCCGCTTCAGCTTATGATGACGCTGGCGATCATCCAGCTCGCGCAGATCTTCGTCGCGAAGCAGGTGGTCGAATACGCCGCCTTCTGCGGCGCGCGGGCGAAGCTGGTGGGGCTCTCGGACGACGAGGCGCGCGCGGCCGCGGTCATCCCGCTTGCGGGCGTCTGCGGATCCGACCCGTCGGACAGCGCCGGAACGCCGCCGCTCACCGGCGCGGCGGGGGACAGCGCGATGCCGCATCCTTTCTCCATGATTCTTCCCGGCTGGGGCAGCCGGACGATGTCCTCTGCGACCTACCAGGCGATCCTGGCCGGCATTCCGGCCGGCCCCGACGGCGACGCGCAGCGGGCGCAGTTGAACGCGTTCTACAACGCGCCCCAGACGCAGTACCTGTCCGGTTGCGGCACGGCTTCGAACCCGCTGTTCACTCCGGTCAACCAATCGCAATCGAACGCCGCGCTGCCCGGCGTCGGCTGGACCATCCAGTTCAATTACCCGTTGCGGGTGCCGGTAGGCAACATCGTGGACTACCAGATCGGCCAGCTTTTCCTGGGCGTGGATTCGCAGCTCCTGACCAACGTCCCCACCGCCAACGGATCACAGCCGGCCCTGGTCATGACGGCGTCGTGCGTGTTGCCGAGCACCGCACCCGCCGCACCGGTGCAATGAGGAATGGGCATTGAGGTGGCGAGCGAGACATGAAGCATAAGCAAAGTCATTCCGCTCTCCGTCGTTTCTGCGCCGACGAGTCCGGCCAGGGCATCATCTTCGCCGCGGCGACGCTGCTGCTGCTGGTGGGGTTCGTCGCGTTCGTGTTCAACTTCGGGCGGCTGCTCGACCGGCGGACGAAGACGCAGATCGCCGCCGATGCCGCCGCGTATTCCGGCGCGATGGTCGAGGCGGACGCGGTGAGCGCCATCGCCTGCATCAACAGCGCCATGTCGCAGGTCTATTACAACAGCCTCAAGTACGCGGTGGACATGAACGAGTCGGCCGTGGCGGCGGAACTGGAATATTTGATGAGTCCGCAATACGTGCAGACCCTGTCGAACCCGCAGAGCCCGCCGGCTGCGCCGAGCGGCCCCGCCTGGATAACTTATTCCCAGACGGTGTTCCCCGTCGCGAGCAACGGCCTGCAGCAGGCGAAGCAGTGGATGGTGCAGCTCTCGCAGCTCGAGTATGCCATTGCCATCGTCACACCGCGCCTCGTTCAGGAAGAGATGTTCGCCGTCGCCGCCCGCGCGGGTGGCGAGCGCATGTCGGTCTACCCCAGTTTTCGTATGTTCCCTGCGTCGGACAGCCTGGTGCAATATGCGATCTCGTGCCTCGGCAACGGATGGCAGGTCACCAACCTCGGCACGGGCGACTCGCTCACCGTCACGCTCAACGGCAATACGTGGGACATGAAGTGGATCTCGGCCACGTCGTCCCAGGAAGTTCAGATTACGCAGAACAGCTCGACGAGCTGGCAGATTCAGTTCTCCCAGCCGGCCGGCACGCCGGTCCAGTTCGTTAACATCGATAACGACCCGAACCTCGGATGGGTAATCTCGGGCACGGGCGTGAACCCGAGCGGCGGCCCGCCGGTCCCGATGCAGCCGATCACGTTCACGCCGGTTGACCCGGCCGGCCTCGGCTACAACGAGGGCGTGCAGATCAGCCAGGGCGGATCTTCACAAATACTGATGCGCAGCCCCGACGGCAACATCTCCCTCTGGAACGGCTCCAGTTACATTCCGATGACCTCGAATACGACGAGCGTCGGCGGCGTGAACGTGCAGGTCAACGTCACGAATACGATCAAGTTTGCCGGCGGCGGCTCGGCGCAGATCGGCAATCCGACCGTCTTGAACATCGGCCAGCCGCAAGGGGCGCGCATCGTTCTGAGCAATCCGCCGACGATCTCGACCGGTTTCGGCCCGATCTGGATCTCCATCAACGGGTTCAACCCGAACCAGTTCAACATCTCCGCCGGCGGCTTCAGCCTGATGCCGGGCAATTCCAACGGCCGCTGGAACGACCACTATAACGCGTCCCAGGAACTCTGGTGGCGCAACCGGCTGGTGGTCATGGGGACCGACGCCAACGGCAATCCGAACCAGTGGGAATATGATTGGGAGCAGCTTGGCGCGCTGCTGCAACCAGAACCGAACAACGGCAACATCACCGCCCACGCGTTTATGGGCAGCGGTAACGGCTACACTTCCGATCCCGGCACGTGGCCGACCTGGACCGGATGGTTCAACCCGTTTCCTTACCAGATGCCCAACAACCCTACACAGAACTATTCCATGCCGTATGATATCACGACCTGCGCGCCTCAATGGCCACAAAACGCCTACGGGCAGCCTGCAGCCGAATTCGGGCCGCGGGACCCGTTTGGCATCAGCCATTTGCTGCCTCAATACTGGCCGCAGAATATCGCGCCCCAGGCGTACTACCAGACCGCGCGCTGCGCTTATTGCAACGGTACGGGAATGATGCCCGGCAGCAATGTGGCCGGCTCCTGCCCGGTTTGCCACGGATGGGACAATAATGGAAACCTGGGTTATTCCAATAAACGCGTTTTCATCGGCGACCTTCCGGCTACAAATTCGGTCATTTACTTGGTGAACCTGAGCGCGCAAGGCTCCTTCCCGGATGATTTTTATCTGACTGCGCCCATGTTCCGTAATACCAGCACCAACAGTAGCAGTTACCGGAACCCAGCAACGGGCGGTCCGCTTCCGCGGGCACTATTGCCGCTCGTCGCGTACTACGACTTCTTCAAGTGGGGCGTAAACGTCGGCGTCTGGAAACATCCTTATAACGGCTTATGGACCGCCGCGAACGGGAGCCAACCGGACAACCTGATGTTGTCCAACGCGCAGGACCCACTCTCTCAACTTGGACAACAAGTGGTGTTCTTCCCGAGTTCGATCGAGCCGGCCTGGGGAACGGTGGCGATCGCCAGCGCCCGCCTCGGCCTTTCGACCGCCGGCGGGGGCCTGCCAAACGGTGGCGTGGGGCTTCCGAATGTCAATGGAAATTACCTCTGCCAGTTCAGCGACGCGGCCGACCGGCAAAACTGGTGTGATACCTCGCTCGAGAATCTCTACTACGCCGACGTGCAGGCGCAGCTCTTCGCCTCGAAGAACCAGGTGGGCGACTTCGACCTGGATGAGGCCATCCTGCAGGGCACTCCGGTCACCGCGATTGACGAGAGCGGGCTGTCGTACCTCTGGAGCTCGATCCTGGCGCAGAATAGTTATAACTACCGCAATGACTGGATGAACCAGTTCAACGGAGAGCCCGATCCGCGGGTCGGCGCGGCTCTGAGGAACATGCAGGACCGCCAGGGCGCGGCGTTCGATTACGGGAGCGCGAACTTGAATCAGGTCGTTGAACATTGAAGTGCAAAGTGCAAAGTGAAAACTGCAAGTTGAAATATGGAACGGCAACATGAATCGAGAGGCGCGCGGAATATGAGCGGCCAGAGACATTTTGCACTTTGTACTCTGCACTTTTCACTTTGCATTCGCCGTCGCAACCTGCGCGCGACGGCGCTGATCGAAACGGCGATTGTCCTTCCGCTCTACATGCTTCTGCTCCTCGGGCTGCTGTATTTCGGCTATGCGACGCTGGGCCGGCAACGGCAGGACAAGGCCACCGCCTACGCCGCGTGGCAGGCCGGGACGCAGCAGGCCGCACCGCAGCAAGCCGTCTCTTTGGTCGGCCCCGGCCCATTCTGGATGTGGAGCGGCCCGATCACGACCAACCCGGCAGCGCCCGGCGTTTCCAGCGTCACATTCGGCGACACGACCTTCGCTGTCTACGGCGATAGCGTCAATGCGCCTGGACAGTGGGTCCGCCAGGGTGACGAGTACTACGGCATGACAATCAATGGTACGATCCCTATCCCGTGTCAGCTCCAGGGTGGTATCCACTCGCTTTCGAACGATGTGAGCGATTTGTTTGACTCCGAGCGGGTGACGGTGGACCTTTGGAATTACGCGCTCGGCACAACCACTCAGTACTTCAACTGGGTGCCGGGAGTGGGCATCCAAGAGAACTTCCAGACGAATTATCAGGATTTTGGCTCATACCTTAATCCAAACTCACCAGCGAACGCACCAACAGGCTTTGCGACCGGCGGCGGATTCGTTAACGCTGCGCCGCAGATGAATTGGATTCAAGGGCAGACTCCGGCGGCAACGCCGCCTACATTGGCCAATTACGATCTCTTGCTAGTCTCCGCACTAAACGGCCCGGTTGGTTCTGCTGGGGAACAATGGCTACAACGGTGCGCCGTGGAGTCCACCATGTCCTATAACCCGCCGTACTTGCCATGGATCACGCGAGACGACACGCAGCAGCAGAACAGCGACAACAATATAACGAACTTTATGGCCTGGCAGAATCCCAATCCGCCGCCGACGACCGCGACGACGGACTGCGACGTCACTCTTCGCAACCCGGGGCCGGCTTCCATGCGCTATGCAGCAGAGGAACCGCCGCAGACCGCAGACACGCTCCTGGCGGAAGTCGCGCAATTCTTAGGTCAGTCCACGTTGGTACCGCCGAATAGCATGGACAACCTGCCGCTGAATTCGAGCATGACAATAGCGCAAGCGGGAACGCCCTGGTGACGGCGATTTGTGAATTCCCGCCACACGCCCGGCGGGCAAGCTGATTGCTGATTGACGGAGAACGCGCGTTGAGCATGCGAGAGACCGCAGGCGGGTTCGGCCGATGACGGAGGCCAATCGGAAATCAACTTGCCCGCCGGGCGTGGGGCGGGAAATCCGCTTGCCCGCCGGGCGTGGGGCGGGAAATCCCAAATCAGAAATCATCCGGTTAGCGCTGATCGCGCTGGTCGCGGCGGCCATCCTCGCCGTCGGCCATTACGGCTTTCGCGCATTTTACGAGTCCGCCTCCGGCGGGCAAGCGGGCGTGGAGGCGCCGGGGGCGATTCAGTTCGGCCCGTCGGCCGGGCGCGGCGCGGCGGACGCGCCGGCGCCGCCTCGGTCGAGACCCGCCTTCTCGACGGCCGCGCGAGGCCGGCCGGCGCGGAACCTGGCCATGTACGCCAGCCAGGCTGCGCCGGAGGAAGTCATCCGGTTCTATCGCGCCGAAATGCCCCGGCTCGGCTGGACGGAGCGGAAGCTGCAGCGCGACGCGCCCGCCCCGGACGCCCTGGCGATGCTCTGGTACTCGAATGCGGCGGGAGATTCGTGTATCATTGCGGTCTCGACCCAGCCGGCGGCGGAGACCGCGGTGACGGTCCTGCGCATGCCGTCGAGCGGCGGAAAATGAAAGGCGGCGACGGAGATTTCTGATTCTTGACTTCTGATATCCCGCCACACGCCCGGCGGGCAAGCTGATTTCTGATTGGCGTATTCAACGCGTCTTCCCGTTTAATCAGAAATCAGATTTCAGCAATCAGAAATCGCAAATCGTTTTCTAAGGAGACCTGACTTGAAGAACAAGCTGGCGCTGGTCGTGGCGGTGGTTCTGGGGCTGATCGCGGTTTACGGCATCGCGCGGTGGCAGCAGGGCGAGAAGGCGAAGTACGAGCAGAAATTCAAGACCGTCCGCGTCGCCGCCGCGGGCAAGCGCATCCCCGCCGGCACGGTTCTGGACCGGACCTGCCTGCTGAGCGAAGAATCGAAGGACGGCAAGGTGCTCCTGGGCATCGAGAAACCGGAGACGGCCGTCACCGGCGAGAACATCATGGTCGGCGACGAGGACCGGCTGATCGGCCTGACGATCAACCGCACCGTGGAGCGCGGCGACGACCTGCTCGTGAGCTATTTCCGGCAGCCGGTGGAGAAGCTCGACACGCAGTTGCACCTCGGCGAACGGGCGATTACGCTGCGGGTGGACGCGATCAGCGGCGTCGCATCGAATATCACTCCAGGCAGCCACGTGGACATCATCGGCACCTTCCCGCTGGCGCAGCAGGCGGGCGCGGCGGCACCCATGAAGGCCGCCGGCGCGGCCGCCAGCCGCACGCTGCTGCTCTTCCAGGACGTCACGGTCATCGCCGTGGACAACCGGACCCGCGATGAGGACTATGGACCGAGCGCCGGCGGCATGCGCTCGCGCAATTACGGCTCCGTCACGGTCGCCGCCACTTCGCAGGAAGCCAACGTGCTCGTCTTCGCCCAGCAATACGGCGCGCTGACGCTGGCGCTGCGGCCGCCCGCCGACAGTCTGCCGCCGGCCGGCGAAATCGAGATCAACGAGAGCAACGTCATCAAGAACGCCGAGGACGCCGAGCGGGCGCGCCAGGAGCGGCTGAAGAGCAGTTCGCCGATCCAGGCGACGCCGATGCAATAACGCGACGGCGATTTCTGATATCTGATTTCTGATTTGCGCTGTAGAAAACGTGGCTGCATTACACTTTGCGGCTGTTTCAGGGTCATTCCCAAGAGTGCGCCGCGTACGGCGCACGATGCGAAAGCGGGAAACCACGTTGTGCGCAGGATTCTGGATTCCCGCTTTCGCGGGAATGACATATGAACCGGCTGAAAAAATGAAGTTTTCTGCGGAGCAAAATCAGAAATCAGAAATCGCAAATCATGCGTGATGCGGCACGGTAGTTTTCGGATTGAAGGAACCGGCGATGGCGATTCTTCTCATCAAGGACGAAAACGGCCTCGAGCGGCGCGCGGAGATCCAGCCGCTGCCGTTCCGCATCGGGAAGAAGTCCGGCCACAACGCGCTGGTGCTCGAGCACATCAGCATCTCCCGCGAGCACTGCATGATTTTCCAGGAGAAGGACGGATTCGCCGTCGTGGATTCGGAGAGCCGCAACGGCACGTATCTGAACGGGCGGCGGCTGACGGGCCGCGTGCAGGAGCCGCTGCATGACCGCGACGCGATCCGCGTAGGGCCGTTCACGCTTACGTTTTTCGAGCGCGATGCCGTCTCCGCCCCTTCGGCCGCGATCAAGGCTGCGGCGGGCAGGGCCGTCTCGGCCGGCAAGCCCGCCCCGCCAGGCAAGCCCGCCCAGGCGGGCAAGCCTGCTGCGGCTGCTTCGGCCCACCATACGCCCGTGGAACTCAAGAAGAAGGTGCACGAGGAAGTCCTGGCGACGCTGGACCTGAAGCACACGGACCTGACGGAGAAGAGCGCCGAAGAGGTCCACGCGAAGGCCACCGCCGCCGCGCGCGCGGCCGTCCGGAAGTTCGACTCCGAGCGGCCCGCCTGGCTTCCCGCCGAGGTGCTCGTCAAGGAAGTCGTGGACGAGGCGGTGGGCCTCGGCCCGCTCGAGGACTTCCTGGCCGACGACAGCGTGGACGAGATCATGGTCAACGGCTGGGAGCACCTCTACATCGAGCGCCACGGCAAGATCACGCTGACCGAGAAACAATTCACGAGCAACGACCAGGTGCTGGCGGTCATCCGCCGCATCCTGGCGCCGATCGGGCGTCGCGTGGACGAATCGAGCCCGATGGTGGACGCGCGCCTGGCCGACGGGTCGCGCGTCAACGCCATCATCCCGCCGCTCTGCCTGACCGGGCCGACGATCACCATCCGCAAATTCGCCCGCACGCCGTACACGTACGAGGACCTGATCCGCTTCGGCTCGATCACGCTGGCGATGGCCGATTTCCTGAAGCTGGCCGTCCACAACCGGCGCAACGTGCTCATCTCCGGCGGGACCGGCTCGGGCAAGACGACGTTCCTCAACATCCTCAGCGGCTTCATCCCGCACACGGAACGCATCGTGACGATCGAGGACTCCGCCGAACTGCGGCTGGCGCAGGACCACGTCGTCTCCCTCGAGAGCAAGCCGGCGAGCATCGAAGGGAAGGGCGAGGTGCCGATCCGCAAGCTGGTCATCAACGCACTGCGCATGCGGCCCGACCGGATCGTGGTCGGCGAGTGCCGCGGCGGCGAAGCGCTCGACATGTTGCAAGCGATGAACACCGGTCACGATGGATCGCTGACGACCACGCATGCTAATTCTCCCGTCGAGGCGATCGCGCGCATCGAAACGCTGGTGCTAATGGGCGGACTCGATCTACCGCAACGCGCGATTCGC